>JACRED010000024.1 GCA_016218415.1 Nitrosomonadales bacterium
CGGTCACTACGCTGTTGTTCGAATGCAAATCAATTCCGCTATACTTCATGATGTCGGCCTCCTGTGGTTATCGCAAGTTCGCAAACTCACTTTAACCCCACCGCCACCGGCGGTGGGAGGTCGGCTAGATGATTTTCAGGCT
The DNA here is from genome assembly GCA_016218415.1 of Nitrosomonadales bacterium. GTDB lineage: Bacteria > Pseudomonadota > Gammaproteobacteria > Burkholderiales > Gallionellaceae > Gallionella. The sequence goes on from JACRED010000024.1 coordinate 143, forward strand.
CAAATTGTTTTCCGGCGCAGCCGCTACATCAGTCAGGGCGACGGGGTCAGGTCTTGCCTTTTGCCAATCCTCCATAGACACGGCTTGTTGTCCCGCCACTGCCGCAGGCGTAACAATCCCCGCAATCGCAATCATCCAAAGAGACAGCAGTGGTTTCATTTTCACCCCTTTCGCGGGTTCCTGTTGTATGAGCAGCGGATTCCAGGGGCGGGGTTAGCAAAGTAGCGCAACATCTCATTACCCTTTTCCCCCGTGTGCATGGAATCCATCATAGCCCCAGCTCTTTGCGCTTGCGCTGATAATCCTCATAGCTTTCCCGCTTGCCGCAGTCCGACGACGGGGTTTTCAGGCATTCCTGCTGGCGAACATTCTGCAGCGTCTCGTAAGTGGTTCGCCTGGCTGTATCGGAGCTGCAGCCGGAAGCAAAAAAGACGATCGCCACGCCCAGCGGACGGATAACATTTTTCATTAAAATTCACCCTTGAACATAAACGCCATTGAATTCTACTCTCGCAGGATCACCAGTGGCGGCAAGGTGGTCAACCGCCTTGTGCCCAGCCATCCCGCCAGCGCTACCGTCGCCATGCCGCCCGGCACACCGATCAGCCAGATGGAAATGCCGGATTGATAGGGTATCTCCAACACAAAACGCGCCAGCACCCAGCCCAGCAGCACCGCGCCCGCCGCCGCGAACAGCCCGCTCAGTCCGCCCAGCACGGCGAATTCCGCCAGATGCAGCCGCCGCAGATAACGCCCGTCGGCGCCCAGCGTGCGCAGCACCGCCGCCTCGTGGGTACGCTCGTCCTGCGTCGCCAGCAGCGCGGCGTACAGCACCGCAAAGCCGGAAAACAGCGTGAACAGGAATACCGCGCCCATCACCTGGGTGATCTGGTCCATGATGTGGCGCACCTGTGCGATCACCGCGCCGGTGTCGATCACCAGCAGGTTGGAAAACTCGCGTGCCAGCTCATCACCCGCCCGCACCCTGTCCGGCGGCAGATAGAAACTGGTGAGGTAGCTCGCCGGAAAATCGCGCAGCAGCGCCGGCGTGGCGATCACGAAGAAATTCACCCGCATCGAATCCCACTGCACCTTGCGCAGGCTGGTCACGCGCGCGGTGAAGGGCGTCGCCCCCACGTCGTAGGTGAGCATATCGCCGAGCCGGATGTCCAGGGTTTTGGCGATGCCCTCTTCTACCGACAGCGCGCCGCCCTCCCCGGTTTTCCACCAGGCACCGCTTGTCAACTCGTTCCAGACCGGCATCCGCTCCATATAGGAAAGATTGAACTCGCGCTCGACCAACGCACGGGCACGCGGATCGGGATAACTGTCGCCATTGATGCTGCGGCCATTGATGGCGACCAGCCTGCCGCGCACCATGGGCTGCAAATCCGGCGGCGGCAACGACTGCCGCGCGAAGAAATCCAGCACCGGCTGATACTGGTCGGGCTGGATGTTCACCACGAACCGGTTCGGCGTATCCGGCGGCAGCTTGTCCTGCCAGCCCTGCAGCAGATCGGCCCGCACCAGCGTCAGCAACAGCAGGCTCATGCCTCCCAGCGCCAGCGCGACGATCTGCAGCGCGTTGCTGCGGCCGTGCCGCACCAGATTGTTCACCGCGTGACGCCAGTGTGCATCCAGTCGCGGTACGTAGCGGCCCATGCCGCGCAAAGTCAGCCAGGCCAGCCCGCCGAACACGGCCAATCCCGCAAGCAAACCGCCCAGCACCGCAAAGCCCAGCTTCAGCGAACCCGCGTGCCACAGGAACAATCCGGCCAGCGCCAGCACGGCCATGCCATAGGCCAGCAGGGTGTTCGACTCGGGCGCCCCCAGCTCGCGGCGCAACACGCGCAGCGGCGACACCTTGCGCAGTTGCAGCAAGGGCAGGAAAGCGAAGCCCAGCAACAGCGCAAAACCGCTGGCGGCGGCCTTGATCGCGGGCAACACGGAAGGCTGCGGCAACGCCGCGTCGCGCATGGCTTCGATGAAGGAGATCAATGCGGCCTGGGTCGCATAGCCCAGCAGGCAGCCGGCCAGCACCGCAAACAGGCCGAGCAACAGAAACTGGTACAGGAACAGGCGCAACACCTGCCCCTGCTGCGCGCCCAGGCAGCGCATCACCGCGCAGCCGTCCAGGTGACGCTGCACAAAACGCCGCGCCGCCAGCAGGATCGCCGCGCCCGCGAGGATCGCCGCGGTCAGCGCGGCGAGGCCGAGGAAATGCTCGGCGCGTTCCAGCGCGCTGCGTATCTCCGGCCGCGCATCGCGCACATCCTCCAGCCTTTCGTTGCCGGACAACCTGGACTTCAGTTCATCGCGCAATGCGGCGACTTGCGCCGTCTCGCCCGCGACCATCAGGCGGTGGGTGATGCGGCTGCCTTCCTGCTGCAAGCCGGTCGAGGCTAGGTCCTGCATGTTCATCAGCACGCGCGGCGCAAAACTGGAAAAGCCTATGGACTGGTCGATGTCCTTCACGATGCGCGCCGCGACCCTGAATCGCTGCGCGCCGATACCCACTTCGTCGCCGACTTGCAGATCGAGACGGCGCAGCAAGCGATCGTCTGCCCACACCGTACCCCGCGGAGGAATGTCCAACGAGGGGGCCGAACCCGCGCCATCATCAATCTCGATCTTGCCGCGCAACGGATACCCCGCCTCCACGGCCTGTATCTCGGAGAGCAGCGTCTGCTCGCGGAAAGCCACCATGCTTGGAAAGCTGCGGCTCTCGACCGCCCGCAAGCCGCGCGCCTGAGCGCTGTTGCGGTAAGCAGACGGCAACGGGCGCGTCGAGGTGATGCGCAGGTCCGCCCCGATCAAACTGGTCGCCTCCTGCTGCAACGCCTGCCGCACGCGGTCGGCAAACAGCCCGACCGTGGCGAGACTGCCCACCGCCAGCACCAGCGCCAGCAGTAGCACGCGCCATTCCCCGGCGCGCCAGTCGCGGCGCAGCAGATTGAAAGAGAGGCGAATGAGGTTCATTTTGTTTTCACCTTGGAAGCCCATGCATGCGGGTCTTACCACTCCAGACCTAAGTACCCTTGCCGTCCAGGTCGTGGACAAAAAAGTTTATCAGCGCCTGTATCTCATCGGGCCTTTGGATGAAGCGCACGCCGGTGCGGGTAAAGAGCGTGCCGTCGGACCGGGTGACGGTCTTCAGGTTGCGCACGACCAGATCGGCAGTGATCGGCTCGCCGCCGGGGTAAGTGATCCGGCAGCCTTTAAGCACCGTGCCGACCTGAAGCGCGACATTGCCATCGCTGATCATGCCCCCCATCCCGTCCAGGCTGATATCGAATATATCGGTCTTGAATAATTCCCCGTCCGCATTCCTGAAGATGCAACGCAGGGGCACGTGCGGCGGGATCGCCGTTCTCGGGTGTTCCCTGCGGTTGGACCAGACCAGAAAGTTGGGCAATGCAAACCTGATCGCCGGGCCGCCTTCCAGCATGATCTCCAGCGGATTGGCGACCCTGAATGCCAGATGCGCGCCCGAGTGGCTCGCCCTGAAACCCAGTGTATGGCGCTCAAACAAGGCGCTGTTGATCGATTTGTCCGCCCCGTACTCGATCACGAGATATCCGGCACTGTCATCCACGACGAGTATTTTCGTCACGAACAATTGTTCCTCGCCGAGTTCCGCAAATACCGGGCTCTCATCGCGCGCCAGTCCGCGCAGGATCCGGCAAATCTCGATGCGGGAGCGGTATAGCGCGTTGGAAGGCGCCCTCGATTTTGCAGAATATTGGACGTTATCCGAATTCATCATGGCAGTCTGCGCAGGGGATGTTCAATATTTTTCATGTTAATGAACCACATGTCCCGCCGCCAGATGCAATTGCCTGCCACAGCGCCGCGCCAGCGCTTCGTCGTGGGTGACGAGGATCAGCGTCGTGCCCTGCGCGCGGTTCAGTTCCAGCATCAGTTCGATGATCTGGCTGCCGGTGGCGGCATCGAGGTTGCCGGTCGGTTCGTCGGCGAACAGTATCTTCGGCCGGGTGACGAAGGCGCGCGCAAGCGCGACACGCTGTTGCTCGCCGCCGGACAGGTGCTTGGGTAGATGATGGGCGCGCTCGCCCAGCCCGACCTGCCGCAACGATACCCTGCCGCGTTCCCGCGCATCCGCAGCGCCGCGCAACTCCAGCGGCAGCATCACGTTTTCCAGCGCGTTCAGCGCCGGCAGCAACTGGAACGACTGGAACACGAAACCCGCCAATTCGCCGCGCAATCTGGCGCGACCGTCCTCATCCAGCGCGAACAGGTCGGCGCCGTTGAGCAACACTTTGCCGCCGCTGGGCACATCCAGACCCGCGAGCAAGCCGAGCAGCGTGGACTTGCCGGAACCGGACGCGCCGAGGATCGCGAGGCTGTCGCCCGCCTCCACCGCGAAATTGACGTCGTGCAGGATCGTCAGCGGCTGATCGCCACTTAACACTTGCTTGGTGAGTCCTTCTGCTTGCACAATCGAAGCCATGAATATTATTGATGCCTGTAAAAATAATTCGGGGTTCGTCATTCCCGCGAAAGCGGGAATGACGGCATTGCATTTCGTTTTGCTGATCGCCGCACTTGTGCTGTCCTGCTCCGCTCAAGCCGAGAAAAACATACTGCTGTTCGGCGACAGTCTATCAGCCGGATATGGCGTCGCAACAGAAAATAGCTGGGGGAGTTTGCTGCAACAGGAACTGGCACGCACGCAGTCCGGATTCGGCATCGTGAACGCCAGCGTCAGCGGCGAGACCACCGCGGGCGGCAGGCAGCGCATAGACCGGGCATTGGACCAGTTTCGTCCGGCGATCGTGATCGTGGAACTCGGCGCGAACGACGGGCTGCGCGGTGCTTCCCTCAAGGACATCGAGGCCAACCTGGGCTACATCATCCAACAGGCAAAACGCTCGGGCGCCAGGGTGCTGCTGGTCGGCATGCGGCTGCCGCCCAATTACGGACCGGCCTACACCATACAGTTCCAGAACATCTTCCCCAGCCTCGCGGAAAAACACCGCGTGAGGCTGCTGCCCTTCCTGCTGGAGGGCGTTGCCCCCGACCAGTTCCAGCCCGACAATCTGCATCCGACCGCTGCCGCACAACCGCACATCATGGGCACGGTATTGAAGGAGCTGAAACCGCTGCTGCGTTAGCCCTCGCCGCCATGGGCGCGGCAATCCGCATCGGCGCTTGACGCTTCGTCGCTTCGTCCGGCCTGACGATACAGTTCGGCAAGCGCGCAATACGCCCGATAGTCCGGCGGGGATTGCTCCAGCGCGGCACGCAACGGAACCTCGGCCCGCGCGGCATATCCGCCTTTCATCAAGGCCACGCCATAACTGCGCAGTGCTGCCCCGCGCACATTTTCCGGCAGCTGCGGCGACTCGGTCACCGCGCGCAGATAGTGGACCGCTTCCTTGTACCGGCCGACATCCATGCTCGACAGTCCGGCGTTGTAGCGCAGCGACAGATCGCCGGGGAAATGCTCCACCAGGAAATCCCATTGGGTCAGCAGGAACGTCCGGCAGGTCTCCCAGAACTGGTACATAGGCGAATTCCATCTGGCCTGTTCGGGCGGATGCTTCAGCAGCCCGCCCACCCTCTGCAACAACTCCGCAGCTTTGCGCGGATCGCCGTTCTCGACGGCGCTGGCGCGCACCAGATAATCGGAATTGATCAATCCGACCAGTACATTTTTCGGCACCGGATCGCTGATGCCTCCGGCTGTTTCGATCGCATCGCGACTCAGGCCCTTGAGCAGCTGGGCGGTGATCTTGTACGCCGCCGGGACATAGTAGCCGGGATAAGCGCGTATATCGGCGTCTATCAACACCTCCTGGTTGAGCCAGTCGCGCGGACGCTCGACGGTCTGGTAGCCCCACGCCAACGCGATGATGAGCAGCAAAGCGGCACGCGGCACGGGCTGCAATCGCCAGGCCAGCGCGACCAGCAGCAACACGGCCGGCCACACCGCGAGGAACACGAAGCGGTCTGACACCAGCGAGGGCGGCGCATAGGGGATCAGTTGCAGCGTAGGCATGCAGATCAACAGGAAAACGACCAGCGCGAATGCCTCCAGCGACCGTTTGCGCAGCAGCGCCACCGCCCCGGCCACGGCGGCTGCCAGCACCGCCACGCCCAACGCGACCATCACAGGCAGATAGGGGTCCTCGAACACCGGATAAAAGAAATGGCGGCTTTCCGGACTGACCGCAAGCCGTGCCAGCCAGCCCAATATCGCCAGAGAACGGGTAACCGCCTCGGTCCCGAAATACAAGGGGATCTTCGTCGTGGCCAGCGCCGCAAACGTCGTGGCGATAAGCCCCGCCAGCACCAATACGGCGGCAGGCCACAGCAGCAGGGAGCGGTGTTTCCTGTGCCCGGGCAGATCGAGCCAGAAGCGCATCCAGATCATCGCGATGACCGGCGCCAGCGCAACCGCCGTGGCCTTGGACAACATCGCCGCCAGCAATGCGACCAGGGCCGCCGCCGCACAGGATGCGGAAAACCCCTGCTCCCGTTTTGCTCCCACGGCGAACCAGAGCGCCAGCAGCGCAAACATGCCGGACAGCACATCCTTGCGTCCCGCGATCCATACCACCGCTTCCGCATGCGACGGGTGCAACGCGAACAATGCAGTCACCGCAGCCGCAGCCCATGGCGCGCCGGCAACATCGCTCGGGCGGAAATATCGCCACACCGTTGCGGTGATGCCATAGACCGGCGGCAGGCACAGCAGATACAGGATGATGCTGTGTATCCGGAACGCAGCAGGATTCAGGCCGAACAGCGACATATCCAGCCAGTAGGAAAATTCCCGCAGCGGCAGAAACTCGAACAGGTTGTTGTACGGTTCGGTAAACAGCCGCCAAAGCTCGGCCGGAGGCAGGCCGGCCAGCCTGGTGTTGGTGCTGACATAGGTGGTGTCGTCTATCGCGAACGGGAAGTGCAGCGCCTGCAGATAGGCGGCCACGGCCGCAATCGCGCTGATCAGGACCAGCGCGCAAGGCGCCAGTGTCCGGCCGGAAAAGCGTGCCGGAAGATTATTCATGGTCCGGATTTCCGGTTCGCGCATCGTCGATCACTTCGCGTTCAGCCGCGTGCGCGCCGGATGATGTCCCGCACGACCGCCTGCTTGTCCAGCACGGGCAGATGCTGGTTGATATCGAGCTTCAGGAAAACCAGATCATGGCCGTCGTAGTACCCGACCCCCCACAGGCTGTCGTTGAGCAGGCCGGCTGTCAGCCGCGACACCTTGCGCGTCGTGCCCTCATAGACCGGGTAAATGACCGCGCCTACACCATACTTTCCGAACACTTCCTGATAATCGCCGCGCCATGCCCGCGAATATTCTTCATAGGTATCCCAGGACAGGCTGCGCTGGTCGATGAAGATCTTCTGCGGGTAGAGTTGCCAGCTCAGATAGCCGCCGTATTCGAAGTAGTTGTACAGGTTCCCCTCCGGCACGGCTTTTTCCAGATAAGCGGCTGCCGCCACCGGCACCACGCCGGCTTCGAGCGGTGTGCCGGCCAACGAGGTGCGGCTCAGCGCCGAATTGGCGAGGAATGCCGTCGAGACACACCACAACAGGATCATCGGCAGGCCTTTATATGCCCCCAGCCAGCGGTTCAGATCCCGCGAGAAATAGGCGCTGGCTATGGCCATCACCAACGCCACCATCAGCAGGCTGAAGCGGAACGAAAATATTCCGGCCGCTAGAAATGCGCTCAGCAGCAACACATGGGGCATGCTGAGTCTGCGCCATCTGGCAAGCAGCGCAATGGCGGGGATGACCGCCGCCGCGACGATCAAATAGCCGATGTGCTTCAAGCCGTGGAATTCGAAATACCTGACCGTTCCCAGAAACTCGTCTATCACTTTGGCGAACGGGCCGGACACCACGGTGAAGAGCGACCAGGTGGCGGCGATGCCCGCCGGGTTGAGCATCGCCGCCACGACGGAGCATCCCGCGATCAACAGAAAGCGGCTGTACGCCGCATCCGGCAAGGCATCGCTGCGCCTGATCCGGGCGACCCATTCGGCCAGCACATACACCAGCAGGATAGCCATGCCGACGATAAAGCCGCCGTGCAGGTTGGCCCAGAACAACATCACCAGCGGAAGCAGCAGCACATACCGCTTCATCGCGATCCCGCGCCGCTCACCGGCCAGGATGTGTTCGATCAACTGCAAGACCAGCAGGGTAAAAATGAAGGTGAACACCTGCGGACGAAAATCATCGAAGCGGAAGAACAGCAGCGGCAGCGCCCCGACTAGCGCCAGCGCCAGCGTGGCATGCATCCCGTTGCGCCGCAGATGGTTCCACAGCAGGCCGTAAAACAGTGTCATCAGCAGCCCCTTCATCACCACCAGCGCAGAAGTTCCGGCCAGCGCGTAGACGCCAAAAACCAGCAACTGGAACAAGGGATAGCCATGCAATATCTGGCTGGCGCGCGCATCCAGCGGCGAGACCGAACTGAACAGAAATGGATCGTCGACCGGCAGCCCGCCGTTGTTCCATATCCAGCGGCCGCTATTCATATGCCACCAGAAATCACTCAACCCCAGCGGGTAGGTGTGGAACATGAAGATGAACACGAAGGTGACGGGGAAAAATATCCGCAACGCGATCCCTTCATTCAGGAATGCGGCGTATCGCGACGGGTTGCTCACGGCTGGTTGTGATGTTGAAGTATTCATATAGGGTGCCGCAGACACAGCGGCGCGCCGATTGTAAAACATTTCGGCACGCCAACCCGAATTACAATTTAAAATGACGCATCCAGTTTCCGTATTCCTGTCGATGAAACCCATACCGTTCAACAAGCCCTTCATCATCGGCCGCGAGTTGTCGCTGATAGCCGATGCCGTCGCCCAGGGCCACCTGTCCGGCGATGGCGCCTATACCAGGCTGTGCCATCGCTGGCTTGAGGACAAGCTCGGCTGCCACAAGGCGCTGCTCACCCATTCCTGCACCGGCGCGCTGGAAATGGCGGCGATACTCTGCGACCTCCAGCCTGGCGACGAAGTCATCATGCCGTCCTACACCTTCGTGTCCACCGCCAACGCGTTCGTGCTGCGCGGTGCGGTGCCGGTGTTCGTCGACATACGCCAGGACACGCTGAACATCGACGAGAACCTGATCGAGGCGGCCATCACCCCCAGGACAAAAGTGATCGTGCCGGTACATTACGCCGGGGTGCCCTGCGAAATGGACCGCATCATGGCGATCGCAGCCAAACACGGTCTGCTGGTCGTCGAGGATGCCGCACAGGCGCTATTGTCAACCTATAACGGCAAAGCGCTGGGCAGCATCGGACACTTCGGCTGCCTGAGTTTCCACGAGACCAAGAACATCATCAGCGGCGAGGGCGGCGCGCTGCTGGTCAACGATGCGCGCCACACCCGGCGCGCCGAGATCATCCGCGAGAAAGGCACCAACCGCAGCCAGTTCTTCCGCGGCGAAGTGGACAAATACACCTGGGTCGATATCGGCTCGTCCTATCTGCCCGGCGAACTGGTCAGCGCATTCCTGTATGCGCAACTCGAGCGCGCCGACGACATCATCGCCAAGCGGCGCAGCATCTGCACCGCCTACGCCGTGCAGCTGGCCGACCTGCAACATGGCGGACACTTGCGCCTGCCGACTTTTGACGGGGACAGCAACGGCCACATGTTCTATATCCTGCTGGACAGCCTGGCCACGCGCGGCAAGCTGATCGCGCATCTCAAGGCGCTGGGCATACTGCCGGTATTCCACTATGTGCCGCTGCACTCCTCGCCCGCCGGAAAAAAATACGGCCGCACCGGCAGCGCCATGCGGCAAACCGACGACCTCAGCGAACGCCTGCTGCGCCTGCCGCTGTACTACGAAATGAGCGAGGCGGATATTGCGCGCGTCTGCTCGGCGATACACGGATTCTTCGGCAAGTAATTTTCTTCCGCTCAATATGAAAATTTGCAACGCTTGCAGCGCCCGCTTTGACAGCAGCGGATGGGATTGCCCGGCATGCGGCCATGCCCCGCCGCAGATCAACGGTTTTCCGGCACTGGCAGCCGAACTGGCGAATTCCAGCGGGGGATTCCACCCGGAATATTTTGCGCAGCTTGCCGACTTGGAAGCGGGCAACTTCTGGTTCCGGTCGCGCAATGCGCTGATTCTCATGCTGCTCAGGAAACATTGTCCGTTGATGAAATCGTTTCTGGAAATCGGCTGCGGTACCGGCTTTGTGCTTTCCGGAATAGCATCCGACTTTCCGGCCGCATCGCTGTCCGGCGCGGAGATATACAGCATCGGCCTGCCCTATGCGGCGCAGCGGGTACCCGGCGCGCAATTTATGCAAATGGACGCGCGCAACATCCCTTTCGCATCCCATTTCGACGCGCTCGGTGCATTCGATGTGCTGGAGCATATCGAGGAAGATTCCGCCGTACTCGCCCAGATGAACCACGCCCTCAAGCCGGGCGGCACCCTGATTCTCTCGGTACCGCAACACCCAGGCCTGTGGAGCAGGCAGGACGAAATGGCTTGCCATGTACGACGCTATACCGCGACAGAATTGAAACAGAAAGTATCGGATGCCGGGTTTGCAGTAAGGGACGCGGGATCGTTCGTTGCGCTGCTGCTTCCGGTCATGTGGCTATCACGCCGCACTGGCAATACCAGCAAGGGCGGGACTCATGATGCGATGGCGGAATTGCGGATAGGATCAATTGCAAACCGCATCCTGAGCACGGTCATGCGTGCCGAGTTGCTGCTCACCCGAGCGGGGATACGTTTCCCCGCAGGAGGATCCCTGTTTCTTGTGGCACGAAAACAGGCTTGATCTGACCGTTCCTCTAGTGGTGCGTCATAAACACGAATTCATTTCCTAGCGACACGCCATATTTTTTCGCTGAACACAAAATACTTGAAAATCACGAAGAGAAACCCGGCAACGATGATGATGGCCGCCGCCTGTACCCATTGGTGAGCGTAGCCAAGTCGGTCAACCAAGGCATACAGGATCAGGAAATTGAGCATGTACCCCAACACATGCGCCAGCACATAGCGCAGAGCAGCACTGCGGGAATCACCGCGATGGGCGAATGTCAATTTGCGGTTGCCAACGAACCCTATCGATGCGCCGATGAGATACACCAGGGTCATCGCCGATTTCGCCTCCATGCCGAGATAGGTGAGGAGCAGGTAAACAAGATAGATGGCCGCATTGCTTGCCGCCCCCACCAGACCATAAAGTATCAGTTGCCGCATGGGTTAAGAGTCATGGCACCAGACGATGGTAGATATCTTGGGGATTGTTGAACGAGAAACCCAGGGATGCATAGAGATTGAGCACAGCAAGATTGGTCGCCGAGATCGAGCTCTTCACTTCCGCATGCCCGGCCTCCAGCAGCTCGCGGCATACCGCACTCCACCAATATTTCGACAGCCCCTTGCCGCGATATTGTTCTGCGATGGCGTGCAGCACGAGGCTGCTGGCGCTGTAAGCGATGAAACCCGCCAGCTCGCCCTGCCAGTACAGCCCATAGACTTGCCGCGCGGCTAGCAATTGCCTCACCCAGTTGTCGTAACGGAGATCGGCCGCAGCTTTGGGCAAGTTGAAGTCACGGTGAAAACGGCCATGCACGAACGCCCTGTGACAAATTTTTTGCGCCAGCGCGGCATCAATTTCCATGGAGATGGTTGCATCCGGATGCTGCGCCGCGCGCAGCCGCGCCTTATTACAACGCGGCTCGATCAGCGTGTCGCAGTAGTAAAAACCGTATTCGTGCAACAGCCGCTTTTCCGCCAAGGGGTCAACCTTGATGGTGTGATGGCCGGGAGTCTGCGCAGCCTGTTGCAGCGCCGCCTGAGAATACTCCAGCAGCTCCCAGGTCGGCATGCCGAACGCCGCCGCATCCCACGGCGTAGGCTTAATCAGCGTGCTCATCAAAGGTTGCGCGCCTGACAATATACAGCGGGCGCTTCTTGCTCTCGTCGAAATTCTTGCCGAGATAGATGCCGATGATGCCCAGAATGGAAATAATGATGCCGCCGATGAAATACAGCGAAACGATCAGACTGTTCCAGCCGGGGATGGCCGATCCGTAAAGCAGCGCGTGCCCGAGGATATACGCGCCATAACAGAAGGAGAAAAACGCCATCAGAAATCCCAGTCGTATCGCGAGCCGCAGCGGCTTGTCGGAATACGCGATGATGGTTTCGGAAGCCAGCTTCCACAGCTTGGCGAAAGTGTAGGTGGATTTCCCTTCGTGGCGCCCGGCGTGTTGAACCTCGATACTGGCAGTCGGAAAACCCATCCATTGCACCAGGCCGCCGAAGAAGCGCAACTGCTCGCGCATGCGGCGGAAATTCTCCACCACCTTGCGCGACATGATGCGGAAATTGCCGCTATCTCCGTCGTACTCCATATCCGCCAGATAACTGAACACTCGGTAGAAGGCCCGGGAAGTCACGCGCTTGATCAGCCCATCCTGACGCGCCCCACGGCGCGCCAGAACGATGTCATAGCCCTCCTGCGCCTTGGCGTACAGACGCGTAATCTCCTCCGGCCTGTCCTGCAAATCGCAATCCATCACCACCACCCAGTCGCCGTCGCAGCGATCCAGCCCGGCAGTGATCCCGTAGTGCTGGCCAAAGTTTCGGCTGAATTGGATGCCCCGCACACGCGGATCCGCAGAGGCCAGCCGCTCGATCACCTGCCATGAATTGTCGCCGCCGCAGTCCTCGACCAATACGATCTCGAAGTCCGGCGAAACGCTTTCCAGCGCGGCCTTCAGGCGGCGATACAACTCGTCCAGGCAATTCTCGGCACGGTACACCGGTACAACAACAGAAATGACGGGCATGTTCAAATCCACTCAGAAAATTATGTGCGGCATCCCAAGGCATCGCATCCTTCCCGATTGAAACGCCGTCAAAATCGGGGGTTCCTACGCGGGCAACGATATGGCGGCAATGATAACCTTTCTCCCGTGACGCGACCAGAATTCCTGCTCTTCAAGCAAGAGCCGTATTCAAACCTGAAATGCACAGTCTCACTGCTTACGCTCGGGCAGCGTCAACGCAACGATGCCCAGCGCCACCGCAAACCACAGTGTCGCGAGACGGATCAACACCGTCGCGGCCACGGCCTGCGGTTGCGCGACGTGGTTCAACATCAGCAGGGTCACCATCGTGGCTTCCGCGCCGCCGAGACCGCCGGGCAAAAAGCTGAGCGCGCCGACCAGCATCGAAAACGCGTAGATAAACAGCGCGGTCTGCGGCGACATATCGCTGCCGAGAACGTGCATGATGTAATAGAACGCTACGCCCTCCGCGCCCCAGGCGATCAGCCCGAGCGCGATGCCGTACAGCAGCATCGGCAGCCTGAAGCAGCGCCCGGAATGCAGCACGATGGAGATCGTGGACACGACCAGACTGCCCGGGCGCGGTGGCAATTTGCTTTGCGCGATGCGCTCCAGCGCGCGCAGCCACCGGGTTTGCTGGAGGACCACCAGCACGATCACGATTACTGCGGCAAGGATCACCACCAGCGGTTTGGCCGGGGGATACACCCACAGGCCGATGGCGACCAGCAGCAGCATGCTGATCAGGTTGGAGAAGTGTTCCGAAAAGAACGCAGCCAGACTTTCCGGATAGGTGATGCCGTGGTGTTTCAGGAACACGCTGCGGATCGCCTCGCCCGCCTTGCCGGGGAGTATCGTCAGGCCGAACCCCGCGATATAGATGCGCAGGCTTTCCGGGGTATGCACGCGGTGGCCGAGCAGCGCGAGAAACTTCTGCCAGCGCACGAAACGCACGCCGTAGTTGACCAGCGAGAGCGCGAGGGCGATCGCGCAGCCGATCAGGCCGATACGGGCGAACGCGGCCACCACATCCTGCCAGCCGCCCCAGATCGAAAAACCCAGATAACCGGCCGCGCTGAACAGCACGATCAGCAGCAGCGCGCGGAAACGCCATCCGCTCAGGATGTAATGCGTATCGCTACTGCCCATGCTTACGCGATCAGCCAGAGGGTGGCGAGCAGCCACCCGCCGACCACGATCAGCATGTGCGGGTCGCGCGCCAGGTCACGCGATGGGTCGCCGCCGCCGCTCTGGTGGTGCAGCAGGTAGATATAACGGAACACGCCGTACATCACGAACGGCACGGTGTAGATCAGGTTGGCCGTGCCGTGGATGCGTATCGTGTCCGGATTCATCGTGTACAGGCTGTAGCTCATGATCAACCCGGCGGCGGTGATGACGATCATGTTGTCCAGCAATATCGGGCTGTAATGCTCCAGCACCCTGCGATGCGAGGTCTTGTCCTCGGTCAGCGCGATGATCTCCGCGCGCCGCTTGGCGAAGCCGAGGAACAGCGTCACCATCAGCCCGCACAGCAGCAGCCATTGCGACGGCGGGATGTCCACGCCCAGGGTGCCGACCAGGATGCGCAACATGAATCCGGCGGCGATGATGAACACATCCAGTATCACCACATGCTTGAAGTGAAACGAATAGGCCAGGTTCATCAGCGCATAGCCGACTATGATCCACAGCGCGGTGACCGACACCCAGTAAGCGAGTGCGAAAGCTGTGACCGCCAGCACAACCGCCAGAACGACGGCGCTGTTCACCGAAACGGTTCCCGCAGCGAGTGGCCGGTTCTGCTTCTTCGGGTGACTCCTGTCCTGCTCGCGGTCGGCGATGTCGTTGATGATGTAGATGCAACTGGACACCAGAGAAAAGGCAATCGCCGCAACCACGACCTGCATGACCAGCGCAGTATCGCGCCAGGCATGACCGAACAGCAACCCGGTGAACACGAAGCCGTTTTTCACCCATTGGTGGGGGCGCATCAGGCGCAATAATTCAAGCAGCATTTTCATCTTTCATGAAGTACCACAGATTGTGTCATTGCATCACCCCTTCCTGAACACGATGGCACATGGCCTCAGCCTGCGCGCCATCCGCTCCGCGTCCGATCTGCTTGTATATATCAGCCAGCATGCAATACACCCGGGGATCGGGCGCCGCCTGTTTCAACGACGCCTCGGCTTCGGCAAAGCGGCCAATCTTCATCAAGGCAAGCCCGAGATTCCTGTATGCATCCCCGCGTACAGCCTCGGCAAGGCGGCCGGATTGGATCGCCGCACTCAAATGAACCGCCGCCTCCTGATATTGCTGCACGTTTATCATCCACAATCCGGCATTGTAACGGACCAGCTCATCTCCGGAATAACGTTCGGCCAAATAATGCCACTGATATGTATGCGTAACCCGCAGCGCATACCATACTTTATATTTGGGCAAATTCCATTTCGCCTGTATCGGCGGCTGCTTCAGGTCGAGCCCCGCATCCAGCAGATACATCATCGCATCCCCCGGATTGTCGGTTGATAAAGAAATGGCGCGGTCTGACTGGATCACCTTGGCAACCATGCTCCTGACATCGGGTTCCCTGATCTCTTCCGCCATCTTATACAACTCGCCATATTGCTCTAACTCTGTCACCTGCCGATTGTTGATTTTAAAAAAGATGGGCATGTAGTATCCGGGATAGTCGCGGATATCGGCGTCCAGCAAAACGTCAAAACTCCGCCAGTCACGGGGCCGCTCCACGGTTTGAAAAAGCCAGGACAGGGCAAAGAATAACAACAACATGGCACGCGGCAGCGGTTTAAACCGCCAGGCTATTGCGACCATCAGCAGGGCTGCCGGCCATATCGCGAGAAATATGAAGCGATCGGAAATGATGGAGGGCGGCGCATAGGGGACAAGTTGCAGGGAAGGCAGGCAAATGAGCGTAAATATTGTGATTGCCAGCCCCTCAACTGACCGTTTGCGCAGTGCCATGACTGCGCCAAACACAGTGGCCACCAGCAATCCCGCCCCCAAGGCAACCATGACCGCAAGGTATGGGTCTTCAAATACCGGATAATAAAAATGGCGGCTTTCCGGACTGACAACGAGCCGGAACAGTCCTCCCAGTATCGCCAATGTGCGGGTAACCGTTTCAATTCCGAAATAGACAGGAACCCTGGATTTGGCGCTCGCAGAAATAATCATGGCCATGCCGATTGCCAGAATCAGAATTGCCAACGGCCACAACAGAAAGGAACGCGGCCTCTCCGTAATTGAAAGATCGCGCCAGAAAATGATCCAGAGCAGCGCAATGACAGGAGCCACCGCAACTGCCGTAGCCTTCGACAACATCGCCGCCAGTAATGCGATCAACGCCGCCGCCGCATAGCGATGCGAAAGCCCGTGTTCGCGTCTGGCATTCGTTGCAAACCATAGCGCAAGCAACGCGAACATGGCCGAAAGCAGATCTTTTCGGCCGCTGACCCACACCACCGCTTCGACATGTGCGGGATGCAGCGCAAACAAAGCCGTTACAGTTGCAGCCACCAATGGCGCGCTGGGCACATCCCCGGGGCGCAAATATCGCCATAGCGATGCGGTAATACTGTGCACCAACGGCAAACAAAGCAAGCACAGAATGATGTTGTGCACCCGGAATACAGCGGGAGTCCGGCCAAACAGGGTCATATCCAGCCAATAGGAAAACTCCCGTAGCGGAAGAAACTCCGACATGCTGTTATATGGCCCGGTAAAAAGACGCCACAGCTCGGCAAAATGCAATCCTGCCAGCCTGGTGTTCTCCACTACATAAATGAAATCGTCTGAGACGAACGGGAAATGAAGCGACTGAAGGTAGGAAACAACCGCTATCACTGCACTTGATAACACCAGCAGCAAGGGGCTAATCTGTCTTATTCGAAGAGGGGATAGCATTACTAAAATTGCCGTGTTTATAACTGGTTGGGAAAATATCGATAATAGGCATGGTCCGCCCCGGATAATAACTCCTTATCCCCCCGGCTGTCTCCGTAGGCATACAGCGTATAGCCGTCGCGCGCACCCAGCAAGGCTTCCAGCCGCTTCACCTTTTCGATGCCGTAACAGTTGTCGCCCGCCAGCCTGCCGGTCGTCGTGCCGTCTGCACGGGTTTCCAAGTGCGTGGCGAGCACGTCGTCGAAGCCGGCCCTGATCGCCCACGGGCGAATATACAGATCCAGCGACGCGCTGATCACCACGCAGCGGTGTCCTTGTCGCTTGTGCCATGCCAGGCGCTGCATCGCCTCCTCGCGCATCAGGCCGGGCAGCCTGAGTGCGGCAAAACGCTCCCCCTGCCGCCGCAATTCATCCATACGCATGCCGCCCAGGCAGCGGACGAACACCTGCTGTTTGGCGAGATCGTTGCGGATCAGCCTCAGACCGTAACCCGCCAGCGTCGGCGCCAGCATCAGCGCGGCGCGGGCGACCCGTGCCGCACCCAGCGTATGCAGCAGGAACGGCAGCAATGTCTCGCGCCGCGTCAGCGTGCCGTCGAAGTCGAATGCCGCGACGACAGGTTTGTTTTCCCCTGTCCCGCTCACAGCTTCAGCCGCTTGAAAATGGGTTCGGGGATGTGCCTGATGATCAGCATGATGTAGCGCCAGAACCACGGCAGATACAGCACATCCGCCGATTTGCCCGGCGCGCGCGCGATGCGCTCACCGATGACCTGCGGGGACGCGACCAGAAACAGGCCGGGCAAGCCGTAGGTCATCGCGGTATCCACAAAACCCGGTTTGACGGTGATGACGCGCACCCCGCTCGAATACAGCCGGTTGCGCAGCCCTTGCAGATACAGGCTGAGCGCGCCTTTCGCCGCGCCGTACACATAGTTGCTCTGCCTGCCGCGGTCGCCTGCCACCGAAGAGATGCCGATGATGAAACCGCGTTGCAGCGGCTCGAAGTAATTCGCACAGTGGCTCAAGATGGAGGCTGCGCCGGTGAAGTTGGCTGCAATAATTTTCGCGCCGGCGCTGAAATCGCGCGCAGCGATCTGATCGCCGAGATAGCCGAAGGCCAGCACCACGCCGGACAGCCCCTTCATTTCGGCGATCACGGTTTGCAGAAATTCAGCATGGGTGTCGGTCGCTTCCGCGTCGAACGAACCGTATCGTACCTCGACGCCATGGCGCAGATGGATATCCGCCGCGATGCGCCGCAATTCCTCAAGATCGCGCGAGGCCAGGTAAAGATCGTGTCCGCGCGCGGCAAAAGCGGCAGCCGTGGCACGCGCGATCGCCGAGGTGGCGCCGAGTATCAGGACGGGTTCGCTCATCTCGCATTCCCTCCGATACCCAGACGCCGCGACAGGCTGGAGCTGAAACGATTCTGCGGATCGACCGATTTTTTTATTTCCATGAATTCGCCGTATCGCGGGTACATCGCGCGGAACGCGTCGGCGGAAAGCCGCGCATCCTTGGCGAGATACACGCGCCCGCCGTAGCGAATCACGATCTCGTCCAGCCTGTTCAGCAGCGCGAACAGGCTGTTATCGCGGACCGGAATATCCAGCGCCAGCGTGTAGCCCGCCATCGGGAAGGACAACATCCCGCCACCCTGCGCGCCCAGACGTTTCAGCACCGCAAGGAAAGAAGCACGGCGGCTGCCGGAAAGTTCCATCAACAGCGCCCGGATGCCCTCGAACGCCATCGCGTCGGGGACCACGCACTGGTATTGCACGAAGCCGCGCTTGCCGTACATCCTGTTCCACTGGGCTATGCTGTCGAGCGGATAGAAATAGGCATCGTAACCGGTCAGGAACGGTTGCCGCTTTTTGCCTTCGTGGCGGAAATAGAACGCGTTGAACGCGGCGATGCTCAACGGATTCAGCACCCATGCCGGAAAATCGAACGGCACATTGCGGCTGCGTCCCGGCCTCGCAGAGAACGCATTGCCGGAACCCGCCGGCAGCTCTTCAAGCGCCGCATGGTGGCCGCACATCGCCACGCCACGGCCCAGCTGCTGCCCGCGTGCCAGACAGTCTATCCACGCGACGGTATAGCGGTCATCGCTGTCGGGATCCTCCAGCAAATTGAACAACTGCTCCAGATTGCCGGCGGCATGGTGGCGCACCATCATCTGTGCGCTTTGCACCGGCGCGAGCTTGAGTGTCACTTCGCCGATGATGCCGGTCAGTCCCATGCCGCCGACGGTGGCCCGGAACAATTCCGGCCTTTCCGAAGGCGAGCATGTCACGCGGCTGCCGTCGGCCAGGATCAGTTCGAGCGCGACGACGTGATCGCCGAACGATCCGTCGTGGTGGTGATTCTTGCCATGCACATCCGCCGCGACACAACCGCCGAGGGACACGAATTTCGTCCCCGGCGTGACCGGCAGAAACCAGCCTCTGGGCACGATCACGGCCAATATCTCGGCCAGCGTCGTCCCCGCTTCGGCGCGCAGGATGCCCCGCTCCGCGTCAAAATCCAGCATCCGGTTGACGCGCTCGGTGAGCAGCACGCGCCCGCCCTCGTTCAGCGCCGCATCGCCATAGCTGCGTCCCTGCCCGCGCGCGATCATGCTGGCCGCAGCGGGACGGAGATCTGCATAGCGCTCCGGGCGCTCCAGCTCGCAGGTCTGCACCGGATAGCGTCCCCAGCCGGAGAGCGGCGTGATCAGTGTGGCCATTTAGCGACTCTCCTCCGGAAAATATTTTTCGCAAAAATAACAGGGGGCATGCGGGAGAAATTCCGGAATGCGGTAGTACTTGTCCTTGATGGTCTGCAACACGGTATCCCTGTAGGTGGCGTAATCGAAACCGTAACCTAACACGAAATAAAAAGTGGCACCGCGCACGGCAATCTGTTTGCTTTCCACGCTCTGAAAATACGGCACGTACTGCATCAGATCGGGTACCGATTTTTTCAGGATCAGGATATTGCGCCCGTCATACTGGCGGAAGTCGGTGATGATGTCATCCTGCCGCGCGTGACGAGAACCGTCGCCGAACACGAAAAAATTCTTGCGATAGTGGTAGGAAATGATCGCCGACGAAGAATAGCTGTCCGTGGTGAGCAGGAATTGCTGCTGCTCGTAGGGGCGGATTTGCTCGACGATCTTTTCGGGTTCGAGCATGAACACGATGCCCTCGTACAGCCTGTGCTGCTTCCAGGTTTCCATAGGCAGCGCCGCAATGGCGATGACGACCGCAAGGTGCGCGGCGCTGAACCAGGCCATGAACTTCAGCGATTTGACCAGTTCCTCGCGCGACAGCCACACGAACAGCAGCACGTACAGAAATGGATAAAACGCCAGCACCCAATGCAGGCCGATCACCTTTTTCAGCGACAGCAGCGCGAACACTGCCATCGGCAGCGCAAACAGGTAGCCAAACATCACCAGGGGACTGCCGGCGAGCTTCTGCACCAGTTCCGCACGGCGGCGGAACAGGTAGTAGATCACCGGGGGCGTCATCAGGTAAAGCTGCGCGCCCCAGAACATCGCCACCTTGCCCGGCGACCACTGATCGCCTTCGTGGCGGTTGTACAGATTGAACAGGATGTTGTCCCAGCAGTGGGTGTAGTTCCAGTACATATTGACCAGCACGAAGGGCACGGCGGATGCGTACAACACGATGAATCCCCAAGTCCTGCGTTTGCTCCCCGCCCCGATCCGCGCGGAAAAAAGAAAATAGGCCAGATAGGCCAGCCCCAGCAGCACGGCGAAATACTTGGACAGGAACGCCATGCCCAGCAGGGCGCCGGAGAGACCATACCAGGCCGGACTGTTATTTTGCAGCGCCCTGAACAATGCGACGGCCGACAGGAACGCGAACAGGATCAGCGGCGTGTCCGTCGTGATCAGCACGTTCAGGATATTCAGCGGCGAGATCAGGAACAGCAGCGCGACCAGCGCGGCCCTGTCCTCGTCGTATGGCCTGAGCAAGCGGTAGATACCCCAGGCTATCAGCGTGGCGAGCAGAATCGCGGGCAGGCGCATGATGACTTCCGCGCTGCCCAGATACAGCAGCAGATGCAGAAACCAGCCCACCATCGGCGGATGGTCGTAATAGCCGGCATCCGGGTGATTGCCCCAGACGATGAAATAGGCCTCGTCGCCGGACATCGGCAACACGGCGGCAAGCGCCAGCTTGATAACGAGTGTCGCCAGCAGCGCGTATTTGAAAAGGTTGGTTGGGGTCATGAAGACGACGGGTTGCTTTCTTCCGATTTTATTGCAAAGGTCAAACAACCCGTTAGGGGCGCGATTTAACCAGCGACTTGGCTGGCGTCTTTTGTCAGCTTAGTCGAATGGCTATGCAAAGCTATCGCGCCCTGCTTTATTTATGTACCCGAAAAAGGGCGCGATGAATCGCACCCCTGCATACCCGCATCAACGCAGACTCACCCCGTTCGCCTGCGCGGAAAAACCCGGCAGCGCGCTGGCCACACCGGCGCCGAAACGCTTCGCCAGACGATCCGCAAAGTTTTCCTTCTGCGTGAAATCGACGATGTTCTCTTCCTTGATCACGTCGCGCGCGACCGACTCCAGGCTGCCGAAGCCGTCCGCCAATCCCATCTCCACGCCCTTCTGTCCGTTCCACACCAGGCCGCTGAACGTATCCGGCGTTTCCTTGAGGCGCTTGCCGCGTCCCTGCTTCACCACGTCGATGAACTGCTGGTGGATATCGGCGAGCATCTGCTTCACATATTCCTGCTGCGCCGGAACGGTCGGCGAAAACGGATCGAGGAATCCCTTGTTCGCGCCCGCGGTGATCAGGCGGCGTTCCACGCCCAGCTTCTCCATCGTGCCGGTGAAACCGAAGCCGTCCATCAGCACGCCGATGGAGCCGATCAGACTGGCCTTGTCCACGAATATCCTGTCCGCCGCCACCGCCACGTAATAGCCGCCCGAAGCGCAAATGTCCTCGACCACCACATACAGCGGGATGCCCGGATACTTGGCGCGCAGACGGCGTATCTCGTCGTTGATCTGCCCCGCCTGCACCGGGCTGCCGCCCGGACTGTTGATGCGCAGAATCACCCCCTGCGTACCCTTGTCGGCAAATGCATCCTGCAAACTGGGGATCAGGTTATCCGCGCTCGCCGCGCTGTCGGCCGAGATCACGCCCTGCATATCGACCAGCGCGGTGTGTTTGCCGGTGCTCAGCGCGGATTCGCCCTGGCCCATCCAGCCCATGAACAGGAACAGCACGATGAACAGGTAGCCGAACGTCAGCGTCTTGAAAAAGATGCTCCAGTGGCGCGCGCGGCGCTGCTCCTGCAAGGCGGACAGCGCCAGCTTCTCCAGCACGCTGCGTTCCCAGTTGTTGTTTTGTTCGGACATTCGTTACTCCTGAAAATGATTTCTCAACAACTTCATATCAATGCTCCCGGCATCAACTGCAGGGGCGCGATGAATCGCGCCCCTGCAACAACCTGCCAAATCACGCATGCGCCCTGAACCACGCCCGCAGTTCCGCAAAATCACCGACCAGCGCCAGCGGTCGCAATGCCTGCAACTCTTCCGCCGGATGCGCGCCATGCCCCACCGCGACCACATCCACATTGGCGTTCTGAGCCATCTGCACATCGTGCGAGGTATCGCCCACCATCAGCGTGCGCTCCGCGCTCGCACCCAGTTCGTCCATCAGCTCGAACAGCATCGCCGGATTCGGTTTGGAAAAAGTCTGGTCGGCGGTGCGCGTAGCGTGGAAATAACCGCGCAAGCCGCTGGAATCCATCACCCGCTCCAGCCCCGCGCGGCTCTTGCCGGTCGCCACGCCCAGCCGGTAACCCGCGTCGTGCAGCTCGGCGATTGTCTCCCGCGCGCCCTCGAACAGCGGAATAGACTGGTCCTGCGCCAGAAAATGGTGGCGGTAACGCTCCACCAGATCGGGGCGCATCGCTTCCGGCGCATCCGGCACCGCATAACGCAATGCCTGATCCAGCCCCAGCCCGATCACGTGCCGCGCGGTCTGGTCATCCGGCTCAGCCAGGCCCAGATCGCGGCACGCGGCCTGTATCGAACCCGCGATCACCGCGGTCGAGTCCATCACCGTGCCGTCCCAGTCGAAAACAATCAAATCGTAGCGCTTGCTCATATACCCGCATTCCGGAAAAGGCGCGGATTTTACCATCTATGGGGGAGACTTTTCTGCTGCTTTCAGGTGCCCGATGCAATAAAAAGTGGCTTCCGCCTACCGCCCCGTCCCGCTTCCTCAACACCCTGCGAACAGCAGCAGCCCCGCTGCTCCCAGCCACAGCCCGCGCAATAACCAACGGGCATTGCGCCGCAGAATAATCACCGCCCCTCGTCCCGCTTCCGCAACACCCGCCACATCGACCCGGCGAACAGTAGCAGCGCCGCCGCACCCAGCCACAGCGGCCAGCGCTCAGGCTGGTTCCACTCGCGGCGTTTCGCATCGCGCAGCGTTGCATCGACGCGCCAGTATTTGAGCTTGTTGTTCGCCATCACGTTGGCTTTGACGTTGCCCAGCCAGCCGTGTTGCAGCACGTAGTTCTTCGGGTGGTAGCCCCACAGCCAGGGACCATCGCGGCGCAGTATCTCCAGCATCCGGTCGATGATCGCCTGCCGTGCCGGGCTGTTCTCCATGTTCTTCATCTGCTCGAACAGGCGGTCGTATTCCGGGTTGCTGTAGTTCGACGCGTTCTCGCCGCCCTTGCCCACCTTGGCTTGCGGGCCGTGCAGCAGGAAGAAGAAATTCTCCGGGTCGGGATAATCGGCATTCCAGCCGAAGTAGAACATCTGCGTGTCGCCGCGCCGTATCTTGTCCTGGAAACGGTTGTAGTCGGTGCTGCGCACGTCGAGCTGCACGCCGATCTTGTCGAACTGTTTGCGCAGCCAGTCCAAGCGCGACTTGCTGCCGACGCCGGCCCCGGTGGTGTCCAGATGGATCACCAGCGGCTGGCCGGTCTTCCCGTCCACGCCGTTGGGGTAGCCCGCTTCGGCCAGCAGGCGTTGCGCCTCGGCGATGGATTTGCGTTTCAGCGCGCCATCCACCCAGTCGTACACATAACGGTTGATGCCAGTCTCTCCCTCGCGGTAGCCGAAGATGCCCGGCGGGATCGGCGACTGCGCCGGAATGCCCCGCCCGTTGGCGAAGATCGAAACGAATTCCTCGAAGTCCACCGCGATCGCGATCGCTTGCCTTAACTTGCGGGCGCGTTCACCCGATCCACCGACAGTAGAGTCCAGCCAGTTGAATCCCGTGTACATCGTGGAGGTGGCGACCGAAGTGGACAGCGCTATACCCTGCGCCTTCATCCCATCGCTGACATTGGCCTCGCCGCCCACGCTGACCTGCACCGCCTGATCGAAGCTGTCCGAGCTGATGCCCGAGGCATCGTAATAACCCTGCAGGAATTTATTCCAGTACGGGATGGTTTCCTTCTCCAGCGAGAACACCACGCTATCGATCAGCGGCAGCGGCTTGCCCGCGTCCGCCAGCAGCCCGGACTGCGCGTCGCCCGCCTCGCCTTCCGCCGGATAGGTCTCGCTGTCGTAATAGGGGTTTTTCGCCAGCACCATGCGCCGGTTGGGATCGTTCTCGGACAGGTAATACGGCCCGCTGCCCACCGGCCACCAGTCCAGCGACAGGTTGCGCTCCTTCATCCCCGGCTGCGCGTAAAAACGCTCGACCTCCTGCGGCATCGGCGAAAAGAAAGGCATCGCCAGCCAGTAGGCGAACTGCGGATATTTGCCGTTAATCGTGATGCGGTAGGTGGTGTCGTCCACCACCTCGACACCCGGCAACGGATAGGCGGTCAGGTCGAGGAACGCGGCCGAATCCTTCTGCACGGCCTGTTGCAGCGTCGCGGCATACTCCTTGAGACCGACGATGTACTCGCCCATCACGCCGGCGATGGGCGTATGCAATTGCGGATGGACCAGGCGCCTGATCTGGTAGACATAATCCGCCGCCGTCACGGTGCGCGTGCCGGTGTGCTGAAAGTCGCCCAGCGCATGGATGCCGCGCAGATCATCCGGCGCCAGGTTCGCATACTGCGGCGCAAACGCAGGATGCGGCTGGTAACGCATCCCCGGCTTGATGCTGATCTCGTACACGCTGTAGGCGATCCGCTGCTGCGGTGCGTTATCCGGCAACGGGCGGCGATTCTGATCCAGATAGCGCACCGTCGGCATCGCGCTGGCGGCCAGCGGGATCAACTGGTAGGGACGCTTCAGGTAATGGTATTGCAGCGGCGGCGCGTAGATCTGCGCGAGGAACTCGTATTCGTTCTCGCTATACGCCTGCGCCGGATCAAGATGCTTGGGGCGCTCGGTGAATGCGGTGTAGAGGATGGGCTTGCCGTCATCCGCCGCCGGATAGGGATTGTTCCACAGGCCGCCGTCACAGGCGGAAAGCAGCATCACCAGCAGGAAGGCGCACAGAACTTTCATGGCGCGGAGTTTAGCGGAATAGCGCAGGCGAGTCATGGTGAAGCGAGCATTACGGGTTGACACCGCCACGCCATTACATAACACTGCGGGCAGGTTTTCAGACGTATCTCAACCGACCAATTTTCCGACAGGCACACATCACCATGACCCCGGACTGGCAGGATTTCCTGACGCAACGCGGCGCGACCATCGCATCCGGCGTGGCACAAAATTTTGGCGACCTATCTGCAGAACTGGGTGCGACGGCACAGGGCACGGTGCTGTGCGATCTGGGCCAATTCGGCACATTGCGCGTATCCGGAGAAGAGGCGCAGACTTTCCTGCAAAACCTGCTGAGCAACGACATCCGCGCCGTCACCTCGACCCGCGCGCAATTCAGCAGCCTGAACACCGCCAAGGGACGGATGCTGGCCTCTATGCTGATCTGGCGCGAGGGCGACGATTACCTGCTGCAACTGCCGCGCGAACTGTGCGAACCGATACGCAAGAAATTAAGCATGTATGTGCTGCGCGCCAGGGTGAAAGTCGCGGACGCCAGCGAAGGGATCGTGACGCTCGGCCTGTCCGGCGCGAACGCGCGGGAGATTTTACAGGGGCAATTCGGCGAATTGCCGCAACTGCCACTCTCCCTTGCCGTTCGCCCTGAGCTTGTCGAAGGGCTGGACTCAACATCAGAGCAGGCTTCGACAGGCTCAGCCCGAACGGATATTTTTATAGGAAGCGTGCTGAAAATCAGCAACACGCGCTTCCAGATCAGCACCACACCGCAACAGGCGCAGGAGCTGTGGAACAAGCTTGCCGCCCAGGCGCGCCCCGTCGGCAGCGCCTGCTGGGACTGGCTCAACATCCGCGCCGGCATACCGGTGATCCTGCCGCAGACCCAGGAACAGTTCGTCGCGCAGATGGTGAATTTCGACCTGATAAACGGGGTGAGTTTCAGCAAGGGCTGCTATCCCGGACAGGAGATCGTCGCGCGCACGCAATACCTCGGCAAGCTCAAGCGGCGCATGTATCTTGCCCACATCGATGGCCCCGCAGAGCCGCAGCCCGGCGACGAATTGTTCAGCGCGGATATGGAAGGCCAGGCCAGCGGCATGGTCGCCAATGTCGCCCCGGCGCCTTCCGGCGGATACGACGTGCTGACCGTGGTGCAGATCGCCAGCCGTGACGCATATCCGGTGCATATCAGCTCGCTGCTGGGCGCACGCCTGGCGTTTCAGGCACTGCCCTACCAGATTCCCGACCAGCCATCATGAACCTGCCCGCCGCACTTTTCGAGAGCGATGTGCTGTGGCTGGGCAACCTGATCTTTATCGTCGTACTGGTGCGCGCGCTGAAGTTCGCCCAATGGCGCGAACTGCTGGCCAACAACATCCGCTTCAACGCGCTGGTCGGGCTGCTGCTCGGCATCACCCTGTTCTGGCAGCTCAACGCGGGCATCCGCCCCGGCTTCAACTTCCACCTGGTCGGCGCGACGCTGTTCGTGCTGATGTTCGGCTGGCCCGTCGCGCTGATCGCGCTCACGCTGGTGATGTCGGGAACCTGGATATACAAGGGCATGGACCCGGCCGCGCTGGGCATCAACGGCGTGATGATGCTGACGGTCCCGATCCTGTTCAGCGAATGGCTGCTGCGCTTCAGCCAGCGCAAACTGCCGAAGAACTTTTTTGTATTTGTGCTGTGGAACGGTTTTTTCTGCGCGGCTGTCGCGATCGCGATGATGATGGCCGCCACCACGCTGCTGTTGCTGGGGCTCAGCCACTACACCTGGGTGGAGATCCAATACCATTACTTCATCCCCGCGCCCATCCTGATCTTTGCCGAATCATTCGCCACCGGCGCGGTGATCACCGGCTTCACCGTGGCCCAGCCGGAAGCGGTGATGCATTTCAGCGAAAAGGATTACCTAACGGGGAAGTAATTCCAGCCGCATCCTGATGTGCGGCAGACCGGCATCCATGAACACATCGCCCTGTTCGACGAAAGAGAAGCGGCGATAGAACGGCACGGCATAAGTCTGCGCATCCACGTTCACCTGCTTGTAATCGTGCGCCCGTGCGTAATCGAGCAATGCCTCCATGATCGCCGTGCCGACCTTCTGCTTGCGCCACTGCGGCAGCACCGCGATGCGCCCGATATGCCCGTCGGACAGCATCCGCCCGCAGCCGATCGCACCGCCACTGTGACTGAGCGCCAGCGCGTGGCGGCACCCCTCATCCAACCCGTCCCATTCCATCTCTGCCGGAACGCCCTGCTCGCGGATGAACACCGCCTCGCGGATCGACCTGAGCAGCGGCTCGCCGTCATGCCAGCACACCAGACTTACGGTAAAAGGATTGCTCATGCCCGCCCTCCCCTGGAAAATCACGCGATGATTTCGACAGCCGTTCCCGCAGTTACCCGGTCAAACAACTCGACCAGATCGGCATTGCGCATCCGGACACAGCCGTGCGAATCCGGAATCCCCATAGGCACCGAATCCGGCGTGCCGTGAATGTAGATGTAGCGGCGCATGGTATCGCTTTTTCCCAGCCGGTTAAAGCCCGGCTCGCAACCCGACAGCCACAGGATGCGCGACAGTATCCAGTCGCGCCCCGGAAACTGCGCCCCCAGCTCCGGCGTGTAGATTTCGCCGGTCGGCCTGCGGCCCGCGAACACGGCATTTTCCGGCTGCCCCGCCCCGATCTTCGCGCGGATCACATGCCTGCCGCGCGGCGTGCAAAAGCTGCCCGACTCCTCGCCCGCGCCCTGCGCGGCTGTGGACACCGCATAGCGGCGCAGCAGCCTGCCCGCGTCGTCGAACAGCTCCAGTTGCTGCGTGGGAATGTGGATGGTGATCTTCATCAGGGCTGATCGGGCGATTCAGGGATAGTGCCTGCCGCCTTCTGCTGCGCGCGGCGCTTCGCGAAAAAACTGCTGAGCAACGAACCGCACTCCTCCGCCAGCACCCCGCCGTGGATGCGCGCATGGTGATTCAGCCGCGTCTCGGCGAACAGATTGAACACACTGCCCGCCGCCCCCGTCTTCGGATCGTATGCCCCGAACACCACCCGCCCGATGCGCGCATGGAACATCGCACCCACGCACATCAGGCAAGGCTCCAGCGTCACATACAGCTCGCAACCGACCAGCCGGTAATTGCCCAGCCGCTGCGCCGCGTCGCGCAATGCCATCATCTCGGCATGGGCCGAAGGATCGTGGCGCGAGATCGGCGCGTTGAACCCGCGCCCGACGATCTCGCCATCCAGCACCACCACCGCCCCCACCGGCACCTCTCCCACAGATTCGGCCTGACGCGCCAGTTCCAGCGCGGCGCGCATGAAACCAATATCCCCTTCTCCCGCAAGCGGGAGAGGGGTTTGGGATGAGGGGCGATTTTCCATCATCTGTCCAGCGGGCTGACCACGCCCCTGCCGCCCTTGTTCAACACATGCGTATAGATCATCGTCGTGGAAACATCCGAGTGGCCGAGCAGCTCCTGCACGGTGCGGATGTCGTAGCCAATTTGCAAAAGATGCATAGTGAATAAACGCCACTTTTCTGAGAATCATTCACCATGTTAGGATGCCAGCGATTTTTAAGGTCAAGGTTTAGAAAGAACAACGCTTCAAATTATACGGTAAGCCATCCCGAAATAAATGACGCCCCAGTTACCTACCTTACGCTAAACACCGATGGACAGCGAAGACTATTCCGACCGCAAATACCTGAAGCGCCGTGATCAGGGCAACGAGCATGGGTGGCAATTCCAATTTGAACGAGAACCAATCGAAGCATCGGAATACTTTAGGGACAGCAAGTACGGCTCAAAGACCCACTCGTACCAAGCGGCCAAGAATCATCGCGATGCATTTTTGAAAAATGCTTATGAACAGGGAATTCTTGACCCCGACACCCCCTCTCTCCGACACTCGATCCCGCTCGTCCTCGCCTTATCACCTCGCAACACTTCTGGCATTGTCGGTGTATCTCGCGAAGACCGGCCAAGAAAGGATCGCATAAAACGCGAAGTAAGCTGGGTTGCCAACTACCAAGACGAATCCGGAAAAAACAAGCAAAAGCAATTTTTTGTAGCCCGCCTTGGAGAAAAGGAGGCTCTTTTCAGAGCCGTTTCATTCAGAAAAGATTTCGTTCAGCGCGTCGCAGAAAGAACTACAAATTCCATAAAGCGCGTGGAGATTGAAAAACATCTTCAGGAACTTGATTCTCTTTTTGAATATATTATTGCTCTCGAAGAAGATGCAGATGTTTTCTTCTTTCTTGGCACGATTAACAACCCATTACTTGCATCTACGACCAAGCAAGAAATGCTCAATGTCCGTATCGGGCAACAGCGTTTCCGTAAGTTGGTACTCGACATGTGGAGACACAAATGCGCCATTACGGGCGCAACTCAATTCATAACAGCATCTCACATCAAACCATGGAGCGTATCAGACAACTTTGAGCGACTAGATCCCTTTAATGGATTGCCGCTCTCCCCAGTCTATGACAAAGCCTTCGATGTCGGGCTAATTTCATTCGACGACGAAGGGAAGATTCTCATCTCAAAACACCTCATGCATGACGCCAACCTACTCGGGATAAGTGGTCAAGAGCGCATCAGAGAACTGAACTTTATGCACAAAAAATACTTGGCATATCATCGAAAAATCCTGTTTGAACCAAATACGTAGACCAAGTACAAAACTCTCGCGAGTTTCCCCCAATATCGCACTCTAGGCGAACAGTACGACCTTGAGCAGCATGGCGGGCGGGTAGGCGGCGGCGCCTGTCAGGTCATTCTTGAAGCGGACATCGAAGCTGGTGAGGTCGAGTTCTTTGTCGATCAGGTGGTTCATCGCATGTTCGAATGTGCCCGGCAAAAGCTGTCGTTGCAAGTCAACAGCGAGAAACCGGGGGCTGGTGTCGATGTGTTTGTAACGCGCCATTTGCTTCTCCAAAATATCTCCCCTACTTCGACCTTGATATTTGTTTTGGTTCGCGGCAGGATGCGGTTATGAACAGACTTTTTCTACAACGTCGTTGGGCCCATTCCGAAACCCGATTTGCTTGACATACCATAATTGGTATGTTGATAATGCTGCATGTGGGAAATAGAAGAACACCGTCGCGTTGACAAACAGCTTTCCGGCTCCGTCCCTATCGAGGTTCTGAAGCGTTACGAGAAGTGGAAAGACATTGCCAGAGTCTCTGGGCCACCGGGGTTGCGACTCATCAAGGGGTTTCACGATGAGGCTTTGTCTGGCGAGTGGAAAGGCCACCGCTCTTCCCGGCTAGGGCTCCAGTGGCGCGTGATTTACCGAGTTGTTGCCAATGTGTTGCTGATCCAAGTTGTTCAAGTTACCGCCCACGATTACAGGAGGCCGTGAAATGAAAGAGTTTCGTCCCGCAAAAAAACGAGTTGAGGTTTCGGTGGGGGAGTCCGTTCGCATTTTGCGTGAACTCCAAGAGTTGAGCCAAAGCCAGCTTTCCGAGCTTACTGGTATTCCTCAAGCCACTATCTCAGCCATCGAAAACGGTAGAGTGAATTTAGGTGTCGAGCGAGCGAAGGTTTTTGCTCGCGCCCTCCAGTGCCACCCTGCCGTACTCGTGTTTCCCGGCTGGGAGGTTCCACTTGCGCGCGCAGCATAACCCGGCAGTCAACACGGACGCTGCGCGATAAGGCCGCGCAGCACCGGTTACTTCTACGTAGCAACTTGACAAGCGTACGTAATGGCGTACCATTCAAGCTTCTTTGAAGGAGCGTGAAATGAACACTCTTACCGCCAGCGAAGCTCGCGCAAATCTGTACCGGCTTATTGATCAAACAGTAGAGTCTCATGAGCCCATCATCATTTCCGGAAAACGCAGCAGTGCCGTGCTGCTTTCTGCGGAAGACTGGAGCGCAATTCAAGAAACCTTGTACCTGCTGGCCGTACCCGGCATGCGCGAGTCCATCAAGACTGGCATGGCCGAACCCCTCGCAAAAAGCTCGAAGGCGCTTAAGTGGTGAGTTGGGAAGTTGTTTATGCCAAGCAAGCAATGAAGGACGCAAAGAAGCTTGCTGCAAGCGGCCTTAAACCAAAGGCACAAGAAATGCTGGCGGTTCTTGCCAACGACCCATTTCAAAATCCACCACCCTTCGAAAAGTTGGTCGGTGATCTTGCTGGCGCATACTCTCGCCGTATCAATATTCAGCATCGCATCGTGTACGAAGTCTTTGCCAAAGAGAAAACGGTTCGTGTCCTACGTATGTGGACGCACTATGAGTGACCGGAGGCCCGACCCGTCGTTCATGCGGGCCGCGTAAAAGCGCGCAGCCCCTTGCTTTACGTTGCATAGAGCGAGTCGCTTTCCAAGTTGACGCTGCAAGGAATTTGATTGCAACATAACCATTCGCTTCATGCCGCAGACTGGCTGCGGCATGAACTTAAAAGTGAATCCATGAGCCTGCGACGCTGCCTTGCCATCATTGTTGTCACCGAGCTGCTCTCCATGGCAGCCGCGCGGCTGGCGCTTCATTTCTACGGGCCGTGGTCGGTCGAGGCGGAGTCGATACGCACGATCTTGCGCATCGCCACAGCGTCGATTTACTGGTGGCTGCTGCGGCCGCTGATCCTTTCCCGCACGCCGGACCTGTCGGCGTTGCGTAGCCCGTTGCTTATCTCAGGGTTGTTGCTGTTCATGCTGATCCCGGTAGTCGTGGGCCGCTACGACCTATCGACCCCGCTTGCCATCCTGTTCGCGGTAACCAGCGTGCCCGTGGCGGTGAAAGAGGAATTTTTGTTCCGCGGCATAGTGCAGAATCTGTTGGCCGAAAGATTCGGTTTTGTGCAATCGGTGCTGTTCACCAGCGCGATTTTTACCGTATGGCATATCGGGGTCTGGGAACCGACGGTCTGGACGTTTTCGCAGATCTTTTTCGCCAGCATCCTGCTTGGCGTCGTGTACGTGCATACCGGCAGCATACTGGCCGCGATCGTCATCCACGCGGTCTACGATGCGCTGTTCTCCTTCACGCCCCTGCTCCCTGTCCCACTCGGCGAAAACTGGGGCTTCATCCCGTTGCTGGCGGCTGTCGCACTGGTGACCTGGCGGACTTCAAAAAGCGGGCCATCGGCCAACTCACATTCAGGCGCGCCCCGCTATCCCAAACCATGATGAAGCAAAATCTGAGCTGTCCTGTCTGCGGCGGTGCCTGTGCGCTGCTCGATGTGGTGGACTTCAACAAGTCGTGCCTGGAATCACCGGGCCAATTCCCGGCACGCGCGGGCATCCCCGTCTACTACGCGCTATGCGGCAGTTGCGGTTTCTGTTTCGCGCCGGATTTCGCGGCCTGGACGCCGGAGGAATTCAGGGAGAAGATTTACAACGCGGGGTACGATAGTGTGGACCCGGATCATCTGGAGGTCCGGCCCCGCGCGAATGCCGGCAATTTGATCGCGCTGTTCGGGAAGCAGGCGGGTTCGATCAAACACCTGGACTACGGCGGCGGCAGCGGGATGCTCGCCAGGCTGTTAAGGGAATCCGGCTGGCAGTCTGTTTCCCATGATCCCCTGATGGATCGGGATGCGAGCCTGGGGCAGCCTGGAAGCTTCGACCTGATCACGGCATTCGAGGTCTTCGAGCATGTTGCCGACGTGGGTGAACTGATGACTAACCTGCGTTCTTTGCTGGCCCCGAATGGCCTGGTGCTGTTTTCGACTTTATTGTCGGACGGGAGTATTCATCCGGGACAACGGATCAACTGGTGGTACGCCTCTCCCCGCAACGGGCACATCAGCCTGTTCTCCAGAAAGAGCCTCGCGATCCTTGCCAGGAAGAACGGGTTCAATTTTCTCAGCCTGTCGCAGGGTTTTCACATTTTCTTTACCCATGTGCCGCACTGGGCCGATCACCTGATCCGCAAGGCCTGACGCCGCTGTCATTTTTGACCGGGCACGCCGGATGCCCCCCGTGCGTGCCTGACCGCAAGCAGATAGATCTTTTCCAGATCCTGTTCGGTGATGTCGATATAGGAGCCGATCTCCTTCAGCGCATATTCGAAGTCGGCATGGCGCAGCTGGATGACCCTGTCGCTGCTTTGCGCATCCTTGCGCGGCTGACTCTTGAAGTAGGCCGGATAGCGGCGCCACGGGAACAGATTGTTGAACACGATGGCGGTCAACAGCATGGCGATCACATTCAGCAGCACCGGGGTCAGCACGAACTGGTAGCCCAGCGCATGCACGGCCGGCCCGCCGATCACGGCGACCAATGCCGTGCCGCCGCCGGGCGGATGCAGGCAGCGCAGATAATGCATCGCGACGATCGAGAGCGACACCGCCAGCGGCGCGGCAATCAGCGGATCCGCAATGGCTTGCGCGCAGGCAACGCCGATCACCGCCGGCAGCACATGGCCGCCGGTCAACGGCCAAGGCTGCGACAGCGCGCCATGCGGCACCGCGAACAGCAACACCGCCGACGCGCCCATTGAAGCGACCAGCAGCAGCGAGTCCGGCAGGTCGAGATAATGCAAGCTGGCCCACATGGCCAGAATAATGGCGGCGAATCCGCCGACCGCGGATATCAGCTTCTCGCCATGACCGGTGGTGTTCGACTCGACCCCCAGTACCTCAAGAATTCTCTTCATCGACATAGTTAAAAATTTCTCCTGTCTGGAAAGCCCCCGATTCGGCAGGATATCGGCCTGCATGCGGGTGATCCGTTTCATGCTATCGTGTCTACAGCATCTTGGCACAATAGCAAACCCAATTCAAAAATATCTGCGCCATGTACCCGTTACTCAAAACCCTGCATATCTCCTGCGCCGTACTGAGCTACGCGCTGTTCTTCCTGCGCGGCATCTGGAGTCTGAAAGGTTCGCCCCTCATGCAGCAACGCTGGATCAGGATTGTTCCGCATCTCATCGATACCATACTGCTCGGCTCCGCCGTTGCGCTGGCTGTCACCATTCGGCGCTACCCGTTGGTGGATGCCTGGCTGACCGCCAAGGTGCTGGCGCTGCTGCTTTATATCGGGCTGGGTTTCGTCGCGCTGAAATACGGACGGAACAGGACTGCCCGGGTTTCCGCATGGCTGGCGGCGCAGGCGGTGTTCATTTATATCGCGCTGGTCGCCGTTCAGCACGACCCGTTCCCTTTTTTCGGTTAGAGTAAATGTTCCCGCTCTCTTCCGGCGCCGCCGCACCCGGCTTCGATCACCCGCTGGAAATGCTGCACGCCTGCCACGGCAAGATTCTGCGCCAATGCGACACGCTGAACAAACTGGCCGCCCATCTTGCCGAGCAAGGCTGCGACGAGTCGGCGCAACAGGCCGCACAGGGCATACTGCGTTATTTCGACAGCGCCGGGCGATTCCATCATCAGGATGAAGAGCTGGACCTGTTCCCTGCGCTGCGCGCCTGCGCCGACGCAGATCAGGCGCAACTGGATGCATTGCTGGAACGCCTGCTGGCAGAGCACATCGTGATGATGTCTGCCTGGGAGGAATTGCGTGCAACACTGCTCAGGCTTGCCGAAGGTGTGCCTGTGCCGCTGCCGGCAATGCTGCTGGGCAGATTTGTCGCCAGCCATACCGCGCACATCGCCGTCGAGGAAACCGAACTGCTGCCGCTCGCCGCGCGTTTGCTCGGTGCCCGGCAATTGGCGCAGCTGGGCCGCAGCATGGCGGAACGGCGCGGGGTGCAGCCCCCTCCTGGGACACGGGCGTAACTTCGAGCAGGCGACGGATGCCCGACTGCCCGCCGCGCTTGCAGTTGGAACGCAAATGGTCATATCATTCGGCTACATGCAACAACTCGTGTCGCTGTCAGCACAGGCGAAACCGCTCGTTCTAATCGCAGGTCTAAGGGGGAAGCAATGTTCAAGGATTCACGCATCAGTGTTCGTCTCGGAATCGGCTTTGCGGCTGTGGTAGGACTTTTTGCGGTGACCCTGCTGCTGGTCGGCATGTCGCTTTCCGATCTCACCAGCAGCGTCAAAAAGATCAACGATGAAACCCTGCCCTATGTCCTGCTGGTCGATGAAATGGATGTCAGCCGTTCCGAGGTACAGCAGTTCCTGACCGATGTTTCCGCCACCCATGACAGGGAGGCCTACCAGGAGGCCGACGAATCGGCCAGGCACTTTTTGAACGGGGTGGAAAAATTCAAGCAACTGTACCGGCAAAATAACGATACGCAGAACCTGAAGCAAATCGAATCCATAGAGGAGAGTTTCAAACGATTCAACGCCAGCGGAAAAGTCATGGCGGAAGCCTATATCACCAGCGGCATCACTGCCGGCAATCTGCTGATGAAGGGCGGCGAGGGAATAGCAGGCTTTGACAAGGATAGCGAAACGATCGCCGTGGAGCTGGCGAAATTCCGCAAGCAGCAGGTGGCCGGGGCAAACAAGATCACCGCCGACACCCTGGATAATGCCAACGCCACCATGAAGCAAATGATCTCGAGCGGTTTTGCCGCGGCATTGCTGGCGGCCCTGCTGGGCTTGTGGATCGTGCGCAGCATCCTGCGGCAACTGGGCGGCGAACCGGCTTATGTCGCCGACATCGTCAAGCGCGTGGCGCAGGGCGACCTGACCGTCAGAGTGGAAACCAGAGCCGGCGACAACAGCAGCATGCTGTATGGCATCAAGGATATGGTCAGCAAGTTCACCGGCATCGTTGCCGAAGTGCGCGGCAGCACCGACTCGATCACCACCGCATCGAAAGAGATCGCGGCGGGCAACAGCGACCTGTCGCAGCGCACCGAAGAGCAGGCATCGAGCCTGGAGGAAACCGCCTCGAGCATGGAACAGCTGACCTCGACGGTGCGCCAGAATGCCGAGAACGCGCGGCAGGCCAACCAGCTGGCCAGCAACGCCTCCGACATCGCCGTCAAGGGCGGCCAAGTCGTCGGCGAGGTGGTGAACACCATGGCCTCCATCAGCGCCAGTTCGCGAAAAATCATGGACATCATCAGCGTCATCGAAGGCATCGCCTTCCAGACCAACATCCTCGCGCTCAATGCGGCGGTGGAAGCCGCCCGCGCCGGGGAACAGGGGCGCGGCTTTGCCGTGGTCGCCGGCGAAGTGCGCAACCTGGCGCAACGCTCGGCGGCAGCCGCCAAGGAAATCACCACCCTGATCGACGACTCGGTGGACAAGGTGGACATCGGTTCCAGGCAGGTTGATCAGGCGGGCGCGACGATGACCGAGATCGTCGCGGCGGTGAAACGCGTCACCGACATCATGTCGGAAATTTCCGCCGCCTCCATCGAGCAGAGCGCCGGCATCGAACAGGTCAACCAGGCCATCGTCCAGATGGACGAAGTCACCCAGCAGAACGCCGCGCTGGTTGAGGAAGCCGCCGCCGCGGCAGAATCCATGCAGGATCAGGCGGCCGCGCTGATGGCGGCGGTGAGCGCGTTCAAACTGGAGGGCGGCAGGACAGGCGCGAAGGCAACTTCCAACAAAGCAGTTGCCCAGCAGCCCACCCGTACGCACTATGCGCCCATCGCCAAAGCACCCGTCAAGCGGGTGCGCAAACAGGAAAAAATCGAGGACGACAAGGATGACTGGAAAGAGTTTTGATGGCTTTCCCTGCAGGTGCAGTCCCGGCATCAGATTCACACGATGAGATGCATCCTGCTTTTATCCGTATTGCTGCTCGGTGCCTGTTCGACAACCAAAGACCATGCGCCTGCACATGACAGCAATCGCGCAGCCATAGTCAAAAAACTCACCGCCTATGCCCAAAGCCTGATCGGCGCCCCGTACAAGTATGGCGGAAGCTCGCCCAGGACCGGTTTCGATTGCAGCGGTTTCGTCGGCCATGTGTTCGGCTATGCTGCCGACGTGTCGTTACCGCATGGTGCTGAACAAATCAGCCGGCATGGGTTGCCGGTCAAATCGTCGCAACTGCGCGAGGGCGACCTGGTTTTTTATGACACCAACAACCAGGCTTACTCGCATGTCGGGATCTATCTGGGCAATGACCGCTTCATCCATGCGCCGAGCAACGGCGGCAGCGTTCGCGTGGAGGATATGAAGATGGATTACTGGAAGAAACACTACAACGGGGCGAGGCGTATCACTTTGGGACGCTAGTCCTGTTTTGCGTACCGCGTGCCGTTTTTACCGCCTCCGCAAGCTGGAATACCGACATTGCGTAATAATCGCTGTTGTTGTAGCGCGTGATGACATCGAAATTGCCGAATGCCAGCCAGAACTCCTTGCCGTCCGCCACGGTAAAATCGATCAGGCGCGCAGTGCCTTCATCCTGTACCAGATCCGCACCCGGCTCCACGCCCACCGCAGACCATGCGGAAACCGGACGCGGAGAGGCAACCTCGCCGGCACACACCGTCTCCCCGACCTGCGCGCGCACCGCAACGATTTTTCCGCTGGCCCATCCGTAACCTTTCAGGTAGCTGGCAACGCTGCCGATGGCATCCTCGGCTGCGCCCAGCAGGTCGATCTTGCGGTCGCCGTTGAAATCCACCGCATAGGTACGGTAACTGCCGGGCATGAATTGCGGAATGCCCAGCGCGCCCGCATAGGAACCGCGTATCGCCAGCAGATCGAACTGCTGTTCGCGCGCCAGCAGCAAATAATTTTCCAGTTCGCCGCGAAAGAATCCGGCGCGCTGCGGATAATCGAAGGCCAGCGTAGTCAGGGCATCCATGGTACGGAAGGTGCCGACGTCCTGGCCATAAACGGTTTCCACACCGATCACCGCGAGTATGATCTCCTGCGGCACCCCGTATTTCTGCTCGGCGCTTTGCAGGACGTCCCGGTATTTATCCCAGAATTTCAACCCCAGTCTGATGCGTTCCTGATTCACGAAAGAAGCGCGGTATTCCGGCCACGGCCTGATCGTCGCCGGGCGCGAGATAGCCGTGATCACCTGCGGAAGATGGCGTGCCTGGTCAAACGCGCTTTCCAGGTCGGCTCGCTCGAATTTGTGCTTCGCCACCATCTCGTCGATGAATTCCGGGATGCCGGGCAGCACGGCGGCATGGACGGAATGCCAAGCCAGCGATAACTGCAGAAGGAGGATGCCGGACAATATTTTTATCATCCGGCGATTCTAACCGATGTAACGCTCGACACGCCCGCGCAACTGCTGGTAAATTCCGCTTTTCCCCAATCGCTGAAGGCTGTCCATCATGACCAACCCCACCCAACATCACCGCCTCATCATTCTCGGCTCCGGCCCCGCCGGATACACCGCCGCCGTGTACGCGGCGCGCGCAAACCTGAACCCGGTATTGATCACCGGTATGGCGCAGGGCGGCCAGCTGATGACCACGACTGAAGTGGACAACTGGCCCGCCGATGCGATGGGCGTGCAGGGCCCGGAACTGATGGAGCGCTTCCAGAAACATGCGGAACGCTTCAACACGCAGATGGTTTTCGACCATATCCATACCGCCAAACTGCAACAGAAACCGTTCCTGCTGATCGGCGATGCGGGCAGTTATACCTGCGATGCGCTGATCATCGCCACCGGGGCCTCGGCGCAATATCTCGGCCTGCCTTCCGAGCAGTCCTTCATGGGACGAGGCGTTTCCGGCTGCGCGACTTGCGACGGCTTTTTCTACCGCGGCCAGGATGTCGCGGTGATCGGCGGCGGCAATACCGCCGTGGAAGAAGCGTTGTATCTCGCAAATATAGCCAGGCAGGTCACCCTGGTTCACAGGCGCGATACCTTCCGTGCCGAACGCATCCTGGTCGATCATCTGATGGAAAAAGTGAAGGAAGGCAAGATCAAGCTGCAATTGAACAGCACGCTGGACGAGGTGCTGGGCGACGCCAGCGGCGTGACCGGGATGCGCGTCAAGCTCGTGTCTAGCGGCGAGAAACAGGATATCGCGCTGTCCGGCGTGTTCATCGCCATCGGCCACAAACCGAATACCGATATCTTCGCCGGGCAGCTGGAAATGGACAACGGATACATCCGGACCCGCAGCGGTTCGCAGGGCAATGCCACCGCAACCAGCATTTCCGGCGTGTTCGCGGCCGGCGATGTGCAGGACCAGATCTATCGCCAAGCCGTCACGAGCGCCGCGACCGGATGCATGGCGGCGCTGGATGCGGACAAATATCTTGCCTCGCTGGGCAAGATTTGAACAGCATGCCCATGTCATCCGCAGTGCGGTGAAGCAGCCACCGGCAAAACAGCCCGGCCCGGCCCGGCCCGAAGATACCGCGCTGTTCCGGGCGGCTGTCGGCGAGGTCAAACCGCTTGCCCCGCAGGACCGCGTCACCCCGGCCAGGCCACCCCGCCAACCGCTGCCGCGCGCCGCGGTCCCGGCACCAGCCATTCCCGATACGCTGTCCGATTTTGCATCCGACGACATACCCGACGAATTCCTGCGCAACGGCCTGTCGGGCATGACATTGCGCAAACTGCGGCGCGGCACATGGCCTGTTCAGGACAGTCTGGATTTGCACGGCAACAACATCGATGCGGCACGCAGGCTGTTGCAGGAGTTTCTGCATGAAGCGGCGCGGCGCAAACTGCGTTGCGTGCGGGTGATACACGGAAAGGGATTGAACAGCCAGGGAGGCGTGGCGGTATTGCGCAAACTCACCCGCCACTGGCTCACCCAGCATCCTGGTGTGCTGGGTTTTTGCAATGCGACTCCCGGGGAAGGAGGGAGCGGTGCGGCGCTGGTGCTGCTTAAAACTAGCTTTTAGCCTTCTTGCTCATCACATACATCAAATATTCGAAGAACATCTCGCACCAGTCCTGGTCGTTATCCTTGAGCGAATGCAGCAGCTTTTGCACTTCGGTCACAGGCCACTTCGGGTTGTAGGACACCAGCATGTGCTCGGGATATAGCTCGCGCGAGATGCTGAGACGCGATGCCATTTTGCTGATCCCGTCCAGCATCACCGCAATATCCTTGTCAGAGGCGATCTCGGCTGTCAGGTCCCCGTACATTTTCGGGTTCTGTTTGGTGAACTCGATAAACTGGGTCAGGATATAGAAGAACTCGCCTTTGTTGTCCTTGCTCACCGCATCGCCCATCATGAACGGCATCACCGATAATTCCAGCCAGTAATAGCCCAGTTTCGGGTTGCGATGCTTGGATACGCCGATGTAGCCGTTACGCTCCTTGGCGCGCTGTATCGCATCCT
The DNA here is from genome assembly GCA_016218415.1 of Nitrosomonadales bacterium. GTDB lineage: Bacteria > Pseudomonadota > Gammaproteobacteria > Burkholderiales > Gallionellaceae > Gallionella. The sequence goes on from JACRED010000024.1 coordinate 40,486, forward strand.
CCAGCAACAGCTTTTCCGAACCGCGCGTGGCGGCCACCTTGCCATCCACCGCTGACGGCTTGAGCATGAAAAAACCGGGAAATTCTTCGTAAATCTTCCCCGAATGATGGTGCTCCCGGAAATAGGCATTGAACAACTTCAATACCATTTCACCATTTTTCTCCACATCCAATAGCTCTTTGTTCACAACAGCGCCTTCTTTGCTGCCCGACATAATCTTCCCCCACCCTGTTTAATCCGGCATATTCAAGTCTGTTGCAATCATACCTTCACATGCTAGACTTGTCCGTATATTCGCTCGGGTTTGATTCTAACCAAAATTCTTCAACCAATGGGAATATCGCCATGAAAGAATTTCTGCTGATTTTTTTAATGCTGGCCAGCACCGGGGCCTACGCCGCGCTGACCAAATGGGTCGATGCCGACGGCCGGGTGCATTACTCGGACCAGACACCTCCCGCCGACGCAAAAGCAAAGACGCTGCGCTCCACTTCCGGCAGTGCGGCTCCCGCAAGCCGGGATGACACGGGCACGCCACCTTCCGCACCGAAAACCATTGCGGAACGCGAGGCGGAATTAAGAAAAACACAACAGGAAAAAAAGGCCGCCGCCGAAAAGGCCGCCCAGGAACAGGCTAATGCGGATGCGCTCAAGGCCAACTGCGCCACCGCCCAGAAAAACCTGCGGGTCTTGCAGGAAGGGATACGCATGGTGGATGTCGATGCCAACGGCGAACGCAGCTACATGGACGATGAGCAGCGCAAGGAACACATCGCGAAGTCCCAGCAGGATATCAGCCGCTATTGCAAATAAGCCCCCGCAAGCCGGCTGCCAGCCTGTTTGCGCTGCGTCAGGCCGGCCGCCACCCCGTCATTTTTCGTCCAGCCTGATCGCGACATACAGTGCGTTGTCGCCCCGTCTCACCAATAGCGCGACATTCCTCCCCTTGGCTACCTGCTTGAGGATTTCGTTGAATTGCGCCAACGAACGGATCTGCGTGTTGCCGATCTTGACCAGCACATCGCCCTGATGCAAACCGGCGGTACGCGCGCCAGTACCTTTGACATCTTCCACCAGCAACCCGCCGCTCAGCTGCAATTCCTGCAACTGCTCCTTGCTCAGCTCGCTGACGGCAATACCCAAACGGGATATCGTTTCGGACTCGTCATCCGCCTGTTTTCCGGAAGCGGCACTCGCCAGCTTGCCGTCCTCGGGCATCTCGGCAACCGCTACCGTGACCAGTTTGGACTCGCCCTTGCGCCACAATTCGACGCTCACCTTGCTGCCGGGCCGGGTCGCCGCGACGATGCGCGGCAAATCACCCGAATTTTCGACCGGCTTGCCGTCGAACTTGAGGATCACATCGCTCGCCTCAATGCCCGCTTTGTCCGCCGGTGCATTCTTTTCGACGCTGCTGATCAGCGCGCCATTCGGCTTGCTCAGGCCGAACGATTCGGCCAGCTCGCGGGTCAGCTCCTGGATCGTCACGCCTATCCGGCCCCGCGTAACCTTGCCGCTGCTGCGCAATTGCTCGGTCACCTGCGTCGCCACATCAATCGGGATCGCGAACGACAGGCCCATCGAGCCGCCGGAACGGGTGTAAATCTGCGAATTGATGCCGACCACCTCCCCGTTCATGTTGAACAACGGTCCGCCGGAGTTACCAGGATTGATCGCCACATCGGTCTGGATGAACGGGACGAAATTATCCTGCGGCAACGAACGCCCCTTGGCGCTGACGATGCCGGCGGTGACGCTGCTGTCAAAACCGAACGGCGAGCCGATCGCGATCACCCATTCGCCCACTCTCAGCTTGCCGGGGTCCCCCATCGTCAGAGTCGGCAGGCTGCTAGCTTCGATTTTCAGCAGAGCCACGTCGGTGCGTTTATCGGCTCCGATGATTTTGGCCTGGAACTCACGCTTGTCGGTCAGGCGCACAGTGATTTTTTCCGCCCTGTCCACCACATGGGCGTTGGTCATGATGTAGCCGTCCGCGCTGATGATAAAGCCGGAACCCAGCGATTGCGCTTCCTGCTCGCGCGGCATCTGCGGCGCAAAGCGGCGGAAAAACTCGTAGAACGGATCACCTTCGGGAATCGCGGGGAAACCCGGCGTATTGCGTATGACTTGCGTGGTGCTGATATTGACTACCGCAGCACCATGTTTTTCCACCAGATCGGCGAAGTTCGGCAATTCTCTGGGCTGAGCCGATGCGCCACAAATCATCCCGAAAGCCAGAACGAATATTCCCGTCAATTTTCTCAGCATGCATGTCTCCTCATCACACAAAAACACCAATCGCTCACTCTGCGGGCAACATTCCCGCGTCCACAAAAGCCACTTGAACCATCCCTACTCTTCGCGCCATTGCCGTACGATATAAGGTCTGGAACCGCCCCCGCCCTGATGCGAAGAAATCCACCTGGCAATAACAAACCCGGCGACCAGCCCGCTCAAGGCGCCCACTGCAGCGTAAGCGTCGTTTTGCGCGGGTTGCTCCGCCCAAATATTGCCGATCGCCGCCCCGATGACCAGCAGCAGCAACGGCAATGCATAAACCAGACTGATACCGCGCAACACGGCGCCTTCGGCAACCGTCACGATAACTTCATCGCCGACGCCGGCTTTGATTGGATTGTCCACCTGGAATTGGCGCGGTTTGGCGCAAAACAACTGGGACAGTTTGCCTGCCCCGCACCCTTTGCCGTTGCATTGCCCGCAACCATTGGCCTGATCGGCCTGAACCAGAGCGGTATCCTGCCCATTAACCCGGATGACCACGGCACGCGTCTCCAGCATGTTCATTGACCGTTATGGCGTATCGAGTCGAGCACCCGCATCACCGTATGCGGCGGCACTTCCCCGACCACGGTAAACAAATGTTTGCCCACGACCTTGTGGTACAGATTCATCGCACCCCGGCTGGACAAACCCTCCACATCATCTTCATCCCCGTCATCCGACTCGATGAAAATGGAAATCGCGCTCAATCCGTCGGAATACACCATTTGAATCACAGGCGCATGATTGCCGTGCATGGGGCGCTGAATCTCCATGGTTTTTGCGAAGCCTGCGGGCAATGCATCCGCCACCCAACCGCTATTTGTCGGAGATCCCCTTCTGGCAGTGTCATGTTGTTTATGAAAATCCCGACCGTGAAAACCGGCTACAACCCCCTGCCTGACCCAGGAGCGGTCTATTTTTCCGCCGATTTGCAGTTGGGTGAAGGCATATTGTTCGACCAGCTGATTTTTGCTACCCAGCACAGCTGCCTTCAACAACAGCCCCGAATCGGTATGCACCCATATTTTGTGCGTATACCTCAAGCCGTCCCTGGGCTGAAACAATATCGCCTGAGCGTCATATCCGGCTATCCTCTCCGTGCCCAGCAGTTTGGCCTGATAATTCGCGCTCAGGGCAGCCAGTTGCTCCGGCAACAGCGACGGAAACTTGCCTATCCCCTGCGGACTCTCCACCTGCGGCAACTCTTCGCCGTGATGGCCCAACACCCGCCCGTGATGACGGACGATTTCCCGCTTGGGCCCGTCCAGGCTCTCCAGCCGCTCGTTTTCGCCGTCCCCGTCGACCACGTGCGTGATGCGCGACGTTTCAACATGGTTGTCATACTGGTAGACAAACACCCCGCTGTAATCGGTTTGATGCTCGGCAAAAATGACCACCTTGAGCCAGTCGAACCCTTCACCGCCCTCTCCGCCGTGAACGTTGGCAGAAACCAGCAGCGAAGCGCCCAGCAGCATTCTGCAAACCGCAACATACAGCTTCATCGCTATTTTTTCCCGGTGCTGTTTCTCATCTGGATTTCTTCGGTTTCATAAGAAACCGTGCGGATATAGTAGGCGCCGCCGCTCATATCCGTGCTGGGAGAAAATTCCTGGTGCGCCATCAGATAGTCGTTGGACTTGGCCTGGAATTGCGCCTTCACCGGACGCATCGCGTTTTGTTGCATGGCCAGCTGCGGTGCCGCCTCCGGGCCTATTTGCAGCGACATCCATGCCACCACCCCGATCGCCGACAGCGAGGCCGCTGCCGACAGCGCAAACGCCCGCATTTTCTGCTTTGCCATACGACCGTGCGGCGCGAATACGGTAGGCTCATCCTGCATACGCTCGCGCACCTTGGCGCTCAGGTCGCAATGTATATGGTCGGGCTGCCGCAACACATCGCCGATCAAATGATATGCCGCCCAATTCTTGCGTGCCGCGGGGTCCTGTTTAAGCCGGTCAAGCAACGACTCCACCTCGTCCTCAAACAATTCGCCATCCATTAATACCGAAATTTCCTGTTTCATACCTACCACCTTTTACCTTTACTGGTTTCCAACAACGGTCGCAGGTTCTCTGCGACCGCTTCTCGAGCCCTGAAAATTCTCGACCGTACCGTGCCGACCGGACAATTCATTACACTGGCAATCTCTTCGTAACTCAAACCTTCGATTTCCCGCAGCGTCAGCGCGCTGCGCAAGTCCTCCGGCAATTGCTGCAAGGAAGCTTGCACTACACCGACAACCTGTTTACTCATAAGTTCATTTTCAGGCGTGTCGACCTCGCGCAGCAGCCCGGCGTCCTCGAACGACTCCGCCTCGTCGGCATCAAACGGGGTGCTGGTCGGCGCGCGGCGCTTGTTCGACAGGAGGTGGTTTTTTGCCGTATTGATGCCGATGCGGTACAGCCAAGTATAAAACGCGCTCTCGCCGCGGAAACCCGGCAAAGCCCGGTACGCCTTGATGAACGCCTCCTGCGTAACGTCCTCGGCCTCCGCAGCATCCCGCACAAAGCGGGAAATAAGCCGGCCCAGCTTGCGCTGGTATTTGGACACCAGCAAATCGAAGGCGTGCTTGTCGCCGCGCTGAACGCGCTCCACCAACTGCTGATCGACTTCCCTGTCCGTCATCCCTGAATGTTCCAATTTTTATAGCGGCCGCCTGATGCACCAAAGGCTCAAGTATAACCGCTCCACCCCCTCCTCGTCAGGGAGTGGTAAGTTGCGAATGGAAAATATTCCCCGCTCCCCACTCCCTGCTATAGTTCCGTCCCGACCATGCACACGGTACTTTGAATTGTTGCAATTTGACACGCTGATCATCGGCAGCGGCCTTGCCGGGCTGACGCTGGCCCTCAAGTTGGCCGACCACCAGAAAGTGGGGCTGATTACCAAAAAGGCCCTGCTGGATGGCGCCAGCGATTGGGCACAGGGGGGTATCGCAGCCGTATTGTCCGATGGCGACTCGCTGGACGCGCACATTCAGGACACCCTCACCGCAGGAGCCGGCCTTTGCGATATGGCTGCCACGCGCTATGCCGTCGAACACGGCAAGGCATCTATCGACTGGCTGATCGCCCAGGGCGTTCCGTTTACCCGGGATGTATCCAATGAACTGGGTTATCACCTGACCCGCGAAGGGGGGCACAGCCGCCGCCGCATCATCCACGCCGCCGATGCGACCGGCCACGTGGTGCAGGAGACACTTTCCGCCCGCGTACTGAGACATCCGAACATCACCGTGCTGGAAAAGCACATGTCGGTCGACCTGATCACCGGCAAGAAGCTGGGCATTCCGGATAACCGCTGCTACGGCGCATACGCGCTGAACAATCTGAGCGACGAAGTCGTCACCATCGCCGCGCAAAACACCATACTGGCGACCGGCGGCAGCGGCAAGGTCTATCTCTACACCACCAACCCGGATACTGCAACCGGGGATGGTATCGCGATGGCATGGCGCGCCGGTTGCCGCGTCGCCAACATGGAGTTCATCCAGTTCCATCCCACCTGCCTGTATCACCCGCACGCCAAGTCTTTTTTGATCAGCGAGGCGGTGCGCGGCGAGGGCGGCATCCTGAAACTGCCTGACGGAACCCGCTTCATGCCCGCCCACGACGAGCGCGCGGAACTCGCTCCGCGCGATGTCGTGGCCAGGGCGATCGATTTCGAAATGAAAAAACGCGGGCTGGATTGCGTGTACCTGGATATCTCGCATCAGTCGGTCGAGTTTCTGCAGGAACATTTTCCGACCATCTATGCGCGCTGCCTCAGCCTGGGCATCAACATCAGCAAGGAGCCGATCCCGGTCGTGCCTGCGGCACACTACACCTGCGGCGGCGTGGTCGCCGATCTGCATGCCCGCACCGACGTGGGAAATCTGTATGCGGTAGGCGAAACCGCCTACAGCGGCTTGCACGGGGCCAACAGGCTGGCCAGCAACTCGCTGCTGGAATGCCTGGTATTCGCGGATGCTGCCGTGCGTGATATTCTGGGCAAGCCGCGCCAGGCCATGCCCACCCTGCCCGGATGGGACGAGAGCCGCGTGACCGATGCCGACGAACAGATCGTCATCTCGCACAACTGGGCCGAGTTACGCCATTTCATGTGGGATTATGTCGGCATCGTGCGCACCAACAAACGTCTGCAACGCGCCGAGCATCGCATCCAGTTGCTGCAGGATGAGATCAACGAATACTACAGCAACTTCCATATCAGTTCGGATCTGCTGGAGCTGCGCAATCTGGTACTGAACGCGGAATTGATCGTAAAAAGCGCACTGTCCCGGCACGAGAGTCGCGGCCTGCATTTCAGCAAGGACTACCCGGAGACACTGGCGAATCCGCAACCGACGATACTGTCTCCGGGCTATAACCAATCACTTGGCAGCTTGCTGCCTTAGTGAGATGGCTATAACCAGCCGCTTGGCCATCGTTCTTTGGTGGCTTAGCGGAATGGCTAGTTGCTTCATCAGTAGTTACATCAGGCGAACTTCAGACGAACGCACAGCTCGCGAAATTCGTCCCCATTCAGCGCATCGGGAAAGACAGCCCGGGAAACCGCCCGGCGATGACCGTCCGGTGTGATGCGCAGCACAACAAAACAGGGGCAGACGACGGTCATTTTTTCGACCTGTCCCGCGAAATGCCGTCCGTCACGGGTGGTGATTGACACCCCGCCACCATCCAGCGTAATCCCGGCCCATGAATCCGGGAGCAGCCGCCAAGAATCCCGCGCCAGATGGTAAAGCAGGCTGGCCAGAATCAGCGCTAACACCGCCGCTTTAACGACAACGGGGATGGCTGTCGCAGATACCGAGATTGCAGCGACCGAATGCAGCACGAGCAGTACCATGGCAAAGCGCGGAGACGACACTATCGCCATATCCAGGGTAGCCATGCCCGTTCAGGGAAGAAAAATCAGAACACGAATATCGCGGCGATGCCCAACAGCACGGCCGCGACAAGGGCAACCAGCAACAGATTGCCGCCCCCCGCGGGGGAAGTCTCCGGCCGAATCGGCCGCGCAGCGGGACGTGCGGTCCTGCTGTCCTGACCCGCCAGCCTGATCTCCTCGGCGCTCGGGCGCGGCATGTTGAACGTTTTGGACAGCTCGTCAACATCCTCGCTGGAAGCCGTCAAGGCAGCCAAACGCATCGTTGCGGCGGCAGAATCGAAAGCCTGCGACAGGCCCATTGTTGACGTCGAGTCCTCATCATCTCCCGCGCCCAGGCGCCCGGCAACATCGATCGCATCGGGCAATTTCTTCTCCATGCCCGCAAGCGGTTTCGATATATCCAATTGCTTACCAGAACGGGGCAGCGTGTCCCGGCAGGCGCGCAAGTCATCCTTAAAATCCTTGGCATTCTGATAACGATCCTCCACCCCTTTGGCCAACGCTTTGGCCACGATGAAATTGATCATTTCCGGCACGGCCGGATTCAGCGTGCTGGGCGGCGGCGGTATCGCGTTCAGGGTCTGATACATGATGGCATTGACGTTTTCGCCCTTGAAAGGAGTTTGCCCGGTCAGCATTTCGTAGAGCATCACCCCCAGCGAAAATATATCCGAGCGCTGATCGATCGACTTGCCCATCACCTGCTCGGGCGACATGTACTTCGGCGAACCCAGCACCATGCCGGTCTGGGTGCGCACCGACGAGGACGCCATGCGCGCGATGCCGAAGTCGGTGATTTTCACGTGCCCGTCGCGTATCACCATGATATTCGACGGTTTGACATCGCGGTGCACGACATCATGCTCGTGCGCGTAAGCCAGGCCCTGGGCTACCTGGGCAACGATATCCAGCACCAGATCGACCGGCAGCAATCCGCTCTCGTTCATGATGTCGCGCAACTCGCGACCCTGCAGGAATTCCATCGCGATATAAGCGACATCCCCGCTCCTGCCCACATCATAGATGGTCACGATGTTCGGATGGTTCAGGCGCCCGGCCGCCTTGGCTTCCTGATAGAAACGTTCCTCGTATTCCTCTTTCTCATCGAGTGCAAGACCGAGATTGATGGTCTTGATCGCAACCACGCGGTCGATCAGTGGATCCTTGGCCTTATAGACGACGCCCATGGCGCCCTGGCCAAGCTCGCCCAGCACCTCATAGCGCCCCAGCTGGCTAATCATGCCTTCCACCCCGACAGGTCTGCATCACGATGTCCATCCATATCCGTTTGGCAACTGTCCATTACTGGCAAAAATTCGGCCTGACGTCGACTGTCTTGCCAGCGCCCAGTATGACATTCTGCGAATAGATGCCGCCGCTGGTATGGCTCACGATCACCGTATGCGCACCGGGCGGCATGACAATGGCCAACGACCTGGAAGTGATACTGCCCTTGCGCACCCCATCGACAAACACCTCCGTCCCGGCCGTGCAATAGACCGAAATACGCGCCTCGGTGCCACCATTCGTGGACTCGGCCGCCGGTTTATTGACAACTTTCTCCTGGACTTTCGGTTCCTGTTGTACCTCTATCGGCTGATCCTTGGGTTTGGGTTTCTCTCTGAATTTGTCCTTTTGCTTGTCCTGCATGCTGTCTTTGGGCTTCGCGCCTTGCGTCGCTTTCCCTGCCTCAGGCTGTTCTGCCGCCGCAGGCTTGGATACGGCCTCATCCTTTTTGCTGATAGCCGAATCCGCAAGCGGCGCCACCGGAGCCGCCACAGGCTGCCTCTTCTCCACCTGCGGCACGACGCCCGGCTTGGCGGGAACCTGATCATGGCTCACCAGCTTCACCAGCAACACAACAACCAGCAATAAAGGCACGGCAATAATCCCGGTATACAGCACGCGCTGTCCGGCCTGCGCTTTTCTGTAACGATCCAGCCATTCCTTCAGCCGAGTGTCCAGAAGCGCCAGGAAGGAATGCCAATCATCCTGGATTCGCTTCATTTTTCCGGAAAAAGAGCTTTCGGTGCTCCCGGCAACCACCGCCGGCTTGGTTCTGCTTTTCAGCGTCGTTTTATCGCCCGGATAACCTATCGCATATACCTCGTGTTCGCGCACATGCTTGTCGGTGCGCGAACCCTGGTAGTGGAACATCCCCGCATACTGCGGGGAAAGGCGCGAAACCGCGTCGTAATAGGAGCGAGATACCAGAATCTGCGCGGCATCCGCAAAACCCATGACGCGCTGGGCGACATTGATGCCGTCGCCGACGATGTTGGGCTGACCATTGATGTCCCGGACCAGGCGCACCGGGCCGAGGTTGATCCCCATACGCACCAGCAAAGGGTGATCCACTTCGGGATCTTCATTGAGCAGGCTTTCGCGCAGGCTGAGCGCCGCCTTCAGTGCATCTTCCACATCGCCGAGGAAATTGATGGCCGCGCCGTCACCGGTATCCAGGATGATACGGTCGGTCACGGGCACATCGCGTATGGCTTCGGAGAGATAACTATTGAACCTGTCTTTCAGAGAAATCTGGCCGGACACCGACTTCTTGGAATATTCGACGATATCCAAGAACAGTACGCTGCACATGATGGTCTTATTACTGCGCTCTTCCATTCAAATTTCCAATATCCCGGCCAACGTCGTTATCTCAAGATGCATGGCCGCTTAACACGGCCGGTCGCCACTCAGATTCTAGTGGCTGTCAGCGTTTTACACCAGTTTTACTTTTTCCCCCGCCGGTCCGGCGGACACCTCGGGTACTCCTGTTCGCAGCCGCGCCGCGGTTTTCATTTTTTGCCGCCGGGGTACGCCCGGTTTTGCGCGGCACTGGCGGAACAGGCTGCGCTTCCTGTTTGTCGGCGGTCAACCCGACCCAGTCCAGCACTTGCGCCACCTCTCCTTCGCCCAGCTCGGCAGTCATGCCGCGCTTCAGCTGTGGCGGGAGATTGATCAAACCAAAGCGCACGCGCATCAACCGGCTGACCGGCAGCCCCAGTGCATCGAATGTGCGACGCACCACCCGATTACGGCCCTCCTTGAGCATCACACGATACCAGTGGTTGTAACCCTCGCCGCCCTCGTCTTCCAGCTTCTCGAACTTCACCGGACCGTCGTCAAGCTCGACGCCCTCTTTGAGCACACGGGTCATCTGCTCTTCGGTCATCTTGCCCTGTACACGCACCGCATATTCGCGCTCCACCTCGAAACGCGGATGCATCAGGCGATTTGCCAGCTCGCCGGAAGTGGTAAAGATCAACAGGCCGCTGGTATTGAAGTCCAGCCGACCGATCGCGGTCCATTTCTGCCCGCGCAACTTGGGCAACTTGTCGAATACGCTGGTTCGTTTCTCCGGGTCGTCGCGGCTGACGATCTCGCCCTCGGGCTTGTGGTACAGCAATATTCGCGCGGTGTCATCCCTTTCGCCCACGCGTATGGTGCGCGGGCCCGCCTTCACCAGATCGCCTTCAACCACGCGCATGCCCAGCGTGGCCGACTCACCGTTCACATTGACGCGCCCGGCGGCGATCCATTCCTCCATCATGCGACGCGAACCGAAACCCGCTTGTGCCAGCACCTTTTGCAATTTTTCGCCGGGCAGTTTTTCATCGGCCAAGTTCTCGTCGTCCAGCATCCCATCACCGGACAATGCCTTGCCGGGAATCACCTTGTCTTTTTTGTTCATCCCATCACCTCGCGTCGTTCCAGCACCGCCTGTGCCAGCGTGCCGCTATCCACCTGCTCCAGTTCGCCGCCCACCGGCAAGCCGCGCGCGATGCGCGACACCCTGACACCCTGCGCCTGCAACAGCGTCGCCAGATAATGCGCCGTGGCATCGCCCTCCACGGTGAAATTGGTCGCCAGGATCACCTCGGCCAGCCTGCCTTCATGGGGCTGCTCCTGCACGCGCCTGACCAGCCGATCCAGATGCAGTTCCTTCGCGCCGATTCCGTCCAGCGGGGACAGCCGACCCATCAGCACGAAATACATGCCGCGATAACACTGCGTCTGCTCCATCATCAGCAGGTCGGCGGGCATTTCGACCACGCACAAAAGGCCCGCATCACGCTTCGGTGACGCGCATAAATCGCATATTTCGTGTTCGGAAAAATTATTGCATTTGCTGCAATGCAGGATGTTGCTGACCGCCTGCTCCAGCGATTTTGCCAGATGCAGCGCACCGGCGCGGTCGCGCTGCAACAGGTGATAGGCCATGCGTTGCGCGGACTTCGGCCCCACGCCCGGGAGGCAGCGCAACGCGGCGATCAGGTCTTCAAGATGCGAGGGTGTCACCATCAGAACGGCAACTTCATCCCCGGAGGCAATCCCGCGCTGAACACACTCATGCGCTGCTGCGTGGTTTCCTCGGCCTTTTTCATCGCGTCGTTCAGCGCCAGCACGATCAAGTCTTCCAGCATCTCCTTGTCATCGGACAGCACGCTGTCGTCCAGCGAAACCCGGCGCACTTCATGGCCGCAGGTCATAGTCACTTTGACCATGCCTGAACCTGCCTGACCTTCCACTTCCACGGTCGCCAGCTCCGCCTGCGCCTTCTGCATGTTCGCCTGCATCTGCTGCGCCTGCTTCATCAAACCGCCCAATCCGCCTTTCATCATTTCCGCTTTCTCCTAGCCTACTATTGGTTTAATCGATTCCGCTATCAAACTCGCGCCCAGCTCGGCCTGCGCCTCGCGCACAAAACTGTCGTTCGCAATCGCATCGCTCGCCTGCTGCTGCCTGAATTCCTTGTTCTGCTGTTCTATCACCGCCGGGGTTGCCGCTTCAGGTTTCCCCAGCACGATGCTCAGCTTGACCGGCTTGGCGAAATATTCGCCCAGCGCCGCCTGCAATTTATCGGTCGCCATTTTGTTGGCTTGCAGGTGCTTTTGCTCCTGCGACAGACACAGCGTAACCTGCCCGTCGGTAAAACTTTGCAATACACAGTGCTTCGCCAACTGCTGCGCCATGCCCTGCACATTCAACTGCGTCAGCAACACGCCCCAGTCCGGCTGGCTACCTGAAGCTACGCCACCGGCAGCGGGAGCTTCCGCAACAGATACAGGCTTCGCACTCGCCGCCACATATGAGGCAGCGGGTGACGCGGCAACAGATGCCATCGGCTGCGGCGCAGCGGATTGGGGAACAACCCTGGCCGGGGCAACGCTCGCCGCACCCTTGCCCGGCGCGCCATTGCCCGGTGCAAAGGCCAGCATGCGCAACAGCGTCATCGTAAAGCCCGCATATTCGTCGGGCGCCAGGTCGATCTCGTCGCGCCCGTGGATCGCGATCTGGTAATACAGCTGCACGTCTTCCGGCGCAAATGCCTGCGCCAGTTCCAGCAACCGCACGCGTTCCGGCTCGTCGTCGGCAATCGCCTGCGGTACGGTCTGCGCCAGCGCGATGCGGTGCAGCAGCGTCGCCAGTTCCTGCAATGCGCTATCAAAGGCAATGCTGCGACTTGCCATGTTGTCGGCGATGCCCAGCAGCGCCGCACCGTCCTGCGCGCGCAACGCCGCCAGCAGGTCGAACAGGTAACTCTGGTCTATCGCGCCCAGCATGGTGCGCACCACCGCTTCTTCCACCTTGTTCGCGGAGAAGGCGATCGCCTGATCCATCAGGCTCAACGCATCGCGCATGCTGCCCTGCGCCGCGCGCGCGATCAGCGCGATTGCGCCCTGTTCGAATGAAATCTGCTCCTGCTCCAGCACATATTGCAAATGCCCGGCGATCAACGCGGGCGGCAATTGCTTCAGGTTGAATTGCAAGCAGCGCGACAGCACCGTGACGGGAATCTTCTGCGGGTCGGTGGTGGCGAGGATGAACTTCACATGGCCCGGCGGCTCTTCCAGCGTCTTCAGCATCGCGTTGAAAGCCGACTTCGACAGCATGTGCACCTCGTCGATGATGTACACCTTGAAACGCGCGCTGGTCGGCGCATACAGCGCGCTCTCCAGCAGCTCGCGCATATTGTCCACCTGCGTGTTCGACGCGGCGTCCAGCTCCACCAGATCGACGAAACGCCCGCTGTCAATCTCCCTGCAGGCGCTGCACTGGCCGCAGGGCATCGCGGTGATCCCGTTAAGACAATTCAGCGACTTCGCGAAAATGCGCGCGATCGTCGTCTTGCCGACTCCGCGCGTGCCGGTAAACAGATAGGCGTGATGCAGGCGGTTCTGCGTCAGCGCGTTGCTCAGCGCACGCACGACATGCTCCTGCCCCGCCAGTTGCTCGAAGGTCTTGGGACGCCATTTGCGGGCTAGAACCGTGGTTGCAGACAAGATAGCGCCGATCTAGAAGGTGGACGGGGAGATGGACACGGGCAAGTGCACTTCGAATTTAAAGGCCGTTCGCCCTGAGCTTGTCGAAGGGTGAATCGGTAACTTCGGCTGTCGGGTTGGCTTTGCATAGCCATCGACTAAGCTGGCAAACGACGCCAGCAAGTCGCTGGTTACAACCAGACCTACAACTGAACGATACATCATCGTGCACTCACCCCAATAGGAGGCGAGCCTTACCCCCGGCACTTGCAGTAAGTGGCTGTGGCTGCTTCCTTCCGGACCTGACCAGATTCACCACCCTGCAATGCGAGGAGGCCCGCCAATTCGTAAATTCCTGAATTATGTACTGCGGACAACCAGCGCGGCATGATAGTCGAATTGACCGGCAAAATCCATGCGCATTAAAGGCTGGCTTTCGTAATATCACTTGAAATTGATTTCAATTTACATTCCGGCAGCAGTTGCCGGAGTGTAATCGTGCCGGGACTTTCTATCCTTCGCCAAAAACGCCCATGCGATCCGGACATTCTTGTTCGCCAGAGCAACGGCGGCCACATTTTTGTTGCGCCGCGCCCCGAGCTTCCCCAACCAGCTGTCCGGCTCAGCCTTCTTCTCCGCAAACCGGGTCACGGCTCGCGCTCCGTGAATCAGCAAGGTGCGCAGGGGGGTATCGCCACGTTTGCTGATGCCAAGCAGTAACTTGTTGCCACCGCTGGCATTGCCTTGGAATCTCCGCCAGCTTCACGCTGTCAGCATTTACGTTGTGCCACCTCTGTATCTGCGCTTCCTACCGGGCGATTCATCTCTTTCAGGTTGTCGGTCAAGCGTTCGAGCAGTCGCCGCATCGTGCCGGGCAATCCGTTCGCGGCATCTTCCAGTATCTCCGGTACGCGTTTGGCGATGGCATCTATCCCTTCCGGATCACAATACCAAACTCCTGCCAAATCTATGCCTGTTGTCGTAATCTTCATTTCGGACGCCCCCTTCTGTTTAGTGGTCATTACTGCAACCACTGCTTTGGCACTCTTATGCCGTATCGGGAAGCGGGCGTCCATTCCATTAAAGCCGGGGATTACCTCATTTATTGATCGCGCCTATTCTTGCAGATGCTGCTGGCGTATCTGTTGCAGCAATCCCTCGGCCGCATCTTCCACCATATCCAGCACGCGCTCGAAACCGTTGGCACCGCCGTAATAGGGATCGGGCACCTCGCGCTCGGCATGATGCCGCGCATATTCCAGAAACAGCCGTGCCCGGGTATTGCTGTCCGCAGGCGCAAGATTTTGCAGAATCGACAGATTGGCCCTGTCCATCGCCAGCACATAATCAAAGCGGCGGAAATCACCCTCCTCCACCTGCCGACCGCGCAAACCGCTCATGTCATAACCGCGCTGCTGCGCCGCCCGTTGCGAGCGCAAATCCGGCGGATCACCGATGTGGTAATCATGCGTCCCAGCAGAATCAATGATGATTTGCCCCGACAAGCCGGCATTCTCGACATAATGGCGGAACACCGCCTCGGCAGTGGGCGAACGGCAGATGTTGCCCATGCAGACGAACAGCACTTTAATTTCTTTACTCACTTTGCCTGTTTCCATTCAAATCAAAACACCGTGCATTTTAACTGTTGACCGGCATTTATCCTAAAAAGCACACTTGAGTGCGCCCGGCAGTTGATTTGTTCGTTACCTATTCGGGAACCGCATGCTTCCGGGCTAAATGCTGATTGTTCTTTCCGTATTTGCGCGTGTCTGCTTTTTTCAGCCCGATATATCTTGATTGTTTCACTCAGGTATATTACCATTTGCTTATTCAATCAGCAGGAGCGGCAAAATGGAAATCCCGGCACGCGATGGAGACGGCTATCTCGAAGACATGAACATCTGGACACCCGAGATCGGACAGGCGATGGCCGATGCCGATCATTACGAACTGAACGACACGAAGTGGGAGCAGATCATGAAAGCCCGCGAATTCTATGAAGAGTTCGGCACTGTGCCGCCGATCCGCAAGTTCGCGAAATATATCGAGCGGGACCAGAAAGAAGTGTTCGACCTGTGGATGACCGGCCCGATGAAACCCATCACCAAGTACGGCGGCCTGCCCAAGCCCACCGGTTGCGTCTGATCCGCACCCGATGCGTCCGTGCCTCGATGATTCGAGGCGCTCCCCTCTCCGAGCTTCAGTCATGAAAAAACTCCATCAGCTGAATTTCGAGAACACCTACGCGCGCCTGCCGGATACCTTCCACAGCCGCCTGTATCCGACGCCGCTGCCCGCCCCCTATCTGGTCAGCTTCAATGCGAATGCCGCACAGTTGATCGACCTCGATAGCGCGGAAATGTCGCGCGCCGATTTCGCCGAACACTTCTGCGGTAACCGCCTGCCGCCCAATGCCGAACCGCTGGCGATGCTGTATGCCGGACACCAGTTCGGACACTTCGTCCCGCAACTGGGCGACGGTCGCTCGATCCTGCTCGGCGAGATACGCAACAGTGCCGGAGAACTCTGGGATGTGCAACTCAAGGGCGCGGGCATCACGCCCTATTCGCGCCAGGGCGACGGCCGCGCGGTGCTGCGCTCCAGCATCCGCGAATACTTGTGTTCGGAAGCCATGCACGGGCTGGGCATCCCCACCAGCCGCGCGCTGTGCATCGTCGGCAGCGACGAACAGGTGTATCGCGAACGCATCGAGACCGCCGCCGTGCTGACCCGCCTCGCGCCATCGCATGTGCGCTTCGGTTCGTTCGAAGTGTTCTTTTATCGCGGGCAATACGATCAAATCGCCACGCTCGCCGATTACGTCATCGCACGGCACTTCCCCGATCTGGCTGATGCGGGAGACAAATATCTGCGGCTGCTGGACGAAGTCACACTGCGCACCGCGCGGCTGATGGCCCAGTGGCAGGCAGTCGGCTTCTCGCACGGCGTGATGAACACCGACAACATGTCGATACTCGGCCTGACCTTCGATTACGGCCCGTTCGGCTTCATGGAAGCCTACGACCCCGGCTACATCTGCAACCATTCCGACCCTCGGGGACGCTACGCCTTCGACCAGCAGCCGCAGGTCGGGCTGTGGAATCTGAGCCGCCTAGCACAGGCCCTGTCGCCGCTGATCCCCCGGGAGTCCGCCGAAACCGTGCTGGACGGCTACGCCCCGGCATTCTACGAGCACTACACCCGATTGATGGGAGCCAAACTGGGGCTGGCCAGCGTCACACGGGAAGATATTCCGCTGATCTCCGAACTGCTGGAAATGATGCAAGCCAGCCGACTCGACTACACCAACCTGTTCCGCAGCCTGGGTCAGTTCAACTCGGCTGCGGAAGCCGACAACAGCCAACTGCGCGACCAGTTCATCGACCGCGCAACCTTCGATGGCTGGGCCGCCGCCTATCGGATACGCCTGCAACAGGAATCCGGCACAGACAGCGAGCGCAAGGCGCGCATGGATCGTATCAATCCCAAATACATCCTGCGCAATTACCTGGCCCAGATCGCCATCGAAAAAGCGGAGAAGGATCGCGACTACTCGGAGGTCGACCGCCTGCTCAACCTGCTGGCCAAACCGTTCGACGAACAGCCCGGGATGGAAAGCTACGCCGCCCCGCCGCCGGAATGGGCGCAGCATATCTCGGTGAGCTGCTCGTCCTGAACAGAGCCGCGTAGTCAGCCGCAGTCCGGCTCGCTGTACATCCCCTTGGAATTCTCGGCCACGCCGACCCGCATAAAATGCGAAAATAGCGCATCTTCTGCCCGACACACCGTATGTTTGGCACCCTTGGCCAGCAGGCTCTTGTTCGATTTTCAGAGGTTATCCGATGTATCCAGTCCACGATGTTGATGCAATCCTGTTGCTGGCCATGTCGCTTGCATCCAAGCGCCGCCCGGCAGCGCTGGTCGAGATCATCGCAGCGGCCGATCTGGCGCAGGGCGCCATTCCGCCCGAAACCAAATTGTCCGATTCCTTCTATCGGCTCTCGGAATACGGCCTGATCGGCGCGCAGGATGGCGGCTACACGCTGACCCCGGATGCGCAGCTGATATTGTCCGGCCATGCGAAGAAAGCCAAAACCCCGGAACGCATCTACGACATCAAGGAAAGCCTCGCCGACTTCCACCTGAACGGTGAACACGCGATCGTCATGGTGACGGTGGAACAGATCGCCGCAGCCATTGCTGAACATCAGGCCACCAAAAGAATCGCGGTCAAGAATCTGCTGGCGCCCAAACCAAAACCTGCAGAGGACCAGCGTCCGGGACAGCGCAAGCAATACAAGTCTTTTGCGACTCGCAGGCGCAAGGAAGGATAACGCATGACCGATAAAACCTCCCCTGCATCCGTCACCACCGGCCGCTCCTTCAATGAACTGCCGCTGTCGCCCGGCATCAAGGAGACCCTGCAGCAGCTCGGCTACCTGACGATGACGCCGATACAGGCGGCCAGCCTGCCGATCGCATTGGCGGGGCATGACCTGATCGCGCAGGCCAAGACCGGCAGCGGCAAGACCGCGGCGTTCGGGCTGCCGCTGCTCACCAATCTGAACCCGCGCCGTTTTGCGGTACAGGCGATGGTGCTGTGCCCGACGCGCGAGCTGGCCGACCAGGTCACGCAGGAGATCCGCCGCCTGGCGCGCTCCGCTGACAACATCAAGATCCTGACGCTGTGCGGCGGCAGCATCATGCGCACACAGACCTCCAGCTTGGAACACGGCGCGCACATCGTCGTCGGCACACCGGGGCGCATCATGGATCACATGGAGCGCGGCACGCTGAACCTCGATGCGCTGAACACGCTGGTGCTCGACGAGGCGGATCGCATGCTGGACATGGGCTTTGTCGAAGACATCGCGTTTATCGCAAAACGTTGCCCGGCGCAGCGCCAGACACTGCTGTTCTCGGCGACCTACCCGGACGGCATCGCGAAACTGGCGCGCCAGTTCATGCGCGAGCCGCAGCAGGTGAAGCTGACCGAGCAGCATGAGGAAAGCAAGATACGCCAGCGTTTCTACGAGGTAAGCAACGAGGGCAGGTTGCAGGCCGTGGGTACGCTGCTGAAGCATTACCGCCCGGTCAGCACGCTGGCCTTTTGCAACACCAAGCAGCAATGCCGCTCGCTGCTGGAAGCTTTACATGCGCAGGGCATCAAGGCGCTGACCCTGAATGGCGATCTGGAACAGCGCGAGCGCGACCAGGTGCTCATTCAATTCGCCAACCGCAGCATCTCGGTGCTGGTGGCGACCGATGTCGCGGCGCGCGGGCTGGACATCGCGCAGCTCGAAGCGGTGATCAATGTCGATATCACGCCCGACCCCGAGGTACACATCCACCGCATCGGCCGCACCGGCCGCGCCGGCGAAAACGGCTGGGCGCTCAGCCTGTGCAGCCCATCTGACCAGCGCCGCGTGATGACCATCGCGCAAATGATGGGCATCAAACCGGAGTGGCATGAACTGACCGAGATACACAGCGAAGACGAAGCGAAGCTGGTGCCGCCCATGGTGACGCTACAGATACTCGGCGGGCGCAAGGAGAAGATCCGCCCCGGCGACGTGCTGGGCGCGCTCACCGGCGAAGCGGGATACACGCGTGAACAGATCGGCAAGATCACCATCACCGACCAGTCCACCTATGTAGCCGTCGCGCGCAACATCGCGCACGACGCGGTGCGCAAATTGGCGGCAGGCAGGGTCAAGGGCAAGACGGTGAAGGTGCGCGCGCTGTAGGGTATTCGGCACTTGACGCCGACATTCTCGAATCCTGCATCTTCCGGCAACCTAATCAGAGCATTACGGTAATTTTAATCACTCCGTTCCGGCTAATGTGTAAAATCCCCGCCTCACTGGAGACACCCGTTGGAAAATCTATACAACATCCTTGGCGTTGCGCCGACCGCGACGACCGAGGAGATCAAGAAAGCGTATCGCTTGCTTGCGATGCGCCACCATCCGGACAGGAGCGCGCATCCCGGAGCCGAGACCCGGTTCAATGCGATCAAGACGGCCTATGAGTTGCTTTCCGACCCCAAAAAACGGGCCGAATATAACCAGAGCCTGAACAATCGCATCATCCTCGATCCCGATAACGAGGCGCGCGCTTTGTGGCATTTGCTGTTCGACCGTTGCGGCGTTGTTGTGCCGCACGATGGCCATACACCACATTAACCACGAAACCCCATGAATAAAACCAATGAATAAAAACATCCATCACGAATTTGCCTATCAGTCGCGCGAACTGGGCATACAGATCGAAGATACTTTGGGCGATCCGCCAGACCGGAAGAATTACGCAAACGTCATCAAGTCGCTGATCGGCGAATACGCCAAAGGCACGGAGATCGACGATGTCAATCTGCTGAGCTTTGCGCTGGCCGATTACCTGAGCTTCGACGATCCGGCCGGGCTGCTGGCACAGTGCAAGCAGTATGAAGGCGGGGATGCCGCGAAAGTGGTCACGATGGTGTCGTGTGCGGATGCCGAGGCCGCCAAAGCGCTCGCCGGCATTTCCGCCAAAAATCCCGACCTGGCGCGCAAGGCGATCATCACCGCATTCCTGTTCAAGAACACCAAGCGCTGGTCCGATGAAGACAATTCGCTCGACGCGCTGCAGGAAGAAGAGGACAGCAACCAGAATAGGGATGATGGCGAGGACGACGGGCGGGGCGTGCCCAGCCAGGATGTGATCGATCTATTCGATGTACGCGAGGACAAGAATGGCGAATAACACTCATTTTCCCGCGATCAGCCGGCAGGTGACCGAGCTGGTTCTGGCCGGATCGACCGCACATGCCGAGGAAGCGATCAATGAGACGGCGGAACAATTCGGCGATCTGGCCGTGGTGGCGGTGCTGGATACGCTGGAGCCGCAGGTGGCAGCGATGCATCTGTCCGCTTTTGACGGCGGCAAGTTATCTCTGGCGACGATGCTGATCTCGCCCAAGGCATGGGCCGAGAGTCTGGCCTTTTTCGCCGCCACCTGGAGCGAGGACAAGCTCGAGGATGAGCCGGAGGTGTTGACCGAATCCCTGTTCGCGCATATCCATGGCGTCATCTTCTCCACCGACGATGCGGAGCGGCGCGCAGCGCTGATTCATGAGGCATTGGCGACCGACTGGGGGACGACGGCTTTTGCCGTGCTGTTCTCGACCGCCACCGGCGAGATCATCGAACTTGCCCAGGATATCCATACGCGCGGTGCGCACAGCAGCGGCCAGACGACTTCAGATCACGATGTGATCCCGCTCGCGCTGGAGATCGCGCGCAGCGATGCGGATGCCTGGGATCGGGTGTTGTTCGAGATGTTCCCCGACTGGGTGCCCGGCGAGAACCAATTGCGGGCACGCTCCGAAGAGGGCGATGACGACGAGTACCATCACGAGTTTGCGCTCGCCCGGACTACCCATGACCTGATGTTGCGCCTGCGCAAGCAAGTGCCGGTCAAGTCTTCCCGCGCGCCAAAACAGGGTGCCCGCCCCAGCCTGGGCGAGGATATTTTTGCGTGATGCACAATCGCCACCGGCAGCACGTTACCGAACATTCAACCATGCAACTCACCCACATCACCACGCGCGCCCCCCATCTGGTGCAAGCGCTCGAAGCACTGGCACAACGCGCAGACAATCAGGAAGCGGCACAGACCCTGCTCGATGATCTGATCGGCATCAACGTGCTCGTCGCCAGAAAATTCACCAATGAACGGACTGCGGATGGACTGCTCGAGGCGTTTCACCTGACGGTGGGATGCATCTCGCTGGGCATCAGCCAGGCGAATATTCCGCAAGACGGCGATGCGCAGCTTGCTTTTCTACTACACCACGGCGCCGAATACGTTTTCCAGATGGGATTCAGGCATATCAAGGAATTATCCGGCCTGCCCTATACGGCGTTCGTTTCGGATTTCGACAACGACCCTTACATACAGCAACGCGACATCAGGTTACTATTCGCCGAGATATGCCGTGCCGATCCGGTCGCGGCCTGGAAAGGCGATGACGTCTACAAACGTGAATTGCGTGACCGGCAGCACAACCGGCATATCGTGGCGTGCGCAAAATGGCTGCGCCAGAAACATTACGCGGGACCTGTCAAGGACCCCGATCTCGACGCCAATGCGGTGATCGCGATCGCGGTCATTTTCGCGATCGCCGGCGACGGGCCCATAGTCGCGCGGGCCAGGCAAAAAGATATCGAAACCCTGATCCATGGTGTCAGGGCAACACCACTGGATATCGAGGCAGGCTGGAACGCATTGCTGAAAAAGGCCCCGCCCCAATATCACCCCATCCTGCGTGAACGCATGGACGAATACAGAAACACCATCATCAAGAAAATCCTGTCGAAAACCGGTATCAAAACCGTCATCACCGAGTTGCAGAATTCTTACGCCGGCAGCGAGCTGGAGGTCGACTATGACTGACGGCGGCTATCGCACATTCATCCTGCCTGGTATGGAGCGTTGGCTGAGCAGCGCATCATGAGCGGACTTAGCTCTCCCGCCCTGTTCAATCTCGGCTTCCGCCCGTTCTTTCTGGTGGCGAGTGTATTTGCGTTCATCGCGATATTCATCTGGGGTGGTGTTTATGTCTATGGCTGGCCGGTGCCGCGCTTGCCGTTCTCGCCCGTGCACTGGCATGCGCATGAAATGATCTTCGGTTATGGCATCGCCGTTGCCGCAGGCTTTCTGTTGACTGCGGTGCGCAACTGGACCCACATCCAGACACCCAGGGGATACCCGCTTGCGTGTCTGGCGACACTGTGGCTGGCGGCGCGGTTGGCCGGCTGGGCGATCCCGGAGTCGGTGCTGCCGATGATGCTGCTGGATATGACCTTCGACCTCTGGCTCATCGTTGCGCTCTTCATCCCTATCCTGCGGGCAAAACAACATGACCAGATAGGCATCGCATCCAAACTGCTACTGCTGATGCTGGCCAACCTGTGCTTTTATCTCGGCGCGTCGGGCGTGCTGGAGCAAGGTATCGTGTGGGGCCTGCATTCAGGGTTGTATGTTCTGCTCGCACTGGTCTTCACCATGGTGAGGCGCGTATTGCCGATGTTCATCGAGCGCGGTGTCGGTCATCCCGTGATATTAAAGAATCGGAGATGGATAGATCGTTCCAGCCTCTATATGTTTGTTCTGTTCCTGATCGCCGACGTGTTCTGGCGGAATGTATCGGTCACCGCCGCACTCGCCGGCTCGCTGTTCGCGATACACACGATGCGGCTGGCGGGGTGGTACACCGGGGGTCTCTGGAAAAAGCCGCTGCTGTGGGTGTTATACGCAGGCTACGGCGGCGCCACATTCGGGTTCCTGCTCAAGGCGCTCGCACCGTTCACACCCTTGCCGCCTTCGCTGGCGTTGCATGCGTTTGCAGTGGGCGGCATCGGCATGATCACAGCTGGAATGATGGCGCGCATCTCGCTCGGGCACACCGGTCGCGACATCCAGCAGCATTCGCGCTTGCTAGCCCCGATCTTCATGTCGCTGGTCGCGGCCTACATTGCCCGTGTGCTGTTGCCGATGATCGCTCCAGCGCATTACACGTTATGGCTGGGTATCGCACAGGCGGCATGGCTGATCGCCTTTGCATTGCTCGTCTGGGTGTACGCCCCTATCCTGGTCAAACCGCGGGTAGACGGAAAACCGGGTTAGCGGCCGCTGAAGTATTGCGCAGCTGACCTTGTCAACCCGACTAGAGGTAGATGACTGCCGGGAACACGGAAACGGCAAGTACCAGCACCAGCCATTCCAGATTGTGTTCCTTGAGGAAGCCGGTAAAGTGCAAAACGAGTACGACTACGGCGACGGCATAAAAAATCAGCATAAACATGGGATGTCCTTTGCTTTCTGGTACGAGGATGTGCGACCTGTTGCGATTACGATTCTACGGTGCGTGTGCATTTATACATGCTGAACTGATCTTTCGGCAACCGATATTTCAGGACTCCGCTCGGGTAATCAGCCTGGCCTCTACCGGCGGCCCGGACCGCCGTGGCGGTATATCCATGAAGGTTGCGCACGCCCGCTTCAATTGGTCTCGTCGAACAGCGCTTCCACACGGAAGCTCAACGCCGGGCTGGCGCGATAGTCTTTCTCCCAGGGAAAATGCAGTTGCGGGCTGAGTTCGAGATATAGCCATTTCTGATGCATCCGGTAACGGTAAAAAGCCAGTACGACATAATCCGTCGCGCGGAAAACCGGGTTGGTGATCCAGCCCGCGCTCGCCTGATAGATCACGGCGCTGCGGTCGTTCATGGTGTGGTAGATCGAAAAGCTCTGCACCAGATCGATGTTGTCTTTTTCTCTCAGCCACATTGCGCTGGTGGACGAGCGAAACAGCCGCGCGCCACTCATATCTCTTTCGATATCGAACTGGGTGGTATTGCCCACTCCCAGCGACTTGTACCAATACACCGTCTCTTTCGATTTCATGCGCCAATCGTTCACCGGGGCGGCATATCCGACCCATGAGCGCGCGAACGGGTCCGGATTGTTGATCGGCAGTTTGATCCCCGCATCGGTACCGAACGTCCAGGCTTGCTGTTCTTCCGAGCTATAGCGCGCAGCCAGACTGGTTTTCTTTGTCGTGGCATCGCTGCTTTGATGGGTGTGGGTATCCTTGGTGGGACTGTCGTTGATATCGTTTTCGGTTTCCGTTGCCAGCCACAACCGCAAGCGCCCTTCTGTCCCCGGCAATCTCAGGCTCATCTTCCCGGAGAGTTCGAACTTGTGATTGTCGCCATAACCCAGCATCCTGGTCAGGTCCAGCTTGAATACGCTCTGGTTGCTCTCCTGGTAATGCCGGTTGCCGCCGAAAAAGCGATCCATCGAGCTCGCCATTCCGATGATCTTCTCGGTCACGTAGTTGCGCGGTGCGTCCACGAAATCGTAGCTGTCGGATTGCTGCTCGGCCGGGACGGGTGACGTTGTTTGCTGTGCTGTCTTGGATGGCCGCGGAGCCGGCTTGTCTGCGCCCAGCAGGTTCAATGGAAAAAGCAGCGTGATGACCGGCAGTATGCGCGTAAGGCAAAAGGAGCAGCTGGATGTTCGCCTGGATTTGATCATTCGGGTCGCGCTTGCACCATTTCACAGCCAAACCGATTGTTCGGCTATACGGGTAAACGCAGTGTGCCATGACGCAAACCGCGATGTCCATTCCTGTCCGCGTGACCTGTGCTTGACCGCGTCGGGCCCGAAGCGCGGTGCGGCTCCCGCAAGGCTGGCGCTAGGGCAGTTTTCTGGCGAGGCGGAAGCCGAAGAAGCTGAAACGGAGCGCGGCCCTGTTGCTGTTGCGCACCGCCGCGCGCACATTCTGCGGATCGCTGTTCCAGGATCCGCCGCGCAGCGCGTGACTGGTTCCGCTGCCCTGCCAGGCATTGCCATCGACCGGCGCATCTTCATAGCTGTCGTGATAGATGTCCCCGGTCCATTCCCACACGTTGCCCAGCATGTCCCGCAGCCCGAACGCATTGGCCTTGAAGCGACCCGCCGGCGCGGTATAGGCATAACGGTCGTTGCAGTCATGCGCCCGCCAGGCCAAGGTCGCGGGTATCTGCGTCTTGGCGGTCTTGTCGGTGACATTCGCATATCGGCAGGCCGTATCAGGAGCGTCTCCCCAATACCGCGCGCTACGGGTCCCGGCTCGCGCCGCGTATTCCCATTCGGCCTCGGTCGGCAGCCGGTATTGCCTGCCGGTCTTGCGCGACAGCCATTGGGCGTAGGCCTGCGCATCGTTCCAGTTGACGCAGGTGACCGGGTGCCGATCGTCCTGCGGGAAGCCGGGTTTGCGCCAGTTGCCGTCACGCTCGGCGAATCTTCCCGCATCCAGCGTCAGGCATCTCTCGCCCGCGTCGTAGCGGGTCTGCCTGACGAATTCCGCGAACTGGCCGCGGGTGATCTCGGTCTTGCCCAATGCGAAGGCGGAAACTTTGACCTTGCGCACCGGTCCCTCGTCGTCATCGCGCTCCGGCTCGGAATCAGGCGATCCCATGTCAAATGTCCCGGCCGGAATGACCACCATCTCCGGGCAGTTCGGGCAATCCCGGAACAGCGTGCCCGCTCTGGGCACGGCTTGGGTCTGAGACTGCGGCGCCTTGCCCGCTTGATCCTGTGCGGCCTGGAGCCGGGTCGGCATCCAGATCAGAATGAACGCGACGATGAAGATTCCGGACAGCTTGCGCATGGCGGTCACTGGCGCCGCTGTTCTGCAGGAATGAACAATTCCGGATCGACCATCGCACCGTTCAGCACGACGCTCCAGTGCAGATGCGGGCCGGTGGCGCGACCGGTCATTCCGGAAAGCCCGATACGCTGCCCCTTGCCGACCGTTTCGCCGGCTTTCACGTCGATCCGGTCCAAGTGGCAATACATGGTGATCAGGCCGTTGCCATGATCGATAAAGATGGTCTTACCGTTGAAGAAGTAATCGTCGACCGCCAGCACCTCGCCCCGCGCGCTGGCCTTGACCGGGATGCCGCGATCGACCGCCACGTCGAGGCCGGCATGGGGTGCGCGCGGCGCTTCATTGAAGAAACGGCGCAGGCCGAAAGGACTGCCCAGCTCGCCCTCAACGGGAAGAATGAAAGCCAGATCGGTGTCCCGCGCCGCCCGCCAGTGGCGCTTCAGCCCCTTGATCACGGCGATCTCGCGCTCGGCGCGTGCCAGATCGGCGCGAGACAGTTCGACCTTGCTCTTGTCCTTGAGGGTGATGTGCTGCTCGGGATAGTCTTTGGCGCTGACCATGAAGTCCTGCGTTCTTGTCACGTCGCCCATCTTGACGCGCAGCTCATGCGCTCCCGGCGCCATGTCGAGCGGCAGGCCGACCACCGCGTACCACTGATCGTGATCGGATGTCACCAGCACAGGCTGATCGCCCAGCCAGGTTTGCGGCGCATCTGCGCTGGCAGAGACGCTGCCGAGCAGAATGATCGCAACCCCGCCGGGCACATGGGCAGACTGCGGAAGACCTGCGTGTGCAAGCAGCGGAAAGGTCAGAACGAGGAAACCGAACCGGAGGAAGATGCGGAACGTATAGACGATAGAACCGGGCATGGTGCTTTCTGGCAGGGATTTCGGCTGCAAAATTAAAGGATCAGGTTCAAATTATTTCTCCGCTTTTATACCATACCTTGTCCTGTTTGCTGCTGGACTAATATCGTCTTTAAGCATGTTTCACCTTATCGCAAGTTTCAAATCAGGACGATGGCAGGCATGGAAACCACGGATGGATCGTCTGTTCAGGAGGGCCATGCCCGCTATTGTTTTTTGTTCGCGGGCATGGCCCGCTCTTGCAGGGTTCGCACCTCGTCGAGCGGACGCTCAATATTTTTCAAGTTGTGCGAAAATAGGCTGACATGGTCAGGTGTTCGTTTTGGCCCTTCGCTTTCGCTCAGCACGGAGGGCATGCCGGGCAAATAATACAAAAAGACTTGGGGAGAATGACATGTTTAACCGTTACCGCATCATTTCCATCTGCCTCGCGCTGGTCGCTCTGGTTTCGTGCACAGCGGTGCCGACAGACAATAGCAGCCCTGCCCCGCAAACACCCGCCCCCCAGGTATCCGCCAAGATGGAATCAGCGGACGAAATCAAATTACGCATCGGTCCCGGTGACCCGGTCGCCGGCAAGAGCAAGGCGGAGATGTGCTTTGGCTGCCACGGTGAGGATGGCAACAGCACCGATCCAGAAACTCCCAAACTGACCGGCCAATATGGCAGTTACATCACAAAACAGGTCCGCGATTACCTGTCCGGCCTGCTCACTCACCAGACCATGGGGCCGATGGCTGTCAATGTAGACGACGAGGATCTGTATGACATCTCGGCTTACTTTGCCAGCCAGCCGATGATGAAAGGCGCTGCACCGTCCAACAACAAGTTGGGAAAACATCTGTTTGAAAACGACGATCTGCCCAGAATGATGGTGAGCTGCAAGAGTTGTCACGGCATCACGGGCAAGGGGCTGGCCCCCGGTAATCCGGTGTACCCGGTGATAGGCGGTCAACACAGGGATTATCTGCTCGGGCAAATGCTCAAGTTCAGGAAAGGCATCCGCAACAACAGCACGGGAGGCGTGATGAATACCACCGTGCACAGTTTGAGCGATGCCGAACTTGAGGCGTTGGCGGATTATGTTTCGGGGCTGTGACGCGACTTCGATCTTTATTTTCAGAACAACTCGGGGAGAATAAATGCGCAAACCAACATTCGTTTTTTTATCATGGCTGATGCTGTCCGCCGTCACGCTGCAACCGCAGGCGGTTTTTGCGGATGACACGATTGCAAACAATCGCGCGGATGTCGCCAACGGCCAGACGATCTACAACGAAGGCAATGGCGATACGGCCGGTTGCGGAGATTGCCATGGTAAAAAAGGGCTGGGGATAGATGCGAAAGAAGCTCCTCGTCTGGCCAATTTAGGCCAGATATATGCCATCAAACAGCTCGATGACTATGCCCTCGGCAAGCGCATCGCCCCGGGTGTGGGCGCGGTGATGAACGACATTGCCAGGATGCTGAGCGATCAGGATCGCCTCGATGTGTCCGCTTATCTGGACTCTCTTGAATATGAAGCGGAGCCCTCCAACCTTAAAGCGCTCGCCGCTGACGGCATCAGGATCGGCGACCCGAAAAACGGAAAGATCATCATGGCCAGAGGCATCAAACCGCTGGTTCCGGCATGCAAGGATTGCCACGGAATGAGCGGGCGGTCGCAGAATATCGGGGCGATCCACCAGCAGAAATATGTCTACTTGGTCAACCAGCTGAAACGTTATCGGGAGGGGCACAGGGTAAACGATCAGGAGGTCAATAAAGTCGGGATCATGCGCGGGATCGCGAAGCACCTCACCGACGAAAACATCGCGGATATCGCCGCCTACCTGTCTACGGTCAGCAATTCGGCGCCGTAAGCCGGACTGCATTTTTGTACACCGCGATGGAATCAGTAAGCTATACGCACAGCTAGCGACTCAGGGAGAATGACATGACACGCATCAAACACAATATGGCCGTCTGGCTGGCTATGGCCGTGCTGCTGCCCGCCACTTCAGCATTTGGCGCGGATGCGAACAAACGCACCGGCGGCGACCCGGTCGCCGGAAAAGTGAAAGCGCAGATATGCCAGGGCTGCCATGGGGTGGACGGCAACAGCGCCAATGATCTGATTCCCAAGCTTGCCGGGCAATACGAGGTCTACATCGCCAAACAGATGCGCAATTATCTGGCCGGCACGCGCTCGCACGAGCTCATGAACGGCATGGCCGCGCCCCTCAGCGATCACGATGTGGACGATATTTCAGCTTACTTTGCCGCTCAGCCCGTGATGAAGGGGAACGGATCGGCGCCCAACGAGACCGGCAAAAAAATATATTTGAAGGGCAATATTTCGGAAATGGTGTTCACCTGTGTCTATTGTCACGGCGAAGGCGGCAAGGGCCTGGCGCGCGACACGGGGATGTACCCCGTGGTGGGCGGCCAGCACAAGGCGTATCTGCTGAAACAACTGGTCGATTTCCGCAAAGATGACCGCCTCAACAGCCCGAACGTCATCATGAACAGGACGCTCAAAGCGCTGAGCGATGCGGAGCTGGAGGCCTTGGCCGATTACATGTCCGTGCAGTAGTCTTCTGCGCTACGCGGACGGCAGCCCGCGATGCCGCAGATGTCAGAGATCACCGAGGATGCGTTCCCTCGCCTTCCTGGCTTCCTCTTCGGTAATCAATCCCTTGCCCAGCAGATCCCTGATCTTGTCGAGCCGCTGCTCCACGGATTCGCTGTTGCGTTGGACCTCATCCGGTGCAGCGGGCGATACGGGATTCGGATTTGCGCAAGCCAGCTTCGCTTGCAGCCCATAGCTGCTTATTTCCGTGCTGATCGTCCGGGTGAAATCGGCACAGCCCGCTTTCTTCAGGGTCACCCGGCCGTACAGGGATTCCTTTTCCCTGGGGTAGCGGTTGGGAAAAACATCCTTGCGGCTGATCTGGAACGGTGTCACGCCGAGTTTTTCGCCCATCACGTAAACATCGGCTCCGCTCGGGTCGGATTCGATCGTGATGGGATGGTCTCCGGCGGGCGGGAATAGACCGCCGGTAGATGAACAACCCGTTGCAAACAAACAACCGGAAAGCGCAACCGCGATTCCTGAAAGTTTCGACATCATTATTCCCTCCTGTTAAAAGCAGCATGCCTGAAATGAATATTCCGCCTTTTGAGTATTCAGGTCGTAGTCCATTGCCGTCAACCGGACAACCCGATAGCTGGCGGACAGGCGATCATGGACGGAGCCCAAATCGTGCGCGATCACTCCGCCGCTGGCCGCGCAACCAGCCGCACGCGGATGTAGATCGCGTCGCGCACCGTCACCGCGCCGCCGAGTATCGAAAACGGTTTGATACCGAGATCGGACTGAAGGACGCGGAATGCGGCGATCACGGTCAACAAACCGGGCTGTTCGAACACGGCGACCGGAAATTTCAGTTCACTCGTTTTGCCGCGCACGGTGATGCGCGCGGCGACTTCCGGATTCCAGCGCGGCCCGAGCAGAGCGGCCGATTCGATGACGATCAGCGGATAGCGCGCAGCATCCAGCACTTCCGCGCCCAGCAGGTTGTCGCGAGTACCTTTGCGCGCTGGCTCGGAAACGGACACCGCGAATTCCGCGCCCTCTTCGCCGCGCGGAACGGGCGCATCCACCTCCAGCGATTCGACGGGAATCTCTATCCTGAAACCGCTGGCGGCGGCGGTATCGGACACATTGAGTTCTCCGCGTACCGATCCGGTCATCACGTGGTTGTGGCCTACCCGCGCCATCGGGCCATCTCGATAGACCAGCAGGCGGATTTCGGATGCCTGTGTATCGATGCTGTAGCGTTTGCCGTTTTGGGATGCCGTTACGCTGGCAGTCGCTGCTTCGTTGGCGGGCGCAGGCGGCAATGCCTGGCACGCGGTCAGCGCGGTGGCGAATAAAACCGCCAATATTGCCGGGCGATGTGCCTGATGCGCTATGATGCGCGCAACGAAATCGTCGCGGCGGGGAGACAGGGATGAGCAGATTCCTGAATTCAGAAGAGTCATACGGCATCATAGCGCAAGTGCTGCATTGGGGCGTAGCCGCGCTCATTTTCGTGCAGCTTCCGCTCGGCCTGTATGCCGCCAACCTGCCGGTGAGCCTCGCCAGATTGCGGTGGTTGTCGTATCACAAGTCGCTGGGCTTGACGATCCTGGTGCTGGTGCTGCTGCGCCTGGTGTGGCGCTGGATAGACGCACCGCCGCCGTTGCCCGGCACGCTGGCGCGCCGGGAACGTTGCGCAGCACGCGCGATGCACCGGGCGCTCTACCTCGTCCCCGTCCTGGCAACGCTTGCCGGATGGCTGTATGCATCGGCTGCCGGACTGTCGGTCAACTGGTTTGGCGTCCTGCTGATCCCCGACCTGATAGCGAAGAACACCGAACTCGCGCCGCTGTTCAAGGTGCTGCACCATGTGCTGGTGGGACTGCTGGCGCTGTTGCTGATCGGTCATATCGGCGCTGCAGCCCGCCATGCCCTGGTGTTGCGCGACAACGTGATGCAGCGCATCTTGCCTGCCGGATGGCTGGAAAAAAAATGATGCGATGGATATTGTTGCTGCTGGTCTGCGCAACTGCACCCGCCTCGGCCGCCGAGGATTGCTTTACGTCCGATACGGCCGGCAGCGGGGTGACGTTCCGTGTGATGCAGGCGGGTGCGCCGTACACCGGAAACTTCCGCCGCTTTTCCGGCGTGGTCTGTTTCTCGCAAGGCCGCCTCACCCGCATCGACGCCTCGCTGGACCCGGCTTCGGTGGATACCGGACTGCCCGAACTCGACGCGGCATTGAAGGAAAGTGATTTCTTTGACGTGCGCAAATTCCCGCGCGTCACATTCGTCAGCACCGCAGTGCAATCTCAGGGGGCAGCGCACACCACACGCGGCACACTCGAAATCAAAGGCAACCGCCGCGAGGTGGAAATCGTCCTCCACACGCGGCCGGCAGGAGGGAAAACTGCCATCTCCGGCTCGTTCACGCTGGACCGGCTGCAATACAATATCGGCACCGGCGACTGGTCAAATACAAAATGGCTGGGCGCGGAAGTCAAACTGGACATCAGCGCGATTTTGACGCGCGGCAAATGAGCATCACTACTCCAGTCCAACCCGCCGCTCCCAAACGCCTGTCCTCGCTGCGCGACTTGCTGCCGTTCCTGCGCCCGTATCGCGGCAGGGTTCTGCTGGCTTTCTTGTTGCTGTGCCTCGCTTCCGGCACGGTACTGCTGTTGCCTCTGGCGTTTCGCGACCTGATCGACTTCGGTTTCGGGCAGCGCGCGGATGCGCATGGCGCGTTGCACCATGGCACACTATTAGCCACGCAGAGCCTGGGCGGGCATTTCGCTGTGCTGTTTGGATTGGCTACCCTGTGGGCGGTGGCGGTTGCGGCGCGTTTTTACACGGTGAGCTGGGTGGGCGAACGGGTGACTGCGGATCTGCGCAGCGCGGTGTATGGGCGGGTGCTGCGGCAGTCGCCGCAATTTTTCGAGACCTTGCAAACCGGCGAGGTGCTGTCGCGGCTGACCGGCGACACCACGCTGATCCAGACCGTGGTGGGTAGTTCGATCTCGAACGGCCTGCGCAGCCTGTTCCAGTTCATCGGCGGCATGGTGATGCTGGCGGTGACCAGCTTCTATCTGTTCTCGCTGAACCTCGGCCTGATGATGGTGCTGACGCTGCCGATTATTCTGATAGGGCGCCGCGTGAAAAAACTCTCGCGCGAATCGCAGGACAAGATCGCCGACGCCTCGGCGCTGGCAGGCGAGATACTCAACGCGGTGACTACGGTGCAGGCCTATACGCAGGAGCAGCGCGAAACCCGGCGTTTCGCCGACAGCGCGGAATTGAGTTTCGTCGCCGCGATCCGCCGCACCCGCGTGCGCGCCGCGATGACCGCGCTGATCATCACCGCGGTAATGGGCACAATCATCTTCGTGTTGTGGGTCGGCGCGAACCAGGTGCAGCACGGCCACATGACCGGCGGCCAGCTCGCCTCGTTCATCCTCTATGCGGCACTGGTGGCGGGCGGCGTGGGCACGATGGCGGAAGTGTGGGGCGATGTGATGCGCGCGGCGGGCGCGACCGAACGGCTGCTGGAACTGCTGAATGCGGAATCCAATATCTCCGAAGCTGTCGCGCCGCAAACATTGCCGCAGCCCAAGCAGGCGACAATCCGTCTCGAGCAGGTCAGCTTCCGCTACCCGTCTCGCCCGGAGACAGCCGCGCTGAACGACATTACGCTAGCCATCGCGCCCGGCGAAAGCGTCGCGCTGGTCGGCCCATCGGGTGCAGGCAAGACTACCCTCTTCCAGTTGTTGTTGCGTTTTTATGATGTCAGCAACGGTTGCATCCGCCTCAATGGGCAGGACATCCGCCAGTTGTCGCTGCACGACCTGCGCGACAAGATCGCCATCGTGCCGCAGGACGCGGTGATCTTCTCGGCCAATGCGCTGGAGAATATCCGCTACGGCCGACCCGAAGCCAGCGATGACGAAGTACTGGCCGCGGCAAAAGCCGCGCTGGTGGATGAATTCATCACGCGCCTGCCGCAGGGCTACCATACCTTCCTCGGCGAGCGCGGCACGCGCCTCTCAGGCGGGCAACGCCAGCGCATCGCGATCGCAAGAGCGATATTGAAGAACGCGCCGCTGTTGCTGCTGGACGAAGCCACCAGCGCGCTCGATGCGGAATCGGAAATCGCCGTGCAGCAGGGATTGAACGCCGCGATGCAGGGCCGCACGACGCTGATCATCGCGCACCGTCTTGCGACCGTGCAGAAGGTGGACCGCATCGTGGTGCTGGAACACGGCCGCGTCGTCGAGGCCGGCACGCCGGAGGACCTGCGCACGCAGGGTGGGCTGTATGCGCGGCTGGCGAGGTTGCAGTTTGATGTTTTATTGGATTTGAAAGGCAGAGACTCTGTAGGGGCGCGATTCATCGCGCCCTGATTCATTCATAAAAAAAGCGATGAATCGCGCCCCTGCGAAACCCATCAACCCAATGTCGGGTAATCCGTATATCCCTTGGGCCCCGGCGTGTAGAACGTGCCCATATCCGGCGCATTCACTGCCGCACCGCTCTTCCAGCGCGCGACTAGGTCAGGGTTGGCCAGGAACGGACGTCCCACCGCGACCAGATCGCATTTGCCCGCAGCCAGATCGCTTTCTGCACGCGCTGCATCGTAGCCGCCGGAAAGGATCAGCTTGCCCTTGAAGGTATTGCGGAACATCTGCTTGATCGAATCGGGCACTTTCGGCGCGCCCATAGGCGAGTGGTCGACCAGGTGAATGTACACCAGCCCGCGCGCGTTGAGCTGTTGCGCCAGATAAGTGTAATCGGCCTCCATCGCGTCATACAGTGGCATGTCATTGAACACGCCGTAAGGCGACAGGCGGATACCCACCCTGTCCTTGCCGATAGCCGCAATTGTTGCGTCTGCGACTTCGAGCACAAAGCGGGCGCGGTTCTCGATAGCACCGCCGTAGCGGTCGGTGCGCTGGTTCGAGTTCGGGCGGATGAACTGTTCGAGCAGGTAGCCGTTCGCACCGTGCAACTCGATGCCGTCGAATCCCGCCGCGATTGCGTTCTTCGCGCCCTGCGCGAATTCTTCGATTGCCGTTTTGATGTCCGCCTCGGTCATCGCCTGCGGCGTGGCATTCTGCTTCATGCCTTCGGCATCGGTATACATGTCACCGGCTGCGGCCACTGCCGACGGCCCCAGCACACGCGCGCCGGCAGGAAGGTTGAGCGGATGGCCGATCCGCCCGCAGTGCATGAACTGCATGAACATCTTCGCGCCTGTGGGGCGGACTGCGTCGGTGACCAGCTTCCATCCGTTAATCTGCTCCATGGAAAAGATCCCCGGGATGCGCGGATAGCCCAGCCCGTTCGGCGATGGTGAAGTGCCTTCGGTGATGATCAGCCCGGCCGTGCCGCGCTGCGCGTAATACTCCGCCATCAGCGCGTTCGGGATGTTGCCGATGGCGCGGTTGCGCGTCATCGGTGACATGACCAGGTGGTTCTGCAATTTGAGTGAACCGAGAGTGGCTTGTGAAAACAGTTGCGACATGATAAATCCTCCAGCAAAGTTGCGATGGCGCCGAAAATTCAGGCGGAAAACATCAAGCGGGACGTATCGGACCGATGTGCTGGCGCAGGTTGCCCGCTAGCTCTGCTTGCGCACGAACAATGCCGCGACTTGTTTTTTCGGTTTTTCGGCAGCCTGCTCCGGCTGTTTGGCTGCCGCAGGGAAGCTGCCGGCTCCGGGCTCGTAAGGCTTGTCGAACCATGGGTCATGGCTGGTTTTTTTCGGTGCGGAAGCGCGCGGGGCATGGGTGCGCTCGGTATGCTCGCCGCGTGTCGCGCGCTCGTGATGCTCACCGCGCGGCGCCCTGCCGGTTTTTGCAGCGTGCGTCACAACGGCCTTTTCCTTTTGTATCTCGTGCTTGATCAGCTTTTCGATCTCGGCCAGATATCTTTCCTCTTCCGGAGACACCAGCGAGATCGCCGCGCCGGATGCCCCTGCCCGTCCGGTACGACCGATGCGGTGCACATAATCTTCCGGCGCATGCGGTATCTCGTAATTGATCACCATCGGCAACTGGTCGATATCCAGTCCGCGGGCCGCGACGTCCGTCCCGATCAGCACGGTAACCTTGCCATTCTTGAACGCCTCCAGCGCCTGCATGCGTTCCAGCTGGGTCTTGTCGCCATGGATCGCATCTGCGGCGACACCGTCGCGCTGCAATTGTCTGGCGAGATGGCCGGCCGTCAACTTGGTTTTGGTGAACACCAGCACCTGCGTCGCATCGCTGCCGCGCAACAGTTGCGCCAGGAAAGCGTGCTTGTCGGCCTGTTCGACCAGATAGACTTTCTGCGTGACGTTTTCCGAGGTGGCATTGCTGCGCGCCACCTCGATGAGCTTGGGTCTGGTCAGGAACTCTGACGATAATTTTTTGATCTCGGCGGAGAACGTGGCCGAGAACATCAGGTTCTGGCGCTGTTTGGGCAGCAATGCCAGGATGCGTTTCAGATCCGGCATGAAGCCCATGTCCAGCATGCGGTCCGCCTCGTCCAGCACCAGCATCTGCACCTGGTTCAGCTGCACCGACTTCATCTCGATGTGGTCCAGCAGGCGACCGGGGGTCGCGACCAATATCTCCACGCCCCTTTTCAGAGTCGGTGTCTGCGTCTTGATATCCACCCCGCCGAACACCACCAGCGAGCGCAAATGCGTATGCTTCGCGTAGACCTTCACGCTTTCTTCCACCTGGATCGCCAGCTCGCGTGTCGGCACCAGGATCAGCGCGCGCACCGGATGGCGGGCGGGTGAGGTGCTGGAACTGGCATGCGGCAACAGCATTTGCAGCATCGGCAACGAAAAAGCAGCCGTCTTGCCGGTACCCGTCTGCGCGCCCGCCATCAGATCGCTGCCTTCCAGCACCAGCGGGATGGCCTGCGCCTGTATGGGTGTGGGGGTGGTGTAACCGGACTCGGTCAGCGACTTGAGGATTTCAGGCGCCAGTTTCAAATCTGCGAAGCTAATCGTATTCAACGTGTTGCTCTCTATCTTTATGATTGGTTTTCCCCTTAAGGGCGGGCATTATACGCCACACACCGAACCACCGATTCCCCTCTCTTACCAAGAGGGCTTTATCTTGACCAATTGGTTAGTGACGGCATATTCAGATCATTTGGCGCCCGGCGGCATTGATGCAGTAATCACTTTTTGAATATCACTGATGAATTTATCGGGTTTGAACGGTTTAATGATGTAACCGCTAATCCCGAGAGCGATCGCCTCGGAAATACTTTCTCTTGCAGAATCGGCTGTCAGCAAAACTACCGGCACTTTTTTCGCGTTTTCACTGCTGCGTATCGCCTTCAACAACTCCAACCCCGTCATGCCCGGCATATTCATGTCTGTAATGACCAAATCATAGGAGTTGCTGTTGATTTTAAAGAGGGCGGAGTTGCCATCCTCGCATTGGTCAATATCGAACTTCCCGATCGTGGCCAGCAGCGCCCGTATTAAATCCCGAATACTTTTAGCATCATCAACAATCAGAATGTTCATTCCCTATCCCCGAAATTAATTAGATTCGATCCATACCTTGAATATTGGCCGCATTGCGTTCCATCTCGACAAAATCCAAATTCATACCTCGTCCCTGCATCAGGTCGGCCTGTTGCAGTGCTCAGTCAGAGTGCTGAGACCGGCAGGGTCAAGAATACCAGTTTACTTTGTCAGCCATCCTGAATTTTAAGTGGACGACGGAAAAGAAGAAGGGGTCAGACTTTTGGTCTAACCCCTTGTTTTATTGGTAGGCACGAGTGGACTCGAACCACCGACCCCTTGGATGTCGACCAAGTGCTCTAACCAGCTGAGCTACGCGCCTAATAAGAGCGCGCATTGTATCCGAAAGACTATCGCGCCTCAAACTAAAATCACATGCAATCAATAATTGCCAGGCGCCAGATTATCGAAGCGCGTGTATTCACCCCGGAACGCCAGCTCGACTTTGCCGATCGGGCCGTTACGCTGTTTGCCGATGATGATCTCGGCCTTGCCCTTGTCGGGGGAATCGCTGTTGTAGACTTCATCGCGGTAGATGAACAGGATCAGGTCGGCATCCTGTTCGATCGCGCCGGATTCGCGCAGGTCGGACATCACCGGGCGCTTGTTGGGGCGCTGCTCCAGGCTGCGGTTCAGCTGCGACAGCGCGATCACCGGCACGTGCAATTCCTTGGCCAGCGCCTTTAGCGAGCGGGAGATTTCCGAAATCTCGGTGGCGCGATTCTCGCTGTTCTTGCCCGCGTTCGAACTCATCAACTGCAAATAATCGATCACGATCAGCCCCAGCCCGTTGTTCTGGCGATGCAGACGCCGCGACCGCGCGCGCACTTCAAGCGCAGACAGCGCGGCACTTTCGTCGATGTGGATAGGCGCGTCATTGAGCCTGCCGAGCGCATGCGTCAGCCGCCCCCAATCGTCGTCCTGCAGGCGCCCGGTGCGCAGATCGTGCTGGTTGAGCTTGCCGACCGAACCCAGCATACGCATCGCCAGTTGCGTCGCGCCCATTTCCATGCTGAAGATCGCGACCGGCTTATTGTCCATCGCCACGTTCTCGGCGATGTTGATCGAGAACGCGGTCTTTCCCATACTGGGGCGGCCCGCAACGATGATCAGGTCGCCGGGCTGCAAGCCGGAGGTCATGCGATCCAGATCGGTGAAACCGGTTGCCGTGCCGGTCACGTCGCTGCTGTTGTCGCGCGCATACAAGGTCTCAATGCGCTGAACTACCTCTGTCAATAGCGGCGGCATGGCCATGAACCCCTGCTTGCCTTTCGAGCCCGCTTCGGCGATCTCGAACACCTTGCTTTCCGCCTCGTCGAGCAATTGCGCGGCATCGCGCCCGGTCGGGTTGTAGGCGCTGCTGGCGATGTCGGTGCCGACTTCCGCCAGCTTGCGCATGATGGAACGCTCGCGCACGATTTCGCCGTAGCGGCGGACGTTTGCGGCGGAGGGCACGTTCTGCGCCAGACCGCCCAGATAAGGCAGACCGCCCACTTTGTCGAGCTCTCCGGCGATCTCCAGCGCTTCGGCCACCGTGATCACGTCCACCGGCTTTGCCAATTCGCTTAGTCGCACCACCTGGCGATAGATCAGCCTGTGCTCCTGACGGTAGAAATCCTCGTCGGTGATCAGGTCGGCGATCTTGTCCAGCGCGCTGGCATCGAGCATCAGTCCGCCCAATACGGACTGCTCGGCTTCCACCGAGTGTGGCGGCAATTTGATCTGCTCGATCTGTGCGTCCTGGCTGGAAAAATTTTGCATGGAATAAATCACGGGGGCATTTTATGCGGACGCCATTTTACCTTGTAGCAGGAAAACCTTGTTGCATATCCTGCGATCAAACCGGCCATTAAAAAGCAAAAAGGACTGTCGCCAGTCCTTTTTGCCGGTACTGCCCTGATGCTGTAACGATTACTGCTCGCCGAGCACCGAAACGGTGATGCCCACCACCACATCGGTATGCAGCGCGATGCTGATGGGATGGTCGCCGATCTGCTTGAGGTGACCTTCAGGCATGCGCACTTGCGATTTTTCAACATCGAAACCCTGAGCCGCGAGTGCGGTCACGATATCGGCATTGGTCACGGAACCGAACAGCTTGCCGTCCACGCCGGCCTTCTGCACGATCTGCACGGTCATGCCCGCCAGCTTCTCGCCGCGCGCTTGCGCTTCGGCCAGCTTGACCTTGTCGGCCGCTTCCAGCTCGGCACGGCGCGCTTCAAACTCGGCCATATTGGCGGTTGTTGCACGCTTGGCCTTGCCTTGCGGGATCAGAAAGTTGCGCGCGTAGCCGTTCTTGACCTTGACCACATCGCCCAATTGACCGACGTTGACTACTTTTTCCATCAAAATAATTTGCATGTCCGGGCTCCTTAGTGCAGATCGGTGTAAGGCATCAAAGCCAGGAAGCGCGCGCGTTTCACCGCGGTGCTCAATTGGCGCTGATAACGTGTCTTGGTGCCGGTGATGCGCGCCGGGATCAGCTTGCCGTTCTCGGTGATGAATTCCTTGAGGATGTTGATGTCCTTGTAATCCACTTCGGCGATCTTCTCTACTGTGAAGCGGCAGAACTTGCGGCGCTTGAACAGATTGTTGCGGGAAGAACGCTTGTTCTTGTCGTCTTTCTTTTTGTCTGATGGACGTGCCATGATATTTCCTTATTCCAAAATGATGTCGTTGATATGCAGAACCAGTTGCCGGCTGCGGATGCTTTGCCGGGCCAAAAACCCGCGCACTGTCACGTTCTGTCCTACTGCAAACCCGGCGACCTTATCGGCCACCCCGGCAAACGCCAGCGCATTCACTTCGCACTGCACCTGCCGTAAACCGTTTGCTTCGGACTGCTGCGAGCTGTGGCTTAACGTCAGTGCCACTCTCGCCACCCCGGCCGGGGTGTAACGCAAACTTTCCAGTGCGATCAACTCGCCGCTGATGACAACCTGGTTACGCGCCAATTCCAATGAAGAAATTAAACAGTCGCTGCCGCCGCGCCTTCTTCAGCCTGAACCACCGGCGCGCTCTCTGTCGGCATGGAGCGGGATTTTTCTTCCTTCATCATGGCAGAGGGTTCGACGACAGCAGCCTTGGTCTTGACGGTCAGGTGGCGCAACACGGCGTCATTGAAGCGGAAAGCGTGCTCCAGTTCATCCAGTGTTTCCTGGTTGCATTCGATATTCATCAGCACGTAATGTGCCTTGTGGATTTTCTGGATCGGGTAAGCCAGTTGACGGCGGCCCCAGTCTTCCAGACGGTGGATACGACCGCCCTTGGAAGTGACCAGCGTGCGATAACGCTCGATCATCGCGGGCACTTGCTCGCTCTGTTCGGGATGCACGATAAATACGATTTCATAGTGTCGCATTACATCTCCTTGTGGTTAAAGCCCCCCGCTTGCGGTGCGGTGGAGCAAGGTATGTGAAACCGACCATCGGTCTCACAGGGGCGCGCATTATAGCGAAATAGGCTTATTGGTCAAGGACTTTATCCGCCCCGTATAGACGCAAAGCCCGTGCCCGCGCCTCTTCAGATATTGTCCTGGTAGCGCGCCGTGATCGGATAGCGCCAGTCCTTGCCATAGCTGCGCTCGGTGATGCGGATACCCACCGCGGATTGGCGGCGTTTGTATTCGCTGATGCGGATCAGATGCACCACGCGGCGCACCTCCGCTTCCTGATAGCCGCGCGCGATGATTTCCGGGATAGAGAGATTCTGCTCGACATAGCAGGCCATGATCGCATCCAGCACGTCGTATGGCGGCAGGCTGTCCTGGTCGGTCTGGTCGGCGCGCAATTCTGCGCTCGGCGCCCGCGTGATGATGCGCTCCGGAATCACCCGCCCCAGCGTGTTGCGGTAATGCGCCAGCCGGTACACCAGCGTCTTGCTGACATCCTTCAACACCGCAAATCCGCCCGCCATGTCGCCGTACAGCGTGGCATAGCCCACGGTCATTTCGGACTTGTTGCCGGTGGTCAGCACCAGCGAACCGAATTTGTTGGACAGGGCCATCAGCAGCGTGCCGCGTATGCGCGCCTGCAGGTTCTCTTCGGTGGTATCCACCGCGCGCCCGGCAAAAGCCGTATTCAGCGTGGCCAGATAGCTCTGGAACATGGTCTCGATGGAGTATTCGTCGTAGCGCACGCCCAGTGTCCCCACCATCTCGCGCGAATCGTCCAGGCTGATCTGCGCGGTATACGGCGACGGCATCATCACCGCGTGGATCTTGTCCGCGCCCAGCGCGTCCACCGCAACCGCCAGCGTCAAGGCGGAGTCTATCCCGCCCGACAAACCCAGCAACACGCCGGGAAAGCGGTTTTTGCCTATGTAGTCGCGCACGCCGAGACACAGGGCGCGGTAGACGGCTGCCTCTTCGCTCAACGAGGCCGCCCGGTTGCCAACCGGGCGCAGATCATCGCCGAGTTCCAGCATCAGCAAGTCATCCTCGAAACTCTTGCCCTGCGCGCTCAGATCGCCGTGACTGTCCATCGCGAACGAGCCACCATCGAAGATCAGCTCGTCCTGCCCACCCACCATATTGGCGTATACCACCGCCATGCCGGTCTCCGCGATGCGCTCGCGCAC
This sequence comes from Nitrosomonadales bacterium, assembly GCA_016218415.1. Classification (GTDB taxonomy): domain Bacteria; phylum Pseudomonadota; class Gammaproteobacteria; order Burkholderiales; family Gallionellaceae; genus Gallionella. Next base: position 81,665 of record JACRED010000024.1, read on the forward strand.
CACCTTGTAACGCGCTTCCTGCTTCTGCACCGCATAGGGCGATGCATTCAGCACCAGCAGCACCTGTGCACCGGCACGGCGCGCGAGGCGCGCGGCCTCCTGCTCCCAGATATCGGCGCAGATGTTCAGGGCAAAGCGGATGCCGGAGATTTCAAACACACAGGATTGGTTGCCGTGATCGAAATAGCGCTTCTCGTCGAACACCGCGTAATTCGGCAAAGCCTGCTTGAGATAGGTCGCGGCCACCGCACCATCCCTGAGCAGGGATGCCGCGTTGTAGCGTTTACCGTCCCGCTCCAGCGGATGCCCCACCACCACGGCGATGCCGGATATCTTTCCGGCCAGATCATCCAGCGCCCGCGCGCAGGCCCGGTAAAACCCGCCCCGCAACAGCAGGTCTTCGGGCGGGTAACCGCACAGGCTCAGCTCCGGAGTCAGCAACAATTGCGCGCCCTGCTCTCTGGCCTGTCCGGCGGATTGCAGTATTTTTTCGGCGTTCCCCGTCAGGTCGCCCAACACACAGTTGATTTGCGCGATAGCCAGCTTCATCGGTGTACTCAAAAATCAGGAGCGCGCATCTTACCATCGCCGCGCCTGCATCCATAACGACGCTTTCACAGCGCGGACAAGCGGGCAGCCCGGGCAACAGCACTCCCAGCGAACCAACTAGACTTGCTGTGAGGCCCTGTTGACGGGGCGGAAATAGCGGGATAGGGTGCGGGGCAACAACTCGACTGGGGAGTGGAGATGACATGCAAAACAGGGAGTGCGGCGTTGCTGCTGAGCGTGCTGGGGATCGTGGCGAGTGCGGCAGCGATGCCGGAAACTATTTCGAGCCCTTTAACCTGATTAGCGCAGGCTCAACAAGCGCTCAATCTTAAAGAAGGAGAGTTCACCATGTGGATAGCCGATGCGCCAACACCAAACATTGATCCGCCCGCGATTTACCTGGCAGCCAATACGGTGGCAGCTCAAGCGGGGGGGGCAACGCATAAATTGGGCGTGTGTAGGGCAATCAATCGACCGGCTGATATTACTCCGACTGGAAATGCGGAGATGTATCTTTATCAATTCATGCATAAAGATATGAATTTTGAGTTAAATGCAAACGGTAGTTTGCGTCCAGATACTAGTGTTCGTATCACTGAGCAACCAAAACATGGGAAACTGGTACAGGAATACCCAAACGCAACTGACTACAGAAAATATCACTACAAATATATCCCTGATGCAGATTACGCCGACTATGACCACTTCGTGATGGAGGTCACAGCGGATGGTATTTCGGTGCAGATTTATTACACGATGTCGGTTGGTCTCCCCGGCGAGCCTACTTACGTAGTGGATGAAAACGGCCAAAGAACTGACGATCTCTCGGTTTGTCCAAAACCCTATTGGAAAATCTCTGCCATCCTTAATTCTGACGGCACCAACACAATCACCTCCGTAGAATACCAGTCGCCATTCACTGATGCTGTCACATCGACCACTGACACAGCAGCATTGGCTTCGACTCTAGGCTCAAGCATCCTGAACAGCCTCTCCGTTGATCCATCGTCCGTCACGTTCAACATCGCCGACCTCCCCAACGGCGCAGCCGGCCAAGTGGTTGGCAACACCATCACGTTGGACGACAACGCCGCCGGCCACAACTGGTTCATCGACGCCACCCCCGCCGACAACAGCGAATACCTCCCCACCTCAAACCCTTACGAGTGGGTCGCGAAGGAGGGCAGTGCCACCTACAGGTTAAAGGGGCTCGAAATAAGTTTATCAATCAATAAGAGACCGCCAGCACAACTTGCACCCTGACTCCGGCCTGAGTCAGGAGCAGAAAAATTCCGGTTTTGTCTTATACTCTCGGCCCGTCATCAATATTCCCAGGCTGAATTTTATGCGCAATATTTCTCCCTCTTCCGCCCGCCGCCCGCTGACTGCCGCCACAGCGCGCGGCTTCACGCTGATCGAAATCATGGTGGTGGTCGTCATCATGGGCATCTTGGCCGCGCTGGTTGTGCCCAAGCTGATGGGGCGCACCGACGACGCGCGCATCATCGCCGCCAGACAGGACATCGCCACCGTGATGCAGGCGCTCAAACTGTACAAACTGGACAACCAGCGCTACCCGACCACCGAACAGGGCCTGCAGGCGCTGATCGCCAAGCCGACCACCGGTCCCGAGGCCAATGGCTGGAAGAGCGGCGGTTATCTCGACAAGCTGCCCAAGGACCCGTGGGGCAACCCCTACCAGTTCCTGTCGCCCGGCATCAGGGGCGAGGTCGATGTGCTTTCATTCGGCGCGGACGGCCAAGCCGGAGGCGCCGGCAATGACGCCGATATCGGCTCGTGGGATCTGTAAGCGCACCTTCCCCGGTTAACCCAATTCGCGCCTGCCGGAGCGCCTACCCCCGGCGGCTGCCGCGCGGTTTCACACTGCTCGAACTGCTGATCGTGATGGTGATTGTCGGTATCACGCTCGGCATGGTGTCGTTCAACGCGATGCCGGACGAGCGCAAGATATTGCACAACGATGCGCAGCGTATCGCATTGCTGCTGCAACTGGCGCGCGACGAGGCGATCGTGCGCAACCGTCCGATCGCGTTCGAAGCTGAAGCCGATCGCTACCGCTTCCTGCTGCACGACGAGAACATCTGGCAGGCGCTCCAGCAGGACGACCTGCTGCGCGAGCGCGAGTTCAAGCGCTCCCCGGTCGCGTTCACGATCTCCCCGCCGATGGCGAATCAGGCCCAACCATTGCGCATCGTTTTCGGCCGCGAACCGGTCAGCAAACCGTTTGTGCTGACGCTGTCCATGGGCGATGCGCAGGCGACGATACGCGCCGACGGTGTCGGGCATTTTGCGGTGGAATGACATGCAGGCATCCAGACATCTGAACGCGGGATTCACGCTGCTCGAAGTGCTGGTCGCGCTGGTGATTGTCGGCACCGCGCTGGGTGCCAGCCTGCGCGCGGTCGGCAGCCTGACGCAGAACAGCAGCGACCTGCGCGCCTCGATGATGGCGACCTGGTCGGCGGAGAACCGGCTGGCGCAGATCCGCCTGGCGCGCGAATGGCCGCCGCTGGGCCAGCGCAGATTCGATTGCCCGCAGGACGGCTTGAAGCTGGTATGCGAGGAGAATGTGTATGCCACGCCCAATCCCTACTTCCGCCGCGTCGAAGTCGGCGTCTTCATCTCGCCCGACACCGGCGACACGCAAGACGCCGGGCGGCGGATACTGAAGCTGGCCCAGGTGGTGCCGAATGCGTAATCGGCGCATCTGCAAAGCTAGTGCGGCACGCCCGATCCGACAACGCGGTCTGACGCTGATCGAACTGCTGGTGGCAATCACCGTGCTCGCCTTCGTCGCGGTGCTCGGCTGGCGCGGCCTGGACAGCATCGTGCGCGCGCGTATCGCGCTCACCGGCGATCTCGAGCAGACGCGCGGGATGCAGCTTGCCTTCGCGCAATTGCAGAGCGATTGCGCGCATCTGGTCGCCTCTTCCGTTCTGCCTGACCGCGTCCCGCTCGCCGCCGAACCGGGACGGTTGAAGCTGGTGCGCACGGTGTTTGCCGACAACCAGCCGTCGCGCCTGCAAGTCGTCACCTACCGGGTCAGGGACGGCGTGTTGACGCGCCGCGAATCGCCCGAAACGCGCGACCTCGGCGAGCTGGACATGCTGTGGCAGGGTGCCTCCGGCGACACCGATGCCGCCCAAGAGGTGGTGTTGCAATCCGGCGTGAGCGAAATGAACATGCGGCTGTGGATAGGCGGCAGCATCGGCTGGCGCAGCGGCGCGGAAGCCGCGCAACTGACCGCACCGCCCGTGCCGCCGGCCTATTCCCCGCTTGGCCAGACGACCCAGTTACCGCTGCTGACCGGGCTGGAAGTCTCGATGAAACTAACGGGACAGAACACCGGCCTGCTCAAGATATTCCTGCTGGGGGCGGTATGAAGACGCGCCCCGCCCTGCGACCTCATTCCCCGCCCGGCCGCCAACGCGGCGTGGCCGTGATCACCGCGTTGCTGTTAACCACGCTGGCGATCACAATCGTCGCCAGCCTGTTCTGGCAACAGCAGGTGCAGGTGCGCTCGATCGAGAATCAGCGGCTGCAATTGCAGAAGCAATGGATATTGCGCGGCGCACTCGATTGGGCAGGCTTGATCCTGCGCGAGGATGCGAAGCATTCAAACTTCGACAATCTGGACGAGCCCTGGGCGGTGCCGCTCGCGGAAACCCGGCTCGACCAGTATGTCGAAAACGGCCGCGCCGGGGACGAGGTCGCGGATGCGACACTCTCGGGCGGCATCAGCGACGCGCAGGCGCGTTACAACCTGACCAACCTGTGCCAGAACGGAACCATCAATCCCGCCGAGGTCGCGGTATTCGCGCGGCTGTTGGGCTATGCAAAACTCGATCCCGCGCTGGCACAGGCCACCGCCGACCTGATGGCCATGACGCAGAAGAAACCGGAAACCGCTGCGGCAAACGGTGGCAATCCACCCGGCCCGCAGCCCATGGTTCTTGCCCAGGCGGATGACCTGCTCGCCGTGCCGGACTTCACCCCGCAGATGCTGGCCACACTGAAGGACCTGGTGATCTTCCTGCCGCGCGCCACGCCGGTCAATGTCAATACCGCACCCGCAGAAGTGCTGGCTGCCCGCATCGACGGACTGACCTTTTCCGACGCGGTCGCGCTGGTCGAAAAGCGCAACACCGCCAGCTTTCGCGACCTCGCGGACTTCACCCGCCGCCTGTCCGAGCTGTCTCCCTCCGCGTCGGCCGGCAATGTATCGGTCGCAAGCAATTATTTTCTGGTCAATGGTAAAGTACGCATGAGCCGGGCCGGGCTGGAAATGCAGGCTCTGATCGAACGCAACGGCACCAACACCAAACTCCTCCGGATTCGGGAATATTAAACGAGGCACCTTGAGCACACTTTATATCCGCCTGCCCTCCAGAGCATCTGCCGACAGCGCGCCAGACCGGCTTGCGCTGGCTTGCCCGTTCGCCCTGGTGGCACATGGCAAGACCATTGCCCGGCAGGGCACGGAACCGCTGGCCAACCTTTCCGCGGCGATAGCGCAAGCACAACGCGTCGTGCTGCTGCTGGCCGCCAGCGATGTCACGCTGCTGCGTGTCAAAGTGCCCCCGTTATCGCCCGCCAGACTGAAGGCCGCCTTGCCCAACCTGGTGGAAGACCAGTTGCTCGGCGATCCGTCCGACTGCGCGATCGTCGCGGGCGGTTCGTCCGACGGCTTGCGCACGATCGCGGCGGTGCGGCGCGACTGGCTGGAACTGCTGGCCGGCACCCTGCTTGCATACGGCGCGCGCCGGATCGCAGCAGTGCCCGCGCAACTGTGCCTGCCGGCACAGCCGGGCATCGTGTCCGCCGCGATCAGCGTACACGATGCCGGCATCGACATGACGCTGCGCCTGTCGGAACAGGAGGGGATCGGTCTGGCGCTGAATGCGGCGCGGCACGACACAGTCGCGCATGAGGCGATCAACGCCCTGTGCGCAACAGTACCCGCGGCGCAGATCACACTGTATGTCCCGCAGGCATTGCTGCCCGCCTGCCAGAACGAGATCAGCCAATCCGGCAATCAGCGCATCACTGTTGCGGCCGACGACTGGTCGCACTGGGTCGCCGGTGCCGAAGCCGCGACACTCGATCTGATGGCGGGGCAGAACGCGGGGGGAAATTCGACCCTGAACCTGCGTGCCTGGCGCTGGCCGTTGGCGCTGGCCACAGCGGTTCTGCTGGTCAACATCGCCGCGCTGAATCTCGAATGGCTGCGCATGAAACGCGAGGCCGATGCGCTGCGCGCGACGATGATGCAGACCTACAAATCGGCTTATCCGAAAGACACCGTCATCATCGATCCCATCGCGCAGATGCAGCAGAAAATCATCGCGGCCAAACGCGGTTCCGGGCTGGCTGCGCCGGACGACTTTACCGCCATCATGGCCGCTTTTGGCGAGGCATGGACCGGCACTGCGCCCGCAGGCAAGGCTGCCGCGATAGCCGCGTTCGAATACCGCGATCGCGGCCTGTTCGTGCGCTTGAAACCGGGAGCCGAAGCGCCGTCGCAGCAAATGAAAACCGCGCTGGCTGCACGCAATCTGTCGCTCGAACTATCGCCCGCGCAATCTTCCGGCGCAGTCTGGGAAATCAGGAGCGCCAGATGAGCCCAACCAGCCTGATGACGCAGGCCCGGCAGTCCTTGGCCGAATTCTGGACGGCGCGCGACGCGCGCGAACGGACGATGCTCGCTGCGGCGGGCGCGGTGATCGCGCTCGCGCTGATCCACATACTGCTGGTCGATCCTGCCCTGTCCGGGCGCGAGCGGTTGAACAGGAATCTGCCTGCCCTGCGCCAGCAAGTCGCGCAGTTGCAGGCTTTGGCGAAGGAAGCGGCGGCGCTTTCCGGAAAACCCGCGCCCGCAATGTCCGCCATCACCCGCGAAGGCATCGAAGCCGCGCTCGCGCGCAAAGGACTGAAGCCGCAAAACGTGATGCTGAGCGGCGACCTGGTGCAGGTCAAACTCGCCTCGGTCTCTTTTTCCGGGACGATGGGCTGGCTGGAGGACATGCAGAAAACCGCGCTGCTCTCCGTGGCGGATGCCAATATCGTCGCGCTGCCCCAACCGGATCTGGTCGATGCGACACTGACGTTGCGCCAGCCGAAAAATGAATAACGGCCATCCCTGATGCTGCGCATCGTGCTGTGGATTCTGGCGGGAACGATCAGCATCGCGCTCACCGCGCTGGCATTTTTGCCGGCGACCTGGATGGCGGCGATCGTGGAAACGCAAACCGCCGGACGCTTGACACTCGGGGATGCGCAGGGCACATTGTGGCGCGGCTCGGCCTTCATCGGCGGTGCCGCCGGCAGCAACGATCCAGTGGTCCCGCTGTTGCCCGGACGGTTCTCGTGGCGGCTGTCCCCGATGGTGCTGCTGGGCGGCGTCGATGCCGAATTTGAAAACGCCGCAGCACTGTCGCAACCTGTCCTGGTGACGGGGAGCTGGCGGCAATGGCAGGTGAGCCCGGCGGCGATCTCATTGCCCGCGGAACGTTTGACCGCGTTGGGCGCACCGCTGAATACCGTGCAGCCATCCGGGCGGATGCGGTTATCATGGTCGCCGTTGCAGTTGGCGCTGCAAAGCGGAACAGTCGAGATGACCGGCACTATGAATCTGGAGATCAGCGATTTCGCCTCGCGGGCATCGCCGGTCAAACCGCTGGGCGACTATAATCTGGCGCTCGACTGGCGGGGTAACCAGGCCTCGGCGACGCTCGGCACGAGCAAGGGGCCGATGCTGTTGAACGGCTCGGGGACGCTCAGCAACGGGCGCTTCCAGTTCTCGGGAACGGCTCAAGCCGAGGCGGGACAAGAGGAGAAGCTGGCGAATTTTCTGAATTTGCTGGGACAACGCCGCAAAGAAGGCGACAGGGACATCATTGCACTAGAGTTCAAATGACAAAAAACAAACCTCCAGAGATATTTCAGAAGCCGTCCAAGTGGCTGCATCCGGGCGCATTGATCGTATTGCTCGGCGCCGCTTTGCTCATGCAACCGGCATTTGCACAGGAACCGGCCGGTGCCGACGCCAACAAGGGCACGCTCAATTTCGTCGATGCCGATATCGAATCGGTAATCGCGGCGATCGGCGATTACACCGGCACGACCTTCATCATCGACCCGCGCGTCAAGGGCACGATCAGCCTGGTCTCAGAAAAACCGCTCAGCAAGGCGCAGGCATTCCAGCTGCTGACCTCGGTGCTGCGCCTGCATGGCTACAGCGTGGTGACCGGTTCGGGCTACAGCAAGGTGGTGCCGGAAGCGGATGCCAAGTTGCAGGCCGGTCCGACACAATCGGGTTCGGTGCGCGGCGACCAGATCGCGACGCAGATTTTCCGCCTGAATTACGAGTCCGCAAGCAACCTGGTTTCGGTATTGCGCCCGCTGATCTCCCCCAACAACACCATCAACGCCAACCCCGGCAACAACACGCTGGTGATCACCGATTACGCCGATAACCTGCTGCGGCTGGGCAGGATCATTTCCGCGCTGGACGGCCCCGCAAGCAGCGAGCTGGATGTGGTGCCGGTCCGCTACGGGATCGCCAGCGACATCACGACGATGGTCAACCGGCTGATGGAACCGGGCGGTTCGACCGGCGATGCCGGGCGCGTCAGCCTGCAAACGGATACGCGCAGCAACTCCATCATCATCAAGGCGCCCTCCGAAGCGCGCGCCAACCTGGCGAGATCGCTGATCGCCAAACTCGACCAGCCGACCGCGCAGCCGGGCAACGTGCATGTTGTGTACCTGAAAAATGCGGAAGCGCTCAAGCTCGCGCAAACCCTGCGTGCCGTGATGTCGTCCGACGCGTCCGCGATCAGTTCGCCCTCAGCCGCACCCGCACCGCCCGGCTCCCCTGTACTTGCACAGGCATCGCTGCCCAGCGGCGGCGCAGCCGGATTCATACAGGCCGATTCGGCGACCAATACCCTGATCATCACGGCCAGCGAACCGGTCTACCGCAACATGCGCGCCATCATCGACCAGCTCGATGCGCGCCGCGCACAGGTTTATATCGAATCGCTGATCGTCGAGGTGACCGCCAAACGCGCGGCCGAATTCGGCGTGCAATGGGGCGCAGCGTCCGGGGACAACACCAGCGACTATCGCATCGGCGGCATCACCTCGTTTTCCAGCGGCGGCGACAATCTGGTCAGCCAGGGTATCGCCCGATCCGGCGGCAGCTTCCTGCCGCCGGGCAACGGCCTGACCCTCGGCATCTTCCGCCAGATCAACGGCCAGGTCGGTCTGGGGGCGCTGGCCCGCGCGCTGCAATCCGACGATGCCGCGAATATCCTGTCTATGCCCAACCTGGTGACGCTCGACAACGAAGAAGCAAAGATCATCGTCGGCCAGAACGTACCTTTCATCACCGGCCAGTACACAACCTCCGCTTCGGGCGGCAGCGCCGGCGTGAACCCGTTCCAGACGATAGAGCGCAAGGATATCGGCCTCAGCTTGCGCGTACGCCCGCAGATATCCGAAGGCGGAACGGTCAAGATGGCGATCTATCAGGAAACCTCGAGCGTGCAGGACTCGGCATCGGCTTCCGGCATCATTACCAACAAACGCTCCATCGACACCAATGTGCTGGTAGACGACGGGCAGATCATCGTGCTGGGCGGTTTGATCGACGACAGCATGCAGGACAGCACGGTCAAAGTGCCCGGCCTGGGCGACATCCCGTTGATCGGCAATCTGTTCAAGTACCAGAAGCGCAGCCGCGTCAAAACCAACCTGATGGTGTTCCTGCGCCCCACCGTGATCCGCAGCAACGAGCAAAGCGCCACTCTGGCAGGCGACCGCTACAACTTCATCCGCGATGCGGAGATCGCGGCGCAGCCGGAGAGCAAGCTCACCCTGCCGGACATGGGCGCGCCCGAATTGCCTGAACTGAAGAAGGGCCAGATGGACGGCGGCCAGCTGTTCAACCGCATCGACAGCGGTCCTTTGTTCAACAAGACCGGTTCCGGAGCGACCAATAGCGGACAGCAAGCCACGCCGCAAAATCCGGCGCCTCAGGAAACCAGGGCGGGCGAATGATGCCCCGGCATGCCCGTCGCGCGAAAAACGCCCTCTCCTGATCCGTCCGAGCGCGCCATGCCTGCCAAATCCGACCTGCTGATGTTGCGCGACAAAATGCGCGAATTCGCCGCAGCGCGCGACTGGGACCAGTTCCATTCGCCCAAGAATTTAAGCATGGCGTTGATGGTCGAGGCCGCGGAACTGATGGAACACTTCCAGTGGCTGACCGAGGCGCAATCGGCCAAACTACCCACAGGAACCCAGCAGGCTGTCAGCGAAGAACTGGCCGACATCCTGCTTTATCTGGTGCGCATCTCCGACAAGCTGGGCGTTGATTTACATGCAGCTGCGCTGCGCAAGCTGGAGAAGAATGCGGTGAAATATCCGGCAGATCAGGTGCGCGGCAGCGCGAAGAAATATTCGGAATACTAAGAAATCAAAATCATCGCGGTTCGATACCTCACCACTAACGGATACTTAACGCACCGCCACCCTCGCCGCACCCTGCCGCATCATCCCGATCACCGCCGCCTGAGCGAACCCGGCGTTCCCGAACGCGGACAACACCGCATCCACCGCATCCGGCGCGACGCTCACCAGCAAGCCGCCGCTGGTTTGCGCATCGGCCAGCAGGCGGCGCTGCCAGGTTTCCAGTCGAGGGTCAAAATCCACGTCGTGGCCGTAACTTGCCAGATTGCGGTCTATCGCGCCGGGGCCTATCCCCTGTTGCGCGAGCGGCAAGGCTACAGACAAGACCGGCACCTGGTCGAATTTCACTTCGGCACCCAGCCCCGAGCCCCGGCACACCTCCAGCAGATGGCCGAGCAGGCCGAAACCGGTCACGTCGGTCAACGCATGTACGCCATTCAGCGCAGACAATTCGCTGCCCACTGCGTTGAGTTTGGTCGTGGTGGATATCATCTGCGCGTAACCGTCGGCGGACAACATATCCTTCTTCAACGCCGCCGCCAGCACGCCCACGCCCAGGCCCTTGCCGAGTATCAGCACGTCGCCCGCCTGCGCATCGCTGTTCTTCTTCAGCCTGTCCGGGTGAACAATGCCCAGCGCGACCAAGCCATAGATCGGCTCGACAGAGTCGATCGAGTGGCCGCCCGCAAGCGGAATGCCGGCGGCCTTGCACACCGCTTCGCCGCCCTGCAGGATGGAACGGATGGTCTCGACCGGCAGCTTGTTGATCGGCATACCGACGATCGCCAGCGCCATGATGGGCGTGCCGCCCATCGCGTACACGTCGGACAGCGCATTGGTCGCGGCGATGCGGCCAAAGTCGAACGGGTCGTCAACGATGGGCATGAAAAAATCGGTGGTGGCGATGATCGCCTGATGGTCGTTGAGGCGGTACACCGCCGCATCGTCGCTGGTCTCGGTGCCGACCAGCAGGTTGGCAAAAGGCAGTTTTTCCTGCGCCTTTCCCAGGATTTCCTGCAACAGACCGGGGGCGATTTTGCAGCCGCAGCCGCCGCCGTGCGACAATTGGGTCAATTTAATTTCAGACATTACCGGGTTCCTAATCAAGATGCTTTTCAGAACCGCGAACCTACCACAGCTGGACCAATTTGACGAAATTATCGACGTGCGCACGCCGGCGGAATTCACCGAGGATCACATACCCGGCGCGATCAATTGCCCGGTGCTATCCAACGAGGAACGCGTCGTGGTCGGCACGCTGTACAAGCAGGTATCGCCTTTCGAGGCGCGCAAGGTCGGCGCGGCACTGATCTCCCGCAACATCGCGGCCCATCTGGAAACCCGCTTCCGCGACCACCCCAAATCGTGGCGACCGCTGGTCTACTGCTGGCGCGGCGGGCAGCGCAGCGGCGCGATGAGCATCATCCTCGCGCAGGTGGGCTGGGCGGCGCACAAGCTGGAAGGCGGCTACAAGACTTACCGGCGCGACGTGCTGGAAAAACTGGAAACGCTGCCGCAGACTTTGGCATACCGCGTGGTGTGCGGCCCCACCGGCTCCGGAAAAAGCCGCTTGCTCGCTGCCCTCACGGACAGCGGGCATCAGGTGCTCGATCTGGAAACGCTGGCGAAACATCGCGGCTCGGTGCTGGGCAGATTGCCCGGCCAACCGCAACCTGCGCAGAAATGGTTCGACAGCGCGCTGTTGCAGTCCCTGCAAAAACTCGACCCGTCACGCCCGGTGTTCGTCGAGGCGGAGAGCAGCAAGATCGGCCTGGTCACCCTGCCCCCCGCGCTGACCGAGGCGATGCACGCCAGCCCCTGTCTGCTGGCGGAAACGCCGCTGGCGACGCGCGTTGCCGGACTGCTGGAAGACTACCGCTACTATGTCGAAAACCCGGAAATCTTCATCGAGCATCTCCAGCCCCTGTACCGCTTCCACGGCGCGAAACAGCTGGATCACTGGAGCGAGATGATACGCGCCGGAAAGTTTGCCGAGATGGTCGGGGAACTGCTCACGCTGCACTATGACCCCAGCTACTTCCGGGCGACCTCGAAAAACTACGGGAACCTCGAAAACGCGCAACGGGTCATGCTGGAAGATTTGTCGGAAGAGGCGCTGAGAAAAATCGCGAAGAACCTGTAGAAGCGGGCCAGCTCCGGTGCGCAGAGTATAGGATAGTGCAGCTTGAAGAGTTCCGCCGGGAAGCCGTAGAAGTCGTGTATGGTCTCCGGCTGTATCGCCCGGAACAAATCATGTATCTGGACTAGAATGGCAGCGAATATCCGAGGGGTGGCTATGGAACTCAGACGATTGGGCGCAAGTGATCTGCATGTGTCGGCATTGGGCCTCGGCACGATGACCTTCGGCGAGCAGAACAGCGAAGCGGATGCCCATGCACAGCTCGATCTCGCCGTGTCGCGCGGCGTGAATTTCATCGACACCGCCGAGATGTATCCGGTCCCGCCGCGCGCAGAAACCCAGGGGCGCACCGAGAGCCATATCGGCACCTGGCTCAAGCGTCAGCCGCGCGACAAACTGATCGTCGCCACCAAGATCGCCGGGCCGTCGCGCGGTTTCCAGTGGATACGCAACGGCCCGCGTATCAACCGCGAACATATCAACACCGCAATCGATGCCAGCCTGAAACGCCTGCAGACCGACTACGTTGACCTGTACCAGATCCACTGGCCGGATCGCTACGTGCCGATGTTCGGCGCAAGCAGCTACGATGCCGCGCAGGAACACGACAGCACGCCGATCGCCGAACAACTGCAAGCGCTTGCGGAACTGATCAAGGCAGGCAAGGTGCGCCACATCGGCCTCAGCAATGAAACACCCTGGGGCGTGATGGAATTCGTGCGCTGCGCAGAGCAACTGGGATTGCCGAAGATCGCCACCGTGCAGAACGCCTACCACCTGATGAACCGCAGCTTCGAAAGCGGCCTCGCGGAAGTCTGCCGCCACACCAACGTCAGCCTGCTCGCCTACAGCCCGCTGGCGTTCGGCTGGCTGACCGGCAAGTACCTCGCCGACCCGAACGCGCAAGGACGCATCACCCTGTTCCCGAATTTCGGCCAACGCTACAACAAACCAAACGTGCCTCACGCCGCCAAAGAATACGTGCGCATCGCGCGGGAAGCCGGGTTGACTCCGGCAACGATGGCGCTCGCGTTTGCTCGAACGAGATGGTTCACCGGCAGCGTGCTGCTAGGCGCGACCAGCGTGCAGCAGTTACAGGAAAATCTGGACAGCGCGGAGGTGGTGTTATCGGCGGAAGTGCTGGAGAAGATCGAAGCGGTGCATAAGTTGTATCCAAATCCGGCACCTTAATTTATTCAGTGCCACAATCAGCTTTGTGCCAGGAATCGATGCTCACGGTCAGTCAGATTGGTGTCCGCTTCTCGGCCTTACCAAACGCTTAGAGTTCTGCAATAACAAGGCAGCTTTGGAGACCATTGCGGACAATAAAGCTCAATGGGTAGCTACTGGGGGGAGCTATTCCGTCATATTTATACACAACTCACATGCTAATTTAGGGCTATTCAAAACTCTCATCCACCCGGCGTTCCCGCTTTCGATCTTCTTCCATGCAATTTTCAAGATGTACGATTTGTTTCTTGGCCCAACCTACAACTTGCGGATCACTGTGCGCTTGCATCTTTTTCGCCAAACCGAGATAAGGCAAGAGCACATCAGAGAGAGAACCAGACCAGCTGCTCGGATGCAATCGAGATGAAAATACATTCAGAATCGCAAGGCGGTCGGGGGCCATCTCAAGAATAGCCAGTGCCAATGGTGACCATTCCGCTGTGCCGTGTTCACCGCTGCCTACAGATAGGCGGACTTCCTGCGCTAATACTGGAAAGCGTGCTTTTCGGCTTTTTTGAGCCCATGCAATCAGAATTTCCGGGGGCGCGGCATTCACTGGGCTATCTTTCCGGTCAAAGCTGAACAATTGAGAAAGCGAATTTCTATTTTGCTTACTTTGCTTGCGCTCAAGGAATCCTTTGATAGCGGCTGTAGGTTGCAGCCGGAACAAGGTTGCCGCGAGCACTCCGTATTGTCTGGCTTCGGTACGATAATCGACCAAAGCACGGGCCAAGTTTTTGGCAATTGTTAATGTCTCCTCGCATGCAGCTTCGCTACTCAAGCAGGCATTGGCTATCTCATTAATGTGGTAGGCATCATTCTGATTGTTGCTACGGAAATTGCATAGTGCCAGCAACTGCCGACCTAACGCAGCTGTTTCTTCATCCACCTCCAACTTGTCGCTCTTTATTGAATGAAGACGCTGTCCAAAGACATCAACAGCCACCTCATAACCTTTTGGCAACGATGCAATTCCAAGAAGTATCTGCTTGAAAATGGGCAGAGGGATCGGGTCAGAAACCCGGCCAAGCATCAGGTTCCTGAATTGCCAAGCCTGCACATGCCCATATTCAATGGAAGAGACAAGCCGTCCGGCGCCAGCCTCATCAATTGGAACAGCAGTTTGAAGTGTCGGGAAATATGCCCCAAGAAGTGGGTCAGTGAGGGCAGCATCCAGAAAATTATTTGCCTTGACTGGGTCAAGTTCATTGACGGCTTCAATGAACCCACGCAACAAGGAAAGGTCGCGTTCATTCTCTGGAATTCCATCCAGTACGGCACAAAACTGCTGCCAGACTGGCTCCCAGTCTGACATTCCCTTAGCTAGGCCACGGCCAAAGTGGAAATTCATATGTCCATTACCACTTAACAACTCTGGCAACAGAGTGATTAGTGTTCCTGAAGATGTCGCTGCTTCCCCCCCTAAATCTTCTACCGTTTTGTATACCCGTGCCGATGCCGACTCATAGGCTGAATTACTGTCATCACTTCCGACCTCCGTGTCGATCAAGTCAAAGTGGCCATGACTTTTAGACAAAACATAAGCCTGTATCTTTTGCGCCAGTCCTTGTGGGCGCAATCCTGATTCCAGGGCGCGTGTACGAGCAGCAAACTCAGAAGACATCTTGTCGATATCAAATCGAATGGTCTGGCGAAGAACGAGCCAGCCATCAGGCCACCCATCTTGAGCAGAAAAATCTCTCACCATATCTTCCAATTCAGTGCAAATTCCAGAATGACTCCACAGGCCTCTGAAATGTTGGGCAAGCATGGTTTTAATTTTATGAGCATGCGCTGAATTGGCAGCAACCTGATTCTTCGAAAACGTGACGACTTCCCAGTACCATGCGGATATGTCAGCGTTAGTTGCAGGTTCCCATCCGAAGTCTCGCGACCTTGCGCCGAAACTGAAATCATGGCTGGAGGTGAAATGCATCACCTCCAGCATTCCTTCAAGTGCTTCCATACCTGCTGTGTTAAGTGCTGCGTCATCTGCCTCCAGCAATTCCCGTACTACCTCCAGCCTTTCACCAACCAATGCATGAGTGCCAGACAGGTATAGATGAAACAGTTCCTTGAAGGAGTTGCTTGCGGAATTACGGTTGAAATTGGCAGGCTCTTCTGCAACGTATTTCGCAAGTAATAGCGCTGCTCGACTAAAATATTGCGGCTCATAAGCAATCGAGCGCAGCAATCCACACCATTCCCAGCGCTTCGAAGTTTCAGTTGATAAAAATGCCTTTCCATTTTCACCCGAAGCGGCGGCCTCAATCGTCTGAAGAGCCAGCTCCGGTGCAAGAGGCGCAATGTTTTTGAACAGGGAGAAGCCGAGAGAATTAAGCTTTGCTGGATTACACAGCCAGCCTTGAGGACTTAACCAGCCCTTTGCAATCTGCTGGGCTTGTTCGCAATCATGCAGATAGCTGAGTCTCCGGCTAAACGATTTCAGTAGTCTTTCGTTTTGTGCACATACGTTGATGAGTGTTTCGACAGGGATGTTGCCTAAGGCATTGCGTGCCAATCGGTTGGCAATGGCATGTGGCAACACAGCGCGCCATTTGCTCCGACGCTGAACCAAATCACGGGAACGCAATTCATTAACGTGGCGGAATAATTCCTTGGTTTGAATTTCCGCCAACTCGGCCAGCATAGGTAATTCAGCAGCAGCACCATCAAACGTTTCACCATCGAATGAATAAACAAGAGAACAGACTTCCGCCACACGCATTAGAACTTCACCACTGTCCTTGCGCTGATGGAATAGCCGCTTGAATAATTCTGAGTCTTTCAGGGTGCCGAGGTTTTCGCTGTGCTTTACTGTGCGGGCTAAGGCCAAGGCAATGCGCGCATTGCCACTTGAAAATTCGGCTACCCGGTGGCGGTCTGCTTGAGACAGATTCGGTGTTAGGCGCTCAAGGATTTCTTCGATAACCTTTTCTGATGCGGGTTCAAGCCGAAAAACCTGAGTCTCTTCAGGCTCATCATCTGATACGTCGTATTCGACCGTGATCAGGCTCAGCAAACCGCCTGCGGTGTTAACTGCCTGCACCAAATCCCGGTGAGTTGTTGGATTACAATTGTCGACCACGAGGATAGCCCTCAATCCATCTGCTGCAAGCTGAGAGATCATGTCTCTGGCGGAGGGGGTTGGGGGTTGGTCGCTACCTTGATCTACATAAATGACTATGGCGCGATCAAGCGCATTGCCGCTGACTTTTGAGTCAAAGAGTGCTTGAACCAAACGCGTCTTGCCTGTGCCAGAAAGCCCCACCAGCCGGATGATTCCCCCGGGATTTTCTAAGATTGTGCGCATGGCCTGAATGCCGTGCTCAATGGTATGTGGCGTGTGATTTCCCGCTTGTGGAGAAACTATCCTGCATTTGTCATCAAGCAGATATTCGGAATCGGCCGGATCGCCATATGCCCAATTGCCATACGTACGCCACCCCGCCAGTGGTTCACCGATGCGCTCCCTTAACCACAGAGTAACTCCTGGATAACCTCTAACCCATCTTGCCAACCGATCACGGTCATAAAAATCCA
Source organism: Nitrosomonadales bacterium (assembly GCA_016218415.1). Lineage (GTDB taxonomy): Bacteria > Pseudomonadota > Gammaproteobacteria > Burkholderiales > Gallionellaceae > Gallionella. The sequence continues at coordinate 98,622 of JACRED010000024.1, forward strand.
GGTGAAGCGTCGAACCATCAGGCAAGTCTGCGGCGGCAGTCTGCATGGCTTTCTTGCGATTTTTCAGGGGGGTGTCGGCAGTTGAGCCTTGGGCGCTAACAATTACGTATGCGCCATGCTTTTCGGCAAGCTGAACAATTGAAGGACGGAGGACACCATCTGGGCACATTTCTTTTTCGATTGCCTTGGCCTGCATATCTGGTTTCTTGACTTGGAAGCCTGTTACGCCCTTGGGAATAAAATCCAAGGAAATGGCTTCATCAGATAATTCAACGCGAACATCAATCCCGCCATCGGCAGCATTTTGATCGCCGCCCGAGGTGACGGAGGCCAGAGGAAGGTTTGCTTGGCGAAGCTCTGCCTCACACAGCTTTGTCACTAAAGTACGGAGGTCACCATCGTTTAATTTGATGATGTGGTCGCCAGTAATATCAAACATGTAAAGTAAAATAACGGTACGTAATGACCATGAAGTGTACTCCTAAACTATTGCAGCTAGACCTAAGCAGAATCGCCCCGACCCACTAGCTACTTCTTCCGCTATCCCGTGCTTAGTTGACATTGTTGGCACTACCTAACAGCTTCCGATTTGGCCGAGAAACGGACCTTTATGGTGATCGACCTGATGGGCTGTTGAGTGTCATTAGCAGATAGTCCCACCCGTTTTTTAAGTCCCGATAAACTCCAGCGCATTCCCGTCCGGATCGCGGCAGAACAGCGCGCGACGGCCCGATGAACTGAGCGTGTAGGCAACCTCCGCCCTGTCCAGCCGTTCGACCAGTTTCGCCAAATCGGACACCGCCATCGCAACATGCCGGTCGCGTCCGCCGTGCGCGGGGCGCTGCAAGCCTGCTTCCGGGTCTGGCAGCAACATCAGATGTATCTGCTGCTTATCCGCCACGTCGTACCACACGCCGTCATAGCTCATCGCGGGACGCCTGGGGTCGGCTTTGAGTCCGAGTACGCCTTCGTAAAAGGCGCGGGATAGTCCTAGATCGCTAGTCAGGAAGGTGGCGTGCAGGATACCGGTGATTTTCATGGTCGATATTTACTTGTATTTTGACTGTTCATCCTTCGATACATCCGTTATGGTCATGCATCAATCAAACTTCATCGCCTGCAGCCCGCCCATCTAAACCAGCTTCACCGGTATCGCCCCTACCCGCCCGCTCCACTTCGCCGGGCCGATCTCGTGCACCGAGCAGCCGTTCGAGTCCACCGCGACGGTGACCGGCATATCCTCGACCTCGAACTCGTAGATCGCTTCCATGCCGAGGTCGGCGAAGGCGAGGACTTTGGCGCTGCGGATCGCCTTGGACACCAGGTAGGCGGCGCCGCCGATCGCGATCAGGTACACCGCGCCGTGCTGTTTGATGGACTGGATCGCGGCCTTGCCGCGCTCGGCCTTGCCTATCATGCCGATCAGGCCGGTCTGTTCAAGCATCGTGTCGGTGAACTTGTCCATGCGCGTCGCGGTGGTCGGGCCGGCCGGGCCGACGGCTTCGCCGCCCACCGGATCGACCGGACCGACGTAGTAGATGAAGCGCCCGTGGAAGTCCACGGGGAGCGGATAGCCCTTCGCCAGCATCTCGACGATGCGTTTGTGCGCCGCGTCGCGCCCGGTCAGCAGCTTGCCGGATAGCAGCAGCGTCTCGCCCGGCTGCCACTTGGCGATGTCGGCGCGCGTGATGCCGTCGAGGTTGACGCGGCGCGCATCTGGTGCGGGCTGCCAGTGCACGTCCGGGTAGTCCTCAATCTTGGGCGGCGTGAACTGCGCGACACCGCTGCCGTCCAGCTCGAAATCAATGTGCCGCGTCGCGGCGCAGTTGGGAATCATCGCGATGGGCTTGGAGGCCGCATGGGTCGGGTAATCGAGTATCTTCACGTCCAGCACCGTGGTCAGCCCGCCCAGCCCCTGCGCGCCTATGCCGAGCGCGTTGACCCTGTCGTAGATCTCGATGCGCAATTCCTCGATGCGGTTCGCCGCACCCCGCGCCTTGAGCGCGGTCATGTCTATGGGTTCCATCAGCGCTTCTTTCGCCAGCAGCATCGCCTTTTCCGCGGTGCCGCCGATGCCGATGCCGAGCTGGCCGGGCGGACACCAGCCCGCGCCCATGCCGGGCAACTGGCTGACTACCCACTCGACTACATCGTCGCCGGGGTTGAGCATCGCGAAGCGCGCCTTATTCTCCGAGCCGCCGCCCTTGGCCGCGATGCGCACGTCTACCTTGTCGCCCGGCACGACTTCGAAATGCACCACCGCCGGGGTGTTGTCGCCGGTGTTCTTGCGCCTGCCCGCCGGGTCGCTGACGATGGAGGCGCGCAGCACGTTGTCGGGCAACAGGTAGGCGCGGCGGACGCCCTCGTTCACCATATCGGTGATGCTCAGCGTCGCGCCTTCCCAGCGCACATCCATGCCGACGCGCACGAACGCGACGACGATGCCAGTGTCTTGGCAGACCGGGCGCTTGCCGATCGCGCACATCCGCGAATTGGTGAGTATCTGCGCCATCGCATCCTTCGCGGCTGGCGATTCCTCGCGGTAATAGGCATCGGCCAGCGCATGAATGTAGTCCGCCGGGTGGTAATAGGAGATGAATTGCAGCGCGTCGGCGATGCTGGCTATGAAGTCCTGCTGGCGTATGGTGGTCATGGCGTGTCTGCCTTATATTGGGCGTGGAGTGGCTGCGACGATTATGTGCATCAACAGGGGTAGCGTCAATCCGAACCGGATCGCGGTTCATTGATTCCCCAACAGGAATCCGGCATATCTGAAATATTGCCGTTTATGCCGCTGGAATTTTATACCAGACTAATTTACTATGCTTACTGTAACACCTATCGCCGGAGTTCCCTTTTGTCGCACCCCAATGAAAATGCCGCGCAGGTCAGTGAATTGATCCGCGCGCTCCGCAGCCTGTTGCCTCCCGAATCCGTTTTAGTTGACGCAGAGGACCTGCGCCCGTTCGAATGCGACGGATTGTCGGCCTATCGGCAATTGCCCATGGTCGTGGTGCTGCCGGAAACCATAGCACAGGTACAAAGCATCATGCGCCTGTGCCATGAGCGCCGGGTGCCTGTGGTAGCGCGCGGCGCGGGAACCGGACTTTCCGGCGGCGCATTGCCGCTGGCGGACGGCGTGTTGCTGAGCCTGGCAAAATTCAAAAACATCCTCAACATCGATCCGCACAATGCGATGGCTATAGTACAGCCGGGTGTGCGCAACCTGGCGATCTCCGAAGCGGCGGCAGCGCATGGCCTCTATTACGCGCCCGATCCCTCGTCGCAGATCGCCTGCACGATAGGCGGCAATGTCGCGGAGAACTCCGGCGGCGTGCACTGCCTGAAATACGGCTTGACGGTGCACAACATCCTGAGGCTGAAAGTCGTCACGATGGAGGGCGAACTGCTGACCATAGGCGCTGAAACGCTGGACTCGCCCGGCTACGACCTGCTCGCGCTGATGACCGGCTCCGAGGGCATGCTGGGCGTGATCGTCGAAGTGACCGTGAAACTATTGGCCAAACCGGAACGCGCCCAGGTGGTGCTGGCTGCCTTCGACGATGTCGTGAAAGCGGGCGAGGCGGTCGGCGCGATCATCTCCGCAGGCATCATCCCCGCCGGGCTGGAGATGATGGACAGGCTGGCGATACAGGCGGCGGAGGATTTCGTGCACGCGGGTTATCCGCGCAATGCCGAGGCGATTCTGCTGTGCGAGCTGGACGGCACCAATGCCGAGGTTTCCGAGTACATCATGGCAATGCGCGGGATATTGACCGCCAGCGGCGCGACCGAAGTGCGCACCGCGGTGGACGAGGCGGAACGGCAGTTGTTCTGGAAGGGCCGCAAATCGGCCTTCCCCGCCGTGGGGCGCATCTCGCCGGATTATTACTGCATGGACGGCACGATACCGCGCCGCCAGTTGCCGCATGTATTGCGCCGCATCGGCGAGCTGTCCAAGGAATATGAATTGCCGGTCGCCAATGTGTTCCACGCGGGCGACGGCAACCTGCACCCGCTGATCCTGTTCGATGCCAACAAGGAAGGTGAGTTGCATCGCACCGAGGAATTCGGCCAGCGCATCCTTGCGCTTTGCGTGGAGGTCGGCGGCACCATCACCGGCGAACACGGCGTCGGCATCGAGAAGATAGACCAGATGTGCGTGCAGTTCGGCAGCGCGGAATTGACGCAGTTCCATGCCGTCAAGACCGCGTTCGATCCCTCCGGCCTGCTCAATCCCGGCAAGGCCGTGCCCACGCTGCATCGCTGCGCGGAATTCGGCGCGATACATGTGCATCAAGGGCAACTTTCGCACCCCGAACTGGAACGCTTCTGATGATAGACCTGGACCTCGGCACGGCATTGCAGCAACAGGTGCTGGATGCATTCCAGAACGAGACGCCGCTCAGCATTTACGGCGGCGGCAGCAAGGCGTTTCTCGGGAACGCTAGCCATGGTCAGTCTTTCGATGTCAGCAAACATCGCGGCATCGTCGAATACGATCCGCGCGAACTGGTGCTGACGGCACGCAGCGGCACGACACTCAAAGAGATAGCAGCTACTCTCGTAGAGGCCAACCAGATGCTGGCTTTCGAGCCGCCGCATTTTGGAGAAGGCGCCACGCTGGGCGGCACGATCGCCTGCGGCCTGTCCGGGCCACGCCGCCCCTACAGCGGTTCGGCGCGCGATTTCGTGCTGGGCTGCCAGATACTGAACGGACGCGGCGAGAGGCTGCGTTTCGGCGGGCAGGTGATGAAGAACGTCGCGGGCTACGATGTGTCGAGGCTGATGGCCGGCGCGCACGGCACGCTGGGCATATTGCTCGAGATCAGCCTGAAAGTGCTGCCGCGCCCGGCGGCCAGCATCACCGTGACGCGCGAGTGCAGTCCGGTCGAAGCTATCGCGGGCATGAGCGGCCTGCTGAGCAAACCGATTCCGGTGGACGGCGCGTGTTATCACGGCGACCGTTGCTACGTGCGCATCTCCGGCAGCGCGCAGGCGGTCAGGGAAGCGCGCAACAAAATCTCCGGCGACGTGCTGCCGGATGCGGACGCTTTCTGGCAGGCGCTACGCGAGCAGCAGCTGCCCTTCTTTCACCATCGCAGCACGCTGTATCGCGTTGTGGTCAAACCCGCCACGCCGCCGCTGCACATCGAAGGAACCTGGCTGCTGGACTGGGGCGGCGTGCAGCGCTGGCTGTACAGCGACGAGGATCTCGCAGCTATCCGCCACCGTGTCGAACTGGCCGGCGGACATGTCACGGTGTTTCGCGGCGGCAAGCAATCCGAAGATATCTTCCAGCCTTTGCCCGCATCGCTGATGGCGATACATCAGCGCCTCAAGGCCAGTTTCGACCCCAACCATATTTTCAATCGCGGTCGACTTTACACCGGGCTATAAATGCAAACGTCCATTTCCCCGCAACTGCTGAACAACCCCGACATCGCCGAAGCCGATTCCATCCTGCGCTCCTGCGTGCATTGCGGATTCTGCAACGCAACCTGCCCGACCTATCAGCTGCTGGGCTCGGAACTGGATGGCCCGCGCGGGCGCATCTACCTGATCAAGGAGATGCTGGAAACCGGACAGGCCACCGACAAGACCCGCTTGCATCTGGACCGCTGCCTGACCTGCCGCTCCTGCGAAACCACCTGCCCGTCTGGCGTGCGCTATGGCCGCCTGATCGACATCGGGCGCGAGATGGTCAAGAAAAAAGCGCCGCGCTCATTTTCCGAAAAGCTGGTGCGCGGGGCCATGCTGGCCGTACTGCCCCACACCGCACGCATATCTGTTGCGCTGAAACTGGCGCGCGCGTTCCGCCCGCTGCTGCCGTCAAAATTGCAGGAAAAAATCCCTGCCTGGCGGCCCGCAGTGACTATGTCCGCCACATCCCACGCGCGCCGCATGCTGGTGCTGGAAGGCTGCATCCAGCCGCTGAGTTCGCCCAATACCAATGCCGCTGCCGCACGCGTGCTCGACCGGTTCGGCATCTCGCTGCTCGCGGCGCAAGGTGCGGGCTGTTGCGGCGCGTTGAACCAGCATCTGTCCGACCCGGACGGCGCGCACGAGATGATGCGCCGCAATATCGACGCATGGTGGCCACATGTTGAGAGCGGCATCGAAGCCATCGTGATGACCGCCAGCGGTTGCGGACTGATGGTGAAGGACTATGGCACGGCTTTGAAAGACGACACCCGGTACGCCAATAGGGCGGCACGCATCAGCGAACTCACGCGCGACCTCAGCGAGGTCATATCGGATGAAATACAGGGCCGCGAGGATCTCGGAGGCATCGCGCATATCGGTCACGGCATGCGCGTGGCCTGCCAGTCTTCATGCACCCTGCAGCACGGCCAGAAACTGGGCGGAAAGGTCGAAGCGATCCTGAAACGTTGCGGCTACGAACTCACGACGGTCGCCGACAGCCACCTGTGCTGCGGCGCGGCGGGCACCTATACGCTGCTGCAACCCGAACTTTCCCAGCAGCTACTGAACAACAAGCTCGCTGCGCTGCATGATGGGAAGCCCGAAGTGATCGTAACGGCGAATATCGGTTGCCAGATGCATCTGGCAACGGCAAGCACAGTACGGGTCAAACACTGGATAGAGTTGCTGGAACAGAAATAGCATCAATCGACGTTAATTTTTAATCCATGAAAGGAAATAGCATGACGATCAAATCATTCCACCCGCCGCAACGCGTTCTGATGGGGCCCGGCCCTTCCGATGTCAGCCCGCGCGTGCTCGAGGCCATGTCCCGTCCGACGCTGGGCCATCTCGACCCGGTGTTCGTGGCGATGATGGACGAGATGAAGGTATTGCTGAAATACGCGTTCATGACCTCGAATGAGCTGACTATGCCGGTTTCGGCGCCCGGTTCCGCCGGCATGGAGACCTGCTTCGTCAACCTGGTCGAACCGGGCGACAAAGTCATCGTGTGCCAGAACGGCGTGTTCGGCGGACGCATGAAGGAGAACGTCGAGCGCTGCGGCGGCATCGCGGTAATGGTTCAGGACGACTGGGGCCGCGCGGTCGATCCGCAGAAACTGGAAGACGCGCTCAAGGCCAATCCCGACACCAAAGTGGTCGCCTTCGTGCACGCCGAGACCTCCACCGGCGCGCAGTCCGACGCGAAGACGCTGGTCGAGATCGCGCACAAGCACGGCTGTTTAGCTATCGTGGACGCGGTCACCTCGCTGGCCGGCACGCCGCTCAAGGTGGACGAGTGGAACATCGACGCGATCTATTCCGGCACGCAAAAATGCCTGTCCTGCACGCCCGGCCTGTCGCCGGTGAGCTTCAGCGAACAGGCGCTGGAAAAGGTGAAGAACCGCAAGAGCAAAGTGCAGAGCTGGTTCATGGACCTGAACCTGGTGATGGCCTACTGGGGCGGCGCGACCAAGCGCGCCTACCACCACACCGCGCCGATCAACGCGCTGTATGGCCTGCACGAGGCGCTGGTGATATTGCAGGAAGAAGGCCTGCAGAATTCATGGGCTCGCCACCAGAAGAACCACCTCGCTCTGCGCGCCGGGCTGGAAGCGATGGGGCTGAAGTTCGTGGTTCCCGAATCGGAACGCCTGCCGCAACTGAACGCGATCACCGTACCGGAAGGCGTGGACGAGGCTGCGGTGCGCGCGATGCTGCTGTCCGACTACGGACTGGAGATCGGCGCGGGCCTTGGCGCGATGGCCGGCAAGGTGTGGCGCATCGGCCTGATGGGACACGCCAGCAACCCGCGCAACGTGCGCTTCTGCCTGAGCGCGCTGGACGACGTGCTCGGCCGCATCAAGGCGCCGGTCCAGCACGGTGTCGCTCTGGATGCGGCGAACCGGAAACTGGCCGGCTGATACCTTGCAAGCCTGCAAAGAAAACCCCGCCCGGACAGGGCGGGGTTTTTTATTGTGCACCCGTGATCCACATTGATGTCAGGCAGGCAGCAATGTGCTTTGCTCAGAGCACCTTCACCTGTATCAATTCTTTCCCGTCCGGGTCGGTCAGATGCACCGCGCAGGCGATGCAGGGGTCGAAGCTGTGTATGGTGCGCAGTATCTCGATGGGCTGTTGCACATCATGCAACTGGTGGCCTTGCAAGGCTGCTTCATACGGCCCCTGATTTCCCGCCGCATCGCGCGGCCCGGCATTCCAGGTGCTGGGCACGATGGCCTGATAGTTCGATATCTTCTGATCGTCGATGACGATCCAGTGCGAAAGTGCACCGCGCGGCGCTTCCGTGACGCCCACACCCTGTGCATGACTCGGCCAGGTTGACGGCTCCCACTTCGTTTCGTTGAAAGTCTGCACATCGCCCGCCCTGATGTTGGCGACCAGTTGATCGTACCAGCCCTGCATCTGATCGGCAATGATCTTGGTCTCCAGCGTGCGCGCAGCCGTGCGTCCCATCGTCGAATACAGCGCCTGCACCGGCAGGTCGAGTTTCTTCAGCGTCATGCCGACCAGTTCGCGGGTCTGCTCGTGCCCGTTAGCATGCATCATCAGCACGCGCGCCAGCGGCCCGACCTCGACCGGCCTGCCCTTCCAGCGCGGCGATTTCATCCAGGAATAATCCTTGTCCACATCCAGTTGCCGATACGGCGGCTTCGGCCCGGTGTAGTCGAGTTTGGTCTCGCCCTTGTACGGATGCAGACCATGCTCCTTCCCCACTGAATATTCGTACCACGCGTGGCTGACGAACTCCTGTATCTCGCTTTCCGCATTCATGTCTATCGGATGTATCTTGCTCAGGTCTCTATCCAGTATCACGCCGGAGGGAATCATGTACGAAGACGGATCGGACATGCCTTTGGCCGGGAACTCGCCAAAGGTAAGAAAGCTGCCGACCCCCTCGCCCTGCTTGAACCAGTCCTTGTAGAACCCGGCGATAGCCAGCGTGTCCGGTACATAGACCTGATCGGCGAACTCGCGCATCTGTGTGATCGCATTCTGCACCGTTTGCAGCCCGACCACGTTGACCGCCGTACCGGAATTGCCGCCGTGGAAATGCGGGCCCTTGCCGTGGCCGGGGTGATGGGGATCTATGCTGATCGCGCAGGGTACACCGCCGACGAGGAACATCGGATGCGGGTTCTTGCCGCCGAACACGGCATGCAGCTTCACCACGTCGCGCTGCCAGGCGAGCGCATCCAGATAATGCGCCACCGCCATCAGGTTGGCTTCGGGCGGCAGTTTGTAAGCCGGATGCCCCCAGTAGCCGTTGGCAAAAATGCCCAGCTGTCCCGCTTCGACAAAGCCTTTGAGTTTCTTCTGCATATCGCTGAAATAACCCGGCGACGACCTGGCGTAACCGGAGATGCTTTGTGCCAGCGCCGAAGTCGCCTTCGGATCGGCCTTCAAGGCAGACACCACGTCCACCCAGTCCAGCGCATGCAAATGATAGAAGTGCATCACGTGGTCGTGGATGTATTGCGCGCCTATCATCAGGTTGCGTATCAGTTGCGCGTTGCCCGGCACTTCGATATTCAGCGCGTTTTCGACGGCGCGCACCGAGGCGATGCCGTGCACCAGCGTGCAAACGCCGCAGATGCGCTGCGCGAACGCCCATGCCTCGCGAGGGTCGCGCCCGCTCAGGATCAGCTCGATGCCCCGCACCATCGTGCCGGCAGATGAAGCGCGGGTGATGCGGCCCGAATCATCGGTCTCCGCCTCGATGCGCAAATGGCCTTCGATACGGGTGACTGGATCGACGATGACGCGGCGTGGCATGGGCTCGTTCATGTCTTTTCTTCCTCAACGAGATATTCGGCCAGCAACTCGGTCAGCCCGATCACTTCGACCTTCATGTGGTAATGCTCCAGCCCTTCTTCCATCACGATGCGGCAATTGGCGCAGGCGGTGATCAGCGTCTGCGTGCCGGTCGCTTCGATCTGCCCCTTCTTGTACTTGAATGATTGCAGACGCAACGGCTCGGCACGCGAGTTGGCGGAGACCCCGCCCCCGCCACCGCAGCACCAGTTCATCACACCCGCATCCGGCATCTCGCGGAAGTCCTCAGCGATTTCATTCAACAAGCGGCGCGGCTGTTCGATCACGCCGCCGCGACGGGCGATCTGGCAGGGATCGTGATAGGTCAGCGGACGCTGGTCTTTTCCCTTGGTCCTGAGCTTGCCCGCCGTATGCAGCTCATCCAGCACTTCGAGGATATGTTTCACCTCGAAACTGAACGGTCTGCCCATCAGGTTTGGCCCTTCCCAGCGCAAGGCGGTGAACGCATGTCCGCATTCCGGGCTGATGACGCATTTCACTTTCAATCTTTCGGCAGCCACCACGATGCGGCTGACGATCTCGCGCGCCAGATCGGACGCGCCGATCTGGATGCCGCTGTTGGTGGCCTCGAACGCATCCTGCGCCAGCGTCCAGCTCACGCCCGCCTGCTTGAAGATGCGACTGAGCGCGGACAGGTATTCGGGAAAGTTGATGATCTCCATCGAGGACATCAGCACCAGATAATCGGCGCCCTCCCTCTCGACCGGCACTGCTATGCCGGTCTCGGCCTGTACATGTTTGATCTGCGCCAGCACCGCCGGCCACTTGATACCCATCGGGCTGCCGATAGTAATGGCACGCGTGGTCGCAGCGACCAGGTCTTCCGGCGCATGTCCCGAAGCTGCCATGCCTTCGCGCATCTTGCGGATCATATAAGTCATGTCGTTACCCACCGGGCACACCATCGCGCACCGACCACACAGGGTGCAGCTATCGTAGACCAGCGGTTCCCACTCGGCCAGCTCCGCATCCGTCACCGGCTTGGACAGACCGAGCGCCTTGCCGACCTTTCCGAGTAGCGTGTATTCCTGCTGCCACACGCGGCGCAACGGTTCCAGTTTGTGTATGGGTGTGTACTGCGCATCGCCGGTCTCGGTGTAAAACAAACACGCCTCGGCGCACAGGCCGCAATGCACGCAACTGGAAAAGAAGCTGGCGATGGGCGCGTCGATGACCTCCTTGAAGGAATTGATGCCTTTTTCTATCGTCGCACTCATCGCCCCCCCCAGATTACGAATCGGCCTCTTGTTCTCCCGGCGGCATTCCACCAACTTGAGCGTCGGCCTCCGGCGTCATTCGCGGACGCTCCCATCCCCACTGCGCGGGGCCCCTGCTCGCTGCTCATGACGCCACGCCTTTACGTCCGAAGATGTCGCCGTTATACCAGCGCGAGATAAACACCGAGAAGGTGTGGAACAGTTTGGTGAACGGCAACAGCACCAGCAGCAACTCGACCGAGTACAGGTGCAACGCAAGCATCAGCGTGTATTCCACCAGCAGATGGTGGTAGGCCAGATAGCCGGTCAGCAACGGCAACAGCGTCGCGGCCCAGGCCAGATAATCGCCGAAGCCGGACAGCATGCGCTTCACCGGGTTGTTCAGCCGGTGCGCCAGCAGTACGACCAACGCCACGATCGCCGACACGACCGAAGCATCCACCAGCGCCGGCGGCAAACCAGGCCAGACCAAGCCCGTCAAGCCACGGAAGAATTCGATGTGCGGCGCAAAGAAGAAGATGGCAAACAGCAATCCCAGGTGAAAAACATATCCGCCGATGTACGTCACCGGATCGCGCTTCAGCATGCCTTGCACCGGCAGCGAACGTGTAAATATCGTGCGCCAGCCGCTGCCCGGAGTCGTGGCGCGGGGTTTGGCCAGATCAGCCTTGCGACCGAGCCCGAAGATTTCGAACAGGCGCAGCACAACACCCGCAGAAAATATGATCAAGGCCCAGTTCAACGCGCTGCCGCGCGCAAATGTCAGGAGATCGAGATAGCTCATTTTTCCTCCCGGGTCAGTTCCTGCACCGTCACTTTGTCGTGCGCCATTTTCGCTGCCGACTTGTTCGAGCGGTTGTGCCAGGTGATCACCACACCCGCCGCCGCTCCGGCCGCCACTGCACCACCGAGCATGGCAGTATTCGCCGACACCGGCATGGACAACGCTTTGTACAGCGGCCCGGCACCCCAGAAATTCGGCTCTGAACATCCAATACAGCCGTGGCCGGACTGGATGGGGAAACTGGTGCCGTCGTTCCACTTGGCCGTGGCGCAGGCGTTGTAAGTCACCGGCCCCTTGCAGCCGAGCTTGAACAGGCACCAGCCCTGCCGGGCCGCCTCGTCATCGAAACTCTCCGCGAACTTGCCTTGGTCGTAGAACGGGCGGCGATAGCAACGGTCGTGTATGGTCTCGCCGTAGAACGACTTGGGGCGACCCAGATCATCCAGTTCCGGGATGCTGCCGAAGGTGAGGAAGTGCGCCAGCACGCCGGTCATCACCACCGGGATCGGCGGGCAGCCGGGCACGTTGATGATGGGTTTGTCCTTGACGATGTCGCTTACTGAAACCGCGCCAGTCGGATTCGGATCGGCCTTGGGCAGGCCGCCGTAGGTCGCGCAGGTCCCCACCGCAACGATGGCCGCAGCACCCTTGGCGGTCTCAACCAGCATGTCGTAGTTGCTGATACCGGCGATGGTGGAGTAACTGGGATTGCCCATCGGAATCGAACCGTCGACGATCAGCAGATACCTGCCCTCGTTGTCCTTCATCGCCGATGCGCGTGCCCGCTCGGCAGCCTCTCCCGAAGCGGCTTGCAGCGTGTGGTGGTAGTCGAGCGAGATCAGATCGAAGATCAGGTTTTCCAGCGTCGGCGAGTGCGAACGCGTAATGGATTCGGTGCAGCCGGTGCATTCCTGAAACGAGAGCCAGATCACCGATTGCCGTCGCGCCCCGGAGATCGCCTCCGCCATCACCTTCGCCATAGAGGGTGGCAACGCCAGCATCGCCGTCACAGCAGTGCAGAATTCGAGGAATTCGCGGCGTGTCACCCCGCGCTGCTTCAGCCCTGCACCCACACTGCCCGGTTTTTCGGATGGCTTCATGCCGACTCCCAGCGGTTGCTCACCATGGAATACACGGACATTCTGCGCGCCTGAACTGGCTTGGTCAATCCATCAAAGGGGTTATAAGGAAACGACTATTCCAGACCGGGATAGCGGGTATATCTTTCGAGGATGCCGGAAGCGATCAGGCACACTTCCGGCACCGCTGCAGCGACCTCCGGCGTCAGCATCCCGCCCCAGCCCACCACGCCGGGCTGCACGCCGATCAGTGCGCGCTGCTGCGGCCAGTGTCCGGTCAGCAGCGAGATGGACATCAGGTCGATCAGCCCCACCTCGTGCACGCTGCTCTTGCGGTTCGCGCCCATGAAGCGGTCCATTTCCTCGCCCTCAAAGCAGCGCACAGCCCCCGGCGCATCGCCCAGTTCGGCGGCATCGATCACCAGCAAGGCATCGCATACACTGATCGGCACCGCCAGCGTGAACGACAGGGTGCCGCCGTCGAGGAACTCGATGTCGTCGCGACCGGCGTAGCTTTTTTCCAGTTCGCGCATGACGGCGATACCCGCACCCTCGTCGGTGAGCAGCGTATTGCCGATACCGAGTACAAGTATCTTCATGCCCATTCCAGCTCCCACGGGACGCAGGGATCGAGCGTGACGACGAGACGGGCGACGTGCCGTTCCAGCACATCCCGGTCACGCGCATCCGATCCCGGCAGGCAATCATGCAGCATACCCCGGGGATGGAAATTCCATTCCGTCGGCGCAACGATCATGTAGTCGGCGACGCGCTCGCCATCGAGCACTATCTCATGCATCAACAAGCCGCGAGCGGTCTCCACGAGTGCGCGGCCTGTGCCGGGTGCGACAGGCGCCGCGCTCACGGTGCCCCCCGCCCCGACTTTCTCATTCCCGGCAGACCAATCCAGCAACTCGTCCAGGCGCGCCAGCCAGCGCGCAGACCAGGGCGATGCCGCTGCTTCGTTTTCCGGCATACGCCGCGCAATGGCTCCTGTTTCCGCTGCCATGCCACGCCAGTTTGGCAGACGGCAGAATCCGGCATTTAATCGCGGCCACTCTGCCAGCGAACTTTTCGCGTCCAGTGTCGGCAACAAACGGTGCGCAGGGCAAGTTGGTTCGCTGGCCTGCATCAGAAGCTGACGAAGTCTGGTGATGCGCGGACCTGTCAGCAATGTGCGCAGCTCGCCGCGCTTTTCTGCCGCGACCCACTTTGCCGCACTCACGAATTCCTGCTGCATTGCCGTTTCACCCAGCAGAGGCGGAAGGTCGAGCAGGCAGCGCCAAAGATGCTCGCGCAACATTTCGCATTGCACACCGGTATTGAGTCGCGCGGCGCATTCCTCTCCCTGCGCGGCAGCCAGCGCCAGTTCTGCCGCACGCGCCTGCGCTTGCCCGCACAACGCAAACAGCAGGGGAAGCAATCGCACCGCCTGATCGGCGTTACGGCCGCGCAGGAACACAGCCGCATCGGGACGCTCACTGCTGACCTGTACAGCGCTGACACGGTCACGGTCACAAGCGAGCCGCACACGTACACGGCCTGTATCCAGATTGGACATTATGGGCGCAGGGGCAGATCGGGAAAGTATGCATCCAGGCTGGATTCGCCTTGCAAGGCCGCCGCAAGGCCATCCAGCGCAAGATTGATTTCATACACCCGCTGCGCCGTCAGTTTTTCGCGGGCCTGCCCCAGCACGGCATAGACCCATACACCCGGCGATACGTCATCCAGCAGCAGGATGTTCAGCCGTTCACGCCGGCCGCGCCCCTCGCACCAGGCAAATGCGCCATCGATTTCGACCACTTGCATGGGAATGCCAAGACACATGGCGGTATTTCCTCGCATTTCGTTTTTCAACGGATATGCGCATGCTACCAATAATTGCACTTGTTGAGCGATGCAGTACCCGCGCAATGTGCGCTTCTGTCTTAGCGCGCTCGGCCGCATCAGGGTGCCGGATGCGCAAACCGGGAGCTACCTGTTCCGCAACGCAACAATGTGTACTCAGGGAAGCGATCTTGCCAGACGGAAGCCGTATGAATAACTGCGCGAGGTCTTGAGAAATCTGAGGCTGATCGTTGCCTGTAACAGTTGCGGTTCATACACCGAGCCACCTCCACGAATCACTCGCAATCCGCAATCCCCTTCCCAGCAGGTATCGGTCCATTCCCACACGTTGCCGCTCATATCATACAGGCCGTAGCCGTTCGCCCGCTTCTCACCCACCGGGTGATTCTGACCGGCGCTGTTGTCCTCATACCACGCCACCGCCTTGATATCGTCCCCGCCGCAGTATTTAGTCTTTCTGCCGCCATAGCAGGCGTATTCCCACTCTTCCTTGCTGGGAAGCCGGTAACTTTTACCGGTCTTCCTCGACAGCCATTCAATGTATGCTTGTGCATCGTCCCAGCTCACGTAGATCACCGGCCGCCCCCCGCGCCCCCACTGCTCGGCCGGCTTTCCCTCTGCGGGTTTGTAGCCATTGCAACCGCCCTCGGCAAGGCAGGCATCCCAATCGTCGAAGGTCACCTCGAATTTTCCGATGGCATATCCCTTCTCGGGGAGTCCTATCATATCCGGGCACACATCACAGTCGCGAAATACCCCCGCCACCGGATCGGCCATAACGATCTGAACCACTGAACAGAACGCTAAACACATCGCCCACTTCACCAGATACGGCAGGGAACCCGGATAATAATTTTCATTGCTGCTTTCCCGTATCTTCATGATGCCTGCCTCCCCCATGCTCGTCCCTCTGTATTTTCCCGCCCCGCACCCGATGACGGGGCTGCGATTTGACCGTAATACACCGCCTGCCAGCCGGGTGTCCCGACCTATATATCCGGAGAAAATGCTACTACACAGATGCATGGGAGATTTGATGCAAATCAAGCCTGCCTATCACTTCCGGCGCAGACATAACGAAGTTATCGATCCGTCCGGATACGGAAGCCTGCGGGGCTCCCCCTCATAGCTTCCCGAACAATCTCGACGGGATTGCGCAACAGCCTGTGCGGATTCGAAGCATCATTCGGATGACGCCACACCGGCATTGCCAGAAAGCTATTCGATGGAGCACATCAACACGGGCGCTGCATGCTTAGGCCTGACATGGAACATGCGGAACGCGCCGAAATCCTTCGCGCTCGGTATCGTGCCCGCGTAATCGAACCCCGCCCATCCCTCGCCTTCAAGCTCGAGCATCGCAACGAAAGGCTCGGTCCCGAATATCTCGCCTGGCGGCGTCACCGGCTCTATCCGCGCGGTCTTGTTCACGTCGTTGCTGGCATAGGTGTGGCTCTGCATCAGGTGGTCGTAGACCTTGTACACCGGACCGAAATGCAGGCCTATCCGCATCAGCAGCGGCGCATCGATATCCAGTCCGGACTGGTCGATCGCGGCGATCGCGTTGTTCAGCTCCAGCGCGATCCTGGCCGCAGTGGAGGCCTTTTCCATCACCAGAAAGATCGCGTCGCCCCAGGTATCGAGATGCTGAATTTCGGCCCGGAACTTTCCGATGACCTTTGCCAGCTCCGGTTGCAGCACATTGAAATACCAGAGGATGTCGCGGTCGCATAACTTGCTGAAGCCGCGCACGTCGGCAAACAGGATCGCATGCGGCTCGCGACGGTATTCCGGATGTTCCCCGTGATATTTACGGGGAGTCTGTTCGGGCAACCTGGCCGGTGCCGGAATGACTTCCGTGTGATGCCCCAGCTCCTTCCACTTGGCAATATTGGTATAGGTTCCAGAACGCTGGCTTGTCGCGATCTGGTCCCACACAGCCAGTTGCATGACCTTCGCATAAAGCGAGCCGGCCCGCATGATCGCCATGCCCATGGCCACGTCGGCACAAAAGTTGAACAGGGAGCTTTCACCCAGATAGTCCGATTCCGTCGCGCAGGAAACGGTGTGCGCTTTCCCGATGCAATCGTGGAAACGCTGCACCCACCGCTCGCCGTATGGACGCACCAGTTCCTCGCAGAAACTTTCCTTGCCAAAGGGAAGCCACACATTCAATTCCCCGCCGCGCTTCAGAATGGCTTCGGCGAACATAATGTCGGCACCCGCTGCAAGCGAGCCGTACGCGATGGCGCAGTGATTTCCAGCAATCCTGTCTTCGATCTGATTGCTGATGCGGCGTTCGGCTGCTTCGTCCAGCTTCCTGCTCTGGTCGAAAATATGTCCGCAATAATGGATCACGGTTTCGGGCAACAACGGATCCAGGATCGCGGGGTCGAACTCCAGCCCGGCATCCATTACCATGTATGAGCAGATGAGCATGAGTTGATTGCGTGCCCTTGCACGTGTAAGCAGGTTAATTTCTTTATGCTTTGCGGCTTCGGCGATAAACTCCGCCGCCACATCCGGCCGACGCAGCAGGATGCAGGCCTCGGCGCGCGAAATCTGCGGGAAGAATTTCGGCCCCCGGTCCTTGCGTGCCATTTCGATCGCGGCACCGGCCAATTCAACAGCCTGCTCGCGGTCGCCCGAAAACATATACAGGATGGCTGCATTGACAGCGGCATAATGGGAACCAGACTTGCCGAATTCCTGGTGATAGCTCACCGCCGCTGTGCGAAATTTCTCCCTGTCCATGTTCTGGAAAGGCTGCTCCTTCTCCAGGCTCTGGAATGCCAGGTCTTTCAGGATACGCGGCTCCAGCGCGCGGACGTATTCGTTGCTGCTCAGTTGCAACCGGTAGGAATAAAAGCTGTCCAGCGCCCTTTGCTTGGCGTTGCACCGGGACAGCGCCAGCACCGAGCAATGCTGCAAGAATTCATCATGGGGATTGAATTCGAGCGCGGCCTGCGCCAGGTCGTATTCCCTCAGGTAGTCCCCGGTTTTCTGGGCGCTGATGATCTCTGACTTGATTTCTTCTATGGATCGGGTCATCTCGGCGATGTGGATTGAGTGCCTGTAAAAATGTAGCCACTTGAGTGGCTCAGGTTATCACTACGATGGTCAAAACGAAATCCGGTTCCCTTGCAGCGATGAAATCGCCGGGAAGCAAAAACGGCTAACGGGCGCTTGCAGCCATTTACACACCCCGCAACAGCCACCACCAGCCGGTCAGGGTAAAGAACGATATCAGAATGCCCACCGCGACCATCAGGGTGGCCAGCGGCGGATCGAGATCGTGTTCGGTCGCAAGTATCGCGGCGGTGATCATAGGCGGCATGGCCGATTCGAACAGCGCGACCTGTATGCTGGTGCCGTGCGCGCCGAGCAGTTGCACATATAACAGATAGATCGCCAGAGGTGCGAGCACCAGCTTGAAGGCCAGTCCTATCGCCAGATTGCGCCCATTGCCGGCCAGATGACCCAGGCGCAGCTGGAATCCGACCGACACCAGCGCCAGCGGCGCCAGCGTGTCGCCGAGCCGCTTGATCACTTCCGCGAACCATGACGGGTAGTCCGCCGGCATCAGGATCAGCGCGGCACACATCGCGATGAAAGGCGGAAAGGTCAGAACTCTTCTGACGATCTCGCCGGCAGTGGGGCGTCCCGAAGAATAGAGCCCGGCGACGGTCACGCCCAGCACCGACAGTACCAGGAACGATCCGAGTTGATCGACCAATATCGCCGTGGGGATGCCTTCCTGCCCGTAATAGGCCTCGACCATGGGCAGGCCGAAGAAGGCAGTGTTGGCCATGCCGCCGGTCAGCATCAGCGCACCCACGGTAGCTCGCGGCAGTTTCATCCAGCGGCCGACCGACCAGAAAAATCCAGCAGCCAGCGCAAAGTGCAACCAGGCCATCGCCACGACCAGCAACATGCTGCTGTCGAAATCAATCTCGTGCAGATAGCGCAGGGTAAGCGCGGGAACCGATATGTGCAGAATGAAGGTGTTCAGTACCGCAGGCGTGTTGACCGGCATCCGCTTCGACTTGCGCAGCAGGATACCAAAGATGAAACAGAGGATGAGCAGGATAAGGTTGGACATATTTCCCTGTCGTATTCCCGCACAAACGGGAATGGACAGCTTACTTCGGTACGTTTGCCGAGATATAAGCCTTCAGCTTTGTGACATCCGCATCCATCACCTCGCAACGCTGCGGCAGCTTCTCAATGCCTTCCAACGCTTTAGGGCGCTCTGGTTCGCGGCCCAATGCTTCCCGTATCGTCTCGGCGAACTTGGCGGGCAACGCCGTCTCCAGACAGATCAGCGGCAAGCCGGGGCGACGTTGCTCCAGCCCGACTTTGATGCCGTCGGCGGTGTGCGTGTCAACCATCACGCCATACTCCTCCCACAGCTCGCGTATGGTTTTGAGCCGGTCCTGATGCGTGCTTTTGCCGGAGGCGAAATCGAACTTCGGCAAGGCATGCCAGTAGTCGGTGTCCCGAATACTAAATCCAGCGTTGTCGAACGCCCCGCCCTTGTCCACCTTGCTCCAGAATTCGCGCACCTTCGCACCATCCCTTCCAACGAGATCGAACACGAAGCGCTCGAAGTTGCTGGCCTTGGAGATATCCATCGACGGGCTGCTGGTCTCGTAGGTGTGCCCGGTGTCGCGCGGGCGGTATACGCCGGTGCGAAAGAACTCGTCGAGCACGTCGTTCTCGTTGGTCGCGAGGATCAGTTGGCCGATAGGCAGCCCCATCATGCGGGCGATGTGACCGGCGCAGATGTTGCCGAAGTTGCCGGACGGCACGGCGAACGCGACCTGCTCGTCGTTGGATTGGGTCGCCGCGAAATAGCCCTTGAAGTAGTACACCACCTGCGCCGACACGCGCGCCCAGTTGATCGAGTTGACCGTGCCGATCTTGTACTTCGCCTTGAACGCGTGGTCGTTGGATACCGCCTTCACCATGTCCTGCGCGTCATCGAACATGCCGGTGATCGCGATGTTGAAGATATTCGGGTCTTGCAGCGAATACATCTGCGCGCGCTGGAAGCTCGACATCTTGCCATTGGGCGACAGCATGAACACGCGGATGCCGCGCTTGCCGCGCATCGCGTATTCGGCAGCGGAGCCGGTGTCTCCGGAGGTCGCGCCGAGTATATTCAGTTCGGCGTGCTGTTTTGCCAGCGCATACTCGAACAGGTTGCCGAGCAACTGCATCGCCATGTCCTTGAACGCCAGCGTCGGGCCATTGGAGAGTTCGAGAATATGCACGCCCGGCTCCAGCGTGCGCAGCGGCGTGATTTGAGACGCATCACTGTCGGCGCGGCCGTTGCTGTATACCTCGGCGGTGTAGGTCTTGGCGACGATGGCCTTGAGGTCAGCCGCCGGGATATCGGTGGCGAACTTGGACAGCACCGCATACGCAAGATCGGCATAAGACAGCTTGCGCCAGGCATCCAGCTCGGCGCGCGTCACCTGCGGATACTGCTCCGGCAGATACAGCCCGCCATCCGGCGCGAGGCCGCCCAGCAGGATTTCGGTGAAGGTTTTGGCGGGCGCGTTGCCACGTGTGGAAATGTATTTCATTCGTTGCTCTCTTTTCTGTCATTCCCGCGAAAGCGGAAATCCAGTCAAAAAAATAGATTCGGCGAAGCCGACAAATAATTCAGTTTTTGTCCCGCTACGCGGGCTGTTCAATCGACTGAATTCCCGCTTTCGCGGGAATGACAGTATTCGTAGGTTGGATTGAGCATTAGCGATACCCAACATCGGAAATCCATGCGATGGGTATCGCGCTGCTCAATCCATCCTACGTGTCTATTTGCCCAGCTCTTCCAGCCTTAACTTGGTCACCTTCCCCGCCACCACGCCCAGTGCCTCGATCTTCTTGATCGCCGCATTGATGCGCTTCTCGCGCGTCAGGTGCGTGAGCATGATCAGGTCGGCCTGGTCTTCGCCTTCGCCGGGTTCTTTCTGGATCACCGCGTCGATGGATATCTGTTCGTCGGCAAGGATGCGCGTGATGTCGGCCAGCACACCGGGCTTGTCCTGCACGCGCAGGCGCAGGTAGTAGCTGGTCTGCACCTCGTCCATAGTCAATATCTTCAGGTCGGACATCGCATCCGGCTGGAACGCCAGATGCGGCACGCGATTCTCCGGGTCGGCGGTGTGCATGCGCGTCACGTCCACCAAGTCCGCGATCACCGCGCTGGCGGTCGGTTCAGCGCCGGCACCCTTGCCGTAATACAGCGTCGCACCGACCGCATCGCCCTGCACCAGCACCGCGTTCATCGCGCCCTCGACGTTGGCGATCAAACGCTTGGTCGGGATCAGGGTCGGATGCACGCGCAGCTCGACGCCTTCCGGCGTGCGCCTGGTGATGCCCAGCAGCTTGATGCGGTAGCCGAGCTGTTCGGCGTACTTGATGTCGATGGCGTCCAGTTTTGAGATACCCTCGATGTACGCCTTGTCGAACTGCATCGGAATGCCGAACGCCAGCGCGGACAGGATCGTGATCTTGTGCGCCGCATCCACGCCCTCGATGTCGAAGGTCGGGTCGGCCTCGGCATAGCCCAGGCGCTGCGCCTCTTTCAGCACGGTGTCGAAGCTCAGGCCCTTGTCGCGCATCTCGGACAGGATAAAGTTGGTGGTGCCATTTATTATCCCGGCGATCCATTCGATGCGGTTCGCGGTGAGTCCTTCGCGCACCGCCTTGATGATAGGGATGCCGCCCGCAACCGCCGCCTCGAACGCGACCATCACGCCCTTGTCCTGCGCGGCCTTGAAGATTTCGTTGCCGTGGGTCGCCAGCAGCGCCTTGTTCGCGGTGACGACATGCTTGCCATTGGCGATCGCCTTGAGCACCAGTTCCTTCGCGACGCCGTAGCCGCCGATCAGCTCGATGACGATGTCCACTTCCGGATCGCTGACCACCGAGAATGCATCGTCGGTGATGCGACACTTGCCGCCGGTGACCTGCTTCGCCAGCTCCAGATTCTTGTCCGCGACGACTGTGATGCGTATCGGGCGACCGGCGCGGCGGGTGATCTCTTCCGCGATGCGTTGCAGCACGGTGAAGGTGCCGCCGCCTACGGTGCCCATGCCTAGTAGTCCTACTTATATTGGTTTTATGCTCATGTCTTCTTCCTGGTATTTGGGCGGGTGTAGGGGCAATTCATGAATTGCCCTTACGTTAATTGGTACCGTGTTTCTTGCGGTAATTCTCCAGGAACCTCGCGATGCGTCCTATCGCCTCGGTCAGGTCGTCGGTGTTCGGCAGGAACACCACGCGGATGTGGTCGGGGTGGATCCAGTTGAAACCGGTGCCCTGCACCACCAGCACCTTCTCGGTTTCCAGCAGTTCAAGGATGAATTTTTGGTCGTCCTTGATCGGGTAGACCTTGGGATCGAAGCGCGGGAACAGATACAGTGCGGCCTTGGGCTTGACGCAGGACACGCCGGGAATCGCAGTCAGCAGCTTGTAGGCGAGGTCGCGCTGCCTACACAGCCGCCCGCCGGGTGCGACCAGATCGTTGATGCTCTGGTAACCGCCCAGCGCGGTCTGGATCGCAAACTGGCCGGGCACGTTGGAACACAGTCGCATCGAGGCCAGTATCGTCAGGCCGTTGATGTAATCCTGAGCGTGCTTCTTCGGGCCGGACACCACCATCCAGCCGGAGCGGTAGCCGCAGGCGCGATAGTTTTTCGACAGCCCGTTCAGCGTCAGGAACAGCACATCGTCTGCCAGCGAGGCGATCGACGTGTGCGTCGCGCCGTCGTACAGCATCTTGTCGTAAATCTCGTCGGCGAAGATGATCAGCTCGTGTTCGCGCGCAAGCTGGATGATCTCCTTCAGTATCTCGTCGGAATACAGCGCGCCGGTCGGATTGTTCGGGTTGATGATGACAATCGCGCGCGTGTTCTTGGTGATCTTGCCGCGCATGTCGGCGAGGTCAGGGTTCCAGTCGTTGGCCTCGTCGCACACGTAATGGCGCGGCGTGCCGCCCGCCAGCGTCACCGCCGCCGTCCACAGCGGATAGTCGGGCGCGGGCACCAGCACTTCGTCCCCGGTGTTGAGCAGGCCCTGCATCGCCATCACAATCAGTTCCGACGCGCCGTTGCCGATGTAGATGTCGTCCAGCCCGACGCCCATGATCTTCTTGGACTGGCAGTAGTGCATGATCGCCTTGCGCGCGGCGAACATGCCCTTGGAATCGGAATAGCCGGAGGAATTCGGCATGTTCAGGATCACGTCCTGCTGGATCTCTTCCGGCGCCTCGAAGCCGAACGGCGCGAGATTGCCGATGTTCAGCTTGATGATGCGCTGGCCTTCCTCCTCCATCTGCTTGGCGCGCTCCATCACCGGGCCGCGAATGTCGTAGCAGACGTTGGAAAGTTTGGTCGATTTTAAAATTGGTTTCACTATATGTTCTCAGGTTCAAAGGCACTGCAATGTGCCCGTGGCCGAATGTCCGGGCCGAATGCGAATGATAGAATCCGCCACGATGCCGCAAAGGGCGCGATTTTACCTGCCCCGCCCCGGTACAGCAAATGCCATCGCGTTGAAAATGACCATCCGCGATATTTAACCGCCTGTAGCCAGCCAGTTGATCTCCTGCGCGGTCTTGCTGCCTATCAGCGCGTCATCCAGACTCGCTGGCGTAACCGCTTCGGTCTGCGTCAGGGGTGTGCGCCCCGCCATGATCTCGCCATAGCGTTGCGGCAACGTCGGCCAGAGATCAGGTTCGGCGTAACCATCCGGGAAAAAAGGCTGATTGGTGGCGGGATCGTACTTATCGGTGGCGCCCAGCGTGTGCAGGAATTCGTGCGCGATGACCACGTTGTTTTGCTTCGCCATGTCGCGCGAGGCAAAGACATTAACCCGCCCGATCAGGCCTTTCTGCAGCCCCGTGGAATGAGCCAGGCGCCTGTTCTGCGCCGGATCGAAGTACAGCAGGAACATCTTGACCTGCGGGCCCGGACCGGTCGTATCGGCGTTGCGGTACGCCCACCAGCGCATTTTCAAACTCCATGCGACCACCTCCAGCGCGCTGCCGTTGTGCGGCGGTTGCGGCGGCTGCGTATCGATCACTCCGCCCAATCTGATCTCGATCGAGGCATGGCCTGAACGGCCGTAGCGATTCGCCTCATCGCGCATGAATGTCTCGACAGGTTTGAAGTCATCGGCGGTCAGGCTACGCAGATAATCCGCCGAAACCGCACTGGTGTCACCGTTGATGAGATAGATATTGACCGGCAGCGTGTATTTCCATTCCACGGAATGCGTCCTGGCACGCCATGTTGCAAGGGCGACTGAAACAAGGACGAACAACAGTATCGAAACGCGGAGAATTTTAAGCATTCGGGATATGATGCGGTGTGATTTACATAGCAGATTGTAGCAGGGCATATTTCAAAATCATGGCATCGAAGCAAAGCCAAATTACTCTCGCTTGCCTGCTGGTTGTGACGATCCTATTGACGGGATGCAGCCAGCACAGCCTGCTCACCCGGCAGGACTACCAGAATAGCCAGCAGGATTTCCTGCGCGGCGACGCGGAAAAGGCGTTGCGGGATTTCCCGCGCAAGGCGGAAGCCGACACTTTCATCACGACGATGGAAAAGGGCTACCTGTCGCTGATCCAGGGCAAGTCCGAGATCGCCGGACTGCAAAAACAGGCGGAAGTACTGGAGAAACGGGTGCGCTACCACGTCTCGCGCGAGGCCAGAAACTTCTTCTATGCGCTGACACCCGAGGACTATTACGCATCCGAACACGAAGTCATCTGGATGCATTTCCTGCTGAGTTGGGGTTATTCGTTGCAGGAAAAATTCGGGGATGCCTGCGTGGAGGCGCGCGTCGCCAGCAGCCTGCTGTCGTTGCCGTGGAGTCCCGGGGGGCATTTCGATGATCCGGCGATGCGCTTGTTCCTGGCCGGCCTTTGGACGATGTGCGGCGAATGGCGCGAGGCTCGGGTTGATCTGCGTGCGGCATGGTACATGGACAACACTCTGGTCTGGGCAAAAGAGCTTGCGGAACGCAGCGAACCGCCGCCTCATTTGTTCATCGTGCTGGGCGGACCCGGTCCGGAGCCGGTATGGAACCCCGAATTGACGGTGTATCCATTGCGCTCTGAACGGCAACTCAATTTCCGCCTGAGGGGACGCAGAAGTCCGCTCGCCATCACCGATCAGAACGGATTCAAAATTGCTGCACATCTTTCCCCTGATGCCGGCAACTGGTATGAACGCCATCTGGCACGCGAAAGCGAGCTGCACGAATTGATCCTGGACTCCACCTACGGCGGCAAGGCCGCGCTCAGCGGCACGGTGGCGGGCAGCAAGATTGCCGCCACCACCGGCGTCGGGCTGGCCTTGGGAATAGGCGGCACGGCACTGGGTGCAGCGATTATTTATTATGGCAACTCGGCGGAAGCCATCGAACTCGGGCTGGCAACTGCATGGTTAAGCATCAACGAGGGGATGAAACTCGCGCGCGAGGAATATCAGGAAAGCACCCGCCAATTCAAACAGGAGCTAGACCCCAGCGCCTCCTACCGGTTTGTCCGCTATCTGCCCGAATACCTGTGGATGGGCTGGAGCGATGAAACGATAGACTATCCGGTGGAGCTGCGCACCTCATCCGCAAGAATCACAATCAAGCAGCCCGGTATCGCCAACCAGAACTACGTTACGATAGTCCACCTGCCGGATCCGGGCATATCCTGCGGATACATACCCAGCGATGGTTCAATCACCTATATTCCCTTGCGCGACGGGACTGAAAATTGCCGGCCCGATACATCCTCGCCGGATCGGAAGCGCGACACATCACGAAAACCCGGCGATCAAACGGATTTTTCCATCATGCTTCAGCGTTTGACGCACCCCGAGACTAACCCTAAACTCACTCCACCGATACCGAGCTACCCACGCATGAGGCCATTTTGAAACTGCATCAATCCAATCCCGGCAACACCAAACTGTTTACCTCGCACGGCGCAGGCCATGTGAAGGTCAACGGCGAACAATATGACCGCAGCATCGTCGTCATCGCCGGGGAAGTGCGCATCGACTGGAATGTTGCCGGATTCAGCGAACTGAACGAAGCGCACTTTGAGTACTTCCTCGATCTCAAACCGGAAGTGCTGCTGCTGGGCACCGGCGCGCAGCAGCATTTCCCGCATCCGCGCCTGTACCGGTCTTTGACCGATGCTGGCATAGGCGTGGAGTGCATGGACACCCCGGCCGCATGCCGAACCTACAACATCCTGGTGGCGGACGGCCGCAAGGTGGCTGCGGCGATTATCATTTGAAAGTGGGAAGTGGGCAGTGGGTACCCCACTCACTACTCCCCACTTACCACGCACCAGGAATAAAAACCATGAGCCAAAACCTGAGCAACGTCATTAAGCAAGCCGAACAGATCATCCTCGGCAAACCGCTGCAGATCCGCTTCGCGCTGGCCTGCCTGCTGGCGCGCGGGCATCTGCTCATCGAAGATCTGCCCGGCGTCGGCAAGACCACGCTGGCGCATGTGCTGGCGCACACCCTGGGCTTGCAGTTCCAGCGCATCCAGTTCACCAGCGATCTGCTGCCCGCCGATATCCTCGGCGTGTCGGTGTACCAGCGCCCCAGCGCGGATTCGATCTCCGGCGAATTCAAGTTCCATCCCGGCCCGATCTTCGCTCAGATGATCCTCGCGGACGAGATCAATCGTGCCACGCCCAAGGCGCAGAGCGCCTTGCTGGAAGCGATGGAAGAACAGCAGGTGACGATCGAAGGCAAGACCCGTCCCCTGCCCTCGCCGTTTTTTGTGATCGCCACGCAGAATCCGGCGCACCAGATCGGCACCTTCCCTTTGCCCGAATCCCAGCTCGACCGCTTTCTGATGCGCATCCAGATGGGCTATCCCGATGCACGAGCGGAACGGGGCCTGCTATCCGGCGTGGACAGACGCGAAATCATCGCCCAGTTGCACCCGCAAATGGAAAGCAGCGAATTGCTCGCGATGCAGAAACGTGTTCGGGAAGTGTTCGTTTCGCCTGTGTTGCTCGACTACGTGCAGGCCATTCTGCGCCACACGCGCGAATCGGCCCGTTACACCCACGGCCTCTCGCCGCGCGCCGGACTCGCGCTGCTCTCCGCCGCCCGCGCCTGGTCGTTTCTGGACGGGCGCAACGCGGTGATACCCGAAGATGTGCAGGCCGTGCTGCCCGGCGTGGCCAGCCACCGCCTGCAAGCGATCGGCGAGTACTCGAAGCATAACAGCGATGTGCTGGTGCGCGACCTGATCGAAGCGGTCGCGATTCCCTGAAGTTGTGTTCGCATCGTTCAAACAGAAATTCCGCGACTGGGCGTTCAAGCGCACCGCCGAGACCGGCACGGTCACGCTGACACAGCGCCGCATCTTCATCATCCCCACCAGACAGGGTTTTACGCTTTGCTTCGTGCTGGTGCTGATGCTGCTCGGCGACATCAACTACAACCTGAGCCTCGGCTATGTGCTGACCTTTTTGCTGACGATGATGGCGGTGATGTCCATGCTGCACGCCTTCCGCAATCTCGCCCACCTGGAGATACGTCCGGGCCGTGCCGAACCGGTGTTCTGCGGGGAGACGGCGCAATTCATGCTGCACTTCAACAATCGCAGCCGCCTGTCGCGCTTTCAGCTTTGCCTGGTGCAGACCGGCGCATCGTTCTGGTCAACCACCCCCAATCCGCTGGCATTCGATGCGCCCGCGCGGCAGGATACCGGGGTCGCGCTCTCCATTCCGGCAACCCGGCGCGGCTGGCTGCAAACGGGACGCCTGACGCTGTATACCGAATTCCCGCTGGGCCTGTTTTACGCCTGGTCGTACCTGCATTTCGATACGCGCTGTCTGGTCTACCCCAGACCGTTGGACGATGCGCCGCTGCCACTGGGCGATGCGCCGGACGGCAGCGGGAAACGCAGCGTCGCCGGGGATGAAGACTTTGCCGGACTGCGCAAATATGTGGCCGGCGATGCCTTGCCGCGCGTCGACTGGAAAGCCTATGCACGCGAACGCGGCTTGCAGGTCAAGCAATTTTCCACGCCTGTCGGCGAAGAGCTGTGGCTGGATTTTTCCGCCGCGCCGGATCGCACCGAGGAAGACAAGCTGGCGCGCATGACGCGCTGGGTGCTGGATGCGGAGGCTCGGGGCTTGCGCTACGGCCTGCGCCTGCCGGACAACGAATTGCCCTGCAACTACGGCATTGCGCACCGGGATGAATGTCTGCGCAGGATCGCGCTGTTCAATCTGCCGCAGGATAATCCGTGAACAAATTCCTCACCTACGGCCTGCTGCTCAGCATCCTGATGGTCATCGCGCCGCATGCCGACCATCTGCCGCTGTGGGTCAGCAGCATCTGTGTCGGCCTGCTGTCGTGGCGCGGCTACCTTGCGTACAGCGGCAATCCCCTGCCGAAGCGCTGGCTGCTGACGCTGGTCACGATCGCCTGCATAGCCGGGATTGTGATCAGCTTCCGCACGCTGTTCGGGCGCGAAGTCGGCGTCACATTGCTGATGCTGCTCGCCGCGCTCAAGCTGATGGAGTTGCGCCAGGCGCGCGACGCGATGGTGCTGATCTATCTCTGCTGCTTCATCATCATCACCAATTTTTTCTACTCGCAAAGCATCCCCACCGCGCTGTATCTGTTCGCCTCCCTGATGGTGATCTTAACGACCTGGGTGCACCTGCAGGCGCAGAACATGGCGCTCAAACCGCGCCTGCGCGTCGCCGCCGTACTGCTGCTGCAAGCCGTCCCGCTGATGCTGATCCTGTTCGTCCTGTTCCCGCGCGTGCAGGGGCCGCTGTGGGGATTGCCGCAGGACGCCTACTCCAGCAGCGGGCTGGACGACAAGATGTCGCCGGGCAGCCTGAGCCGCCTGAGCCTGTCGGACGCGGTGGCGTTTCGCGTCACCTACAATGACAAGGTGCCGCGCCGCGACCAGATGTACTGGCGCGGTCCGGTGCTGTGGGAATACGACGGGCGCACCTGGACCGCCGGCAGGACCCTGTACTCGGTCACGCCGGAATTCACCGGACTCGATCAGGCGATCGATTACACCGTCACGCTGGAACCGCACAACAAGACCTGGCTGTTCGCGCTGGATGTGCCCGACAAACTGTCCATCCCGGCCACGCTGACCCAGGATTTCCAGATACTGCGCAAGGAGCCGGTCAACGCGCGGATCCGTTATGCCGCGCGCTCGAATCTGGTGTATCGCGCCAACCCGCGGGAATCCGAACGGCAGATCCGGCGAGCCTTGCAATTACCGAGGCAATTCAACCCGCGCGCGCAGCAGCTTGCCGCCGAATGGCGCGCCGCCAGCGGGGACGATGCCGCGATCGTCAACACGGCCCTGCAATATTTCAACCGGCAGAACTTCATCTACACGCTAGAACCGCCGCTGCTCGGCCTGAACGGCATCGACGAATTCATGTTCACCACCCGGCAGGGATTCTGCGAACACTACGCCTCGGCGTTCGTGTTCCTGATGCGCGCCGCCAACGTCCCGGCGCGCGTGGTGACCGGCTATCTGGGCGGGGAATTCAACGATTTCGGCAATTACTACATCGTGCGCCAGTCCGATGCCCACGCCTGGGCGGAAGTCTGGCTGGCGGGGCGAGGCTGGGTGCGCGTCGATCCGACCGGCGCCATCGCGCCGGAACGCGTGCAGCGCGGCCTGTCTGCCGCATTGTCCGATAACGCCATCCTGCCCTTCATGGCGCGCAATCCGCCGCAGTGGATGCTGAACCTGCGCATGAACTGGGATGCGCTCGCCAACCAGTGGAACCAGTGGGTGCTGGGCTATGACAGCGAACGCCAGTTCGCTTTCCTGACCCGCCTGGGCATGGAATCCCTCACCTGGCAGAAGATCGCGCTGAACATGATGCTGGGTGTGGGTCTGGCAATCGGACTGTTCGCGCTGTTCATGCTGCGCCACCTGATCGCTCGCCAGCCGGACAAGGTGCAGGCGGCCTGGCTTAAACTGTGCCGCAAACTGGAGAAATCCGGACTGCCGCGCGCGCCCCATGAAGGCGCGCAAAATTACGCCGCGCGCGTCGCCGCAGTTCGGCCCGAATTGGAGGGCAACCTCCTCGATCTCGCCGCACGCTACAGCGCGTTGCGCTATGGAGGAAAAACGAACGAACAGCAGGAACAGGAATTTATTCGCCGCGCCACAAAATTTTCAGCATTTCCGCGCAAACGAGAATCCGGTTAAAGCAGGCTGGGCATCGATTGCCGATTGGCAATGCGCTCAATCACCCTCTTGACGGTTTAACCCGAATACCCATGGGGAATCGCCGCAAGGGTGCGGTTTATCGCACCCTTACAAAGTACGAAGTTCTTTGACGGACTCGCGCAACACATGCTCCGCTGAACGCAAAAATAGTGCGGCCAATGCCAGGCCGACCACAATGTCCGGCCAGCCGGAGTGGGCGAGCCATACACCCACGGCGGCAAACAGCACCGAGATGTTCGCGATGATGTCGTTGCGCGAGCATAGCCAGACCGAACTCATGTTGATGTCATCGGCACGGTGCCGCCAGAGCAGGTAAAAACACGCGCCGTTCGCGGCCAGCGCCAGCAAGCCGATCGCACCGATAGTCTCGTACACCGGAAGCTGCGGATAAACGATCCGGTAGATCACCTGTCCCAGTACGAACAGCCCGAAGCCTGCCATGATGATGCCCTTGAGCAGCGCCGCCCTGGCTTTCATCGTCGCGCCGCGCGCCACGACGTACAGGCTGAACCCGTACACCAGCGCATCGCCCAGCATATCCAGCGAGTCCGCCACCAGCGAGACCGAGTGCCCGATCAGCCCCGCCGTCAGTTCGACGACGAACATCACGGCGTTGATCGCCAGCACGATCCTGAGCGTCGCGCTCTGGCGGCTGCGCAGCGCGTCAATCTCGCAGGCTTTGTCGTTGCAGCAATCGGCCATCATCTACCCCCTCATACCGTTAAACTGCACAGGTAATACCGCGCCGCCTTGGTCCGTGCAAACGCCGGACGGGTTCGCGCGGGATACCCACGTCAGATGGCACGAAATTTTCGACCCGTCCGGGGATATGGCAACCGTGTTGATGGAATAAACCACATGATCGGTATCGAGCCCCGCGAAAATCTGCTCCCAGTGTTTCCGGTTGGAAACATAATAACGCTTGCGCAAAGCCGCCAAATTGCTCTGGCGCTCGACAGCAAAACCATGTGCTTCGTAACGGCGGTTCGAGACTTCCAGCACGAGCCGGTTGCTTTCCCCTTGATCGTGGATTAGCTCACCATCAATGAACGGTGCGTTACCTTCCCTGACCACTTGATGTATATGGCTCGCGCAGCCAGTCAGCCACACAATTGCCAGTATGCTCAAATAAAATTTGTTCATCGTATTTTCCTTCGCTGGTTCAAATTTGAAGTGCGGCGACGCAAGATATTCGCGATGGTGAGCGCATGTCGCACAGCGCCGCACCATAAATTACCGATGGCTATAACCGGCCATGCTGCAGCACTGGCGTGACCCAGAACACTCCGCGTCCGGCAACGCCGCAATTGCTATCGCGCAATACATCAAGCACTGTTTCTACATCCTCATCATTCAGCACGATGTCCAACCGAACGTGTGGTGTGTAACCGACCACACGGTCGCGTGCGGAAAGAGCCGGATCGAGATCATCCTGTGCACCGTGGCCCTCGACATGTGTGAACGTGAAACCCGATACCTGTTTGAGGCCGCGTAGCGTATCCGCGAGTGTCTGCCGGACATCTGAATGCACAATCAACGTAAGTTTTATCATGTAAGAGTCTCCTGTCTCGTTTGTAATTTGCGCTCGGCACGCCCTTCGAGCCATACATAAAGCGTCGGCAACAGCACCAGAGTAAGCAGTGTTGAAGTAAGCAGCCCGCCTATCACGACCACGGCAAGCGGTCGTTGCAACTCGGAGCCGGGTCCGGTGGCAAGCAGCATCGGCACGAGGCTGAGGCTGGCGATGAGCGCCGTCATCAGCACCGGTCGCAGCCTGCGTTCCGCGCCTTCCTGTACCGCTTGCAGCACCGTGCGCCCGGACGTGCGCAGCTGGTTGATATATGCCACCATCACCACGCCGTTCAGTACCGCCACGCCGAACAGCGTGATAAACCCCACCGACGCGGGCACGGAAAGATATAGCCCGGAAGCGTATAGACTCACTACACCACCGATCAACGCGAATGGGATGTTCAGGATAATCAAGCCTGCCTGACGCACCGATCTGAAAGTCGAGAACAGCATGAAAAAGATCAGCGCGATGGATACCGGCACGACCACGCCCAAGCGCTGCGAGGCGCGCTGCTGGTTTTCGAACTGCCCGCCGTATTCGATGTAATACCCCGGCGGCAGCTTGACCTCGCGTTCGATGGCAGCGCGCACGTCCGCCACCAGACTGACCACGTCGCGCCTCTCGACGTTCACCTGCACCACGGCCAGGCGTTTGCCCGCTTCGCGCGTGATCTGCACCGGCCCATCCACTTCGCGGATGTCGGCCAGCAGCGACAGCGGCACTTTGGCTCCGCCCGGTGTCAGTACCAGCAGGCGCGCGAGCGCTTGCGGCGAGGCGCGCGCGGCTTCGGGGAAACGCACCAGCACGCCGGTGCGGCGGCTCGCCTCAACCACCTCGGACACCACCTTGCCCGCGACGGCGGTCTCGACCAGGCGGTTGATGTCCTCGACCCGGATGCCGTAGCGCGCGATGCGTTCCGGGCGGATTTCGATTTGCAAATATTGCTGCCCCATCACCGGCGGTCGCACGATGTCCACCGCGCCGTGAATTTTGGCGGAGAGCTCCTCGATCTGTTTTGACTTTTCTTCAAGTACCACAAGGTCGTCGCCATAAATCTTTACCGCCAGCGCGGCGCGCACGCCGGAGAGCATCTCCGACACGCGCATGTCGATGGGCTGGGTGAAGGCGATCTCGATGTCCTCGAACGCTTCGAGTTTCTGCCGCAACGCCTCCTGAAACTCCGCGACGCTGCGCGTCCACTGTTCGCGCGGTTTGGTCAGCACGAAGTTGTCGGTCTGGTACAGCCCCATGGGATCGAGACGCAATTCGTCCGCACCGGTGCGCGACACCACGCCGGTGACTTCGGGCAACTCCATCATCGCCCGGTGGTACTGCGCGTCGGCAGCAAGCGAGGCTTCCAGCGTGATGTCCGGCCTCTTCTCGATAATCACCACGGTCGAACCTTCGTCCATCACCGGCATGAACTCGCTGCCTATATGCGGGAACAGCAAAGCGGTGGCGAACAGCGCGAGCAGCGCCCCTCCGATAGCGGTCTTGCGGTGGATGATCGCCCAACGCATCGCTGGCAGATAAACGCGCTTGATCGCTGCAAGCACGCGGTCATCGCCGTGCGCGCCGCCGCGCATCAAAAAGCTGGCTAACACCGGGATCACGGTGATCGAGAGCGCGAGCGAACCGGCGAGCGCGAAGCAGATGGTCAACGCGAGCGGCGCGAACATCTTGCCTTCAAGGCCCGACAGCGTGAACAAGGGCAGGAACACAATGACAATGATGAGCACTCCCGACAGCACCGGCACGCCGACCTCGGCCGCCGCGCGATAGACGAGGTGCAGGCGGCTCACACCTTTGGGTGCTTGGCCGAGCTGGGTGTGGATGTTCTCGACCACCACCACGGCTGCGTCCACCAAAATACCGATGGCAATCGCCAGCCCGCCCAGCGACATGAGGTTGGCGGAGACGCCGAATACGCGCATCGCCAAAAAAGTGAACAGCACCGACAGCGGCAAAATCAGCGCCACGGTGAGCGCCGCGCGCAGGTTTCCGAGCAATATGACGAGCACCAGCAGCACCAGCACCACCGCCTCGCCCAGCGCCTTCTGCACCGTCCATACTGCATCGTCGATCAGCTCGGTGCGGTCGTAGAACGGCACGACCCTGACCCCCTCGGGCAACACTGGCGCCAGCGCCGCGAGTTCGCGTTTGATGCCCGCGACCGTGGTACGCCCATTCGCGCCATTGCGCAACAACACCAGCCCGGTGACCACTTCGCCTTTGGCATCGGCGGTCACCGCGCCGTAACGGGTGAGCGCGCCCGGACGCACATCGGCCACATCGCGCACCAGCACCGGCACGCCCGCGCGTGACGCCACCACCACCTTGCCAATATCATCCAGCCCGCGCAACACGCCCACCGTGCGCACCAGCAGGGTTTGACCTTGCCGGTTGATGCGGTCGCCGCCCGCATTGCGGTTGCTCGATTCAAGTGCCAGCGTAACGTCGTCCAGCGCAAGGCCGTAATTCGCGAGCTTTTCGGGTTGCACCACGACCGCGAAAGCGCGCGCCTCGCCACCCAGCGAGTTCACGTCCGCCACCCCGTCCACGGTGCGCAGACGCGGGCGTATCGTCCAGTCCTGTAGCGTGCGCCGTTCGGTGTTGCTCAATGTCCCACCCTCGATGCGGTACATGTAAACCTCGCCCAGCGGCGTGGTGATCGGGGCGAGCACGGCCTCGACACCGGGCGGCAAACTCCCGCGCACCTGGTTCAGGCGTTCGACCACTTGCTGGCGCGCCAGATAGATGTCGGTGCCGTCCTCGAACCAGACGGTCACCAACCCGAGCGCATATTTATTGAGCGAGCGCAGCGCCGTCTGGTTGGGCAGTCCCTGCATCTCGGTTTCTATAGGGAAAGTGATGCGGCTTTCGACCTCGGCAGGGGTCATGCCCGGCGCCTTCACGATCACCTGCACTTGCGGCTTGTAAATGTCGGGGAAAGCGTCGATGGGGAGCGTGTGAAATGCCCACAGGCCACCGAAAACCACGGCCAGTGCGACGAGCAGTATTATCATGCGCTGTGTCAGCGCAAAACGAATCAATGCAGCAATCATGGTTGCACCTCCGACACGTTACTGATGAAACAACTAGCCATTCGACTAGGCGAGCAAACAACACTCACCAAGTCTCTGGTTATGGCGTAACCAGCCGATTGCGGGAGGAGGTGCAATGCAGCCATTCCCGCACCCATCGCTATCGCGCACCGTGTCATGGCTGCACCTCCATTGAAGGATTGAGTACAGATATCCCGGACGCCAGGCGCAGGTCGGCAGCAGCGAGCGCGCTTTCCATTTGCATTTCCAGATAGCGGGTGCGGGCATCGAAATACGTGTTGTTGGCATCTATCAACGCAAGAATATTGAGTTCGCCGACTGCAAATCCGCTACGCGTGAGCGTGAACATCTCGCGCACGGGTTCAAGCAGATTGGTGCGCAGCCGCTCAGTCTGCTCGACAAGCCGAAGCAATTGCGTATAAGCCTGCTCCAGGCGGCTGCGGGCATCGCGCTTTAGCACATCAAGCTGTGCCTGCGTGCGCTCCGCATCTGCCATGGCCTTGACGACCGTGCCGTTGCTGCTGCTCCTGAAAGGAATTTGCACGCTTACGCCCACACCGGTCACGTCGCGCAGTTCGCCCGATATATAGCTACGCTCACGAAAAATATTTAATACGGGGTCGGCGTAGCGCTGTGATTCTGCAAGTGCAACCCCGGCCTGCGCAGCTTCTATCTCCTTGCGAGCCGCTGCGAGCACCGGATGGTCATCTAGCGCCCGCATCAGCACATCCATGCTTTCGGGCGTCTCGGGTAGAGTTGGCATCACTGTTTCGGGTCGCGCACCGTCCGGCACGGCAAGCAGCGCCCGGAAAGCAATGAGCGCTTTCTGCTGCTCCTGCTCGGCCACGGCTACAGCCTGATTGGCCTCCTCGTTCAGTATGGACAGACGCTGCCGTTCGAGTGGCGTGAGATAACGTACCAGCCGATCCCCACCGGACTTGCGAGAAGCATTTGGCGATTCAATCACGAGCTGCAATCGTTCTTCGGCAAGCTTGCGTTTGGCTGCGGCCAGTTGCAATGCATGAAAAACCCGCGCGACCTCATGTTCGAGCAGAAGGAGCTGATAACGGAGATTTTCGCGCGCCCCACCGACATTAGCCTCGGCAACATCACGCTGACGCGCGATGCGCCACAGCGGCAAAGGTTGGCTTAGCGCGATACTGGTCAAATTGACACCGCCGCGACCGCTCTCCTGCCCGAGGCGGTCATCTGCGTTCAGATCCATGCTCGGATTCGGCCAAACTTCTGCCTGGGCCAATTCTCCCGCACGCCCCGCGATTTCGGCCTCGGCGGCACGCAATTCTGGAGCGATCTCTAGCGCGCGCCGTATACTGCCTGCGAGCGTCCATACAGCAGGAAACTGTGCCTGAGCTTGCCTTGTACCAGGCGCAATGTCATCACCCGCCCACGCAAATTGGGTGATAGACAGGACGACAAGCACGAAAATATGTGGTGCCTTATTCATGGTGAACTCCAGAGGGTAAAAATTTATTGCCAATTTAAATTCCAACGAAAACGAAGTTTCAACGCAAGCTAATGTCCGCGTAAGCGGGCGTTATGCCGAAACTATAAAATTGAATTTTGGCGGGGCGCGGTCTGACCCTTATGCAGAATCAGGCACGGGTGCTACAGAGAAATAAAGGAACGTCCCGCCGGGTTAGGCAAGCGCTGCCCTGGGCGGGCGGTCAAGGAGAGCTTGCGGTGCCGAGACGAAGATACTGGCTGTATCCGCA
This sequence comes from Nitrosomonadales bacterium, assembly GCA_016218415.1. Taxonomy (GTDB): domain Bacteria; phylum Pseudomonadota; class Gammaproteobacteria; order Burkholderiales; family Gallionellaceae; genus Gallionella. The sequence goes on from JACRED010000024.1 coordinate 134,983, forward strand.
ACTGGGGGGCTGCATCCCGTCAGTAGCATCACACCAACGGAAGCCGTCGGAAGTGAAGAAAAGGCCGGATGCACATGGGCATGGTGGTGGTCGCCGACGGCAGGCACGTTACCCGCCACATCGGCATCGACAGCTGGCTCATCGTGAACATGGCCGTCACCGTGCTCGTGGCTGTGATGCCCAAAATGCGCAGCTTGGCTCGAAGTGTGTTCCAGCGCATCGCACACACCCACCGACGCCGCGTAGGCAGCGTTCAGCGAGAGCATGATGGCAAGAATAAAAGAGAGGCAAGTGCGCATATGCGGCAAAGTATATGAGAAATGGATAATTAAGCCAATGCCAACACTTTCATGTGTGTCGCGAGATGCAAGAAGAGAGTGTGGGGCGGCGCTTTTCATGTTTACGGCTCAAGGTCGCGCTTTTTTTGTTCGTATTCTTCCCTATCTATTTCGCCGCGCGCATAACGCTCCTGCGCGATCTCCAGCGGCGATTTGTTGTGCGGGTTGTGGCTTGGCGACGATTGCGTCATCAGCCATTGGATCAGCGCAGCGATCCCCAGAATGACCAGCCCCCAGAGCAGCAACATGAATATGAAACCAAAACCCATTCCCCATCCCCAGAATCCGTTCCAATCGCTCATCATGTCGTGCTCCTCTGCGTTTGATGGTTGAGCCAAAATTCGCAACGTGTCCAGAGATAAATATTGGGTTGCGCTGAAGCTGTGTTAAGTTTACCGGTATTTGCGCAGATACCAGGATTCGAAGAACGACTTGGCGTTATGCATCAGGCCGAGCGGCGGCAAGGACATCTCGCTGTCTGGCGTGCGCCGCACCAGCATACCTGCATCAAGACTGTCGACAACGCAGAGCAGTTCCACCTTGAAAGTCTGCTGCGGAATCTTGCCAGCCAGCTCTGCCAGCAAATTTGCCGCAGCCGTTTCGCCTTGCAGATCGGCCATGTGCGCCTGCTTGGGCATCCAGTCCGGCCCCGCGAAGCTGCCGGAATCGCCGACGACATAGGTCGCCGGAAATCCCTCGATACGGCACTGCGCGTCGGCTTTGATTAGGCCGCCCGGCGAGCGCGGCAAACTGGTCTGGTCGAACCAGGCATTGCCGGTCAGACCGGGCATGAAGATGATGAGGTCGGCGGCAAATTCGCCGCCTTCGGTCTTCACCTTGTCCGCTTCGAAGCCGACCAGTTTGTGGCCGAGTTGCTTGCTGATGTCGCGCTTGTCCATCTCGGACATCAGGCGTTGTACCGCACGCTCGCCGAGACGGTTGCCGGGATTGGGCATGGGGTTGAAGAAGGTGAGGCCGACCTTGTCGCGCCGTCCTTCGCGGCGCAACTGGGTATCCAGACCGAACAGGAATTCGAACATCGGGCCGCCGCGCATGGCGGTCGGCTCGTTCGGATTGCCGGCGAATCCCAGCGCGATGACGCCTTGCTTGAGCGCTGCCACGCGCTCGCGGATTTGTTCTGCGGCAGCGATGCCTTCGCACGGCAGGATGGCGTGTTCGATGCCGGGCAGTTTCTTGATAAAGCGTCCGCCACAGGCGATGATCAGCCCTTCGTTCGCCACCTTGCCGTTGCTGGTCAACACGCTGCGTCCGCCGTTCTCCAACCCGGTCGCTTCGCCCGCGAAGAAGCGGATACGGTTGTCGCTCAGGAAACGCCCAAGCGGGATACGCAAGTCCTCCGCCTTGCGCATGCCGGAAGGTATCCAGATCAAACTCGGCAGGAATATCAGCTCCGCCTTGGGTGCGATGAGTGTGATCTCAACTTCAGCATTGAGCTGGCGTACCTTGCGCGCCGCAGAAAGCGCGGCAAAACCGGCGCCGATGATGGATATCTGTTTCATGCTCGTTCCCCTGATTTAGCCGGATTGATACGCGGATGCGTCTCCGCGCCGAACAGCCAGAGTATTCCTCCCGACAGGAACATCGAGATCGACACAAACCAGAAGGCCGCTTCGACCGAGCCGCTGAAATGCGCGGCGATGCCCAGCCCCAGCGCGCCGATGCCGTATCCGAGGTCGCGCCAGAAGCGGTAGATGCCGATGGCCGAACCGCGCCAATCAGGGTGCGAGATGTCGGCTACCGCTGCCGAAAGATTCGGGTACAGCAGCGCCATGCCGAAGCCGGAGACGGCGGCGGACAGCGACCACCACGCCATGCCTTCACCGAGCAGCATCAGCGCCACTCCAGCGCCGCATATCCACATACCAAGCACATTTGGAATGTGGCGACCGACGTGATCGGAGAGTTTGCCGGTGAAAAACTGCGAGCCACCCCACACGAAACCGTAGACGCCGACGACCCAGCCGACCTCGGGCAGGCTCAGGCCGCGCTGGTAGAGGAACACCGGGTAGAACACCCACACCAGTGCATCGACGAATTTTTCCACCAGTCCGGCTTGACTGATGGCGGCAAGACGTTTGTCGCGCCACGATACAAGCGTGAACACTTCCCACGTGGTGGGCTGCGCGGCGATGTTGGTCGGGAAGCGCGCCAGCGGTCCTGTGCTGATGCCCGCTTTATGTTTTGCCGCTTCGCTTTTCGCCCACGGCAATGTGTCCTTGACCCACAGCAGGGTGAGCAGCATCGCCAGCAGGATCGTGGTCATGCCGAACAGCAATAACCCGCTGCGCGGCCCCAGCATGGTCGCCAGATACGCGGTGACGATGCCCGCCAGCGCCAGCCCGACATAGCCGGAAAATTCGTTCAGGCCTATGGTGAGGCCGCGCTGGTCGGCGCGGGTGATGTCCAGCTTGGCAGTCTGCGTCATCGACCAGGTCAGCCCCTGGTTGATGCCGAGCAGCACGGTCGCGGCGACGATCCAGCTCCATGACGGCGCAAAATATACCAGCAGCGGGATGGGCAGCGCCGCAGCCCAGCCCAGCAGCAACACCTGCTTGCGCCCGATGCGCTCCGACAATCGCCCGGCCACAAAATTGAGCGTGCCCTTGACCAGGCCGAAAGCCACCACGAACGCGGTGAGCAACATGAACGAATTCTTCGGCACGCCGAATTCGGATTCGGACAGTGCGGGCACCACCGTGCGCATCATGCCGATGGTGAAACCCACCAGCATGACTTGCAGCAATTGGTGCAGGAACTGGTCGAGGTTGGCGCGGATGCCGTGCGTAAGAATGCCGTGAGTCAGGTTGTGGTGAGCCATCATCAGCCTGCTATGTTTGCCGCAACCATCTTGTCCATTTCAGCAGGGCGCGGCGGGATTTCCTGAACCAGTTTTTCGATGAAGGCTTCCTTGCTCATGGACAATCCCTGGTTCCAGCGTTTTTCGAAACCGATGGTCGAGCTCGGCTTGCCGGACAAACCCGCGCCGCAGACACTGCCCGCCTGATGACCGGGGAAGATTTCGACTTCGTTGGACAGGTGCAGCAACTTGGTGTGCAGGCTATCGTAGAGTTGTGCGGCCATCTCGCGTTCGCGCCCTAGCAGATCGGGGCGACCAATGGAGCCGACGAACAGCGTGTCGCCGGTAATGACGAACCAGGGCAACTCCCCGCGACGCATGTCGGTCACCAGCAGGCAGATACTGTCCGGCGTGTGGCCGGGCGTATGCAGTACCTCGACCTCGACGTTGCCGAGGTTGAGCGACTGGCCGTCGCTCAAGGGTTCAAACTCGAATTTGACACGGCCTTCATTCGATTCGTGCAGGCAATACGGCGCGCCGACCATCTGCGCGAGCTTTCTGCCGCCGGAATAGTGATCGGCATGAACGTGGGTGTCGATCACGTAATTGATCGTGACGTTCGCTTTCTTCGCCTCCTCGATGAACCACTCCTCGTCACCTGCCACCACGTCCACCGCCATGGATTTGCCCTTGGTGCCGCAGCCGAAAAAATAGGAAAGTGAGGACTCTTTTGTTGCCAGTTGTTTGAAAAACATTGTGCGCTCCCAAAAATTAAAGTCAGGAAGTTAAAACACCAGAACCTTGTCCGCCCATGCAGTCCACTCGGCCAGCTCCGCCAGCGTGCTGCGGTGCGTCCCGTCGGCGATTTCGCCATCGCCCATGCCGCGCGCCTCCATGCAAGTCCCGCAGATGCCGATCTCGCCGCCGTGCCGGGTCACGTTGCCGAGCATCACTTCGACGTTGTAAAAACCCTGCGGTACTTTCTGGTTGCGGTGCGCCGCCGAGGCGCCATCGCCTATCAGGAAGACGCGCACTGCGTTTCCTTCCTGTTTGGCAAGCGCGCCAGCGACGCGCAAGCCGTTATAGGTGCGTTCGCTGCCGTACGGGGCATCGTTGAGGATGAACAGGGTTTTCATGATGGTCTCCTTGTGTTGATTACGTTCTAGCATCCATTGGAATGAATTAGGCGCCTATTGTTTGTTTATGTCAATATCGTTTAGAGTTGCACCGGATTATTCCACTCTATCAATGGAGCAATAACATGAAAGGCGCACGCAAGATCAAAGACCTGCTCTACGAACAGGTGGCGCGGATCGGCAAGGTTTTATCCAGCCCAAAACGGCTGGAACTGATCGAGCTGCTTTGCCAGGGTGAAAAAACGGTGGAGACCCTGGCGCGCGAAGCTTCCATCAGCGTGAAGCTGACCAGCGCACATTTGCGCGAGCTGCGCTTGGCAAGCCTGGTCGAAACCGAACGGCAGGGCAAGAACATCCGCTACCGTCTCGCGGACAAATCGGTGGCTGACCTGTGGGTGCAGATACATACACTGGCCGAGGAACGCCTGATCGAATTGCAACTGGCATTGCGGAAAATCGCCACCCAACCGGACGACCTGGTAGGCAATGATCGCGAAAGCCTGATGAAAGCCGCGCGCAAGGGCGAGGTGGTCGTGCTCGACGTCAGGCCAACGGAAGAATATCTGGCGGCACACCTGCCGTTCGCAAGGTCTATCCCTCTGGAAGAGTTGCGCCAGCGATTGGCGGAGCTGCCCAAAGATCGCGCAATCGTTGCCTACTGTCGCGGCCCCTATTGCCTGATGGCAGTCAATGCCGTCGCGTTGCTCAAACAGGAAGGCTATTCGGCTCTCCATCTGCGCGACGGTGTCGCCGAGTGGGCGGCCGCAAGCGAATGACCGCCACAAAATAGCAACCATCGGTTGCGCCGATCGCCATACGCATATGGCCGGGATGCAATAAGGACAAGTGCGCCACGATGCTATAATCCGCGCCATCCAACCGACCACACTCATCATGCTCATCACCCGCCGCTTGGAATTCGATGCCGGACACCGCATTCCCAACCACAACAGCCAGTGCAAACACCTGCACGGGCATCGCTACGCGATCGAAATCACGCTGTCCGGAGACATCATCACGGCGGAAGGCCGCTCTGAACAGGGCATGGTGATGGACTTTTCCGATGTGAAGCGCATCGCCAAGGAAAAGCTGGTGGACGCATGGGATCACGCCTTTCTCGCGTATCGCGGCGACAGGACAGTATGCGACTTTCTCGCGACGCTGCCGGATCACAAGACCGTCATCCTCGATGTCGTTCCTACCGCTGAAAATCTTGCACAAGCCGCTTTCGGCATACTCGATCCCGCGTATCAGGACATCTACGGGAACCATTTGAGGCTCGAACAAGTACGCCTGTACGAGACGCCCAACAACTGGGCGGATTGCGTACGCAACAAACGCTAGCAGCGGCACTTTCCCTTCCGCAATAATTTCGCGGCCACTGCCAGTCCGATAGCCCCTTAAAAAGCCAGGCACAGATAATGAACCAGCCGTCGGCACTTCCAAACACCGATACCCCGCCCCCCGAGGAAAACACCATGGGCGCCGAGCAAACCAGGCTGCTCTATGCGTACCTGCCCTCCTCATTCGTCATCAATGTCCTGCTGGCGCTGATTCTGGCAGCGATTCAATCGTCTGACGTCCCCGCGCACAGCCTGCTGATCTGGCTTGCGCTGGTAGGCGGGGTACAGCTGGCCAGAACCGCTTTGCTGCTGGCCTGGCATCGCGGCCAGCCGGTTCGCGCAACCGGGATCGCGTCCTGGCTTTTCCTGTTCCGCGCGGGCGTCATCGCCAATGGCGTAGCCTGGGGAACAGGAGCATGGTTGCTGTTCCCTGCGGACAATATTGTCCATCAGGTATTTCTAGCTTTCGTCGTATCGGGCATATGCGCCGGCGCAATCACCTCGCTGGCGGTCGATCGCTTATCCACGTTCGGCTTCATCATGCCCACGCTGGTGCCGCTGATAGTGCAGTTCACTCTCGAAGGTGACGAGCACACCACGGCCATGGCCGTGATGGTCTGGCTGTTTCTGATTTTCATCACGCTGAACGCGGCCCGTATCGAGCGCAGCTTTCGCGAAAATACCCTGTTGCGGATCGACGCCGAAAAACGCGAGCACTCGCTGGAAGAGGCGCTCAATCTCCTGCGCAAGGTAGCCAACCGAGTGCCCGGTGTGGTTTTCCAATTCAGGTTGCGCCCCGATGGCAGCTCCTGCTTCCCGTTTGCCAGCGAGGGCACGCGCGAGTTGTTTCGCCTCAGTCCCGAAGATATCCGCGAGGATGCCTCCGGAGTGTTTGCCATTTGCCACCCCGATGACTACGCGGCGCTGATGGAATCCATCCGGTTTTCCGCGCAGAACCTGACTCCCTGGCATCACGAGGTTCGCACCAGATTTGGCGACGGCACGGAGCGCTGGCTGTTCGGCAATGCGTTGCCGCAACGCGAAACGGACGGTTCGGTGCTGTGGCACGGCTTCATCACCGACATCACCGAACGCAAGATCGCCGAAACAGACCTGCACATCGCCGCCACCGCTTTCGAAGCCCAGGAAGGCATACTGATCGCCGGAGCCGACAGCGTGATCTTGCGGGTCAACCAGAGCTTCACGGAAATCACCGGCTACACGCCGGAAGAAGCGATAGGCCGGACGCCGCGTATGCTCAGCTCGGGCCGGCACGACGCGGCCTTTTACTCGGCCATGTGGCAGAGCCTGCTGGACACCGGAACATGGCAGGGCGAGATATGGAACCGGCGCAAGAATGGCGAGATTTACCTGGAATGGCTCATCATCACCGCCGTAAAAGGGAAAACCGGGGAGGTCACCCACTACGTCGCCACGCTGACCGACATCACCAAACGCAAGAGCGCGGAAGAGCAGATAAAGAATCTGGCCTATTACGACCCGCTCACTCACCTGCCCAACCGGCGGCTCCTGCAGGATCGCCTGCAACAGGCGCTGGCGACCAGCTCACGCAACCGCCGCAACGGGGTGATCCTGTTCATCGATCTGGATAACTTCAAGACGCTCAACGACACACTGGGCCACGACAAGGGGGACATGCTGTTGCAGCAGGTGGCGCTGCGCCTGACCTCCAGCGTGCGCGAAGGCGACACGGTCGCGCGATTGGGCGGCGACGAATTCGTGGTGATGCTGGAAGATCTCAGCGAGCATGTCCATGAAGCGGCGGCCCACGCGGAACTTGTCGGGGAAAAAATCCTCGCCAACCTCAACCAGCCCTATCAGCTCGCCGAACGCGAATACCACAGCACCCCGAGCATCGGGGTCACGCTGTTCGGCGGGCACCAGCAAAGCATGGATGAACTGCTCAAACAAGCCGACCTGGCGATGTATCAGGCCAAGGCTTCCGGACGCAATGCCCTGCGCTTCTTCGATCCCGAGATGCAATCCGTGGTCACCACCCGCGCGGCGCTCGAAGTTGACCTGCGCCAGGCGATCATCAACGAGCAATTCCGTCTCCACTACCAGCCCCAGGCGGATGGCGACGGCCGCATCACGGGTTTTGAAGTGCTGCTGCGCTGGCCGCACCCGGAACGCGGCATGATTCCCCCCGACCAGTTCATTCCGCTCAGCGAAGAAATCGGGCTGATCCTGCCCATAGGCCAATGGGTGCTGAAGACCGCCTGCGAACAACTGGAACAATGGTCGGCGCATCCCGAAACCGCCCACCTCACCATGTCGGTCAACGTCAGCGCCAAACAATTCCGCCACCCCAACTTTGTGGCGCATGTGCTCAGCGTGCTTGACCAGACCCGCATCGCCCCGGACAAGCTCAAACTGGAATTGACCGAGAGCCTACTGTTGCACGATGTCGAGGACATCATCGTCAAAATGACCGCATTGAAAACCAGGGGGGTGAGTTTCTCTCTGGACGATTTTGGCACAGGCTATTCCTCGCTCTCCTACCTGAAGCGCCTGCCGCTGGACCAGTTGAAGATCGACCAGTCCTTTGTGCGCGAAGTGCTGACCGACGCCAACGATGCCGCCATTGCGCGCACCGTCGTGGCGCTGGCGCAAAGCCTCGGGCTGGCGGTCATCGCCGAGGGTGTGGAGACCGAAGCGCAGCGGGATTTCCTGTTCAGCCACGGCTGCCGGAATTATCAGGGCTATCTGTTTGGCAAACCCATGTCCGCCGACCAGATCAGGGCATTCATGCTCAGCAACCACACAGCCGGGTGACCCGCGCCGGAAAGCGTCGCGACAACGATGTTTTCCGGGAGCTTCATGCCGGATTTTCTGGACATGAACCGCGCCTTGGTTCAAAATGCGCGGCCTCAAAGAACTGGCGGTACGCGATAAGGCACGAAATCTGTGCTGAAGCCACAACTGCCGACCCCGGAGGCGAAGTAAAAACAATCAGGAAGCGTGGGTGAGTGGTTTAAACCAGCAGTCTTGAAAACTGCCGAGGATGCGAGTCCTCCGTGAGTTCGAATCTCACCGCTTCCGCCACCCCTCTGCCCTGGCCAGCCTTCCCTGGAAATACCCCTTGCGGTCTTTAATCTGTTCGGTTGCGCCCCACTGTACGGCTACAAAGTAGTACATGATTATTACCTGCAATGTAGTTATAATCTCAGGCGTATATAGCCGGGTGTTTCAGTGCCATTCAACCCATCAACCAAAGGAAATCAGCCATGACTATCGATTCGGTTAATTCCAGCAGAAATTATGTATCTGAAGTCCAACCCCAACCCCAACCCCAGTCCCATGCGGAGCGGGTTGCGGAAAGAGAGAATGACGGCGACCGCGACGATGGCAGCAAGGCTGCGATGAACGCGTCCTCCGCATCCGCCACAATCAACACGAGCGGTCAGGTCATCGGCTCCATCATTCACGTAAAAGCCTGATTTTCCGGCGGCAGGCGCGGTTCGTCCGCTTTCCCTGTCAGCCAGCACACCCAAGCAGGCGGGCCGTGTCCAGTTCCACTCCCTTAACAAATTGAAACTTTTACCCCGTTTCGCCAGTCTTATCACCGTTGTTGATTGACGTTTAACTTTAGGAGGCAACACATGCAATACCCAACTTCTGCACAAATCGGCACGCTGTCCATCGAACAGAACAAAGTGCTGCGCAACACCTACATGATGCTGGCGCTGACCATGATTCCGACAGTCATCGGCGCATTCGTCGGCATGTCTATCGACTTCTCGTTCATGGCGGAACACCCGATCATGGGCGCGCTGCTGATGTTCGGCGCGATGATGGGCCTGATGTTCGCCGTCACCGCATTGCGCAACAGCATCTGGGGCGTAGTTGCGCTGCTCGGCTTCACCTTCGTCGCGGGCGTATTGCTCGGCCCCATCCTGCAAGTGGCGTTGCACCTGAAGAACGGCGCGCAACTGGTCGGCATGGCCGCGGGCGGCACCGGCATCATCTTCTTCAGCCTGGCGACCGTCGCCACCGTCACGAAGAAGGATTTCAGCTTCATGGGCAAGTTTTTGTTCATCGGCCTGATCCTGCTGATCGTCGCTTCGCTCGCGAACATGTTCTTCCAGATCCCCGCGCTGTCGCTGACCATCTCCGCGATCGCCGTGCTGATCTTCTCCGCCTATATCCTGTTCGATGTCAGCCGGATCGTGAATGGCGGCGAGACCAACTACGTGATGGCGACGCTGGGGCTGTACATGAACATCTACAACCTGTTCATCAACCTGCTCAACCTGCTGATGGCGTTCAGCGGCGAGCGGGACTAACAACCCCGTGCAAACGGGAATCCAAAAAGGCGGCGCGAGCCGCCTTTTTGTTGTGTAACCAGCAGGCACTTCCAATCATTCGTCATTCCCGCGAAAGCGGGAATCCAGCCTGTTAATTCGACTGGACTCCCGCTTTCGCGGGAGCGAAAAAATTGATCTCAAAATGTGCCCTCAACCAGAAGAAAAATATGGAATTGAAAAACTTTTTGCAACGCCTGCAGGAGACGCCCGGCAGCGTGACATTCGACGACACGATGGCAGTGATCGGCTCGCTGTACGAATTCACGCCCACTGCATTCAGGAACGGCCCGCTGCTCAACGAAGCCGGCAAGAACAACGGCTCGTGCAAGCTGTTCTCGTTTGCCAGCCTGCATGGCCTGTCGCAACAGCAGACCCTGCATTGTTTTGGCGCCTATTATCGCGACGATGTGCTCAAACACCCTGACGGCACGGACCACCAGAACATCCGGAATTTTATCCAAACGGGGTGGGACGGCATCAAGTTCGACGGTAACGCTTTAACGCCCAAGCAGCCGTAGGCAGGATCAGTTTGCTTTCGGTTTGCGCTGCTCGGGACGCAAACGCGGCGCAAGCATTTCATCCGCCGTATCGGCATCTATCTGGTTACCCGCCGCATCCACCAGCGGCTGCTCGTAATCGTTCCAGCCGCGCACACCGGTCCGGAGCGAGACCACATTGCGATAGCCCATGCGCAACATCATGTCGGCGGCCAGCGCCGAGCGTTTGCCGGAGCGGCAGATCACCACGATTTCCAGTTCGCGCCCGGCGGCAAGCAACGGCACGGTTTCGTCGTAATCCCATTCGCAGGACTGCTCCAGCACCCCGCGCGGCACATTGATAGCACCGGGGATGCGCAGCATGGAAAACTCCGCTGGTTCGCGCACATCGAGCAATATCGGCTTGCTCCCGGCAGCAAGCGATCTACTCAGGTCCCACGGCATGATTTCCTGCACACGGGTGAGCGCTTCGGCGACCAGATCGTCGTAACGTTTCATGCCAGTTCGAAAATCCCTATCGATTCCACATGGGAGGTATGCGGGAACATGTTCATCACGCCCGCCGCCTTCAGCGTGTAACCGTGCACCTGCACCAGCACCTGCGCGTCACGCGCCAGCGTGGCGGGGTTGCAGGAGACATAGACGATGCGACGCGGCGCGATTGCCGGGGTAATGGCCTTGACCAGCTCGAGCGCCCCATCGCGCGGCGGATCGATCAGCCACTTGTCGAATGCGCCGTGCCTGGCCAGTGCAGCCTCATCCATCTCGAACAGGTTCATCGCCCTGAATTCGGTGTTGCCGGACAGGCCATTGTGCGCGGCATTCTGCGCGGCGCGTTTCACCAGCGCGGCGCTGCCTTCGATGCCGAGTACCTGCGCGCCGCTGCGCGCGATCGGCAGCGTGAAGTTGCCCAAGCCGCAGAAAAAATCGGCGATACGCTCGCCGGGTTGCGGGGCCAGCAGACGCATCGCGCGGCTGATCATCACGCGATTCAGCGCGCTGTTCACCTGGGTGAACTCGCTCGGCGCGAACGGCATCGTGATGCCGAATTCCGGCAGGCTGTAGTTAAGTTCGGGCGCGTCCAGCGGGTAGAACGGAACGACGGTATCCGGCCCCTTGGATTGCAGCCAGAATTGAATTTTGTGTTTATCCGCAAAGACGCGCAATGCGGCTTCATCCGCGCTGGACGGCATGTCCATCACGCGCAGCACCAGCGCATCGACATGTTCGCCGACCGCCACTTCGATCTGCGGCAGTTTCTCGCGTATCGACAGGCCGTCGATCAATTCCGCGAGCGGTGCGATCAGTTTGGCAATCTTCGGCGCGAGTATCTCGCAGTGCTGCATGTCGGCGACGAAGCTGCTGCGCTTCTCATGAAAGCCCACCAGCGTCTTGCCCTTTTTGATGACATGCCTGACCGACAGCCGCGCGCGTTCGCGATAGCCCCAGGCCTGCCCGTAGATCGGGCGCAGTATGGTTTCCGCCCTGACCTTGCCGATATGCCACAGACTGTCTTCAAGAATGCGCTGCTTCACCGCGACCTGTGCATCGGCTTCCAGATGCTGCATGGAGCAACCGCCGCACACGCCAAAATGCGCACACTTGGGCTGCACGCGCATCGATACCGACTTGTGTATCCGGGTGACCTGCGCCAGCTCGAAGGAGGGTTGTTTGCGGTATGAACTGTAGCTGACCACCTCGCCGGTCAGTGCGCCTTCAATGAAGATCACCTTGCCTTCGATGCGCGCAATGCCGCGACCTTCCTGGTCCAGCGACTCGATTGTTACTTTGTTTTCCGTGGACATTTATGCATTTCCGCTGCTGTAGGGGCGAGATTTATCGCGCCCTGATTATTTTCATATCAAAAAGGGCGCGATGAATCGCGCCCCCACGATAATTCAACACGATTATTTTTTCTGCTCTGGCCAGGCGGCCAGGAATTCACGCCAATGGGGCTGATCCAGCTTGCCCAGTTCGGCGCGCACCAGTTCGCACTCTTTCTGGTAGCGCGCGCGGGTCAACACGCCGCGCATCATCTGGAAGCGCGCAAACACCAGATACGTGTTCGCCACATCGGTCTCGCAATAGTTGCGTATCTCCTCCAGCCTGCCCTGCTGGTACGCTTCCCACACCTTGCTGCCGTCCATGCCCAGCTTGCCGGGGAAGCCGATCAGCTTGGCCAGCTCGTCCAGCGGCGCATTGGCTCTGCCGGTGTACATCGCCAGCAAGTCCATCAGGTCGAGATGACGCGAGTGGTAGCGGCTGATGTAGTTGTTCCACTTGAAGTCCTTGTCGTCCTCGCCCTGATCCCAGTAGCGCGCGCACTGCACGCCGTGAATCAGCCCGCGATAGTGCAGCACCGGCAGGTCGAAGCCGCCGCCGTTCCATGACACCAGTTGCGGTGTGTATTTGTCTATGCCGTCGAAGAAGCGCTGGATGATGGAGCCTTCGTCTTCATCCAGTCCGCCCAGCGACCACACCTTGAAGTTGTCGCCCTCGCGCAGCGCGCAGGAGATCGCCACGACGCGCTGCAGATGATGCGGCATAAAATCGCTGCCGGTCTTCTGGCGGCGCAATTGGAAGGCCATTTCGGCCACTTCCGCATCGCTGACGCGCGCGTCCAGCTCGTGCAACGCGCGCAGCCCGGCGATGTCGGGGATGGTTTCGATGTCAAACACCAGTGTTGAATTCATGGCAGAGTTATTCAGGAATGTCCGTCAGGGGCGAATTGTTGCACAAACGCGGCTCAAATTCCCTTGCCTGCGCCCCGGTGGAAACGCTGCACCCCGGAAAACAGGATCGCGACCTCCTGCTGGGTCAATTCGGGATAGGCTTCCCGCAATGCCTGGCGCGCATACATGGTCAGCGAAGAGCCGCCCCAACTCTGCTTCGTATCAAAGAACGGTGCGGTGATCCGGCAGGCGGCATCGAAAATCAGGCGCAGATTGTGCTGGGAACGGCGCTCGTTCAGCCCGTCCGCCACACCTTCCGCACTGGAATCCGGAATATCCACTAGCCCAGGCTATCCTCGAGGAATCGCTTCTGGATAGCCTCCACTTCGTCGCGGCGATTGATCAATGCGTTGACGCAATCAATGTCGAATTTGGTGCCCGCCATGGACTGCAGGAACAGGAATGCCCGATCGACGCTCCAGGCCTCTTTATAAGGCCGTTCGCTGGTCAGCGCATCGAACACATCGGCCACCGCGACAATCTTGGCTTCGATGGGAATATCCCCGTCCATCATCCCGTAATAGCCGCTGCCGTTGATCGCTTCGTGATGATAAAGCGCGATATTGCGCAATATTTCCGCGTGCGGAAATTCGGACAGCCCCAGATTTTCCAGCATCATGTCCACGATTTCGCCGCCTTTGGAGGCATGGGTTTTCATGGTATCGAATTCGCTTGAGGTGAGCTTTCCGGGCTTGAGCAGGATCGTGTCGGATATGCCGATCTTGCCTATGTCATGCAGCGGAGAAAACAGGAAGATGTGTTCCACCAGCTCGTCGTTGAGCCGGTACTTCTTTGCCACTTCCCTGGCGATCAAACGCGCATAATTGGACATCCTGTCCAGGTGCGCGCCTGTCTCCACATCGCGGTGCTCGGTCATGTTTGCCGCCGTTTTGACCACCGCCAGCAGACTGCGCGTGGTCGACAACTCATGGATCACCAGCAGCGACAGCAGGTGCCCCACCATGTCCAGATAATGCAGCGTCGCCTCATCGAAAACGTTTTTGCGGTACGAATTGAAGAATAAAAAACCGAAGAAGTCCCCGTTCAGGAACATCGGCATCGTGTAACTGGAATGGTACTGCCGTGCGGCGATACGCTTGGCATGCTCCGCATCGACATTGCTGAAGATGTCGAGATCGTTGACCACGCGAGGGCGACCCAGGCGCAGGATCTCCTTCATCGATGCCGAATCGGCCAGCCTGGAGGAATACAAAGCCAGCGGATTATCGCCGTCGCTGCTTTGCACAAAGGTTTTCAGCAGATCGGTTTTCGCCTCGTAAACCGCCACCGACACCCTGTCTATGAAGTCGAACCGCTCCCTCAACAAACCGTGAACGATCTCGACTTTCCTGGGCAACGGCGATTTCCCGTTGATGGCGGCATAGACATCCTGGTGTTCAAACATGATGGGGTGGGCTTTATCGGTTAACTATGTCGCGCAGTGTATCCAACCTGAACCGCAGGTCAACGTGTTCATAAAAAATCCCGGGGCTCGCCCGGGATTTGATGTGCATCAGGCATATGCGATGTTCAGTCTAGGCGTAATTCTTCGCCGCGAAATCCCAGTTCACCAGATTGTTCAGGAAGGTTTCGACGAACTTGGGGCGCATGTTGCGGTAGTCGATGTAATAGGCATGCTCCCACACGTCCACGCACAGCAGTGCCTTCTCGCCGGTGGTCAACGGCGTGCCCGCAGCGCCCATGTTGACGATATCCAGGCTGCCGTCAGCCTTCTTCACCAGCCAGGTCCAGCCGGAACCGAAATTGCCCACTGCGGAAGTCTGGAACGCCTTCTTGAAATCATCCAGACTGCCCCACTTCTTGTTGATCGCGTCAAGCAGCGCGCCCGTCGGAGCTCCGCCGCCGTTCGGCTTCATGCAGCTCCAGAAGAAAGTATGGTTCCACACCTGCGCGGAATTGTTGTAGATGCCGCCTGCGGGCGCCTTCTTGATGATGGCTTCCAGGCCGAGGTTCTCGTACTCGGTGCCCTTGATCAGGTTGTTCAGGTTGGTCACATAGGCCTGATGATGCTTGGCATAATGATATTCAAACGTCTCCTTGGACATGTGCGGTTGCAGCGCGTCCATCGCATAAGGGAGTGCCGGTAAGGTATGTTCCATTCTTATTCTCCTTGGGGTATGGGTTGGAACCTTGGATTCTAGCCAATTAGGCCGGGACAGACAATAGTTGATTGCCATTATCGGGTTAAGTGCAGCCGGGCTAGAACAAATCCATCTGCCCATGCCGCGACGGAGACTTGAAAAGCTCCGTAACCAACGGTCTGCCCTCAAGATTGAACCCCATCCGCTCGCACGCCTTGCGGAAGCGTTGCGCCAGCAGATCGGCGAACAGGCCGTTGCCGCGAAATCGCGAGCCGAACTCAGAGTCATTCTCCTTGCCGCCGCGCATCTCGCGCAAACGGCTCATCACATGCTCCGCCTTCAGCGGGTAATGCGTGGCGAGCCAGTCCTTGAACAGGTCCTTCAATTCGTAAGGCAGGCGCAGCAACGTGTAGCCCGCACTGCGCGCGCCGTGGTCGGACGCGGCCTGCAACACACTTTCCAGCTCGGCATCAGTCAGAAAAGGGATCACCGGCGCGACCATCACACCGCATGGCACGCCCGCCTCGTTCAGTTTCCGGATGGCTTGCAACCTGCGGCGCGGCGAGGATGCGCGCGGTTCCAGCTTGCGCGCCAGCTCCGCATCCAGCGTCGTGACCGAGACGAACACTTGCACCAGGTCGTCGCGCGCCAGTTGCGTGAGCAGGTCAAGGTCTCGTTCGACCAGCGCGGCCTTGGTGACGATGGAAACCGGATGCCTGCACTCCGCCAGCACTTCCAGTATCTGCCGCGTGATCTGCCACTCGCGCTCGATGGGTTGATAGGGATCGGTGTTGGAACCCAATGCAATGGGCGCACAGCGATACCCAGGCTTAGCCAATTCCGCGCGCAACAACTTTGCGGCCTCAGGCTTGGCAAACAATTTTGTCTCGAAATCCAACCCCGGCGAAAGATTCAGGTAGCCGTGCGAAGGCCGCGCATAGCAATAGATGCAGCCGTGCTCGCAACCGCGATAGGCATTCAGCGAATAGTCGAACGGCAGGTCGGGCGAATCGTGGCGCTGGATCACGCTCTTCGCCTGCTCCACCGTCACCGTGGTTTTGAACGGCTGCAGTTCCTCATCTGCCGTGCCCCAACCGTCGTCGACGCGCTCTCTCGCCACGCTCTCGAAGCGCCCCTCGATCTGCAATGTCGCGCCACGGCCTCTTGTTACTTCATGCTTCACTTGCTTCCCCGTCAGCCAATAAAGAACGATCGTTCTGTGCGGACTATATGACGCGAGAGGAGGCCATGTCAAACCGAATAATGTTGCGCCTGTTTAAGGGAGTGTTTAGAGTAAGCGCCGTTTACTCGAATCTGCCTTTCATGGCGTTTTCAGAGTGCCACATGCCCAAGCGGGGCTGCGCAACGGCGCTCGGCCCCTTACATTCACATCGCACATCAAAATATTCCAAGGAGAATACATTGACATCAATTTCCAATTCGCCGCTACTCCAGGTTGTTGATCAACAGGATTCGGTCATGCTTGCCAATATCCCGGGAACCGGCGATCCCGTCGCGATACTCGACAACAAAGTGATCGACCAGCTTTTTGTGCAATGCCGCAATGCAAGAGCAGAAGCGCTGAAGAACGGGGGCGATGCGAGTGCAACGATCGAACTCTGCACCGCGCTGGACGGCGTGCTCAAGTCATACCGGAAAATGCGCGACGAGTACCTCCATAGAGTCGAGATCGAACTTGAACGGGATGAGGCCGAGCAAAGGCTGCAAGATGTGCAGAATGCGATTCAGAAATCCGCACCGACACCCCGATGAATGAGAAAACCCGCGCTCAGGCGGAACCGGACAACGCTATACCTCGCTCAACGCACCATCCGCAAACACCAGCGCACACCTGACCTCTTTACCCGCGTACACCGTTTGCATCGCAGCCTGATATTCCCGCATCTGCGCGCGGTAACGCGCGGCATCTTCGCGATCGCCCAGTTTGTAGTCCAGCACCCACACCTCGTCGTCGAATTCGACCAGGCGGTCGATGCGCTTGAGTTCGCCTTTTTCATTGATATAGGGCATCTCGTTGCAGGCGCTGCGGTACTGCTGCGCGTCAAAGAAACGGGCGAGTTGCGGCGAGGCAAGCAGGTGCCGGACTTGCGGCCAGAGGATTTCCATTTCCGGGGAGGGAATGGCCAGGCGTTGCTGCAATTCGAGCTTGCCTGCCGCCCCCTCCGTCAGGTATTGCAGCAGGGCGTGCAGCCAGATGCCGCGCTGTTGTTGTGCGGTGTTGCGGGCGGCGCGTTTGCCGGTGGGAATGGTGGCTGGCAGTTGAATCGGCACGCCTTCCGTTCGCCCTGAGCTTGTCGAAGGGTGAACGGAAGAACCAAAATGATTCAGGGCAGGCTTCGACGGGCTCAGCCCGAACGGTTCTTGTGAATTTTCCACCACTGCGGCAATGCGGTCGTACCACGACGGCGATTTTTTCTTTTCTTCCCTGTCCTCGCCCTTGCTGTTGCCGCTAACGATCAGCGCCTGTTGCGCGCGGGTCATCGCGACGTAGAGCAGGTTCATCTCTTCGCGTGCCTGTTGCGCGGCGTCCTGCTCGAACAGCGGCGCGCGTTTCCTGCCGCGCGATGCCTGGTCGGTGTAGAAGGAGAAGTGCAGCGGTTGCGGCTCATGCGTGGGCCAATCGAGCAGCACATCGTTGCCTTCCCTGTTGTTCTTTCCCGCGTTCGCATCCAGCAGCCAGACGATGGGCGCTTCCAGTCCTTTGGATTCGTGCACGGTGTAGATGCGCACCGCGTCGCCCGCCGTGCCGAGTTTTCCTTCGTCCGGCGCGTCGTCGCTGCTATCGCGCAATTCGCGCAGCTCCTGCAGGAAGCGCGGCAGGCTGGGATAGCGCCCGGCATCCACGCTCAGCGCGATCTCCATGAAGGCGTGCAGATTGGCGGTGACCTTGGCACGCATCTCGGTCGGCAGCACGGCGCTGTAGCGCGCCAGCACATCGCCCTCGAAATAGATGCGGTCGAGCAGGTCGTGTACGGGGAGTTTGTCGGCAAGGGCGAGCCAGCGTTGCAGGAGTTCGGCGGCACGTTGCAACACGGATGATGGTTCGGCGAGATGTTGCAGGCGTTGCCACCATGAGGAACGCAACCCTTCCTCGGTTCGTGGTGTGCTTGTCGAACCATGAACGCAGGATTGCCCTTCGACATCGCCTTTAGTCCTGAGCGCAGTCGCAGGGTCAGGGCAAACGGATTCTTTGCTTCCAATCTCTGCAATCAACATCAGGTCGGTATCGCTGCACGCGAAGATCGGCGTGCGCAGCACTTGAGCCAGCGCGAGGTCGGCGAACGGGGTGATCAGGAACAGCAACAGCGCCTGCACATCTTCCGCTTCCAGCGTGTCGAGCAGTCCGCCGCGCCGCGAGCTGATGAACGGGATGTGGCGGGCGCGCAACGCTGCTTCGTACACCGCGAGGTGGGTGCGGCTGCGCACCAGCACCATGATGTCGCCGCAGGTGGCGGGGCGTGCTTTCCCTTCCCCGCTCACCGACCAATCGCTGACGATGGTTTGCAACTGATCGGCGAATTGCACGGCCTCGATGTGGCGCGCGCCTTCTTCGGTTTCCGCTCTCGGCATGATCAGCGGATCGCGCAAGGCCAGCGGCGCATCCCCAGCAACTTCAACCTTACCCTGTTCGGACACTGCCAGCGGCAGCACCAGCACATGGCCGGGCAATTCCTTTTGATGGGTCTGATGTTCGACGAACTCGAAGCCGTCCGGCTGCTCGCGGAACACTGCATTCACCGCATCGACGACCGGCTGCGAGTTACGTCGTGTCAGGCTGTTGCCCAGCGTCGCGGCGGCGAAATGCTCTTGCAGATATTCCCTCGCAACGCCGAACAGCCGTGCATCGGCACGGCGAAAGCGGTAGATGGATTGCTTGGGGTCGCCCACCACGAACACGGTGGGCTGCGACTCCACCGCCACCGCCGCATCGAACCACGCGCGCAATATCTGCCATTGCAACGGGTTGGTATCCTGAAACTCGTCCAGCAGCACATGGCGGTAGCGGCTGTCGAGTTTGTACTGCATGGTCTCGGCGTGTTCGCTCTGTTGCAGCAGGCGGCACAGCTGCCATTCCAGATCGGAGAAATCCATCTGCTGTTTCTGCGCCTTGAGCGCCTGATAACGCTCGAGGAGCGCCACGCCGCAATGCAGCACGGCTTCGTTCAGGCGATAGGCCTGCTGCTCGGCGAGTGTGTTGCGCACTTCCTGCAAACTGTCGAACAGCGCATCGCGCGTGATGAGGAAAGCTTCCGCATCCTGCTTCTTCGTCGGCTTGAAGCTGCGCGGCTCGCCCGCCTGGGTGAACAGCAACGGGCTTAATTGATCGAAGCGCAATTCCGGCGCGGTGTCCGTCCACATGCGCTCCAGTTCGCTCGCCTTGTTTGCCTGCGTGTCGGTGCCGTTGCCCGCCAGTTGACGCACGAACGCAAAGAACACTTCCTCACTGTTGCCGCACATGCCCCAATCAGCGACCGGATCGAAGTCCATATCCACTTCAAGATCGTTACGCAGATTATCCAGCGCGAACGCCAGCGTATCTTGCCGACCTTGGGTGTATGCCCACCACTCGGCGCGCTTACCCAAAAAGTTGAATAGCAGCTTGCGCGTGCTGAACAGGCCGCATTCGCCGAACAGCCACTGCATATGCCGCGCCTCGATACCGTCCGGTTGCTTGCGCATCTGCTCCAGCAGCTCTTCCCACGCCTCATCCTGTTCACTGCCCGCACGTTCCAGCAATGACGAGCCCTGCATCACGTCGGCATTGAGGGGCGCGCGCTGCATCACTTGCATGAACCAGCCGTGGAAGGTGCTGATGGTGATGCCGGGCTGCGCCAGCAACACTTCCTTGTACAGGCTGCGCGCGCGTTGCAACTGCGCGTCGCTCAATTCCGCAATGCCGCGCTCGGCAAAGAACTGGCGCACGAAAGCTTCGTCGCCCATCGCCAGATCGCGCAGCCACTGCTGCAAGCGCGCCCTCATCTCCTGAGCCGCCTTGCGCGTGAAAGTGATCGCGAGTATCTGCGAAGGCTGCGCGCCGTCCAGTAGCAGGCGCACGATGCGCGACACCAGCAGCCAGGTCTTGCCGCTGCCGGCGCAGGCTTCGACGACGATGCTGCGCCGGGGATCGAGCGCGATGTGATTGGTCATTGCCACTCACCCTTGCGACACACGCCGCGCACTTCGCAATGCATACATACCGCGTCGATACCGTTTGCGGGCAGTCCCGCACCACTGCGGATGTTCTGCATCAATTGCTCTAGGCGCCCGGCATTGAGCTGCGCCAGCAATGGCACATCATGCCGGGGCTCCACCCGCTTCACTTTGCCATTTTCGATACTGACGAATGCGGCATCCGCCGCTTCATGCGCGTAGGCGTAACAAGCGAGTTGCACGTCCTCGCCCGGTTCTTTCAGTTTGTTGCGCAGCACCTGCTCGCTCTGCGTCTTGTAATCCAGCACGAGTTTTTCATCCGCCCTGATATCCAGCCGGTCGATGCGCCCGCGCAGGCGGACTCCTTCCAGCTGCCAATCGAACTTGCTCTCCGCCTCGCTGTAGCGCCAGCCTTGCGCTTCGTTCTCCGCCTGCCATTCCAGATACGCGGGTAACGATTTGTACCAGCGTGCCAGCCACGCGCGCGCGGCAAAATCCCGAGCCAGCAGATCGGCGAATGCCTCTTCGCTGATGCGGCGCAAAGCGGCGTCCATCTCCGCCATGTCGTTTCCACTCACTTGCGGATAGCGCTCGTGGAAGCGCTGCAGGATCATGTGCACGCGATCACCATAGTCGCGCTTCTCGATGACTTCCCGCACTTCGTCGAGTTCGTTCAGGCGCAGGATGTGCCGCGCATAGAATTGGTAGGGGCAGGCGACCAGCGAGTTGTAGGCGCTGATTGAGACACTGGCTGGCACGATTTCCGTTGCCACACTTGGCACCGGCTGTGCCGACTGCGGCAGAGCTGCGTTATACGCATGCTCCGAGGCAAGATAGGCATGCAGTTCGCGCTCGGCGAGATCATCGCCATGCGCCTGCTCGTATTCATCACGCAATATCTGCAAGTACGGACTCAACAACCTTGCCTCGCCTTGCTGGTCTTTTTGCCAGGTGGCCAGCACGCAGTCGTTCATCGCCAACAATGCCAGCAGGTCATCGCGCTGTCGCGCGGCATGGGTGCTGCGGGTCGGCAGGTTGAGCGCGAAGCGCACCGCATCGTTGAACCAGCGCCCGCCGTTCGCCGCACCGGGCAGATGATCGGCATCGCAGCCCAGCAGCAGCACCGCATCGAAGGCGCGCCAGCGCGTGGCGGCAAGGTGAGTGAAGCGCACCGTGCTGTCGATGCTGCTGTCGCGGAAAGTCTCGATATCCAGCTGCTGCGCCAGCCAGCGCCGCCATTCGGTGTAACGATAGCCGCCTGCGTCACCCGACAATTCCTGCTGCCATGTCTCCAGCGCGCGCAGCAACTGCTGTCCCGCGTCGTCCTGTTGCAGCCCGGCATCGATGCCGAGCACGTTCAGGCTCTCGCGCAATGCAGCGAGCCACTCTGCCAGCGTCTTTTTCTTGTTCTGCTCCAGCAAGGCTGCCGCTTGGCGCAAGCGCGCGAGCGGTCGATGCAGCGCCACTTCATGTTCGGCAAGCGCCATGAATTTTTCCAGCCCGGCGACCACGCCGTGTTTGCGCAGCAGTTGCTCCAGCTGATACACCGCCGACTTGCGCTCGCCTGCCGTCATGTCGGCGAAAATGTAGGGTGACTTGAGCAGGTCGAGCAGGTCGTGATGGTAGAAATCGCTTTGCAATGCCGTGAGCCAGCGGTCCAGCACAGTGCTCACCGACAGTGTGGCAAAGGTCCAGCCGGTCTCGTCCGCCACCAGCACCCCGGCGCGCTCCAGCAAGGCGCGCATGCGCCGCGCCACCACGCGGTCCTGCGCGACGATGGCGATGTCGCGCTTGCCTGCTTGCAGCCACAGGCGCACCTGCATGGCGGCGGCTCCCGCCTCCTGTTCCAGGCTGGTGGCTGCGAAGAAACGCGGCACACCGCTCCGCCTTTCCATCTCGCGCAAATCGAACACCGTCACCGCCGCGCGCTGTGCATATTCCTCGAGGAAGCGCTGTTCCAGCGCATCCCATTCCGAGGCGCGCAATACGTACAACGGGCTATCGGCTTGCTTCGCGATTCTGGCCAGGCGCTGCTGGTAGGCGCGCGCCGCATCCTGTTCTTCGCCGCTTTGCATCGCGTGCCATAACTCGAACACCAGTCGCGCTTCCAGTTGCAACGCGCTGTTCTGCCGCGCCTGATAGGCTTGTTGCACGGTGGCGGCGAACGACTCGGCATCACCGGGCAATGCGTGCAGGGAGTGGGTGAGTTCATCGAACAGTTTGAGCAGCTCCTGCGCCATGCGCCACAGGTCTGCGTTCTCGAACCATTGCTGCCTGCGCAGATGCTGGTACAGCAAAGTGCTGCGCTGGCAATCGGGGAGGACGGCCATATCCAGCGGGACGTCTTGCGCCCACTCGTTCAGCGTCACCATCTTGGGCAGCAATACGATAGATTTGGATACTGCACCCAACGCTTGCGCCAGCGGCTGGGCAACATGGTTGTTGGGCAACAGGATCGTTACCCCACGCAGATCAGGGAATTCCCGCGCATGGCAAGACAGAATTTTCCTGGCTACCCGATCAAGTGGTTTGTATATCAACGCTCAAGAAGATGCAGCTTGTCCTTGACCTTACTCCACTCATCGGCGTCGGCAGGCGCATCCTGCTTCTCGACGATGGGTTTCCATTGCTTGGATAATTCGGCATTGAGCGCTGTAAAATGGCGCTGGCTTTCGGGCAGATCGTCCTCCGCGTAGATCGCCTCGACCGGACACTCTGCCACACATAGCGTACAATCGATGCATTCGTCCGGATCGATTACCAGAAAATTCGGTCCCGCGCGAAAACAATCCACGGGACACACGTCCACGCAATCCGTGTATTTACATTTGATACAAGGTTCGGATACTACATAGGTCATGACATACTCCAAATAATCGGTGTCGCAGCATTTTAGCAGAGCAGGGGAAATTAAATGCTCTTCACAGCCCGGACATTTTTGGTTAGGATGACACTTGAAAACCCGACGACTCACCCCCAGTTAGCCGCACGTTGCATCCCGAAACAAACCCTTACAAAGCGAGACCCCAACCATGAGCGAACATATACATTACGTTTCCGATGCCACTTTTGAAGCCGAGGTGTTGCAGTCCCCGCTACCCGTGCTGGTGGATTACTGGGCCGAATGGTGCGGCCCATGCCGCATGATCGCCCCTATCCTTGACGAGATCGCCAAGGAATATACCGGTCGCCTGAGCATCGCCAAGCTGAATGTGGACGAAAACCAGCAAACACCGGCAAAGTTCGGCATACGCGGCATTCCGACACTGATGTTGTTCAAAAATGGCAACATCGAGGCCACCAAAGTCGGCGCGTTGTCAAAATCACAATTAACCGCCTTTATTGACAGCCACATCTAAAGCGTTTACTGTCACACCCGCATCGCCTCCCCCAGCTTCGTCTCCAGGCAATTAAAAATAAAAACGAACACGTTCCAGGCCATGCGGGTGAGCATCATCCACCCCGAACCAACCCCTTTCATTCGTACTACTCCAATCATCTTCTTTTAATCACCCTGCTCGCATCGCTATGCACCTATCCGACCTGAAAACCAAGCACGTTACCGAACTCGTTGAAATGGCTGCGGCCAACCAAATCGACAATGCCAACCGAATGCGCAAGCAAGACCTGATCTTCGCGCTGCTGAAAAGCCAGGCGAAAAAGGGCGAAAGCATCTTCGGCGACGGCACGCTGGAGATCCTGCCGGACGGCTTCGGCTTCCTGCGCTCGCCGGACACCTCCTATCTGGCCGGCCCGGACGATATTTACGTCAGCCCCAGCCAGATCCGCCGCTTCAACCTGCATACCGGCGATTCGATAGACGGCGAGATACGCACCCCGAAGGATGGCGAGCGCTATGTTGCGCTGGTGAAGGTGGACAAGGTCAACGGCGAACCGCCCGAGAATGCCAAGAACAAGATCCTGTTCGAGAACCTCACCCCGCTCTTCCCCACCGTACCGCTGATCCTGGAACGTGACATCAAGGCTGAAGAGAACATCACCGGCCGCATCATCGATATCGTCGCGCCGATCGGCAAAGGCCAGCGCGGCCTGCTGGTGGCCTCGCCGAAATCCGGCAAGACCGTGATGCTGCAACATATCGCGCATTCGATCTCATCGAACAATCCCGACGCGACCCTGATCGTGCTGCTGATCGACGAACGTCCCGAGGAAGTCACCGAAATGAGCCGCACCGTGCGCGGCGAAGTGGTCGCATCCACGTTCGACGAACCCGCCACTCGCCACGTGCAAGTCGCCGAAATGGTGCTGGAAAAGGCAAAGCGCCTGGTCGAGCATAAAAAGGATGTGGTCATCCTGCTCGATTCCATCACCCGCTTGGCGCGTGCCTACAACACCGTGATCCCGTCTTCCGGCAAAGTATTGACCGGTGGCGTGGATGCCAACGCATTGCATCGCCCGAAACGGTTCTTCGGCGCGGCACGCAATATCGAGGAAGGCGGTTCGCTGACCATCATCGCCACCGCGCTGGTGGACACGGGTTCACGTATGGACGACGTAATCTACGAGGAATTCAAGGGCACAGGCAACATGGAAATTCACCTGGACCGCCGCATGGCCGAGAAGCGCATCTACCCGGCGATCAACGTCAACCGTTCCGGTACCCGCAAGGAAGAATTGCTGATCAAGCAGGACATCCTGCAAAGGATCTGGCTGCTGCGCAAGCTGCTTTACCCGATGGACGAGCTGGAGGCGATGGAGTTCCTGCTCGACAAGATCAAGGCGACCAAGAACAACGCCGAATTCTTCGATTCCATGCGTCGTTAAAAAGGATTTTGACGGGCGCGGATATTTATGTATAATTCGCGCCTTCGCAAAAAACGCAATAAATCGAGGTTGTTATGTACGCAGTCATTAAAACAGGTGGTAAGCAATATCGCGTCACTTCCGGTGAAACTTTAAAAGTCGAAATTATTCCCGGCGACGTAGGCAGTGCTATCGTGCTGGACAAAGTGCTGATGGTAGCTGATGGAGACAAGCTGTCTGTAGGCAAGCCTTTGCTGACCGGCGCTACTGTTAAAGCCACCATCGTTGCGCATGGCCGCGGCGACAAGGTACGCATTTTCAAGATGCGTCGTCGTAAGCACTATCAGAAGAATCAAGGTCATCGTCAAAACTACACCGAGATCCGCATCGACGGTATCTCTGCGTAATTGGAATTAAGGAGCAACTAGCATGGCATCAAAAAAAGGCGGCGGCAGTACCAGTAACGGACGCGACTCACACTCGAAGCGACTGGGCGTAAAAAGCTACGGCGGCGAGTTGATCAACGCAGGCAGCATCATCATTCGCCAGCGAGGCACTGAATTCCACCCCGGCGAAAATGTCGGCATGGGCAAGGATCACACGCTGTTTGCCAAGATCACCGGCAAAGTCGTGTTCGCCATCAAGGGCGCGCAGAAGCGCAGAACCGTTTCCATCGTAGCTGCTTAACAGCACTGCCGGGAACAAACCAGCCCTATCGCAAGGTAGGGCTTTTTTATTTCCCGGGCTGAATTGACCAAGGGTTAATTGTTTAAACCATGAAGTTTATTGATGAATCAAAAATCGAAGTTTTCGCGGGCAAGGGCGGCAACGGCATCGCCAGCTTCCGCCGCGAAAAATATATCGAAAAGGGCGGCCCGGACGGCGGTGACGGCGGACGCGGCGGCAGCGTGTTCGCGCAGGCGGACCGCAACATCAACACACTGGTGGATTATCGTTTCGCCCGGATGCACCGCGCCAAGAACGGCGAGTCGGGACGCGGCTCGGATTGTTACGGCAAGGGTGCGGACGACATCGTGCTGCGGATGCCGGTCGGCACGGTCATTACCGATGCCAACAGCGGTGAAGTGATCGCCGACCTCACCCACGACGGCGAAAAAATCCTGCTCGCACAAGGCGGCATAGGTGGTCTGGGTAACATC
Source organism: Nitrosomonadales bacterium (assembly GCA_016218415.1). Lineage (GTDB taxonomy): Bacteria > Pseudomonadota > Gammaproteobacteria > Burkholderiales > Gallionellaceae > Gallionella. The sequence continues at coordinate 161,373 of JACRED010000024.1, forward strand.
CACTTCAAATCCAGCACCAACCGCGCACCGCGCCAATGCACGCCCGGCACCGAAGGCGAATCGCGTGAATTACAGCTGGAATTGAAAGTACTGGCCGATGTCGGCCTGCTCGGCATGCCGAACGCGGGAAAATCGACTTTCATTCGCGCAGTTTCTGCCGCGCGCCCAAAGGTCGCCGATTATCCGTTCACCACCCTGCATCCCAATCTGGGCGTAGTGCGCGTATCGCCAGAAAAAAGTTTCGTCATCGCCGACATCCCCGGACTAATCGAGGGCGCGGCAGAAGGTGCCGGGCTGGGGCACCAGTTCCTGCGCCACCTGGCGCGCACCCGCGTGCTGTTGCATCTGGTCGACATCGCGCCGATGTATGAGGGCACCGATCCGGTACACGAGGCGCGTGCGATACTCAACGAACTCAAAAAATACGACCCCACTTTGTATGCGAAACCGCGCTGGTTGCTTCTGAACAAAGTCGATCTGCTGGAAGATCGTAATGAAAAAGTGGCAGCCTTCCTCAAAGAATTTACGGATTTCGATCGCCACTTCGTCATCTCGGCGATCAACGGCGAAGGCTGCAAGGAATTGACTTACGCGATCATGGAATATTTGCTCGCGATGAACGAACTGGAACAACAAGCCGCCGCAGAAAGCGCGCAGGAAACCGACGCAAGCTCTATCTGATCACGCCATGAAAACCGTATTGACCCAATGCAAGCGCATCGTCGTCAAAGTAGGCAGCAGCCTAGTGACGAATCAAGGCGCCGGACTGGATCTCGGCGCGCTGGGCAACTGGGCGCGCCAGATCGCCGCGTTGAACACCAGTGGCTGCGAAGTCGTGCTGGTGTCTTCCGGCGCAATTGCCGAGGGCATGCAACGCCTAGGCTGGAGTACCCGCCCTACACTTGTGCATGACCTGCAAGCCGCCGCCGCAGTCGGGCAGATGGGCTTGGTGCAAGCTTACGAAAGCTGCTTCCGCCAGCACGGTTTACATGCGGCACAGGTGCTGCTCACCCACGCCGATCTGGCGGACCGCGAGCGTTACCTGAACGCGCGCGCCACGCTGACCACATTGCTCAGCTTGCGCGTCATCCCGATCATCAACGAGAACGATACTGTCGTCACCGACGAGATCAAATTCGGCGACAACGATACGCTGGGTGCGCTGGTCACCAACCTGATAGACGCGGATGCGCTGGTGATACTCACCGACCAGACCGGCCTCTACACGGCCGATCCGCGCAAAGACACGAGCGCCACACTGGTCAGCGAAGCGCAAGCGGGAGATGCGAAGCTGGAACAAATGGCCGGCGGCGCGGGAAGCTCCATCGGGCGGGGCGGCATGATTACCAAGATACTGGCGGCAAAACGCGCGGCGCGCAGCGGCGCGCACACCGTTATCGCTTCGGGACATGAACGCGATGTGCTGTTGCGCCTGCTGCAAGGCGAAACCATCGGAACATTGCTCACTGCCCCGACACTCACGCTCGCGGCACGCAAACAATGGCTTGCCGACCACCTGCAAGTGGCCGGCAAGCTGGTATTGGATGCTGGTGCGATCAAGGCATTGCACGCGGAGGGGAAGAGCCTGTTGCCGATAGGCGTGAAGTCTGTCGTCGGAGAATTCGAACGCGGTGCGGTGCTCGCCTGCATCAGCGAGGACGGCAAGGACATCGCCCGTGGTCTGACCAACTACAACGCCGCAGAAGCAAGGCTGATAGCCCAACACCCCAGCAAGGAAATCGAGTCCTTGTTGGGCTACGGCGGCGACGCCGAAATCATTCACCGTGACAACCTTGTATTGCTGTAAAACAGTAACACAAGGTTGCGGCGTAGGCTAACGCAGGCTCAAGAGTTTGCAAATCACCCCCCCAAGCAAAAACCCCCAGGTTTTCACCTGGGGGTTTTTGCTTTGTAAGGAGTCTGACGATGACCTACTTTCGCATGGGTAATCCACACTATCATCGGCGCGGAGTCGTTTC
>JACRED010000025.1 GCA_016218415.1 Nitrosomonadales bacterium
GAAGCGGGTCACCGACATCATGTCCGAGATCGCGGCCGCCTCCAACGAACAGAGCGCGGGCATCGAACAGGTCAACCAGGCCATCGTCCAGATGGACGAAGTCACCCAGCAGAATGCCGCGCTGGTCGAAGAAGCCGCCGCGGCTGCAGAATCCATGCAGGAGCAGGCCGAGGTTCTGATGCGTGTGGTGAGTATATTCAAGCTGGATGCAGGCAGGATGTTATCGCGTGCGGCCGCAGCCCAACCCAGCGCAAAGCGGAACGTTGCGCCGCATCAGGCTGTTCATGCGCAGGGCGCACCGGCCAGGAGTGCGCGCAAGCTGGCCAACAGGACCGTGGAAGGCAAGGATGGCGACTGGAAGGAGTTCTAGCCTCGCTAAAATTTCCCACTGCGTGTAAACTTGAACTTGGTCAGCGCTGCGCATTCACGGTTTGAAGCCGTGCAATCATTAAGCGCGGTCCCAGCCGGAATCGCGGGTCGTTGTGGGCCGGATTCGCCGCTCTGTCGAGGTCTGGTTATCGGAATTATCAAGACAACCCCGCAGCTTGCTGCGGGGTTGTCTGTTTGGACAAGTGAAACAGGATGCCATGAGTGCTAATCTTCAATCCGTCGACGGACATGAACGCGAATTTGTGTTTACCGAGGAGAACTTCGAGCGGATATGCAAATTGATCTATGAGCATGCCGGGATTTCGCTCAAGCCATCCAAGCAGCATATGGTTTATAGTCGTCTGGCGCGCCGCCTGCGGGTGAACGGGCTGGATAACTTCAAGGATTATCTGGCGTTGCTGGAAAGGGATAACGGGACCGAATGGGAGGCGTTCGTCAATTCCCTGACCACCAACCTGACCTCATTCTTCCGTGAACCGCACCATTTTCCGCTGCTTGCAGAACATGTGGCACGGCAAAAGGGCCGGCATCCGGTTTCGCTATGGTGTGCCGCTGCCTCGACCGGGGAAGAGCCTTACTCGATGGCGATGACGATAGTGGATGCGTTTGGCAGCTTCACGCCGCCGGTTTCCATAGTGGCCAGCGATGTGGATACCAATGTGCTTGCCAAGGCTGAGGCGGGTATATACCCGATGGAGCGGGTCGAAAAACTTTCCGCGGCGGTGCTCAAACGTTTCTTCCTCAGGGGAACGGGGGGGCAGGCCGGTTTTGTACGGGTGAGGCCGGAGCTACGTGCGATGATCAGTTTCAGGCAGGTGAATCTGCTCAGCAACGAATGGCCGGTACACGGCCCGCTGGATGCGATCTTCTGCCGCAATGTGATGATCTATTTTGACAAGGAAACGCAACTCAGGATACTGCAGCGATTCGCACCTTTGCTGCAACCGGACGGGCTGCTTTTTGCGGGGCATTCGGAGAGCTTCCATCATGCCACGCACCTGTTCAGATTGCGCGGCAAGACGGTGTATGAGCTGGCGGCGCCCAAATCGCAAGCGCGTCACCAGGTTAAAAATTCGTCGCCAGGATGATGGTGGAAATGAGGGGGTTCTGAATGGCTGAACATGGTTTCGAAGAAGTTCTATCGCCGCACCTGTATTTCGATCGCGAGCATAAAGTCGAGGCGGCCAAGATATTGCCGGGAGAATATTACGCGACCGGGCGCAACATGGTACTGGTCACCGTGCTGGGTTCCTGTGTTTGCGCATGCATCCGCGACCGCGTCAGCGGGATCGGCGGCATGAACCATTTCATGCTGCCGGAGAGCGGACAGGACAAAAATAATCCGCTGGGCGAGTCGGCGCGCTATGGTATCTATGCGATGGAGATATTGATCAATCAGTTGCTCAAGATGGGCGCCAAGCGCGGCAATCTCGAGGCGAAAGTGTTCGGCGGGGCATCGGTATTGCGCGGTTTCACCGTCAATAACGTCGGCGAACGCAATGCGGAATTTGTGTTGCAGTTCCTCAAGACGGAAAGGATACCCGTCATTGCGCAGGATCTGCTCGATATTTATCCGCGCAAGGTGTATTACTTTCCCTCGACCGGGCTGGTCAGGGTAAAGAGTCTGAAACAGGTGCATAACGATACGATCATCAGCCGCGAAGCCGAATACAATTCGCGCCTGCATTATTCCAAGCTGGAAGGCGACGTGGAATTGTTTGGTTGATTGGCATCGGCTGCGGCAGCAGGATATATTTTGAACAAGAGTGAATATGGTAAACCGCAAACTTAAAGTGCTGGTGATCGATGACTCCGCGCTGATCCGCAGTGTGATGAAAGAGATCATCAATCGCGAACATGACATGGAATGTGTCGGTGCGGCGCCCGACCCCCTGGTGGCGCGTGAAATGATCAAGGCGCTCAATCCGGATGTGCTGACGCTGGATGTGGAAATGCCCAAGATGGACGGCCTGGATTTTCTGGAGCGGTTGATGCGTTTGCGTCCGATGCCGGTGCTGATGGTGTCCACGCTGACGGAGCGCGGTTCCGACATCACTTTCCGCGCCTTGGAGCTGGGTGCGGTGGATTTCGTGTCCAAGCCGAAGCTGGATATTGCGCGGGGCATGGAAGAATACGCCATAGAGATCGCCGACAAGATCCGGGCTGCCGCGCGTGCCCGCGTGCATAAGCCGCTTGCCGCCCCGGCGGTTCAGGAGAAATTTACCGCAGATGCGATTTTGCCCAGCGTGGCCAGGCGGTTTTCGTCCACCGAAAAACTGATCGTGATCGGCGCGTCCACCGGCGGCACCGAGGCGATCAAGGAAATTCTGACGAAGCTGCCTGCGGATGCGCCGGGCGTCCTGGTGACGCAACATATGCCGGAACATTTTACCAAGTCGTTTGCGGACCGGCTGGATGGCCTGTGCAAGATCTCGGTCAAGGAAGCGGAAGACAACGAGCGTATCCTGCCGGGGCACGCTTATATTGCGCCGGGGCATTCGCATTTGCTGCTTAAACGCAGCGGCGCGAATTACATGACCAAGCTGGACCAGGGTGAGCTGGTCAACCGGCATCGCCCGTCCGTTGATGTGCTGTTCCGTTCGGTGGCCAATATTGCCGGGGCAAATGCGCTGGGCATTATTCTCACCGGCATGGGCAAGGACGGTGTGCAGGGCATGCTGGAGATGAAGCAGGCAGGATCCCATACGATCGCCCAGGACGAGGCGAGTTGCGTGGTTTTCGGGATGCCCAAAGAGGCGATTGCGGCGGGTGCCGTGAGCGAAGTGTTGCCGCTGCAGAGTATCGCGCGTCGCACACTGGAGCACTTGGCCGCAAACCATGCCAAAAGCAGCAGGGTTTAGGGCTGGATATACCACCCCAAAACAATGCGGGTGGACTCAATCGGGGAGTGGCCTAGCTGTCCAGCAAATGGACTTCGGCATCCTGAACTTCCTGAGCTTCGGATGCCTGAAGCAGGTTCCTTGGGGTTCTTTCCCGCTGACGCCGTTCAACACCCGGAATCTTGAATTTGGCGACAGTTTCCGTCAGTCTCACGGTCTGATCCTGTAAAGATATCGAGACGGCCGTTGCTTCTTCAACCAGCGCCGCATTTTGCTGTGTCATCTGGTCCAGTTGCTGGATCGCCCCGGATACCTGCTGGATGCCTTCCTTCTGCTCGGCAGAAGAGGTTTGAATCTGGGACATCATCTCGGTGACACGCTTCACGGCCACGACGATTTCCTGCATGGTCGCGCCCGCCTGTTTGACGAGCAGAGTGCCGCCTTCGATCTTGTCGGTCGAAGTTCCTATCATGACCTTGATTTCCTTTGCGGCCGCAGCAGAACGCTGCGCCAGATTTCTCACTTCCGTGGCGACGACGGCAAACCCGCGCCCCTGTTCACCGGCGCGAGCTGCTTCCACTGCGGCGTTCAAGGCCAGGATGTTGGTCTGAAAAGCGATGCCTTCGATCACGGCAATGATATCGACTACTTTCCTGGAGCTCTCATTGATCGAGTTCATGGTATCAACAACCTGGCCGACGATTTTGCCTCCCTTGACGGCAACATCCGAAGCGATCAGTGAAAGTTCGTTTGCCTGGCGGGAGTTGTCAAAATTGTGGCCGCATGCGATGGTCAATTCCGAAATGCTGGCCGTAGTCTGCTCCAGACTGGAAGCCTGTTCCTCGGTTCGGCTGGACAAATCGTTGTTGCCGTCCACCAGTTCGTTGGTGCCATTTGCGATTTCCTGCGATGCCAGCCGCACATTGTCCACAATGGCCATCAAAGACTGGTTCATGTCGTACAGGGCTTTCTGAAGTTCGCCGATCTCATCGCGGCGGCTCACGTCGATCTGGCTGGTCAGGTCGCCTTCGGAGACTCTTCTGGCCGTGTTGACGGCCTCGGCGATAGGCCGGGTAATGCTGTTGACCAGTTGGCGTATGACCACAGTCAGCAGCAACAGCGTTGCCAAAGCAACATAGATCGACACCTTGTTTTTTTTGCGGGTCGCAACGTCATCGTCGCTGACGACGGTAAACAATTGGGCCTTGAATCCGGCCGCTTCGGCGATCAGGGTGCTGTCAACAAAGTTGATGTCCGCCCTCAGGGGCATCAGCGTTTCTATGGAGTTCTTTGCGGTAACAGCAGCCTGGATTTTTTCCATGGTATCCGCCGCGGCTTTAATATTTTTGCTGGGGGTGGAGGCGACGAGTGCCGTGGAGAGTGTCACGGAATCGGCGAGCGATTGCAGCGACTTGCCGCTCAGCATGCCGGTATCGACCGCATCGGCCACCCCGTTCAGAAAATTCTTGTATTCGGACGAGGCGCGCAATGTCAAATCGTACTGGCTCAATAACTTGTCGACTTTTTCCGGCAGGTTATTGGTAGTAAGCATCTGGTAGGTAAATACTGCGGCCAGCGGGAGCACCGCCAGAAAAAACTGCAAGTACATACGTCGTTTCAGGCTGAGTGTAGCAAGCATATTCCCCCCCAGATTCAGCATGCGTTATTTACAAACACTGCCGAGTGTTAAAACAAAAACCCCGTCCTCCCGGCAGCGCAACAACCTTTTGCCTTGATAGATGCCATGCAGGTCTATCGGGCAACATTCACACCTTCCGGCGGGCTGGAAACATAACCGACGGCGCCCGGAGTCTGTTTGACATACTCGACCACCTCGGCATCCCCCGACTTGACGGCAGGCGGGGTCAGGCCGTCACGGAACGATTTCTTGGTCCAGATGCCGTTGTATTTGGGCGTATCCATTTTCATGAATTTGGCCAGGAAGTCCTGCTGCAGCGATTTGTTGTCGATCACGATCAGCTTGGTGCTTCCGGCAAATTGCTTCTCGCCC
>JACRED010000028.1 GCA_016218415.1 Nitrosomonadales bacterium
TGCCGTGCAAAAGGCCAATTCCGGCCACCCCGGCGCGCCGATGGGGATGGCGGAAATCGCCGACGTGCTGTGGAACCGCCACCTGCGCCACAATCCGGCCAACCCGAAATGGCCGGACCGCGACCGTTTCATCCTGTCCAACGGCCACGGTTCGATGCTGGTGTATGCGCTGCTGCATTTGTCCGGTTACGACTTGCCGATGGACGAGCTGAAACGCTTCCGCCAGATGCATTCCAAGACTCCCGGCCACCCCGAATACGGCTACACACCCGGCGTGGAAACCACCGGCGGCCCGCTCGGCCAGGGCATCACCAACGCGGTGGGCATGGCGATGGCGGAGAAACTGCTGGCCAACGAATTCAACAAGCCCGGCCACGAGATCGTCAATCACCACACTTACGTGTTCCTGGGCGACGGCTGCATGATGGAGGGCATCTCGCACGAAGCGTGCGCGCTGGCCGGCACTTGGGGTCTGGGCAAGTTGGTCGCGTTCTGGGACGACAACAACATCTCCATCGACGGCCATATCGACGGCTGGTATACCGATGACACCGCCAAGCGCTTTGAAGCCTACGGCTGGCATGTCATCGCCGATGTGCAGGGCCACGACGCCGAGGCGATCGACGCCGCGATCAAGGCAGCCAAGGCGGTCACCGACAAACCGACGCTGATCTGCTGCAAGACCGTGATAGGCGCGGGCTCGCCGAACAAGGAAGGTACGCACGACGTGCATGGTGCGGCGCTGGGCGATGCCGAAGTGGCCGCAACGCGCGCGCACATCGGCTGGAAATATCCCCCGTTCGAGATTCCTGCACATGTATACGAGGCATGGGATGCGCGCACCAAGGGCGCGGGCGCGGAAAAGCTGTGGAACAACAAATTCGCCGAATACAAAAAAGCCTTCCCGAAAGAGGCTGCCGAGTTCGAGCGTCGTATCAATAACCAGCTGCCGGCCAACTGGGCTGCCCATGCAGCCGAGTTCATCGCCAAGACCAACGAGAAGGCCGAGACCGTTGCCACCCGCAAGGCTTCGCAGAACGCGATCAACGGCTTGCAACCCGCGCTGCCCGAGTTCCTCGGCGGTTCCGCCGACCTGACAGGCTCCAACCTGACCAACTGGACAGGGGCGCACCATGTCAGCGGCAAGAAGCCCGGCAACTACATCAGCTATGGCGTGCGCGAGTTCGGCATGTCGCACATCATGAACGGCATGGCCCTGCACGGCGGTTACCTGCCGTTCGGCGGCACCTTCCTGATGTTCTCCGAATACGCGCGCAATGCGTTGCGCATGTCGGCGCTGATGAAGCAGCGCGTGATCTTCGTGTTCACCCACGACTCGATCGGTCTGGGCGAAGATGGCCCTACTCACCAGCCGGTAGAACAAACAGCGACGCTGCGTTACATTCCAAACATGGAAGTATGGCGTCCATGCGACACCGTCGAATCGGCTGCTGCCTGGGTGGCTGCAGTGGAGCGTCGGGACGGTCCGACCAGCCTGATCTTCTCGCGCCAGAATCTGGCATTCCAGAAGCGCGACGCAGCGCAGATCGCCAATATCCGCAAGGGCGCTTATGTGCTGTCCGAAGCGGCCGGCGGCAAGCCGCAGGGGGTGATCATCGCGACAGGGTCCGAAGTATCGCTGGCGATGGGCGCGCAAACGGCACTGGCTGCAGAGGGCATCAACGTGCGCGTGGTGTCGATGCCGTCGACCAACGTGTTCGACAAGCAGGATCAGGCTTACAAGGACAGCGTGTTGCCCAAGGGTATCAAGCGTGTCGCGGTCGAGGCGGGCGTGACCGGCGGCTGGTACAAATACGTGGGTCTGGATGGCGCAGTGGTCGGCATGGATTGCTTTGGCGAATCCGCTCCGGCACCGGAGTTGTTCAAGCACTTCGGTTTTACTGTGGAAAATGTCGTCAAGACAGTCAAGGGTGTTTTGTAGCAGGCATTGACGACATTTCAGTGCAGGCTAGCGTTTGCCGAAGGTCAACGTTATGCCGAACTACAATGTAGTGAAAGCCGTTAAAAACGTGCTTTAAGACTAGCAATTTTTAATCACTAAAACGGGAGAATAAAATGGCAATTCGTGTTGGTATCAATGGATTCGGTCGTATCGGACGCATGGTGTTCCGCGCAGCAACCAAGGACTTTCCTGAAATCGAAGTCGTTGCGATCAATGACTTGCTGGAGCCTGACTATCTGGCCTACATGCTCAAGTATGATTCGGTACATGGCCGTTTCAATGGCGATGTTTCCGTCAGCGGCAACAACCTGGTCGTCAACGGCAAGACCATCCGCCTGACCGCAGAGCGCGATCCGGCCAATCTGAAGTGGAATGAGGCCAAGGTCGACATCGTGATCGAATGCACCGGCTTCTTCCTGACCAAGGAAACCTGCCAGAAGCACATCGATGCGGGCGCCAAGCAGGTTGTGCAATCCGCCCCTTCCAAGGACGACACCCCGATGTTCGTGTATGGCGTGAACCATGAAACCTACAAGGGCGAGAGCATCGTTTCCGCCGCTTCCTGCACCACCAATGCATTGGCGCCAGTCGCCAAGGTGTTGCACGACAACTTTGGCATCAAACGCGGCCTGATGACCACGGTGCATGCTGCCACCGCGACACAGAAGACCGTTGACGGTCCTTCCAGCAAGGATTGGCGCGGTGGCCGCGGCATCCTGGAGAACATCATCCCGTCTTCGACCGGTGCGGCCAAGGCAGTCGGTGTAGTCTTGCCGGCGCTCAAGGGCAAGCTGACAGGCATGGCGTTCCGTGTGCCGACTTCGGACGTGTCGGTCGTCGATCTGACCGTGGAGCTGAGCAAGGAAGCGACATACGAGCAAATCTGCGCGGCGATGAAAGCGGCCTCCGAGAGCGGTCCGTTGAAAGGGGTGCTGGGTTATACCAAGGAAGCCGTGGTTTCCACCGACTTCCGCGGTCAGACCACACCGTCAGTATTCGATGCGGAGGCCGGCATTGCGCTGGATCCGACTTTCGTCAAAGTGGTGGCCTGGTATGACAACGAATATGGCTATACCTGCAACCTTATGCGCATGGTGCGTCATATCGCCAAGTAAATAAGCTGGTAAGTGGGTGGCAGGGGGTGGGGAGTGGAAACATCCCACTCCCCACTCCCCACTTCCGTCCTCCCGCCTTACGTTTCTGGAGTAGAAAAAATGTCCGTAATCAAAATGACCGATCTGGACCTCAGGGGCAAACGCGTCCTGATCCGTTCCGATCTCAACGTGCCCGTCAAAGACGGCAAAGTGACTTCCGATGCGCGTATCACCGCCTCGATGGCCACCATCAATGCCGCGCTGAAAGCCGGTGCGCGCGTGATGGTGACTTCCCATCTGGGCCGTCCCGAAGAAGGCGTGTATTCCGAGGAGAACTCGCTCAGGCCGGTGGCGGATACCATCGCGAACAAGCTGGGCAAGCCGGTGCGCCTGATCCGCGACTGGGTCGATGGCGGTTTCAATGTCGCCGACGGCGAGCTGGTGCTGCTGGAGAATTGCCGCTTCAACAAGGGCGAAAAGAAAAGCACTGAAGAGACTGCAAGAAAGTACGCCGCACTGTGCGACGTGTTCGTGATGGATGCATTCGGTACCGCGCACCGTGCCGAAGCTTCTACCCATGGCGTGGCCAAATATGCGCCGGTCGCCGCAGCCGGCATCCTGCTGACCCAGGAACTGGAAGCATTGTCCAAAGCGCTGCTCAGCCCGGCACGCCCTATGGTCGCTATCGTAGGCGGCAGCAAGGTTTCGACTAAACTTACGGTGCTGGAATCGTTGTCCGAAAAATGCGAACAACTGGTGGTCGGCGGCGGCATCGCCAACACCTTCCTCAAGGCGGTCGGCAAGAATGTAGGCAAATCGCTGTGTGAAGACGACCTGGTTCCGACGGCACAGGCGCTGATCGAAAAAATGAAACAACGCGGCGCTAACATCCCGATTGCGGTGGACGTGGTGGTCGGCAAGAAATTCGATGCCAACGAGCTGGCCGTACTGAAAGACGCGGGTGACGTGGCTGACGATGACATGATCTTTGATATCGGTCCAAAGTCGGCCCAGGAGTTGGCGGATATCATCATGAAGGCGGGCACCGTGGTGTGGAACGGCCCGGTCGGCGTGTTCGAGTTCGACCAGTTTGGCGAAGGCACCAAGACCATCGCCAAGGCGATTGCCGAAACCAAGGCATTTACGCTGGCGGGTGGTGGCGACACCATCGCGGCAATCCAGAAGTACGACATCTACGACAAAGTGTCTTACATCTCCACCGCCGGAGGTGCGTTCCTGGAATTCCTCGAGGGCAAGAAACTGCCCGCAGTGGAAATTCTTGAACAACGCGCTGGCAAGTAATTCAGAGGAACACCAATACATGCTGCGTAGAACCAAGATAGTTGCAACCCTGGGGCCCGCTTCCAGCGACCAGAAAGTTCTGGAGAAAATGATCATGGCCGGAGTCGACCTGGTGCGGATGAATTTTTCGCACGGCTCCGCGCAGGATCATATGAACCGTGCCGCAACCGTGCGCGCTGCCGCCCAAGCCTGCGGCCGCACGGTGGGTATTCTGGCCGACCTGCAGGGGCCGAAGATACGCGTGCGCAAATTCGAACATGACAAGATCGTTTTGAACAACGGCGATACTTTCATACTCGATGCAACGCTGGATGGTTTGGGCAATCAGGAGCGCGTCGGCCTTGATTACAAAGAACTGCCCAACGATGTCAGTGTGGGGACGGTATTGCTGCTCAACGACGGCATGCTGGAATTCCACGTGACCGGCGTAAAAGGCCCGCAGGTCATATGCAAGGTGGTGCGCGGCGGCGTGTTGTCCAACAACAAGGGCATCAACCGCAAGGGTGGGGGATTGACCGCGCCGGCGCTGACCGACAAGGACAAGGAAGACATCAAGACGGCCGCGCTGATCAAGGCGGATTATCTGGCGGTGTCGTTCCCTCGTACCGGCGACGACATGCGGCTTGCGCGCGAACTGATGCACGCTGCGGGCGGCAAGAGCCTGCTGATGGCCAAGATCGAGCGCGCCGAAGCGATACCGGCTCTGGCCGACATCATCGACGCGTCGGATGCGATCATGGTGGCACGCGGCGACCTGAGCGTCGAAGTCGGCGATGCAGCCGTGCCGGGCCTGCAGAAACGCATGATCAAAATGGCGAGAGAAAAGAACCGTCTGGTCATCACCGCGACGCAGATGATGGAATCGATGATCACCAATCCGATCCCCACGCGCGCGGAAGTGTCGGATGTCGCGAACGCGGTACTGGACGGCACCGATGCGGTGATGCTGTCGGCGGAAACCGCAGTGGGCGACTATCCGGTTGAAACCATCGAGGCGATGGCGCGCATTTGCCTGAAGGCCGAGGTTGAAGTCAATGACCACGGGATAGACCGCCGAACCGAGGCGCAAAGATTCACGCGTATCGACCAGTCTATCGCGATGTCGGCTCTGTACGCGGCGTCCCATCTCAAGGTAAAGGCGATCGTGGCCCTGACCCAATCCGGTTCAACCCCGTTGTGGATGTCGCGCGTCAATGCGCGTGTGCCGATTTTTGCGATGACGCCGTTGACCGAGACCCTGAGCAAGGTGACCCTGTTCAGCGGCGTGCATCCAATCGCTTTTAAAATCGGTTCAAAAGACCACTCCCTGGCATTGCGCGAGGCGGAAGAAGAGCTGGTGCGCCTGAAGCTGGTTGCAGACGGCGATGTAATAGTCATGACGATCGGTGAGGCGGTGGGCAAGTCCGGACACACCAACACCATGAAGATAGTCAAGGTTGGCGATCACCGGAAACACTAGTTAACATCGGGTCGGATTCATGCAGTAAAGTGCGTTACCCAATTTTGAATTTTTAATCAGGAGGAAGAAATGGCATTAGTATCTTTGCGTCAACTACTCGATCATGCTGCGGAAAACGGCTACGGCCTGCCCGCGTTCAACGTGAATAATCTGGAACAGGTTAAGGCCATCATGGAAGCGGCTGATGAAACCAACAGCCCGGTAATCATGCAAGGCTCTGCCGGCGCGCGCAAATACGCGGGCGAAGCCTTTCTGCGGCACCTGATCGCGGCAGCGGTGGAAGCCTACCCGCATATCCCGGTGGTGATGCACCAGGACCACGGCGCGTCTCCGGCGGTATGCATCAACGCGATCAAATCGGGTTTCTCCAGCGTGATGATGGACGGTTCACTGAAGGAGGATGCCAAAACACCCGCATCGTTTGAGTACAACGTGGACGTCACCCGTCGCGTGGTTGAAATGTCTCACGCAGTAGGCGTTTCCGTGGAAGGTGAACTGGGTTGCTTGGGCTCGCTGGAAAGCGGCATGGGCGAAAAAGAAGACGGTCACGGCGCGGAAGGCGTGTTGACCCACGACCAACTGTTGACCGACCCGAACGAAGCTGCCGAATTCGTCAAGCTGACCCAGGTCGATGCTTTGGCGATCGCGATCGGCACCTCGCATGGCGCTTACAAATTCACCAAGCCGCCCACCGGAGATACGCTGGCGATTGCCCGCATCAAGGAGATCCATGCGCGCATTCCCAACACCCATCTGGTGATGCACGGTTCTTCTTCGGTGCCTCAGGAATGGCTGAAGATCATCAATGAGTTCGGCGGTGATATGGGCCAGACCTACGGCGTACCGGTTGAAGAGATCGTCGAAGGCATCAAGCACGGCGTGCGCAAGGTCAATATCGACACCGACCTGCGCATGGCATCGAGCGGCTCGGTGCGCCGTTATCTGGCGCAAAACCCCAAGGACTTCGATCCGCGCAAATTCCTCGCGGTATCCACCAAAGCGATGAAAGAGATCTGCAAGGCGCGCTACGAGGCATTTGGTTGTGCAGGCCAAGCCGGAAAGATCAAGCCGATCTCGCTGGAAGCGATGGCGAATCGCTATGTCAAGGGCGAGCTGAAGGCGGTTGTCAAATAGGCGGAATCAATTGGCAGGATTTAAAAAGGCGACCTATACAGGCCGCCTTTTTATCGGCCAATCTTTTGCCACAGTACTTTCCTGCTGCCTGCAGGTGTGAATTTCCAGGACAGAAAACGACAAAGCGGCCTTATGGCCGCTTTGTCGTTCATGCAAACCCCGAGTTGATCAGGGTATCAACTCACGCCAGATGGTGCGCTTAGACGAGAAACCGGCGTTGAGATCGCCAAAATCAACTCCGACAGGCGGCAGCTCAGGGGTGGGATTGGTAGCCGTCACGACTTCCAGGAGGGGTTTCCCTTTGATAAATATAATATTGACCCCGACGATCGGCGAGTCAAATTTCTGAGAAACGATATCCTTGACCGGTCCACCTGTTTCATAGTTAAAATAATTGAGCCAGCCATAGCCACCCGGCGAACAAACGGTATTTGCCGGAACGATGGTGGGCATGATCAGCGTTCCCAGCACCAGTTTGCCTTCCAGGTTCACGCGTTCCCCAGTGTCGGGCCAATCGGCGTACCAGCCTCGGTGTGTGGTGAAAGTCCCGGGATTGGCGGTGGCGGTACGGGTGGAACCCATTAAAGTAATCGTTTGTTCCACCAGTTGAGTGCTATCCCTGGGGCTGCCCCCTGGATTGGTCAGGGTTGTGGTGACATCGTTATCCTGCATGGCGTATAGACTTTGCACCTGGGTATTGGACAGATCCGATACCTCCAGATATTTTCCGGTACCGACATAGATCACCCGCTTGCCATCAATAAGGCCCAGCACGGGCGGGGTCGTAACAGGTTGGGCAATGCCGGAAGGGCCTTTCAACGTGGCAAACAAGAGAGGCGCAGCCCCTGTATTGATATCAAAACGCCAGACGTTTCCCAAGAGATCGCCGCCGTAGACAAAGCTTGCCTGGTTGACAGTGGGGTCACTGTTCCATGCTGAAATACCGGCCAGTCCGCTGGGAGTCACGGCATTGCCGATATTGGTGGAAATAGACTTGATTATCGTTCCGCTCAGTGCATCCAGCACGTAGAGATAACCATTGCCGTCGCCGGGGCTGATATTGTTATAGCCCGAAGTAACCAGAACGACCCAGGTTCCGTTCTGCAATTTGGTGATGACCGGCGCCCCGAATCCATAACCGATGTTGGCATCGTCGGCAGTGGTGAATTCCCAAAGCAGGGTGGGTGTGGAAGGGTTCGTTATATCAAGCGCGTAATATCCACGACCGCCGCCGTTCAATCCGCCCACCAGTATCGTATGCCAGACGCCGCCGCCGTATACATCCGACATGATCGGGCTGCCATTTACGAAATTGTTGTGTTTGCTTGCGTAATTCGTGTCCGCAAGTTTCCACAGGTTGGGTATGACCATGCTGGGCACATAAGCCCAGCGTTCACTGCCCGTGTCGGCCGCAAAGGCATGCAACATACCGTCGTTGGCACCTATGTATACCGCCCCGGTGACGACATCTGCTTTGGCGGACTGCGAGGACTTGAAGGCGCTATAACCAGCATCGGGATAACTGAACACGGGTACGCTCAGGTAGGCCGGTTGTGATTCCAGTGCATCCCCAAATACGGCTTCGCGGGAGCGGTAGAGTCTGTTGGAAACGGCATTGGAGGCACGATCCTCAAAGCCGTTCTGGCCACGCAGGAAGTTGATCAGGTTGACACCTTCTGCCGCAGTTTGTTGCGCAGGATTTAACAGCACCCATTGGCTGAGCGTGTTGATATGTGCAGCCGAGAAATTGGCCGGATTGGCTATGGCATAGGCTGCATCAAAACCGATGAGTGCTGTGCCAGCATTGTTGGGGGTGTAGATCGTTCGAGTGTCGGTAGTAGCACCCACTTTGGCAGGCATGGTGCCGGTACAGGCGACCGGCATTTGTATCTTGCAATCCGTACCGACCAGCACGCCGGGAGCGGTACAGGTTGCTGCAGTGGAGCTGGGTGTGACACAGTAATAAACAGTGCTGGAACCGCTGGTGTCGGCAGCGATGCTGCTGGGCGCCGAGCAAGTTCCTGACGGGATGCTTTCCACGCACCAGGTCGCGGTCTGGCTGACCACGCCAGTGTTTGTGTTGATGCTGCGCGATTCCAGGTTGCCGATCCACTTTACCGTGGTGTAGCTGGCGACATAAGCGTAGTTGTTGCCCGCTACCGGGTTCAGCGTACTGGTCGCGGCCGCAGCCGACGAGCCTACCTTGGCGGTAATGGACGACAGCGCTTTGGTGAAGCCATCAATAATCTGATCCGGGCTTTTGGCGCTGAAGTAGGTACCCTGGCCGTTCACGGCAGCGTGCCATAAGTCGTCTATCCGTTCTCCCGCCGTACCGGCTATCGGGTCGGGCCAGTTCACGGTAGGACTGCCCAAGCCCTTTTTGAGGTTATAAAAATCCCCGGACGTAGCAGTCTGGTAATCGGTCGTGAAATTGAGCGTGCCATCGGCACCCAGACCCATCGTGAAAGTGGTCATGTGCTGCTTGACGTTGTTGTCCGTGCTGCTGACAAACACGTTATTTGTGCACACATCGGGATTGCCCGCAGGGAAATCGGTGCTCTTCCCCCCGCTGCAATTACCCAGGGCGCCGGTGCGCAAATCAGTATCGTAGTAGTACTTGGCGACATCGGCCAGGGTGTCGGCAACAGCTGTAGTGCCTTGCTTCATCGGGCGCGGAGTCGCCCCGCCATCGAGGTCGCCCACATTGCCGCCAGTCAGGTTAAACGGGCCATAGGTACTCGATTCGTTACCGGTGTTCCAGTAGCCGTCCGTTGAAAGGATGGTGAAATTCTGCTGGCAGGAATATTGCACTGGGTCCAGCGTTTGGCCGCTGACTTTATTGGCATACAGTTTGCCTGCATTTGAGATCGCGCCACGCAGCGGGGTCGATGAGTTCGGCTTACCGGCAAACAGGTGAGTGAACCAGCTGTTCTTATGCGCCAGCTCAAAGGTGTCGATGTGGAGAAACAAAGCATTATCGGTAGCACCGGTATAGCTAATGGAGTTGAAGCCCACGCGGAACCGGTTATCGAGGGTCTTGAAAGCCCGGCTCACCGAGGTTTTCATGGATTGCATACGGGTGTGGTAATAGGTCCACCAGTTGGCGTAATTAGTCATTTCCTCGGTATAGGTGCAAGTCGCGCCTGCGCAGTCAGTGCGGGTAGCGGCCTTGGTGGTCGTGCCTGGATAGGGGTAGCTGGTGGTGGTAGAAACGATGTTGGTCAGTACGTTGGAGCCTGGTATCGCAGAGGCCGGCGCGCCGCCGCTAAACGCGGTGAGCGTTTTGTTCATCGTGCCGGTCGCTGTGGGTGTGAACGTAATTGCACCCAGCGCTACCGGAGCGGTGATCGTCACGACGCTGCCTGTTTTCGAGGCGCTGTAACCGGCTATCGTACATGCCCCCACCTTGGCGGCAGTACAGGCGTTGATGTTGGTTACGATCCTGCTGGCGACTGTGCCGGTCGTGCCGCTAGTTGCGGTCGCCGCAGTGAGTATCTCGAAACCGTTCACCTTGATGCTGGTCGCTGTGCCGCCGCCAGTGACGGTCAGTTTGGCAGTCGCCGCAACAGCGGGGGTCGCGAGGCCGGGATAGCGCGGATATTTGTAGGTCGCATTGTTGATGCTCTGGCAGGCGGTCAGCGCAGCGCTATTGCACCAGCGCAACCCGGCCGGTTTGTCATACAGCACGCCCGCAACCGTGGTCGGGGCGGTGGCCACCACACAAGCATCCATTTTGTCCGATGAGCAATATTCGCCGGGTATGAAGGTATAGTAGGAGGCGCTGCCGACCAGGTTGCTGGTTCCCGTCGATTGTACGCCATAGGCGTCGTTCTTGACGGCTATCCAGGGCGCACCGATGTTGGGGTAGGTGGTAGTGTTCAGTGAACCGTCCGCATTGAACAGAACGGGGGGGGAGTAAGTGGTCGCAGGATTGTAGGCAACACCGTTAAAGCCGGCGTTTCTGAATAGTTCAGGCATGTTGGCATAACCGGTACCCGACACGGGATGGTTGTCGTTCGCCCAGTCCGGCAAGTAGTCCCAGCCCATACTGCCCGAATCGTCGAGTATGAACATCACGTTGGGTTTTACCGAGGAGGTATGGGAAGTGACCAGCGGTTCCGTCGCCAGTGCGATCGCGGCAGCCATCGATTGCAGCGGCAGCGCAAGGTTGGCGGTCAATGTCAGGCACAGCAGGGCGGTGGAGCGGGAAAGCAGATGGCGTTTCATGGTTGCCTCCTAGTAGACGAACGACTGTATGTAGCTGACCGAATTCTTGGGACCGGTGATTCGGGCGGTGAAGCGGTACATCGGGGCCTGCCCTGCTACCGGGCAACCCGGAGAAACGGTCGGATCGCACACCTGCCATGGGAGCGGGACTGACATGCCGCTGGTGTTGAGAGCTGCCGAGCTGAACAGACAATTCGCGGTGGACAATACCTGATTGGCAGCGCGGCACATCCGCTGAACAATATATTGGACAGAGTTGCCGCTGCCATCGATTACAGGGGGGACGGCGGTGATTGCGTTCCATGTAGCATCGGCAAAGAGATCAAGTGCGGGATCCGCATTCGAGTAATAGCCATTTGCAGCTACCGTAACATTGAAGGGGTGGGCGGCGTTGGAATAAACGTTCAGGGCCTTGTTATTGGCCTCTAACGTCGCCATCATGGCAATCGCATTCTCAATCCCGCCATCGCCGGAGGTGGCGGTGGACTGTTTGAAGGCCAGATTACCCGCAATCATGGTGTTGGTGTCTACCGAACGTATCAGGGCTACGGCGGCGAGCGACATGACTACCAGGGCGATCAGGGAAAAAAACAGCACCACGCCACGCTGTTTATTGGCCGGCTGTCCGTTATGGCGATTGAGTTTGGTTAGCGTGTTCATAGTGTAGGCTTGGACCAGATCATGTTACGCAGCGGAATGATGGTTTCAAACACCCGGTAACGGTATCGCCGCCAGTCGGGATCGTTGCCCAGATTGATACTCGGTGCGGGGGATGCAATAATCGGCGCGGCAGAAGTGGCGTCCCATGCACAAAGTCCTGTGGGAGAAGCGGTCGTGGTGGAGCTGCACGCAGTGCTGACGTTCTCCTTTTCAAGCAGCCCGTTGCGCGCTACGACAGCAATGCGGATAGCCTTGATGCGGTTGCGGTCTGCCACCGTAGGGACGGCCCAGGTTGCGCCGGTGGCGTCCACCCACTGGACGATCTGGTTGAAATTGGCATTGCTGGAGCTCAAGCCGGCAGCCGCGATACCGTATTGCGCCTGTATGTTGACGATGTCGGTGATGTTGGGAACGAGGTTGCGCTCCAGGTTGCCGTTGTTCACGCGATAGGTGATCTCATTCCACGCACCCAGACAGGAAATATTAATTTTGGGATCGGCCGCTGCACCAGCGATGTTTTGCAGCTGTATACCTGTGGTGCCTATCAACCCGGTCACCCTGGTCACGTTGCACGAGGGAGCAACGGCATTGATGATGATCGCGATGTCGTTTAGCTGGCAGGCCAGATTGTTGCCAACCGTGGCCGTCGCACCGGCCATCAAGGCGATTGGAGTGGGAGTTCCACCGGTGGGAGTCGTTCCATAGCGTATGGTGATGCTGTCGCTGGCGCCTGCTCCCGTACCGCCATCGGTAATGGTGACTGGCGAGAGACCGGTTACGCCGGTGGCGGCATCGATAATCGGAGCCGTGCATTCGAGCGGGGAATCTGTAGCGGGGAACAGGCCATATCCTGACATTTTGAGTTCACGCGCGATGGTATAGAGCGCTGTGCTGCCGTTGGTCTGGGCATCTGCGGTTCCGGAGGTGGTGCGTTTCTGACCTTCAAAGACGGTGAAGACCTGCATGATAACCAGCGTCAAAAGCAGGCCGATCACCAGCCCGACCAGAATTTCCACGATGGTAAATCCAGATTGATTTTTAAACGAAGATGGTTTGCCGGATTTCATGGTACTAGCCCCCGAATATACTGGCAGTGGCGGTGAAGTTATGCTGGGGCTGCCCCGGTTCTTGCCAGGTGACGGTAACTACAAGCAATCCGGGAACCGGCTGGTCGACGCTACGCGTGCCCTGGGGCAGCAAAGTGGAGATGTCGGTATTCACCTCGAGATAATTGGCAAGATTGCCCGGGTCGGCCCACATCATGCCGATTCTTTGCTGCGCGATATAACTCGCATCTGCACGGAATTTGGAAGAGGCGGTGTTCCTGATCATGGCGGCCTGCAATCCAACCAGCGCAAGCACACCCATGGAAAAGATCAGGATCGCAATCAAGGCTTCCAGCAACACGATGCCCTGTTGAGAGAATTTTTGAGGGGAGGATTTCTGTTTGCGCATGATTGTTTCCTGATTTAACAAGCGCGCGGGCTGGAGCCTGGGACAAGATTGGGGTCGCACATCCTGGTTTGGCCGCCTATACCCAGCGTGACCCTCAGATCCCGGCTGTCTGCCGCGCTCAGCAGGGTGGAATCAAGGTTTATCTGGGTGGGGGCGGCCGAACCATCGGCATTGGCCGCCCTTGCGCCGAAGTTATTGAAGGTGAAGGTGGTCGAACCCGCTGGCGCGGTTGCTACCGAGACGTTTGTTGAGCCCTCTTTGCTGGATCTCGATTCGACCACTTCGCCGCTGTTGACCACACTGACAGTCCACGAAGAGCCCGCACCAAAAACAAATGCAACATTGGTATTGCGGCTCACCGCTTCCGCCCGGGCGCGCTGCAGGCCATTCTGGATAGATTCGGCCGCGTTGCGGATCTGGGTGTTCTGAACCCAGACCCGGTAACTTGGGATACCCAGCACCATCGCGATGGCAATGATCGCGATCGCGATCATCACCTCGATCAGGGTAAACCCCAGGGGTTTGGCTGTGGGAAAAGCGCTCAACACGTATCTCCTTTTTTCATGATCCAGCATGTGGCACCGTTGCCCCAGGGCGTGGTCGAAGTTTTCGCATTGTTGTGGTCAATGGTGTAACTGAAGCCCGTTACATTACCAGCGGCTGTGCCAGTCGCGGTTATAGTGTAAGTGGTGGCGGCAAGGTTGCCGCAGACAAAAGTAAAGTATTTGGTCGCAGCAGGACAGGGTCCGCCGACATAGGTGCGGTTGTCCTGAAAAAACTGTTCCAGCTTGACTCGGCCATCGGACAGCTGGGTTGAGGCGTCTACCAGCTTTCCGCGCGTGACGTAATCAGTATAGGCAGGGAGTGCAATGCTCGCCAGGATGCCGATGATGGCAACCGCGATCAGCACCTCGATCAGGGTAAATCCTTTTGCGGGGCTTATATTCTGGGATTTCATGGCGTACTCCATTTGAAGTTGGGACGGATGTTACGGTCCCGATTCTAATGTTTCCACCCTGGACTGACCAGAGGCGCGCAAATCCTGATAGGCGGTGTACAAGCGGCCTCCGGGCGGTTGTCGGCCGGAATGTTGCGCCCACAGTGAGATGCGGATTGTTGGCGCTGCCTTGAGGATTATTGTTCGGCCTTGCCTGCGATGTCGTTGCTTTCCCCGGCCAGCGCCTTGTAGAGTTGGGTCGCCACGGACAGCCACAAGCGCCGCACTTGCGCCTCTCCCTGCGCGGACGCATAGGCTTCGCGTTGCGCATCCAGCACCTCGAGATGGCTGGCAATGCCGGCTTTGTAGCGCGCCTCGACCAGACGCAGCCGCTGGCTTTGAGCCTTGGCATTGGCGGATTGCGCGGCAAGCTGTTTGGTGAGTCTGTCGCTCGCGCTCAACAGGTCGGCGACCTCGCGGAATGCCTGCTGGATGGTTTTTTCGTACTCGGCGACCGCGATCACTTTGCGTGCTGCGGCAATATCCACGTAGTCCGATGTACGACCGGCATCGAACAACGGCAGGCTGATGGCGGGCTGAAAACTCCATGCGCGGTTGTTCATATCGAACAGGCCCGAGAGGTCGCGGCTGGCGGTCCCGATGCTGCCGGTCAGCGAGATGCGCGGGAAGAAGGCCGCGCGTGCCGCACCGATATTGGCGTTCGCGGCGATCAGGCGCTGCTCTGCGGCCAGCACGTCGGGGCGGCGCAGCAACACTTCGGCGGGCAATCCGGCAAGCAATTCGGGCGTGATACCCTGCTCGGCGAGACTGCGTCCGGCCGGCAGATCCCTGATCTCGGCCACAGGCTGGCCCAGCAACAGGTCGAGCAGATTCGCGGCGGCGGCCTGCTGCCGCTGCAGATTCGCGAATTCCGCCAGCGAGGCCTGATACGCGCCTTCCGCCTGCAGAAAATCCATATCGCCGGATACGCCCAGATCGCGGCGGCGTGACACCAGTTCTTTGGTCTCGGCGCGCGCCTTGACGGTTGCCTCGGTGAGCGCGGTGCGTTCGCGCAACTCCTGCAGCGACAGGTAGGCGTTGGCCACCTCGGCGATCAGCGAGTAGCGGAACGCGCGTTGCGCCTCTTCGGTGGCGAGATAACCGGCCTTGGCATACGCGTTCATGCTGGTCACACGGCCCCAGAAATCCAGCTCGTAGGACACCAGGCTCACGTTCAGGTCGTTCCTGCGGTTGAGCAATGAATTGCCGGTAAGGGACACGCTGCCCGGCGTCAGCGAAGCGCTATGGCTAGCGTTCAGGTTGACGTTCGGCCAGCGGTCGGCCTGCTGTATGCCGTATTGCGCCCGGGCTTCGGCAATGCGCGCAGTAGCGATGCGCAGGTCGCGGTTGTTCTCCAGCGCGGTGGCGATCAACGCTTGTAAACGAGGATCGGGGAAATACTTCTGCCAGTCGGTGCGCACGGGCTCGGCCGAGATTTTCAGCTTCACGTTGTCCGGCCACGCGGCGGGAACCGGCGCGGCAGGGCGCTGGTAGTCAGGCATCATCGAGCAGGCACTCAGCATGGCTGCCAGAACGAAGGTAGGGGCGCGATTCATCGCGCCCTTTATGAACCAGGGCGCGATGAATCGCGCCCCTACAAGAGCTGTTTGGTCTAACGGATTATTTGGCGGATTGTTTGGGTTATTCATGCCGGTCTCCCGTGGCTGTGCGCGCATGTCCCGGAAAGATGCGCCGCATCACGACGAAGAACACCGGCACGAGGAATACCGCGAGCAGCGTTGCGGCGATCATGCCGCCCATCACGCCGGTGCCGATCGCATGGCGGCTTTGCGCGCCCGCGCCGGTCGAGATCGCCAGCGGCAATACGCCGACGATGAAGGCGATAGACGTCATCAGGATGGGGCGGAATCGCAGGCGGCAAGCTTCCAGCGTCGCATCGAACAGGCTCATGCCGTCGTCCTGCAGTTTGCGCGCGAACTCGATAATCAGGATCGCGTTCTTGGACGACAGGCCGATGATCGCGATCAGGCCGACCTTGAAGTACACATCGTTCGGCAACTCGCGCAACGTGACCGCCAGCACCGCGCCGAACACGCCCAGCGGCACGACCAACAGCACGGCGAACGGGATCGACCAGCTTTCATACAGCGCGGCGAGGCACAGGAACACCACGATCAGAGAGATTGCGAACAGCAGCGGAGCCTGCGTGCCGGATTGGCGTTCCTCGAACGAAGTGCCCGACCATTCGTAGCCTATGCCAGACGGCAGCTTTTGCGCGATCTGTTCCATCGCCGCCGCCGCTTCGCCGGTGCTGCGGCCGGGTGCCGCGCCGCCGGAGATCTTCATCGCGGGCAGGCCGTTGTATCGGTCCAGTTTGGGCGAGCCAACGATCCAGCGCGCGGTCGCCAACTCGGACAGCGGCACCATGCCCCCCCGGTTGTTGCGCACCGTGATGCGCAAAATGTCCTCGGGCGTGCGGCGCGTGTCCGGCTCGGCCTGCATCTGCACACGCAGCACCCGTCCCTGGCGCACGAAGTCGTTGATGTATGCCACGCCGAGCAGAGATTGCAGCGTCTCGCTCAGGTCGGCGATGGCTACGCCCATGGACTCTGCCTTGAGCCTGTCGATGTCGAGGAACAGTTGCTGTCCGGCTTCCTGACCTTCGGGGCGGACGCGGGCCAATACCGGATCCTGCATCGCCATGCCCAGCACCATGTTGCGCGCCTCGGTCAGCTTCTCGCGGCCCACACCGCCGCGGTCCTGCAGGCGGAAATCGAAGCCGCCCGCCGCCGCCAGCTCGGGTATCGGCGGCGGATTGATCGCGAAGATCATCGCCTGCTTGATGCGCGACAGCGCCATATTGGCCTTGAGCACCAGCGCGGTGGAACTGCTCTTCTCTCCGGGACGCTCGTCCCAGCCCTTCAGACGCACGAACGCAATCGCCGCATTCTGTCCCCGCCCGAAGAAAGAGAAACCCGCGACACCGATCACACGCTCGACCTCGGGCTGGCCGAGATAGAACTGCTCGACCTGCGACAACACTTCGATCGTGCGCTCCTGCGTCGCACCGGCGGGGAGCTGCATGATGGTGATGAAATAGCCCTGGTCCTCCTCGGGCAGGAAGCTGCCCGGCAGCTTGGCGAACAGCCAGCCCATCGCGATGAAGATCACCGCGTAGACCATCAGGTAGCGCGCGGTCTTCCTGATGATATTGCTCACGCTGGCGGTATAGCCCTTGGTGGTGCGCGCGAACAGGCGGTTGAACCAGCCGAAAAAGCCTTTGCTCGGCATCATGTCCTTGCCCGGCTGATGCTTGAGCAGCGACGCGCACAGCGCCGGGGTCAGCGTCAGCGCCATCAGCGCCGAGAACATCATCGTCAGCACCAGCGTCACGGCGAACTGGCGGTAGATCGCGCCGGTCGAGCCGGGGAAGAACGCCATCGGGATGAATACCGCAGAGAGCACCAGCGTGATCGCGATGATCGCGCCGACGATCTGGTCCATCGCCTTGCGCGTCGCATCGCGCGCGGACAGTCCTTCGGTGGTCATGATGCGTTCGACGTTCTCGGTCACGACGATGGCATCGTCCACGACGATGCCGATCGCCAGCACCATCGCAAAGAGTGTCAGCACGTTGATCGAATAGCCCAGCAGATACAGCCCCACCAGCGCGCCGACCAGCGCGATCGGGATGACGATAGTCGGGATCAGCGTCGCGCGCCAGTTCTCGAGGAACAGGTACATCACCAGCACCACCAGCAGCAGCGCCTCGGCCAGGCTCTTCAGCACTTCCCTGATCGAGATGTCGATGAATTTCGAGGTGTCATAAGGCACCACCCAGTCAACGCCCTTGGGAAAATATTTCGCCAGTTCGGCCATCCGATCCCTGACCGCCTTGACGGTGTCCAGCGCGTTGGCGCCGGGCGACAGGCGGATCGCGATCGCCGCCGCCGGCTGGCTGTCGATGCGCGCGCTGCGCGCGTAATCCTGCGCGCCCAGTTCCACTCTGGCCACATCCCTGACGCGCAAGGTCGAGCCGTCCGGGTTGGTGCGCAGCGTGATGTTGCCGAATTCTTCCGGCGAGGACAGGCGGCTCTTGGTGACGATCACCGCGTTGAGCTGCTGGCCGGGCGCGGAAGGGAGTTGCCCCAGTTCGCCGGTCGCGAGTTGCGAATTCTGCGCGCGCACCGCGCGCGACACATCTGTCGGGGTCAGGCCGTAGCTTTGCAGCTTGTCCGGCTTGAGCCACAGGCGCATCGAGTATTCGGTGCCGAACAGCAGCGCCTCGCCCACGCCGGGCACGCGCCGGATGCTGTCGAGCACGCTGGCGGCGGCATAGCTGCCGAGCGCGACATCACTGTTGCTTTTGTCCGGCGAGATCAGCGCGACGAACATCACATAGTTGCGTGCCGATTTCGCGACAGTGATGCCCAGCCGCCGCACGTCTTCCGGCAGGCGCGCCTCGACGCGTTTGATGCGGTTCTGCGTTTCCACCGAGGCGAGATCGAGGTTGGTGCCGGCCTCGAAAGTCAGCGTGATGCTGCCGCTGCCCTGTTCCGCTGCCGACTCCATGTACAGCAGGTGTTCGATGCCGTTCATCTCCTGCTCCAGCAGCGCGACGGCGGTCTCCTCGACGATCTGCGCGGCGGCGCCGGGGTAGGTGATCGAGACCGACAGCGCTGGCGGCGCGACGGCCGGATATTGCGCGACCGGCAGGTTTTTCAAAGCCAGCACGCCGCCGAGCAGGATGATGAGCGCGATGACCCAGGCGAAGATCGGACGATCGATAAAGAATTTTGCGAACATGGGCAGTTCCCGATTACTTGGCGGCCGGGGCAGTGCCGCCTTCAGTCACCGGTTTTACCACCGTGCCCGGGCGCGCTTTCTGCAGGCCGTTCACGATGACCTGTTCGCCTCCTTTCAAGCCGCTCGCGATGATGAAATCACCGCCCGCCATGCCGCCTGTCCTGACAGGCACCGGCGTCGCCTTGCTTTCCGCGCCGATCACCGTCACGAACTGTCCCTGCGGGCCGCCCTGCACGGCGCGCTGCGGGATGCGGATCACGTTCTCGGCCAGCGCTTCGGGGAAGCGTACACGCACGAACATACCGGGCAACAGTTCATGTCCGGGATTGGGAAACTCGGCGCGCAAAGACACCGCGCCGGTGCCCGGATCGACCGCCATGTCGGT
This sequence comes from Nitrosomonadales bacterium, assembly GCA_016218415.1. GTDB lineage: Bacteria > Pseudomonadota > Gammaproteobacteria > Burkholderiales > Gallionellaceae > Gallionella. Next base: position 19,444 of record JACRED010000028.1, read on the forward strand.
GAAGAATATCCTGCCGGTTTGCGGATAGACGCTGCCGTCTTCCAGCAGCAATTCGACTTTTGCGGATTCGGCGCGCTTGAGTTTGCCCATCCTGACGGCCTGCCGCAGGCGCAACAGATCGGAGCCGGACTGCGTGAAGTTGGCATAGATGGGGTCGAGCTGTTCGATGGTCGCCAATAACGTGGCTTCGCCTCTGCCGACAAACGCGCCTTCCGTGACCAGCGAACGTCCGATACGCCCGGAGATCGCGGCGGGAACGCGGGCATTGTCCAGATCTTCATCGGCGCGGCTCCTCACGGCCTCCGCCTGCTTGGCTTTGGCCACTGCCAGATCGTATTCCTGCTGGCTGACCGCCCGGATCTCCAGCAGCGATTTGTAGCGCTCGACATTCTGCCGCGCGATCGCGAGATCGGCTCTGGCCGATTCGGCGGCAGCCTGATAGGTGCGCGCATCGATCCGGAACAAAGCTGCGCCCGCTTTTACATCGCTGCCTTCCTGAAACAGGCGCTGCTCGATCACGCCCTCGACGCGCGCGCGCACCTGCGCGGTGCGATACGCCTGCAATCGGCCGGGCAGATCCTGGGTCAGCGTGACGTTGCCGGTGGCGACCGTGATCACCTCGACCTCGGGCGGCGGCATGCCCGCGCCCGGCCCTCCGGGTGCGCCGGCGCCCCCGGCACCTTTATCGCCGCCGCAGCCGGCCAGCAAGGCCAGCAAGAACATGGGAATGACAGATCGGAAATTGGGAAAGTTAAGCATAGGGATTCCAGTGCAAGAATGATCAGCCAGCGGAAAGGGCCAAGATGATAAGCGAAATCAGCGTATCAAACCTTAGTGGGCAAGTAAAGAATTCGCATCGCGCTTCAATGCTGGCGGTGAATTCGGATTGGAATGTTGTGTAAGAGCGGGCCATGCCCGCGATCTTCTGTTTGGATGCCGGCAAAAACCGTGGTTTGACACCAATGGCGCCGCCAGGCTCTTCGCAAAAACTGACTATCTGTCGGCCTTTTGTTTCAGAGTAAAGATGCGGCGAGGAGCTAATTTATATCGACCCCTTTAGTCAGGGCATTATTTGGCTCCATGTTCCTTAAGAACGTTAAAGGGGCCACCCATTAGCCGGCCCGCGTCAAGCGAGTAAGTGATTCTACGGCGGCATCAGCCGCCGGGTTTTCAAGTCCCAACTCCCGCACATCAAACAAACCGCACCCGTTTCTTCAATTCATGGCTGCGAACGAA
>JACRED010000026.1 GCA_016218415.1 Nitrosomonadales bacterium
CCGACCGTCCAGCTCAGGGTGGCATAGGACAAGGCGCGCGGATTGAGGTGAATATGGCTGTATTCAGCGACCGTCGCCGGCGCCGAGAAAAAAGTGAAATCGTCAAAAACGAACGGCGCGGAGAGCGATCCGGCATAAACCGCAATGATGGCCAGCACCAGGATGAAGATGGCAAGGTGGCGCTGGAAGGGGGCGAGTTTGCTGGTCATCTGATTATCAAGGCTCGTAAACATGGATGCCGGTTTTTAACACCATGAGGAAATCTGGAGATGAGCCATATAGCCCGGCTTGCTCAATAAATGCGGTGCGCTGCATGGCACACAACACTTAATCATGCCAGCCAGGTTGAAATCGTCTTCGGCTTGCAGCAAATCACCTAACGCAGACGAGTTCGCGGAATTTAACCCCGTGAAACCCATCTGCGCTGGATCCAGTATGCCGGTGTGACTTGATGCACCATGCCAAGTTCATCTGGTTGGCGCGGGAGGTTTTTATTTGTCGGCAGTTGTTTTTCTGACAAAACCTTTGTCTTCATCAAGAGTTGCGGGGCGGAAGACGTCAATCTTGCGGAAATACTGATCCACGATATAAATTCTTCCATCCTCATCTATTCCGATGCCGGAAGGGAGCGAATATAAAGCAGGGCCATCGGTATTGGAACGGGTGCCAATGTGCATTAGCAGTTGGCCGTCAGAATTGAATATCTGAAAGTTGCCAAATGCGGTATCCACTACGTAAACATTGCCCTCGCCATCTACCGCGGCTTCCTTGGGGCGTGAGAACTGCCCCCTTTGGCTGCCTATAGAGCCAAACGTGGTAATGGGCTTGCCGTCCGCCGCCAGCTTCTGCACGCGGAAATTTCCGCCATCCACCACAAACAGCGTTCCGTCACGCGCTACTACTGCATCGCGCGGCAGATTGAATTCGCCTGGCTGGGTGCCGCGTTTGCCAATATCGGGCAGGCGTTCGCCGCTTACTGCGTCATACACCAGGATCCGGTGATTGTCGGTTGAACTTCCGCCGATGTCTACGGCGTAAATACGTTTTCCTTCAGCGTCCACGCCTATTCCTGCCGGCCTGGAGAAGTCATTGGGATTTCCGATGTTGCGCAAGAACTTGCCATCCCTGTCATAAACAATGATTTGTTTGTAGGATGCGTCGAGCACATACAGGTTGCCATTGTGATCTACCTCCAGGCCCATCGGCTTGTTCAGTTTCCCCTCACCTTCTTCCTCATCCTTGCCGATCATGAAAAACTTCTGTTCCGGGATGTCGAATACCAGCACCACGTGGCGTATGGTGTCGCCGACGAATACGCGCCCATGATGAACGGCGAGCCCATAGGGTTTGCCAAAACCTTCCCCGGTTAGTTGTTCGCCGGTCATGGCACGCCTGAATTTGTCTTCTTCGGTACGGGGGAGTACATCCGCACTGCTTTTGATGGTTCGTTCGTAATAGAAGCGCGGGTCCTCAGGAGGGTCGGGGAATACCATTTTCCCCTTGTTTTTATCGGGGCCTTTTTCTTTGTCGCTTGTTGTGCTGGACATCATGCAGCCACTTGAAGCGAGGGTGATGGCAAGAATAGTTACCAAGAGCCGTTTAGTCATTTTATATTCCTAACAAATTGGGGGGCGATTTACTTGCAAAAGCATACACTCAAAAATAAACCCCGTGCAAGCAAGCCGACCAACACATTTTTAATGTTTGCAAGTTTGCCACATTATCAGTCGGCATGATACCATTTTCGCCTTGTTTGAAAGGGTTGGCGCATGCGATTCATAATGACAAGCCGCAAGGTTCGAACCGCATGATGCGTGCCAGTCGGAGAGCGGCGCAGGCGGCAGTACAATATGCATATGCGCGAAATCTGCCCCTATGCGGTTTCTATCAATCAACAGACATGAGGTCTTAATCAGATGCATTCCAAAAGAACATTGACCGAAGTAAATGCTATAAGTGTGAGGAAATTTTCCGGATGGGCGCTGGCTGCGATGCTGCTCATCGGGGCAGGCAACACATTGGCTGGTCAGCATGACCGCACACCCCCGGGTGTCACCCGTTCCGGCAAGACCATCTTCCACAACTTTTGTTCGGTATGCCACGGGGACAAAGGGGACGGGCAAAGCCGGGCGAGAAACAGTTTCCTGGTGCCACCGCGGAATTACACGACTCCCGAGTCCGCCATCGAATTGACGCGTGACCGCATGATCAATTCCGTCACCCACGGCCGGCCCGGAACGGCGATGATTGCATGGGGCACCACCCTCTCTGCGCAGGAGGTTGAAGCGGTGGTCGACTATATCCGGGCGACGTTCATGAAGCTCAACAATCAATCCATGGAGCGCGTCCGCCCCAGTGAAAAACTCCTGGCAAGCCGTGGCGGTGTGCTTTATATGCAGGTCTGCGTGACCTGTCATGGCGATACTGGCGTTCGTCAGATATCGGGGAGGATGCAGCCACCGCCTCGCGACTTTACTTCCCCCGCCGTAATCGCCGAGTTGACGCGCAAGCGCATGATAGCCTCCGTCACGAATGGGCGTCCTGGTACCGCGATGAGGCCTTATGGCGATCAATATAGCCAAAGCGACATCGAAGCGATGGTGGACTTCATTCGAGACGCTTTCATGTCCAATGTGCAGCAGAAGAATTAAGTGATGAATAAAGCCGTGTTTGCTGCACTGCTGCCTGCTTTTGTTGCTGCATTTTTGCTGGCCGCCTGCGATGAGAAGACTGCTCCGGCGGCTGTCGGGTCACCTCCCGCACCCATAGCTTCAACCACACCGGGGGTGTCAACTCCGCCCGCTACGGTTGATATGTCGCTACCCTTGCCGCGCGGCCTGCAGGGAAACCCCGACAGAGCGGCAGTGTTCTTTTTGCAGAACTGTGCCACTTGTCACGGCACCAGCGGTGATGGTGAGGGGCCGCGTGCATATTTCATCAACCCGCCACCCCGCAATTTCCTGTTGGCATCTTCCCGGCAAAGACTGAATCGCCCAACCTTGTTCAACGCCATCTCCAAAGGCATTGTCGGCAGCGAAATGCCGGCTTGGAGCAAAGTGCTGAGCGATCAGGAGATTGCCGATCTGGCCGAATTCGTGTTTCAGACCTTCATTAGCGCGCCGCAGGACAACAAGGAACCGGGAAATAGCGGCAAATGAAAATACATGTTCTGCTGGTGGCGGCCATGGCCGCGCTGGGGGGCTGTTCCGATTCGGGGCGGCAGGCGAATGCGGAAGGCAAGTTGCCGCAAATCCAGGCAGAACCAGCAAGCGGCGGCACTTCCGCAAGCGCTGATCTGGAGTTGGGCAGGAAGATATACAACTTTCGTTGTTACTACTGCCATGGATATTCCGGTGATGCCCGCACTTTGGCAGCCAGTTTTCTTACACCCAAACCGCTGGATTTCACCAGCGCCTCACCGCAGGCGTTGCCAAGAGAACGGATGCTGCATTCCATACAATTTGGCCGGCCTGGCACAGCGATGCAAAGTTTTTCCAGTGTGCTGCAACCCCGTGATATTGAGGCGGTAGCCGACTTTATCAGGCAGGAGTTCATGGTTGCGAAAGCCGAGAACACGCGCTACCACATCGCAGCGAACGGCTGGTTCAATCATGAACGATATTCGGCAGCTTACCCCTTTGCGCTGGGAAAGATTCCGCTGGATACTCCCTGGGAACAACTCACACCGGAACAAGCCGAAGGCAAACGATTGTTCATGACAGCCTGTGTGAGCTGCCATGACCGGGCGCGAGTCAACGACGAGGGCGTACATTGGGAATCACGGCCCGTGTCCTATCCCCGTAACCAGTACAATCCCGGGGACCAAGCGCAAACGAAAAAGCCGGTCGATCAGAAACTGGATGCGATGGCCAGTGCCAGCCCCTATCTTTTGCACGACCGCGCGCCCAAGCTTAAGGGTTTGACCGGTATGGAACGACGCGGTGAATCGTTGTTCCAGCAGAATTGCGCCTTCTGCCATGCGGCGGATGGCACGGGACGCAACTGGATAGGCAGTTTCCTGGAATCGCATCCGCGCGATCTGACCAATCCGGAATTCATGTCCGGGATGACCAGGACGCGTTTGCGAACGGTGATACGCGAAGGCCTGGTGGGCACTTCCATGCCGGCATGGAAATCGGTATTGTCGGAACAGCAGATCGAGGACGTCATCGCCTATGTGGGACGCGCATTTCATCCACTGGCAGCGGAGCAATAATGCTGAGAATCTATAACACGCTGGCGCGTGACAAACAGGAATTCACACCCATCGTTCCGGGCAAGGTCGGCATGTATGTGTGCGGCATGACGGTCTACGACTATTGCCACCTCGGACACGCGCGCGTGCTGGTGGTGTTCGACATGGTATATCGCTGGCTCAAGGCCAGTGGTCTGGATGTCACCTACGTGCGCAACATCACCGACATCGACGACAAGATCATCAAGCGCGCGGCGGAGAATGGCGAATCCATCCACGCGCTCACCGCGCGTTTCATCGCCGCGATGCACGAGGATGCTGATGCGCTCGGCGTGCAGCGCCCGGACCATGAGCCGCGCGCCACGCAATATGTGCCCGAGATGCTGGAGATGATCGCGCAACTGGAACAGAACGGCCTGGCTTACAAAGCCACGGACGGCGATGTGAATTACGCCGTGCGCAAATTCCCCGGTTACGGCAAGCTGTCCGGCAAGTCGCTGGAAGACCTGCGCGCCGGTGAGCGCGTCGATGTGACCGACAGCAAGCATGATCCGCTCGATTTCGTGCTGTGGAAACACGCCAAGGAGCAGGAAGCCGCCGAAGTGAAGTGGGACTCGCCGTGGGGCAAGGGCCGCCCCGGCTGGCATATCGAGTGCTCGGCAATGGGCTCCAGACTGCTCGGGCAGCATTTCGACATCCACGGCGGCGGCGCGGATTTGCAGTTCCCGCATCACGAGAACGAGATCGCGCAGAGCGAAGGCGCGCAGCTTGTCGATGGCAAGCATGGGCAGTTTGTGAATTACTGGATGCACAACGGCTTCGTCAATGTAGACAAGGAGAAGATGTCCAAGAGTCTGGGCAACTTTTTCACGATACGCGAGGTGCTGAAAAAATACGATGCCGAGGTGGTGCGCTTCTTCATCCTGCGTGCGCATTACCGCAGCCCGCTGAATTATTCGGACATGCATCTGGATGATGCGAATCAATCGCTGAATAGTCTCTATACGGCACTGAAGCATGTGCCGGTTGAAGATGCAGCGGTCGATTGGAACGAACCCCATGCGCAACGCTTCAAGGCGGCGATGGATGACGACTTCAATACGCCCGAAGCGATGGCGGTGTTGTTCGAGCTATCGAAACAGGTAAACAGCAGCAAGTCAATTGAGGCAGCAAGGCAACTCAAGGCGTTGGGGGGGGTGCTGGGTTTGTTGCAAGAAGAACCAGTCGAACGCTCACAGCGACCACGCAACATTGTGATGGAGGCAAATATTGTGTTGGAAGGTGTTACTGCAAACATAGCAGTGGCAACTTACACTTCCGAATCAATCAACAATCTGATCGATGCGCGCACCGCAGCCAAGCAGGCCAAAAACTACGCCGAGGCAGATCGTATCCGCAAGGAATTGTTGGCCGCCGGTATCGTGCTGGAAGACAGCGCTTCCGGCACGACTTGGAGACGCGCATAGTTTAGTCCCGTGCCATCTGTCCCGCGTCGCCACCATGCGGTATAGTCCGGACTGCAAATTCTGCCACCAGTGCGCGCCTGGAACCCAGGGGTGTTAAGAGGATAACGAATGGTTCGTTTGATCATGCAAATGTTTTCTTTGCTCGTCCTCGGGTCCGTGTTGGCCGGCCCTGCGATGGCCGACCCGCTCTCCGACGCGCAGAAGGCCTACTCTGTGGGTAGTTATGCCAAGGCGCTGGACTTGTACACGGCTTTGGCGAAACGGGGGGATGCCAACGCGCAACTGGGCCTTGGGGTCATGTACTACCTGGGGCAGGGGGTCACCCAGAGCTACAAGGATGCGGCAAAGTGGTTCCAGCGTTCGGCTGAACAGGGCAATTTCCTGGCGCAGGATATTCTTGGCGAAATGCACGATCAGGGGCTGGGGGTTCCCCAAGACTACCAGCAAGCGGCAAAATGGTATCGGCTCGCCGCAGAACAAGGCGATGCCAATGCGCAATACAACCTCGGCATCATGTACGCCAGAGAGCTGGGTGTCCCGCAGGATTTTGTTCTGGCATACATGTGGATGAGTCTTTCCGCCAAGTTTCCGGAGGAATTGGCGCTGGTCGCCAAACAGATGTCACCGGATCAGATTGTCAGGGCTCAGGAACGCGCCGCCCAGTGCGCTGCCCAACGATTCAGGGGTTGCTAGCCGGACGGCAGGGATCAGGCGTGATACAGCAGCACCAATCCCCACACCACCACGACATTGACTATGCTCAGGAACACCGCCGCGCTGGCGATATCCTTGGCGCGCTTGGCGAGCGGGTGCCGTTCCAGCGAAGTGTGATCTACAGCCGCTTCAAGCGCGGAATTGAGCAACTCCACAATCAACAGCAATATGAGGCTGGCGATCATCAGTATCTTGCCCAACGATGTGACCGGCAGCAGCAGTGCGGCGGGCACCGCGATCACCGCGACGACCACTTCCTGGCGGAACGCATCCTCGTGCTGCCACGCGGCGCGCAAGCCTTGCAGCGCAATGCCCGTGGCGCGCCAAGCATGGGTTAAACCGGGGCGATGCTTGTGCGGGTTCTCCACGCTAACTCTCCAGTGTCATGCGGCATAAGACTCGATAGGCGGGCAGGAACAAATCAGGTTCTTGTCGCCGTACACATTATCCACCCGAGCAACGCTGGGCCAGAATTTGTTGTCGCGCACCCAGGGTAACGGGTACGCAGCTTGTTCGCGCGAGTAGCTCCGTTTCCAGTCGCTGCTGACGACCGCCCTGGCAGTATGCGGCGCATGCTTGAGAACATTGTCCTTCTTGTCAGCCTTGCCCGAGATGATTTCGTCGATTTCGCCGCGAATCGCGATCATCGCCGCGCAGAAGCGATCCAGCTCGGCTTTGGATTCGCTTTCGGTAGGCTCGACCATCAGCGTGTCCACCACCGGGAACGATGTGGTCGGGGCATGGAAACCGTAATCCATCAGACGCTTGGCGATGTCGGACACTTCGATGCCTTCTCGCTTGAGGTCGCGGCAGTCGAGGATCATCTCGTGTGCGCAACGTCCGTTCGCACCGCTATACAGCGTGGCATAGTGGTCCTTTAGCGATTCCTTGATGTAGTTGGCGTTGAGGATAGCCTTGCGTGTCGCTTCGGTGAGTCCAGCGCCGCCCATCATCTTGATATAACCATAGGAGATCAGCAGGATCAGCGCGCTGCCGTAGGGTGCGGCGGATACCGCGTGTATGCCTTGCGCACCGCCGGTCTTGACCACCGGGTGCCTGGGCAGGAAGGGCGCGAGATGCGCCGCCACGCCTATCGGTCCCATGCCGGGACCGCCGCCGCCGTGCGGGATCGCGAAGGTCTTGTGCAAATTGAGGTGGCACACGTCCGCGCCGATGTTGCCGGGGCTGGTCAGGCCGACCTGCGCGTTCATGTTCGCGCCGTCCATGTACACCTGTCCGCCGTTGTCGTGGATGATGCGGGTGATGTCCTTGATGCCTTCCTCGTACACGCCGTGCGTGCTGGGATAGGTCACCATCAGGCAGGACAGATCGTCCTTGTGCTGTTCGGCTTTTTCGCGCAGGTCGGCTATGTCGATGTTGCCGTTCTTGTCGCATTTCACGACGACGATATGCATGCCGCACATCGCCGCGCTGGCCGGGTTTGTGCCGTGCGCCGAGGCCGGGATCAATGCCACGTTGCGCTGTGCTTCGCCGCGCGAACGGTGGTAAGCCTGAATGACCAGCAAACCGGCATATTCGCCCTGTGCGCCGCTGTTGGGCTGGAAGCTCATCTTGGCAAAGCCGGTGATCTCGGACAGGTCGGCATCCAATGCGGCGATGATTTCCTGGTAACCTTCGGCTTGTTCCAGCGGCACGAACGGATGCAGATTGGCGAATTCCGGCCAGGTCAGCGCAAGCATCTCCGATGCCGCATTAAGCTTCATCGTGCAGGAGCCCAGCGAGATCATCGAATGTGTCAGCGACAGGTCCTTGTTCTCCAGCCGCTTGATATAACGCATCATCTCCGTTTCGGAATGATAGGTGTTGAACACCGGATGGCTCAGGATCGCGGACTGGCGCGGTTTTACGAGCATGGTCCGGGCGCGAACCTGTTCCTGGGTAACGGTCGCGGCGGGCTTGCCGGCAGCCTGGGCAAACACGCGCAGTATCGCATTCAGCGCGTCGGCATCGGTGGTTTGATCCAGTGCGATGGATAGCCCGTCATCGGTATAACGGAAATTGATCTGCGCCGCTTCCGCCAGCGCGTGGATCTTCACGTTGTCGGTATGAGTGAGCTTGACCGTGTCGAAGAACGCTTCATGCGCAACGGCGTAGCCGAGCTTTTTCAGTTCATTCGCCAGCGTTGCGGCGGACAGATGCACTTGTTGAGCAATGCCGCGCAAACCGTCGGCGCCGTGATATACCGCATACATGCTGGCCATGATCGCCAGCAGCGCCTGCGCGGTGCAGATGTTGGAAGTCGCCTTTTCGCGGCGGATATGCTGCTCGCGCGTCTGCAGCGCCATGCGCAGCGCGGGGCTGCCATCGGCATCCACCGACACGCCGATGATGCGTCCCGGCATGGAACGCTTGTGCACATCGCGGCAGGCGAAGTAGGCCGCGTGCGGCCCGCCATAGCCCATAGGCACACCGAAGCGTTGCGTCGAACCGATCACCACATCCGCGCCCCACTCGCCCGGCGGTGTGAGCAAAACAAGACTCAGGATGTCAGCTGCTACCGCAACGGTCATGCCGTGCGTTTTTGCGCGTGAGACGAAATCGGCGTAGTCGTGAACTGCACCGTCGGCGGTGGGATATTGCAGCAAAGCACCGTACAGTTTGTCGTTCAGAGTCACCGTTCTGAAATCGCCTATCACCAACTCTATGCCCAGCGGTTTGGCGCGCGTCTTCAGCAATTCTATGGTCTGCGGGTAACATTCATGGGATACGAAGAAGCTATCCTTGCCTTGCTCCACTGCTACACTTGACCGCAGCCCGTGCAACATCGTCATCGCTTCCGCCGCCGCAGTGGCTTCGTCGAGCAGCGAGGCGTTGGCGATCTCCATGCCGGTCAAGTCTATTACCATGGTCTGGAAATTCAGCAGCGCTTCCAGTCGGCCCTGTGCGATCTCGGCCTGGTAGGGTGTGTAGGCGGTGTACCAGCCCGGGTTCTCCAGGATGTTGCGCTGGATCACCGGCGGCAGGATGGTGTCGCTATAACCCAGACCGATATAGCTCTTGTATAACCTGTTCTTTGCCGCGATGCCGCGCAGATGGCGGTGATAGGCATATTCGGACATGCCTGCCGGCAACTTCAACGGCTGCTTCAGGCGGATCGCTGCAGGGATGGTCTGGTCTATCAATGCGTCCAGCGTGGGCACATCGATCTTGTTCAGCATGGCCTGAACGTCCCGTTCAGAGGTGCCGTTGTGGCGGTTTACGAATTGGTCGGTATGCATGTTCAGAGTGCTTTCTGAGATTTCGAGATGCGTTTGTGAGAGAAGGGTAAAGAGAGAAGGGATTGCACCTGTGGTGCTCAAGGGTAAAACTTGAGGCGCGCATCGCGCGCCACCCTTCTTTCTTCCCTCTTTACCCTTCCCGGTCTTTAGTGTGCTTCGCTGTCGACCACGGCCTGATAGGCTTTCGCATCCAGCAATGCAGCGACATCCGCCGCGTTGTCCGGCTTCATCTTGAAGATCCATGCGCCATAAGGGTCGCTGTTGATGGCCTCGGGTGTGCCGTCCAGTTCGCTGTTTGCCTCCGTCACGACCCCGCTCACAGGCGCATACACATCCGCAGCGGCTTTCACCGATTCGACCACGGCGCATTCTTCCCTGGCTTTCAGTTTGCGTCCGGGGGCAGGCGCCTCGACGAACACCATATCGCCCAGCAACTCCTGTGCGTGTTGCGTGATTCCAATGGTAATCGTGCCGTCGGCTTCGGTTTTGACCCACTCGTGGGAAGCGGTGTATTTAAGATTGGATGGGTTGCTCATGGTCATGTCCTCAATAAAATTAAATTAAACCCTTGCCGTTGCGGGCGAACGGATACTTTACTACTTTCGCATTCAGTAATTTGTCGCGTATTTCAACCTGCACGGCGTCGCCGACCTGCACATTTTTCGGAACGCGTGCCAGCGCGATGGATTTCTCCAGCGTCGGCGAGAAACTGCCGCTGGTGATCTCGCCTTCGCCGTGCGCGGTGACGACTTTCTGGTGGCCGCGCAACACGCCGCGATCCAGCAGCAGCAAACCAGCCAGTTTGCGCTCCGGCGGGTTGGCCAGCAGTGCAGCCTTGCCGATGAAATCGCGCGGGCTCTTCAGGTCCACGGTCCAGGCCAGTCCGGCTTCCAGCGGGTTGATGGTCTCGTCCATGTCCTGCCCATAGAGGTTCATGCCTGCTTCCAGGCGCAACGTGTCGCGGGCGCCGAGGCCGATCGGCTTCACGCCTTTTTCGGCAAGTGTCGCCCAGAACATGGGAGCAGCCTTGGCCGGGATCATGATCTCGAAACCGTCCTCGCCGGTATAGCCGGTGCGCGCGATGAACATGACTCCCATCTCCGCCGCGCTGAAAGGTGCCAGTTTTTCGGTCAGTTCCCGACTGCCGGGCAGCGCATCCCACACCTTGGCGCGTGCATTCGGGCCCTGCACCGCGACCATCGCCAGCTCGGGATGATCGGCGATATCCAGCTTGGGTGCGTGCTTGGCTGCCTGCTGTTTCATCCAGGCGATGTCCTTGTTGGCCGTGCCCGCGTTCACCACGATGCGGAACCATTCTTCGCTCATGAAATACACGATCAGGTCATCGATCACGCCGCCATTCTCCAGCAGCATCGTGGAATACAGCGCCTTGCCGGGCATGGTCAGCTTGTCCACATTGTTCGCCAGCAAGTAGCGCAGGAAATCGCGCACGCCCGCGCCCTTCATGTCCACGACGCGCATATGCGACACGTCGAACATGCCGACGTCGTTGCGCACCTGGTGGTGCTCGTCGATCTGCGAGCCGTAGTTCACCGGCATGTCCCAGCCGCCGAAATCGACCATCTTCGCGCCCATCGCGCGGTGTGCTGCATTGAGCGGAGTTTGTTTAAGTGATGACATGTTTGCTTTCTAAAACGGAGTTTGCGAGTTTTCGCCTATCGGCGAAATGCCTGCTTAAATCACTTCAGTGGAGACTTACCTTCAGGTTAGTCGTAACTAAAATGAAAAAGGCGCAGCACGAACTCGTGCTGCGCCCCATCTGTCCTTGGTACCTGAGAGATTACAACTTGCGTCGTGTGCCCCTTCGGTGGTCAATTGAATGACGCTCTCCAGATTTGCCTGTGTCTATGGTTCCTTGAGCCTGAGCGGTTGCGGGTGTTGCGCCTTCGGCGGTGCCAGCATCATGAAGCGATGCGACACGCTCTCCCATAGGTCTGAACGGCGGGGCGAATTATGCCGGAAATGGCTGGGACTGACAAATTGTCCATGTGGCCGCGCTGGTGTGCGGCATGGCAAATCGCCTTGCCGCCGATCATGTTCGTTGCAGCTGACGGTATTGCTCGCGTTCCGGGCCGGTCAGATTGGACAAGCCTTTGGCCTCGAGCGCCTGAAGCTGCTGGCGGCGCTGGCCTGCGCCGAATTTGACCAGCAGCCCGGAGAACTCGGCGGCCACGTCGAACTCGGCGCCCCAGTTGAGCATGTCCGCCTCAGCCCAGGCCAGCGTTTTCTCATGGGCTGTGCCTTGAAACAACTGGGTGAGGGTAGGGCTGCTCAGGTTGAAATCGGTTTCACGCAATACCATCAGCACCGCCATCACTGCCTCGGCTTCCGCGCCTTGCCCATGCCACTCGCTTGGAATCTGCCGTCCCAACTCGGGTTGCGCGATCAGGCATTGCAACAGCAGGCGGTGCGCCGAAGGCGGCGTACGCCCGGCTTTCTTGAAAGTGGCGCGCGGTGCACGCGCGACCGGATCGACGTGATACAAGGCTTCCAGCTCCGCTTGGCTGATACCGGAAAGGGCCGCAACCTCTTTGCGCAACAGCAAAGCCGTGGTCGGCGCGACGATGGCGGTCAGCAGCGGTTTGGCGCGTTGCAACAGTTGGCTGCGGCCCTCCTGCGTGCGCAAATCCAGCCCGGCGCTGATTTCGCGCAACAGGTAGGAGGACAGCGGCATCGCCTCCTGTACCCGTTGTTCGAAAGCCTCTCTGCCGAATTCGCGAATGAAACTGTCGGGGTCGTGTTCGACCGGCAGGAACAGGAAGCTGATGCGCTTGCCGTCCTGCAAATAAGGCAGCGCATTCTCCAGCGCCCGCCAGGCCGCCTTCTGCCCTGCTTTGTCGCCGTCGAAACTGAATACGATCTGCTCGGAGAGGCGCAATAATTTCTGCACGTGATAGGGGGTGGTCGCGGTACCCAGCGTTGCAACCGCATATTCCACGCCGTGTTGCGCCAGTGCCACCACGTCCATGTAGCCTTCCACCACCAGCACCCGCTGTGCCGCGCGGATGGCTTTTTGCGCCTGGTACAGGCCGTACAGTTCGCGGCCTTTTTCGAACAGCGGCGTTTCCGGAGAGTTCAGGTATTTGGGCTCGCCCTTGTCCAGCACGCGCCCGCCGAAGCCGATGACCTGGCCGCGCACATTGATGATGGGAAACATGATGCGGTCGCGGAACCGGTCGTAACGTTTGCCTTCATCATTGCTGATCACCAGGCCTGTCTCGCTCAGCGCATCATCCTGATAGTTTGCGAATGCGGCAGCGAGATTCTGCCAGCTATCCGGCGCGTAACCGATGCCGAATTTTGCGGCAATCTCGCCGCTCAGGCCGCGCTGTCTGAGGTAGTCGATCGCCCGCTGTGAGAGTTTGAGTTGCTCGCGGTAATAACGCGTGGCAGTCAACATCACCTCATACAGATCGGGAGCGACTTTCTGGTGGATTTCGCCCGCCGACTGGCGCTCGTGTGGAACCTGCAAGCCGACGCCGAGCGCCAGCTCTTCGATCGCATCGACATAGCCCAGTCCCGCGTGTTCCATGACAAAGCCGATCGCCGTGCCATGCGCGCCGCAGCCGAAGCAATGATAAAACTGCTTGGTCTGGCTGACGGTAAACGAGGGGGATTTTTCGGTGTGGAAGGGGCAGCAGGCAACGTAATTCGCCCCTGCCTTTTTGAGGGGCACGTAGCGCTCGATCACGTCCACGATGTCGAGACGATTCAGCAGATCCTGTATGAAACTTTTTGGAATCACGCCAGCTCCGCCTTTTTACACATTCGGCAAAAAGTTAAGGAATGGTTATCCGGGCACTACCCGGGTTGAAACTGCAGATTATTTCGTCAGCTGGGCTTTTATCAAAGCGGAAACTTTGCCCATGTCGGCGCGGCCGGCCAACCTGGGTTTGACCGCAGCCATCACCTTGCCCATGTCCTGCGGACCGGCTGCGCCGGTCGCGGCAATCGCGTCGGCAACAGCGGCAGCGATCTCGGCTTCGCTGAGTTGCTGCGGCATGTAGGCTGCCAAAACGCTCATTTCGAACTTTTCGACATCCGCCAGATCCTGGCGTCCGGCGGCTTCGTACTGGCTGATGGAATCGCGGCGCTGCTTGTTCATCTTCTCGATGATGGCAACCACATCCGCATCCGACAACTCGGTGCGCTCGTCTACCTCGCGCTGCTTCATCGCGGCGAGCAACAGGCGAATAGCCCCGAGGCGCGCCGTATCTTTTGCGCGCATCGCGGCCTTCATGTCATCGGTGATTCGAAGCTTGAGACTCATAACAAAACCAACCGCATCCCCAGAACGGGGGCGCAGATCAGTAAAGTTTTGGGGGGAGAACCTGGCTCATCAGGCGCTTGTAGTGGCGCTTTACGGCAGCGGCCATCTTGCGCTTGCGCTCGGCGGTGGGCTTCTCGTAAAACTCGCGGGCGCGCAAATCGGTCAGCAGACCGGTCTTTTCCACGGAACGCTTGAAACGACGCATCGCGACTTCAAACGGCTCATTCTCTTTAACACGTACTGTTGTCATGAACAAATTGCCTTCTACTAAAAAATTGAGGGCGCGATTCTAGCAAAACAATGGGTTACTTCACAACCTGAATTTTGATCGGGGATTTTCGGCCATTTTCAGTTGCAGTGCGCCCCGATGTATTCGAAGCGCGCATCGCGATCATTCGATGCAGCGATCCAGCGCCCGGTCGGTCAGCGAAACGGGGTCTTCTATGGGTTCCAGGTGGGTGACCACGTGCGCGTTGGGCACGACTGCACGGATGTCGGCCTCGATGCGTTCCAGCCAGTCGTGGCCGTGCTGCACCGTCCAGACACCCGGCACCAGTACATGTAAGGTGATGAAAGCGCGCGTGCCGGCCTGGCGGGTGCGCAGCGCATGAAAATCCAGACCCTGGCTGCGATATCCATCCAGCACCGCTTCAACCGCCCTGAGCTGCTCGCCTGAAATGGACACATCCATCAGTCCGGCAGCTGAGCGGCTCAGCAATTGCCAGCCGGTCCAGACGATGTTCGCCGCGACAAACAGCGCAATGACCGGATCCAGCCAGAGCCAGTCTGTCAGCCAGACCAGTCCCACACCGACGATAACGCCTGCCGAGGTCCAGACATCGGTGAGCAGATGGTGCGCGTCCGCCTCCAGCGTGATGGAGTGGTGTTGGCGCCCCACTTTCATCAGCGTAAGCGCGGTTGCCAGGTTGATGATAGAGGCAACCACCGATACGGCCAGCCCGATGCCGACCGCTTCGATGGCCTGGGGATGCAGCAGCCGTTCTATCGCCGCATAAGCGATGCAGATGGCGGCGATCAGGATCAGGAAGCCCTCGAAGGCGCTGGAGAAATACTCGGCCTTGCCATGCCCGTGCGCGTGGTTCTCGTCTTCGGGCATCTCCGCCAGAGACAGCATCGCCAACGCCATCAGCGCCCCGGCCAGGTTGACGAAGGATTCCAGCGCGTCGGAGAGCAGCCCGACAGAACCGGTCAGCCACCAGGCCACACCTTTCAGCAGGATCGTGCTGAGCGCGGCGGCGATGGACAGCCAGGCGTATCGTTTCAAAGAGGCCGGCAGCATGTTAAGTCACCGAGTGGGAGCAGGGTTGTCGGGAAGCCAATTTGCGGGTGAAACTTTGTGATGGTGGAGGTGATCAGGATCGAACTGACGGCCTTCTGATTGCGAACCAGACGCCCTCCCGTTACACCCCCATGGTGACCAAATACTAAACAGAAACCTGTCGTTTGGAAAGCCACAAAGGTAAACTGGTAGCATGAAGCACACCTGTTGAAAGGCGTAAAATCGAGGTAGACCTAATGGTAAACAAAAGAAGCCGCAAAAGTGTGGGCAAGCGGGAATCAGCGACATCCAATTATTGGGGAGCTTATTTGACGGGCGGTGACAACACTTATAAATTTTCTCAACAAGTATTTGAGCTTCCTGTCAGAACGTAGGACAAAATGAATTCTCGCGTTCCATTCTGGGGATTCCTCCACCGCCGTGAGTGCCTGATCCCGACATGGCGGGGTTTGTTCTTGTTTACGCTTCTTGGCGTAATATTAGCGGTGATGGCGGTGTCGGCAGTTCATTCCTTTCTGGTAGTCACCGAGCCCGTTCCCGCCGGGGTTCTTGTAGTCGAAGGATGGGCGCCTGACTACGTGTTGGAGGAAGCAAGGGTCGAATTTGAACGACATCACTACCGCAGGCTGTATGTTACCGGGGGGCCGCTTGAAACAGGAGGGCATCTGTCTGAGTACAAGACGTATGCCGAGCTTGGAGTGGCAACCTTAGTTCGTATGGGTATGAGCAAGGACGTGGTCGAGGCCGTCTCCACGCCCTTCGTGCGCCAAGATCGCACGTACACTTCCGCCCTTGCATTGAAGAGCCGGTTGCACCAGCAAGCATTACATGAGACGGGCATAAACCTCATGTCCTTGGGCGTACACTCGAGACGGTCCCATCTGCTTTTTCAGAAGGTGTTTGATGAAGATTTGCGAGTGGGTATCATTGCTATCGAGGATCGCGGATATGATCCGGGGCGCTGGTGGAAATTCAGTGCGGGCGTGCGTACAGTGGTCGACGAGTTCGTTGCCTACATTTATGTGCTGGTTGTTTTCCCCTTCGTATGATCCGGGGAGCCAGTTACCTTCGGGCATCGAAGTACCATTATGTTTTGCGACATTCGTTTACGAAAACCGGATTAGCCGCAGAACTAAGGCTCGGGGTAAATTTGTTCTCGGAAAATAGCGTAGGGTGGGCAGACAGGTTTATCGTCTGATGTAACCACTAGTACCTTGGAACATTATTTTTTACATTGCTGATTTTGTAGGTTGGGTTAGGCGGGTGTATGCCGTAACCCAACATTACCAGGCCGATGACACTCAAAACTGTTGGGTTACGCGATGAAACCGCTAACCCAACCTACGAAAAAACAGGTGTTACAGGGTACTAGCGCAGTGGTCAAGCTTGGCCCGGGCAAACGTTATGGGTTCAACTACGACTACTGCAAAGGTTGTGGCATCTGCGTCTCCGAACACCATTGCGGCGCCATCAACATGGTGCCGGAAGATATTTAAAGCTTGTCCGTAGTCACTCCTGCACCAGAACTATGCATTCTCGGATTTACCATTTTTGATTCTCATAATTCAGACAACAATGGGCGGTTACCGCCATTATTTTAGCCGG
>JACRED010000027.1 GCA_016218415.1 Nitrosomonadales bacterium
CAGCGCCAGTGATGCGCTGGCCGACGCAAGAGGCCAGTGGAAGGACGGCAAGGAGGCCTACGAAAAAACTTGCGGCTACTGTCACGAGAAAGGCATTGGACCGAAGATCAAGGGCTATGGACGACTACCCGCCGACATCATCAAGACGGTTCGCTCTGGCCGGAACGCCATGCCCGCCTTCCGTCAGACAGAAATCGACGACGCAACGCTAGCCAAACTTGCCGAGTACATCAAGTGAGGGAGCAATCCATGAAAGTTCAGCGCCGTTCCATCCTCAAAGGCATGCTGGCGGCCAGTTCGATGGCTGCTTTCGGCCTTCCCAAAATTTCTTTCGGTGCCAATCTGAACACCGGTCCCTATGATCTGGTCCTCATCTCCGGCATCGGCAAGGCCGGATTCGCCGCAGGCGTCCGCGGCACTACTGCGGCGACGGAAATGTCGCTCGGCAACGGCCTGCCCGATCTCGCGGCGACCGCCAAGCTGTTCGAGGCGCAACGGGGCAAGCGGCTGGTGGGCTTGATGTCGGACGCCGCCTACGTTCTGTTTTCCGAGGTGGCACGCGATGCCGGCGTGCGGCAACTGTTCGAGGGACGCCACAGCGTCGCCGCGGACGGCGGCACACGGCATAGCCTGAATTCAGTGACCGGCTTCCAGGGTAGTGCGGAACCACTTGCCGCCGGTCTGGCGCAAAGCGGCGCCGCTTTCGCCATCAGTGAAGTCCAGCTGGGAACCGAAGGCCTGACGACGCTGGCGCTGCGCGGCGGCGACTGGTCGGGGCACGGCTTCGCTTCGTTCCATGTCAGCGGCGACGTTGACCACGCCCCTCTCTGGTTGCATCTGGGCGGGGTAGAACCGTCCCAGGCCTGCGCGGCGCTTGGCTTGGACGTGACACAAGCGGAAACCCTGCGCTGCTGGCGCAGCTATGCACCGCAGGCGGCCGATGCAGTCCAGGGCTGGGAGCATGCGCTCGGCCAGACGCTGGCGCGCCTGGCTGTCGGGGGCAGAGAAAACCAGACGCCCTGCGTCACCCAGGTATTTGTTCATGGGACGCGGATGCTGGAGGAATTTTCCGCTCGCGACAATTTCATCTCTTTTGTCATGGAAGCCTGAGTCCCCAATCATTCCAATCATCCAGACCGCATTCCGAGGAAAAAACATGTCCAAATATATTGCGTTGCCCAAGGGCGTCACCGAGGCCACATTCGACAAGGCCATCGGCGAGTTCAGAAAGATACTCGGCGCCGACAATGTGCTGACGACCGCCGAGCAACTTTCGTCTTACCGGAAGACCATGCTGTCGGTCGCAGATGACGCCCACGCGCCGTCCGCCGCCATCGTCGCCCACTCGGTCGAGCAGATCCAGAAAATCGTCGCCGTGTGCAACAAGTACAAGGTACCCATCTGGACCATCTCCACCGGCAAAAACCTGGGCTACGGTTCCGCCGCGCCGGGGGAACGCGGCCAGGTCGTGCTCGATCTCAAGCGCATGAACAAGATCGTCGAGGTGAATGCCGAACTCGGCTATGCGCTGGTGGAACCCGGCGTCACTTACCAGCAACTCTACGACTACATCCAGGAGAAGAATCTGCCTTTGTGGATGTCCTGCCCGGCGCCCTCTTCGATCGCCGGCCCGCTTGGCAATACCCTGGATCGTGGCGTGGGCTATACGCCTTACGGCGAGCATTTCCTCTTCTCCTGCGGCATGGAAGTGGTGCTGGCGACCGGCGAAGTGCTGCGCACCGGCATGGGCGGCATCGAGAATTCCAACACCTGGCAAGTCTTCAAGTGGGGCTACGGCCCCTATCTGGATGGCATATTCACGCAATCGAACTACGGCATCGTGACCAAGCTGGGCATCTGGCTGATGCCCGCACCGCCTGCCTACAAGCCCTTCTGCATCCGCTTTCCGGACGAGACCGACATCGTCGATATTGTCGAGACCATCCGCCCCCTGCGCATCTCGATGATCATTCCCAATGCCATCGTGATCGCCAGCACCATCTGGGAAGCGGCGGTCACCGTCAGGCGCAGCGAGTTCTACCAGGGCAAGGGACAGATCCCCGACGAGATCCTGCGCGAGGTAGCGAAGAAGAGCAACCTCGGCGCATGGAACGTCTATGCGGCGTTGTACGGCTCTCCCGAGCAGATCGAAGTGAATTGGCAAATCATCAATCATTTCTTCAAGAAGCATCCCAAATGCAGGATCACCACGGAGAAGGAGGAAGCCGGCAATCCGGTCTTCGAATACCGCGCCGACCTGATGCGCGGCAAGCCCAACCTGACCGAGTTCGGCCTCTACAACTGGCGCGGCGGCGGCGGGTCGATGTGGTTCGCTCCGGTCTCGCAGGCGATGGGCAGCGAAACTCTCAAGCAGATGAAGATGGCCAAGCAAATCCTGGGCAGGCACGGCCTCGATTACGTCGGCGAATTCATCGTCGGCTGGCGCGACATGCACCACATCATCGACGTGCTGTTCGACAAGACCAATCCGGAGGAGGTCAAGGCGGCCAACACCTGCTTCGGGGAATTGCTGGCGGAATTCACCAAGGCCGGCTACGGCACTTATCGCACCAACACGCATTTCATGGACAAGGTCGCCGACACCTACGGGCCGGTGCAGCGCAAGGTGTTCAGGAAGATCAAGAAGGCGCTTGATCCCAACGGCATCCTCGCGCCCGGCAAGTCCGGAATCCGCTGAACCGGGAGGAATCGAAATGGACAGCAAGGACACGGCTTTTTTGAACACGGCGCTCTGGGACGGCAAGCTTTTCCTGAGCGGCTGGAGCAAGGCGAGTGTGACGCGCGAGATCCGCGAACCAGCGAGCGGCACGGTATTGACCACGGTCGGCATGGCCACGCCGGCGGATGTCGCCGAAGCTGCCAGGCGCGCCAGGCAGGCACAGCTCGCCTGGGTGGCGTTGCCCTATGAGCAGCGCGCTGCGATTTTCCGCAAGGCGGCGGCGATCATCGAACGTGAAACCACAGGCATGACGCAATGGATCGTGCGCGAGACCGGCTCCATCCCACCCAAAGCCGGCGTCGAACTGCACGCGGCAGTCGGCATCCTCCATGAAGCGGCAGCCATGGTCACGCAGCCGGGCGGCCTGGTGCTGCCCAGCGACGGTGGCCGCATCAGCCTGGCGCGGCGGGTTCCGCACGGCGTGGTGGGCATCATCTCGCCTTTCAATTTCCCGTTGATCCTGTCGATCCGCGCCGTCGCGCCGGCGCTCGCCGCGGGCAACAGCGTGGTGCTCAAGCCCGATCCGCAAACGCCGATCAGCGGCGGCTACCTGATCGCGCGGGTGTTCGAGGAAGCCGGCTTGCCCAAGGATTGCCTGCAGGTCCTGCCAGGGGATGCCGCTGTCGGCCAGGCCTTGTGCAGCGACCCCAACGTCACCATGATTTCCTTCACCGGTTCTACGGAAGCCGGCCGCAAGGTGGGCGAGCTGGCAGGCCGGCACCTGAAGAAAGTCACGCTCGAACTGGGCGGCAAGAACCGCCTGCTCATCCTCGACGACGCCGACGTTGACCTCGCCGCATCCTGTGCCGCCTGGGGCGCATACCTGCATCAGGGGCAGATCTGCATGACCACCGGACTGATTCTGGTGCATGAAAAAATCGCCGCGCAACTGACCGAGTTGCTGGTCGCAAAAGCCACCCATCTGCCGGTGGGCGACCCGGCCACCCAGCAGGTGGCGCTGGGCCCGCTCATCAGCGAGCGACAGCGCGACCGCGTCCATGCCATCGTCCAGGACAGCGTCAAACAAGGCGCGCAGCTTGCGGCCGGCGGAACCTACGAAAAACTCTTCTACCAGCCGACGGTGCTGACCGGCGTCAAACCGGGCATGCGCGCCTTCGACGAGGAAGTGTTCGGACCGGTCGCGTCGGTGGTCACCTTCTCCAGCGAGGAAGAAGCCGTGGCACTGGCCAACCGCACCGAGTACGGCCTGTCGCTCGGCGTCATCAGCGCCTCGACGAGCCGCGCGTTGACGCTGGCGGGACGCATTCCCACCGGACTGCTGCACATCAACGACCAGACCGTGGCCGACGAACCGCACATCCCCTTCGGCGGGCGCGGCGCATCGGGCAACGGCGGGCGCCACGGCGGACCGGCCAACTGGGAGGAGTTCACGCAATGGCAGTGGGTCACTATTAAAGATAGCGCACCGCGCTACCCATTCTGAGCTGAGGAGAAAGAAATGGCGTTATTGAATCGCATGGACTGGTACGACATTGCCCGGACCACCAACTGGACACCCAAATACGTCAAGGAAAGCGAACTCTATCCGGACGAGATGTGCGGCAGCATGGGCATCCCGATGGAGAAATGGGAAGTCTATGACGAGCCGTACAAGCAGACCTATCCGGAATACGTCAAGGTGCAGCGGGAGAAGGACGCCGGCGCCTATTCGGTCAAGGCGGCGCTGGAACGCAGCCGCATCTTCGAAAACGCCGATCCGGGCTGGCTGTCGGTGATGAAGGCGCACTACGGCGCCATCGCCCGCGGCGAATACGGCGCCGCCTCTGCAGAGGCGCGCATGATGCGCTTCTCCAAGGCGCCAGGCATGCGCAACATGGCGACCCTGGGCTGCATGGATGAAATTCGACATTCTCAGATGCAACTGTATTTTCCGCATGAATACGTCTCGAAAGACCGCCAGTTCGACTGGGCGCACAAGGCTTACGACACCAACGAATGGGCCATGATCGCCTCGCGCCACTTCTTCGACGACATGATGCTGACGCGCGATGCGATCAGCGTCTCCATCATGCTGACTTTCGCCTTCGAAACCGGCTTCACCAACATGCAGTTTCTCGGCTTGGCCGCGGACGCCGCCGAGGCCGGCGACTTCACCTTCTCCAGCCTGATATCGAGCATCCAGACCGACGAGTCACGCCATGCGCAAATCGGCGGCCCGGTGCTGCAGATCCTCATCGACAACGGCAAGAAAGCCGAGGCGCAAAGGCAGATAGATATTTCATTCTGGCGCGCCTGGAAGCTGTTCTCGGTGCTGACCGGTCCGATCATGGACTACTACACGCCGCTGGAGCACCGCAAGCAGTCGTTCAAGGAATTCATGGAAGAGTGGATCGTCGCGCAGTTCGAACGCTCCATCAACGATCTCGGACTGGACAAGCCCTGGTACTGGGACCAGTTCCTGCACGATCTGAACATCCAGCATCACGGCATGCATCTGGGCGTCTGGTTCTGGCGCCCCACCGTCTGGTGGAATCCCGCCGCCGGCGTAACGCCCGCCGAGCGCGACTGGCTCGAACAAAAGTATCCGGGCTGGAACGACACCTGGGGCCAGTGCTGGGACGTCATCATCGACAACCTGGTCGAAGGCAACCTGGCCAAGACCTATCCGGAAACGCTGCCGGTGGTCTGCAACATGTGCAACCTGCCGATCAATTTCACGCCGGGCAAGGGTTGGGCGGTCAAGGACTACCCGCTGGAATACAAGGGCCGTCTCTATCACTTCGGCTCGGAACCGGACCGCTGGTGCTTCGAGCAGGAACCGGAGCGCTATGCCGGCCACCTGAGCCTGGTGGATCGCTTTCTCGCCGGGCAGATCCAGCCGCCCAACCTGGCCGGTGCGCTGGCCTACATGGGACTGGCGCCGGGCGAGATCGGCGACGATGCGCACGGCTATTCCTGGATCGAAATCTACAAACAGATGCGCATGAAGAAGGCAAGCTGACGGGCATGCCGCAATGAACAATCAACAGGAGACAAAACAATGGCCCAATTTCCTTTGACCTCGAATTTCGAAGGTGATTTCGTGCTGCAATTGCTGCCGGTGGACACCGAGAACAGCATGGATGAGGTGACCGAACTGGCGGCATACCACTCGGTGGGACGCCGCGTCAAAGCCCGTCCCGGACACATCCTGCGCGTACGCAAGCAGGGCAGCACGGAACCTTTGCCGCGCACCATGAAGGTCGCCGAGGCCGGCTTCAAGCCCACCGAATGCATCGAAATCATCTGGGAACCCGCCAGCCAGCAAGGGACGAGCGCATGACATTCAAGAAAATATGCTCCCTCGACGATCTGTGGGAGGGAGAAATGGAAGCCTTCGAAGTGGATGGTCAGGAAATTCTCCTGGTCTGGCCGGAAGGCGGCGAAATACAGGCGTTTCAGGGCGTCTGCCCGCACCAGAACATTTCCCTGAGCGAAGGCAAGTTCGACGGCAAGACCGTGATCTGCCGGGCGCATTTGTGGCAGTTCGACGCCTGTTCGGGCAAGAGCATCAACCCTACTGGCTGCGAGCTGGCGCAATACCCGGTGAAGATCGAGGACGACCAGGTGCTGGTCAGCGTCGAAGGGGTAAAACCGCTGTTTGCCACGCCTGACCTGCGGCAGGCTTAGATCATCACAACAGGAGACTCGCATGACGACCAAAAATATCGCGACGGCGGACATGAACAACCGCGTCGGTCCTGTGATGCGCGCCGGCGAACTGGCTGACGCCATCATTGAAGCGGCGCGCGAAGACAATCCGGGCAAGGAAATCCGGGTAGACGACAAGCGCGCCTACCTGCGCATCGACACCGACGACGAAATGATCCTGCGCCGCGAAACCATCGAGCGCAACCTGGGACGGCCGTTCAAGATGAACGACCTCGAGGTCGATCTGAGTTCCTTTGCCGGTCGCATTGAAACGGGTCCCGACCAGATCCGTTTTTATCTGCTGAAGCATATCTAGACCGCCAGATTTGCGTACTGCGCGGCGAAATAATCAAACGAGGAGGTAAGCATGTCTGAACCGCAAGTTCTCAAACCGCTCAAGACCTGGAGCCACCTGGCGGCGCGGCGGCGCAAGCCCAGCGAGTACGAAATCGTGTCGAGCAACCTGCATTACAACGACCGCGATCCGAATGCGCCCTATGAGCTCGATCCCGACCTGGCGATGAATCGCTGGTACAAGCAATACAACCAGGCCAGTCCGCTTGTGCATGACGACTGGAATGCCTTCCGCGATCCCGACGAGTTGATCTACCGTACCTACAACATGATGCAGGACGGCCAGGAGAATTACGTGTTCGGCCTGTTCGACCAGTTCAACCAGCGCGAGCACGACAAGTCGCTGACCCCGGCCTGGGCCGGTACGCTGGCACGCATGTATACCCCGGCCCGCTATCTGTTCCATACGCTGCAGATGGCCTCTGCGTACATTGGGCAGATGGCGCCGGCCAGCACCATCACCAATTGCAACTGGTTCCAGATGGCCGACTCCTTCCGCTGCGTGAGCCATACCGCGTACCGCACCAAGGAATTGTCGCTGACGATTGAGGACAAGGGCTTCAACCGCGATGAGCGCGCCTACTGGGAGAATGACGCCGTTTGGCAGGGCTTTCGCGAATTGATGGAAAAGCTGCTGGTGACCTGGGACTGGGGCGAGGGATTCGTGGCTTTGAATCTGGTCGCCAAGCCGGCGATCGAGGAGGCGGTACTGCGCAAGCTGGGCGAAGCCGCACGCCACAACGGCGACACCTTGCTGGGTTTGCTGACCGATGCGCAACTGATCGATACTGCCCGCCATCGTCGCTGGAGCACAGCGTTGGTCAAGCTGGCGCTGGAAAAGCCCGGCAATGCCGATGTCATCAAAGGCTGGATCGCCAAGTGGGAGCCGCTGGCCGATCAGGCGATTGCCGCATATTGCGCGATGCTGCCCGATGTCTCGAATGCCGTCGCCTCGGCGCAGCAGGCGACGCGCGACTTCCGCAATTCGCTCGACCTGTAAGAGATACTTGATCGCCTAATGACTCAGCATCAGATACTGATTGCAGGAGAAGCGCAGGCATTTTCTCAGACGGACGGCGATACCCTGTTGCGGGCGGCATTGCGCGCCGGCGTGGGCTTCCCCTACGAATGTAGTTCGGGAGGCTGCGGTTCCTGCAAGTTCGAGCTGCTCGAAGGAGAAGTCGAAAACTTGTGGCCGGAAGCACCCGGACTGAGCGAACGCGACCGCCGCAAGAAGCGCTTGCTGGCCTGTCAATGCCGCGCCAAAGGGCCGCTGCGGATCAGCGTGCGCACGGCAGCGGAGTATCGTCCGTCGATTGTGCCGCAGCGACGACAGGCCGAACTTGTCGACGCTTCGGCGATTACCCACGACATCCACGAGTTCCGCTTCCAGGCGCCCGGCCATGCCGATTTCCTGGCGGGACAGTACGCCTTGCTGTCGATCCCCGGAGTTCCCGCACCACGCGCCTACTCGATGTCGAATATCGCCAACGCGCATGGCGAATGGCATTTCCAGATTCGCCGCGTTGCCGATGGCAAGGCCACCGACAGGCTGTTTCATCATTTGCAGAAGGGTGACAGCATCGAGATCGACGGCCCCTATGGACTCGCACATTTACGCGAAACATCATCACGCGACATCGTTTGCGTGGCGGGCGGTTCCGGTCTGGCGCCGATGCTGTCGATCGCCAGAGGCGCGTCGCAGGCAGGCATGTTGAAGGATCGTCAGCTACACTTTTTCTACGGTGCGAGGACGACGAACGACTTGTGCGGCGAGAATTTTTTACGCGAATTGCCGGAGTTTGGCGAGCGTATCCATTACTACCCGGTGGTATCGCAACCAGAAGAGGGTGCGCAAGTAATTTGGTCTGGGGCAGCCGGTTTCGTGCATGAACATGTCAAACGCACACTCGGTCAGCGTATGTCGCAATTCGAGTTTTATTTTGCCGGACCGCCACCGATGACTCAATCGCTCCAGGAAATGCTGATGTTGGAATATCGGGTGCCATTCGATCAGGTGCATTTCGATCGCTTCTTCTGA
>JACRED010000029.1 GCA_016218415.1 Nitrosomonadales bacterium
ATTTCTACCCCCATCCCAACCTTCCCCCTGCAAGGGGGAAGGAGTGGTAATGCAGCCGCCTTCAGGCGGCTCACGGTTTTATTGGCGCCTTTGAGGCGCTCACCCAATAAGCCTCCGGCTTTGCCGGAGGTAATTTAACTGTAGGGGCGCGATTCATCGCGCCCTTTTCGATACATGAATAGATCAGGGCGCGATGAATCGCGCCCCTACAACATGCAAAAACTCGTCATCGCTTCCAACAACCCCGGCAAGCTGCGCGAATTCCGTTTCCTGTTGCAGCCGCTCGGCATCGGGGTGGTGACGCAATCCGAACTCAATATCGGAGAAGCCGAAGAGCCGCACAACACCTTCATCGAAAACGCCCTCGCCAAGGCGCGCCATGCCAGCCGACTGAGCGGCCTGCCCGCGCTGGCCGACGATTCCGGCATCTGTGTCACCGCGCTGGGCGGCGCGCCGGGCGTGCTCTCGGCGCGCTATGCCGGAGACAATCCCAAGTCGGATCAACGCAACAACGAGAAACTATTGCGCGAGATGCAGGGCGTGACCGACCGCCGCGCGCATTACTATTGCGTGCTGGTGCTGATGCACCATGCCGACGATCCCCAGCCGCTGATCGCGGAAGGCGAATGGCACGGCGAGATCGCGCATCAGGAACGCGGTGATGGCGGCTTTGGCTATGACCCTATGTTCTGGTTGCCCGAGCTGGGCAAGATGAGTTCGGAGCTGGAGCACGAGCAGAAACATGCGATCAGTCATCGGGGGAAGGCGTTGAAGGTTTTGCTGGAGAAGTTGCGGGTTTCTTCGTAGTGTCTGGAAGCAAGTCAAAACCGCCGGGCAACCCCCGGCGAAGTTGATTTTGAATTTGCAGAAGCACCCCAACCCCTAAAACAAACCCGCATTACCGGCCTCAGCCCCCGCCGTGATAAAATGCGCGCCTTTCACGCTTTCAATACTTCAGGAATAACCGCCATGTTCTCCAACAAAAACACCATCGCCGTCACCGACCCGGAACTGTGGGCCGCTATCCAGAACGAAAACCGCCGCCAGGAAGATCACATCGAGCTGATTGCCTCGGAGAACTACACCAGCCCGGCGGTGATGGAGGCGCAGGGCAGCAAGCTGACCAATAAGTATGCCGAGGGCTATCCGGGCAAGCGTTATTACGGCGGCTGCGAGTATGTGGACGTGGCCGAGCAACTGGCGATCGACCGCGTGAAGGCGCTGTTCGGCGCGGAATATGCCAACGTGCAGCCGAACTCCGGTTCGCAGGCGAACCAGGCGGTGTACATGTCGGTGCTGAAGCCCGGCGACACGATACTCGGCCTGTCGCTGGCGCACGGCGGCCACCTGACCCACGGCGCGTCGGTGAACGCCAGCGGCAAACTGTACAACGCGATCCAGTACGGCCTGAACGACAAGGAAGAGATCGACTACGACCAGGTGCAGGCGCTGGCGACCGCGCACAAACCGAAGATGATCGTCGCGGGCGCGTCAGCCTATTCGCTGGTGATCGACTGGAAGCGCTTCCGCGCGATCGCCGACAGCGTCGGCGCGTATCTGTTCGTGGACATGGCGCACTACGCCGGCCTGATCGCGGCGGGCGTGTACCCCAGCCCGGTCGGCATCGCGGATTTTGTTACCAGCACGACGCACAAGACGCTGCGCGGCCCGCGCGGTGGCATCATCCTGGCCAAGGCGGAGTTCGAGAAGGTGCTGAATTCGGCGATCTTCCCCGGCATCCAGGGCGGTCCGCTGATGCACGTGATCGCCGGCAAGGCGGTCGCGTTCAAGGAGGCGGCCAGCAAGGAATTCAAGGTTTACCAGAAGCAGGTGGTGGACAACGCGCGCGTGATGGCCAAGGTGTTGCAGGAACGCGGCCTGCGCATCGTGTCCGGTCGTACCGACAGCCACGTGTTCCTGGTCGATCTGCAAGCCAAGCACATCACCGGCAAGGATGCCGAAGCCGCGCTGGGACGCGCGCACATCACCGTGAACAAGAATGCGATCCCGAACGACCCGCAGAAGCCGTTCGTCACCTCCGGCATCCGTATCGGCAGCCCGGCGATGACCACGCGCGGTTTCAAGGAGCTGGAAGCCGAAAAGCTCGCGCACCTGATCGCCGATGTGCTGGACGCGCCGAATGACGACGCGGTGATCGCACGCGTGGTCGGCGAAGTGAAGAAGCTGACCACGCAGTTTCCGGTGTATGGCAATTAAAACTGGTGAGTGGAAAGTGGGAAGTGGTGAGCGGGGAAAGCCCGCTCCTTTCTATCCCGCTTCACCTCCCACTACCTACTCCCTACTCCCCACTAACCAATGAAGTGCCCTTTCTGCAAACATCCCGACACCCAGGTGGTGGACACCCGCGAGAGCGAGGAGGGCGACAGCATACGCCGCCGCCGCCGCTGCCTGGGCTGCGACAAGCGCTTCACCACCTACGAGATGGTGGAGCTGCGCATGCCGCAGGTGGTCAAGCAGAACGGGATGCGCAGCGAGTTCGACGAGGACAAGCTGCGCACCAGTTTCACCCGCGCGCTGCACAAGCGTCCGGTTTCTGCCGAGCTGGTGGATGCGGCGATAGACCACGTCACGCAGAAGCTGCATGCGCTGGGCGAGCGCGAGGTCGGTTCGCGCCAGATCGGCGAACTGGTGATGAAGGAGTTGTTCAAGCTCGACAAGGTCGCCTATATTCGTTTCGCTTCGGTATACAAGAGCTTCCAGGATGTCGGCGACTTTACCGAAGCCGTAGAGGCGGTGCGCAAGTCGCCCGCGCGCAGAGTCACGGACAGCAGCGGCAAAAGGAAGAAAACCTGAGATGTATAGCGCGCAAGACAGTCGATGGATGGCGCAAGCCTTGCGACTGGCCGAGCGGGGGATGTATGGCACCAGCCCGAATCCGCGCGTCGGGTGTGTGCTGGTGCGTGACGGGGGCGTCGCAGGGGAAGGCTGGCACGAGCGCGCGGGTGAGCCGCATGCCGAGGTGCATGCCTTGCGGGCAGCCGGGGACAAGGCGCGCGGCGCGACAGCGTATGTGACGCTGGAACCGTGCAGTCATCACGGCAGGACGCCGCCCTGTGCCGATGCGCTGATTGCGGCGGGAATCGCGAGAGTGGTAGTGGCGGTGCAGGACCCGAACCCGAAAGTGGCGGGCGAGGGCATCGCGAAATTGCGCGCCGCCGGCATCGCGGTCGAATGCGGATTGATGGAAGCGGCAGCGCGTGAATTGAATGCCGGATTTTTTGCGCGCATGACGCGCGGCACACCGTGGCTGCGCAGCAAGGTAGCGATGAGCCTGGACGGTCGCACCGCGCTGGCGAACGGCGCGAGCAAATGGATTACCGGCGATGCGGCAAGGAAGGATGTGCAGCACTGGCGCGCGCGTTCCTGCGCGGTGTTGACCGGCATTGCTACGGTGCTGGCGGACGATCCGCGACTCAACGTGCGCAGTATTGAGACCGGGCGGCAACCGTTGCGCGTGGTGCTGGACAGCAGGTTGCGCATGCCGTTGACGGCGCGCATATTGCAAGGCGGGAATGTGTTGATCTACACCGCTGTGCAAGACCGGGAAAAAATCGCCACACTGGAAAACTCGGGTGCAACGGTAAGCGTGCTGCCGGATGGAATCGGCCGGGTGGATTTGAGCGCGATGTTGCGCGATCTGGCGCAACGCGGTTGCAACGAGGTGTTGCTGGAGGCGGGCAGTACCCTGAACGGCGCATTGCTGCGCGCGGGGCTGGTGGACGAATTGTTGTTGTACATTGCGCCGCAGTTGTTGGGCGACATGGCGCGCGGCATGGCGCAACTGGGCGAGTTGACTGCTCTGGATCAGCGCGTCAATATCCAGTGGCAGGATGTGCGCCAGGTCGGGAAGGATATGCGCATCACGGTGAGGGTGGAAAATGTTTAGTGGCATCATCGCCGATATAGGCAACATCAGGCAGGCAAGCGACCGCGATGGCGGACTGCGGCTGGTGATCGCGACCAGCGCGCTGGACCTGGGCGATGTGCAAGCCGGCGACAGCATCGCGGTGAACGGCGTGTGCCTGACGGTCATCGCGCATAACGACAGCAGCTTTACTGTCGATGTGTCGCGCGAAACGCTGAATTGCACCGAGGGGCTGGATGCGATCGGCGCGCCGGTCAACCTGGAAAAGGCGTTGCGCCTGGCTGACAGGCTGGGCGGCCATCTGGTCAGCGGCCATGTTGATGGCGTCGGCGAGGTCGTCGAATTTGCCGATCTCGGCGAAAGCCGGAGACTGGCGGTGCGCGCGCCGCAGGCTTTGGCGAAATACATCGCGATCAAAGGCTCGATCACCATCAACGGTGTCAGTCTGACTGTCAACCAGGTGAGTGGCAACGAGTTCAGCATCAACCTGATCCCGCACACGTTGCTGATGACCAATCTGAAAAACTTAACTGCGGGTAGCCGTGTCAATCTCGAAGTCGATTTGATCGCGCGCTATCTGGAACGGATGATGCAGGCCGAGAAAGAGCAAACGAAATGACGGATGTTGCGCCGATACAGGAAATCATCGAAGAGATACGCGCCGGACGCATGGTGGTGCTGGTCGATGAAGAGGATCGTGAAAACGAGGGCGACTTGGTGTTTGCCGCCGAATTCGTCACGCCGGAAAAGATCAACTTCATGGCCAGGCACGGGCGCGGGCTGATCTGCCTGACGCTGACCGAGGCGCATTGCAAACAGATCGACCTGCCGCTGATGGTGCGCGAGAACGGTTTGCCGCTGGCAACCAACTTCACGCTGTCCATCGAGGCCGCGAGCGGTGTGACTACCGGCATCTCTGCGGCGGATCGCGCGCGCACCGTGCAGGTCGCCGCAGACAGGAATGCCAAGCCTTCCGACATCGTGCAGCCTGGCCATATCTTCCCGTTGCGCGCGCAGAACGGCGGCGTGCTGGTGCGCGCCGGCCATACAGAAGCGGGCTGCGACCTGGCGCAACTGGCCGGATTGACGCCCGCCGCGGTGATCTGCGAGATACTCAAGGACGACGGCGAGATGGCGCGCCTGCCGGATTTGATCGTATATGCCAAGCAACACGGATTGAAGATAGGCACGATTGCCGATCTGATCGAACATCGCAGCCAGCATGAAAAACTGGTCGAGCGCGTCGCGCGGCGCCAGGTGCAGACCGCCTATGGCGAGTTCGATCTGGCGACCTATGTGGACAAGACCACGCAGCGCACGCATCTTGCGCTGGTGAAGGGCGACATCCGCCGGGATGCGGAGACGCTGGTGCGCGTGCACGAGCCGCTCTCGGTGATGGATTTCCTGGAGCAGACCGATCACGCGCATTCCACCAGCGTGCACGAGGCATTGCGCAAGATCAGCCAGTCGTCCGCGGGTGTGCTGGTGATGCTGCACCGCGGCGAAACCCCTCAGGAACTGCGCGCCCGTGCCGCGCTGGATGCCGCGAGCCAGCAGACCGCGCAATGGGATCCGCGCAGCTACGGGATAGGCGCGCAGATATTGCGCGACCTGAATGTCGGCAAGATGCGCTTGCTGGCCACGCCGCACAAGATGCCGAGCATGACCGGGTTCGGCCTGGAAGTGGTCGGTTACGCCAGTCACGAATAAAGGAAGCGACAATGAATGAAATCGAAAAAAACCTGAACGGCACGGGCCTGCGCATTGGCATCGTGCAAAGCCGTTTCAATACCGAAGTGTGCGAGGGGCTGCTGGCGGCGTGTCGCGCCAGCCTTACGCAATATGGCGTAAAGGATGACGATATCACGCTGGCAACCGTGCCGGGCGCGCTGGAAATATCGCCGGTGCTGCTGCACATGGCCGAGAGCGAGAAGTTCGACGCGCTGATCGCGCTGGGCGCGGTGATACGCGGCGACACCTATCATTTCGAGGTGGTGTCGAACGAATCGGCGCGCTGCGTTAACGAGGTGCAACTGGCGTGCGGCGTGCCGGTCGCCAACGCGATCCTGACCACCGATACCGACGAGCAGGCGATCGCGCGCATGAGTGTCAAGGGCGGGGAAGCGGCGCTGGTCGCCATCGAAATGGCCAACCTGTTGCGTGCGCTCCCATGAGCAACAAGGAACCGGGCTTCAGAGAGATGACCGCAGAAACAAAAAAATCCCCGAATAAAAGCCCGCGCCACCGCGCGCGCGAACTTGCGATGCAGGGCATCTATCAATGGCGCATCACGGCGGGTGACGGGGCGCAGATCGAAAAGCAGATTCAGGCCGAAAAGAACATCGGCCGCTTCGACAAGGAATTATTCTCAAAATTGCTGCGCGGTGCATTGGGCCGTCATGCCGAGATCGAGGCGCTGGTTTCCCCCCATCTCGACAGGCCGCTGGACGAACTCAGTCCGGTCGAATTTGCGGTGCTGCTGCTGGGCGCATTCGAGCTGTCGCAAAACATCGAGGTTCCCTACAAGGTCGTCATCAACGAGTCGGTGGAACTGGCCAAGACCTTCGGCGGCATCGACGGCCACAAATTCGTCAACGGCGTGCTCGACAAGCTGGCCCCGCAATTGCGCGCAGTGGAATTTGCCGGGCACAATTGACGGAGAACGGGCCGTAGGATGGGTTGAGCGCAGCGATACCCATCAATCTGTCAACGTAAAACGATGGGTATCGCTGCGCTCAACCCATCCTACAAGCCATGTCCGAATTTGACCTGATCAAACGTTATTTCACCCGCGCCACGCCGAATGCTCTTCTTGGTGTCGGCGATGATGCCGCGTTGCTGCAAGTCAGTTCGGGCAACGTGCTGGCGGTGTCCACCGATATGCTGGTGAGCGGCACGCACTTTTTCCCAGACGCCGATCCCTTTATGCTGGGGCACAAGGCGCTGGCGGTGAACCTGTCCGACATGGCTGCAATGGGGGCTGTGCCGCGCTGGGCGACGCTGGCGATTGCATTGCCCGAAGCGGACGAAGCGTGGCTGGAAAGGTTCAGTGCCGGGTTTTTTTCGCTGGCACAGCAATACGGTGTGGAACTGGTCGGCGGCGATACCACGCGCGGGCCGCTGAATCTGTGCGTGACGATATTCGGCGAAGTTCCCGCGCAGCAGGCATTGCGCCGCGACGGCGCGCAAGCGGGCGACGAAGTCTGGGTGTCCGGGATGATCGGCGATGCCGCATTGGCGTTGGCGCATTTGCAGCGGCGAATCGACCTGAGTGAGGCCGAGTTCGCCGCCTGCGCGCCGGCATTGCATCAGCCGCAGCCGCGTGTGGCGCTGGGTGTTGCGTTACGAGATATCGCCCATAGCGCGATCGACATTTCGGACGGGCTGCTCGCCGATCTGGGGCATATACTCGATGCGTCGCAAGTTGGCGCACGGCTGGATTTTCCTGTGTTGCCGTTCTCCCCGGTGTTGCGCGGCTATATCGGGCAACCATTGGGCAGGGAGTGCGTCCTGTCCGGCGGCGACGACTACGAGCTGTGCTTTACCGCCCCGGCGACGCGCCATGCCGAGATATCGGCTATCGGCGCCCGGCTCGGATTACCATTGACCTGCATCGGGAAAATTGTTGCGGGACAAGGCTGTATCGTGCACGATGCGTCCGGCGATCCTATCCATGTCGAGGCTGTCGGCTATGACCACTTCCGATGAATCCGCAGTAACACCCAACTGGCGATTCTTGTTCAGCCACCCGGCGCATCTGCTGTCGTTCGGTTTCGGCAGCGGGTTGGCACACAAAGCTCCCGGCACGTTCGGCACGCTGGTCGCTTTTCCGATGTACTGGTACCTCGCGCCGCGCCTGTCCGACGCAGCCTTCATCCTGGTGCTGATCTGGGCGTTTTCCATCGGCGTGTGGGTGTGCGACACCACCGGCAAGGCGCTGGGCGTGGCCGATCACAGCGGCATGGTGTGGGACGAGATCGTCGCCTTCGTGCTGGTGCTGTTCTTCACGCCGCCGGGCTGGGAGTGGTCGCTGCTGGCCTTTGCGCTGTTCCGTTTTTTCGATATCGTCAAACCGCCACCGATACGTTATTTCGACAACAACTGGCACGGCGGCCTGGGCGTGATGTTCGACGACCTGCTGGCCGCCGGCTATACCCTGTTGTGCCTTGCCATCATCAGGAGTGTCCTGCCATGAACTGTTTCCGTACCTTTATTGCTATCGCATTGTTGTGCGCTGCCGGATGGACGCATGCGGCGGAATTCACCGGCAAAGTCATTGCGGTGCTGGATGGCGACACGTTGATGGTGATGCAGGGCAGCAACCCGTTGAAGGTGCGCCTGGCCGAAATAGACGCGCCGGAAGTGGGTCACGCAGGGATGGGCGGCAAGCCGCCCAACTCGCAAAAGGCCCAGCCCTATGGCACGGCAGCGCAGCAGTCGCTGGCTGGCATGGTGATGGGCAAACAGATACAGGTGGCCAGCCGCGCCATCGACGATTACGGGCGTATGGTGGCGATGGTGAGCATTGCCGGACTTAACGTGAACCACGAACAGGTGCGGCGCGGCATGGCCTGGGAATATTCGCGCTTTCACAACAATCGCGCAGTGCTGGCGTTGCAGCGCGAGGCGCAGCGGGAAAAACGCGGCCTGTGGGCCGGAGACGAAATCACCGAGCCATCGCAATGGCGAAAATTGCATCCCTCGACATTCGTGGCCGGCGCAGCTTCCCTGGCAGGCGTATCGCACAATTCGCAGCATACCGATCCGGCCCATCAACCAGACTCTAGGCAGGCTTGCGCCAGGAAGCATTGTTCGCAGATGACTTCATGCGATGAGGCCAGGGATTACCTGAAACGCTGCGGCGGCAAGACGCTGGATGGCGATGGGGACGGAATGCCGTGCGAGAGTCTGTGCGTGCCGCAGAAGAAAATCAAAAGCCAATGAAATGCTGAATGATCATCGCCACTGGCGAAGGCTCGTTCGTTCTGAGTTGGCCGGTTTCATTCATAACTACAGCCCCTCAACCTGTAAATCCCAACACATCTCTCCGGCAACTCGGTATTTAAGACTCGATAAATCACCAACTTCAGCACCCTGTTCTGCCTCCCGCAGCCAATAGCCCGAATATTCGCCATTCCATTACAAACAACTTTAGCTTGTTTGTGCAATTCATTGCTTTTTAAGTGTATTTTATTTCATTAACTTCCTGAGCTAACCCTTTGTCCTGTAAAGAAAAATCCTGTTTTTTCGCTTGACCGCAGGGTATTTTTTCAATATAGTGGGTCTAGGTGGTAAAAAGTGGGTGGGAGTGGGGAATGTTTCAGGGGGCGACACAACTCAATCTGGATAGCAAGGGCAGGCTCGCAATACCGGCTCGGTATCGCGACATGCTGCTTGCGCATTGCGCGGGCAATCTGGTGTTGACCGCCGATGCCGACGGTTGTCTGTTGATGTATCCGCAGCCCGAGTGGCAACCCATCCGCGATAAGCTGCTCAAGCTGTCCGCACTCAATCCAAAAATCCGTGCCTTGCAACGTCGCCTGATCGGTTATGCCGAAGATGTGGTGATGGACGGTGCCGGGCGCGTGCTGATCTCGCCTACCTTGCGCAGTTACGCGGTGCCGGACAAGCGCGTGATGCTGGTCGGGCAGGGCAATAAATTCGAATTGTGGGACGAGGCGAAATGGCAGGCGCAACAGGAGGCCGGTTTGTCGTTCACGGAGGGCGAGTTGCCGCCTGAGCTGGAGGGTTTCTCGCTGTGAGTGAGGGCTTGTCCCACACCACCGTCTTGTTGAATGAAGCTGTAGATGCACTCGCGATCAAGCCGGATGGCATCTATGTGGACGGCACGTTCGGGCGCGGCGGGCACAGCGGAAAAATACTGGAGCAGCTCGGCGCCAACGGGAAGCTGATCGCGCTGGATAAGGATCTGGCGGCGGTGGCGGTGGGGAAAGCATGGCGCGATGCGCGTTTCCATATCGTTCATCGCGGTTTCGCGCATTTGGCGGAGGTGCTGGACGGCTTGGGTGTGGCAAGAGTGGATGGCATCCTGCTGGATTTGGGGGTGTCGTCTCCGCAACTGGATGAGGCGGCGCGCGGTTTCAGTTTTCGTTTCGATGCGCCGCTGGATATGCGCATGGATGCCAGCAGCGGGATGACCGCTGCGCAGTGGCTGGCGACGGTAGATGAGAGTTTACTTGCGGAGGTGATACGTGATTACGGCGAAGAACGGTTTGCTAAGCAGATTGCAAGAGCGGTTGTTGCGGCGCGCGCAATCGAACCTGTCCACACCACGCGGCAACTCGTCGAGCTGGTTGGTAAAGCGGTGCGCACCCGCGAACCAGGGCAGAATCCGGCAACGCGCACCTTTCAGGCTATACGGATTCATCTCAACCAGGAGTTCGAAGAGCTTGCGCGGGTGCTGCCAGAGTGTGTGACGCGCCTCAAGCCGGGCGGACGTCTGGTGGTGATCAGCTTCCATTCGCTGGAAGATCGTATCGTGAAGCATTTCATGCGTGATATGGCGGAAGGCGACAAATTGCCGCGCAATGTGCCGATACGCGCCAGCGAGGTGCCGCAGGGCAGGCTGCGTCTGGTCGGCAAGGCGGTGCGGGCGGGCGAGATCGAGCTGCAAGCCAATCCCCGCGCGCGCAGCGCGGTGATGCGCGTGGCGGAGCGCAGCGATGTTGCGTAGCGGAAACGGATTGAATGCATTGCTGCTGGTGGCGGTGGTGGTGTGCGGGCTGAGCGTGGTCACCTCGCAGCACAAGGCGCGCAAGCTGTTCATCGAGTTGCAAAAGGAAAAGGAATCTGCGCAGCGGATGGAAGTGGAATGGGGGCAGTTGCAGCTGGAGCAAAGCACTTGGGCCACGCCGGGACGCGTGGGTGAAATTGCGGAGCAGAGGCTGCAGATGCATACGCCCGGAAACGGGCAAGTTCGATTTATCTGGACAGAGCCTGACGGCCAAACAAATAACCAGCCATGAATTACGCGGCCAGCGCACATCCAGACATTGCGGCGAAATTGCCCGGATGGCGAGCCATCGTGCTGTTTGCGCTGCTGCTGGCCGGATTGGGGGGCTTGCTCGGGCGCGGCGTGTATTTGCAGGGGATACACGATGACTTCCTGCAGAAAAAGGGCGATGCGCGCTATGGCCGTGTGATCGAAATCAGCGCGCATCGCGGCATGATCACCGACCGCAATGGCGAACCGTTGGCGGTGAGCACGCCGGTGGAGTCGGTATGGGCGAGCCCGCCGGATGTGGAAGCCGACCGGCGTCAGGTAAAAAAACTGGCGCAAATACTCGGCATGGACGTGGAGGAAGTCAAAAATCGCCTGTTCAACGTTAGCCGCGATTTTGTCTATCTCAAGCGGCAATTGCCGCCCGATCAGGTCGAGCGGGTGGTGAGCCTGAACATTCCCGGCGTGTTGTTGCAGCGCGAATACCGCCGTTACTATCCCGCCGGCGAGAAGGCTGCGCAGACACTGGGTTTTACCGGGCAGGATGACAACGGGCAGGAGGGGCTGGAGCTGGCCTTCCAGGGGCGGCTTGCCGGAAAACCCGGCAGCCAGCGTGTCATCAAGGACAGGCGCGGCCATATCGTTGAAGACATCGGCAGCCTGCACGCGCCCAAGCACGGCGGCGATGTCACGCTCAGCCTGGACAGCAGGGTGCAATACCTGGCCTATCGCGAACTGAAGAGCGCCGTCGAGAATCACCACGCCAGGTCGGGCGCGGCTGTGGTGCTGGATGCGCGCAGCGGCGAAGTGCTGGCGCTTGCTAACTATCCCAGTTACAACCCGAACAATCGCGTCAATGTCAGCAGTCACGCGATGCGCAACCGGGCCGTCGCCGATCTGTTCGAACCCGGATCGACCATGAAGCCTTTCACCGTCGCGACGGCCATCGAGGCGGGCAAGGTGAGCCCCAATACGCTCATCAATACCGAGAACGGCGTGTTTACCGTGGGCGACAGAAAGATACACGATTCGCATCCGGAATCGATGATGACCGTGGCGCAGGTCATCCAGAAGTCCAGCAACGTCGGCGCGGCAAAAATTGCCTTGTCGCTGCGATCCGAAGCGCTGTGGCAGAGTTTTTCGGATAGCGGATTTGGCGCGCCGACCGGCAGCAACTTTCCCGGCGAGGCCTCCGGCAGGTTGCGCGATGCGAAAACCTGGAGGCCCATCGAACAAGCCACCATGTCGTACGGACACGGCATGTCGGTGAATCTGCTGCAATTGGCGCGCGCCTACACCATCTTCGCCAACGACGGCGAGCTGAAGCCGGTTTCGCTGTTGCGGCTGGATGCGCCGGCGCCGGGTAAAAGAGTATTTTCCAGCCGCACCACGCGCGCGATGCGCGACATGCTAGAGATGGTGGTCAGGGCGGACGGCACAGCCCCGCTGGCGCAAGTGGCCGGTTATCGCGTGGCGGGAAAAACCGGCACCGCGCACAAACTTGAGAACGGACGTTACGTCGATCGTTATGTCGCTTCTTTTGTCGGATTTGCACCGGTGTCGAACCCGCGCCTGGTGGTGGCGGTGATGATAGACGAGCCGAACAACGGCCAGTATTACGGCGGTCTGGTTGCGGCGCCGGTGTTCAGCCGGGTGACCGATGCAGCGCTGCACGCGCTCAACGTGCCGAACGATGCGCCGCTGGATAATGTGATCGCGCCTTCCGCGAACATTGTGGAGGAGGAAGTGTGAAGTTCCCCTTCGATCAATTGTCGGCCCTGAATGTGAAGATCGCGCGCCTGGTGACGGACAGCCGCGCCGTGCAGCGGGGCGACACCTTTGTCGCCTATCCGGGCGACAAGGCGGATGGCCGCCAGTTTATCGCCGAAGCGATCGCGCGCGGCGCGAACGCGGTGATCTGGGAAGCGCACGGTTTTTCCTGGAAGGATGACTGGCGTGTGGCCAATCTCGGCGTGCCCGATTTGCGCCACAAGGCCGGCTGGCTGGCCGATTTTGTCTATGGTGCTCCCTCGGAAAATCTGTGGATGGTGGGTGTCACCGGAACCAACGGCAAGACATCGACCAGCCACTGGATCGCCCATGCCCTGAATGATGCGGGGAAAAAGTGCGCGCTGATAGGCACGCTGGGTAACGGTTTTGCGGGCGAGCTGCAAGCCAGCGCCAACACCACGCCGGACGCGATCCGCGTGCATGGCTTGCTGGATGATTATCTGCGCGACGGCGCGCGGGCTGTGGCGATGGAGGTTTCGTCCCACGCGCTGGCACAAGGCCGGGTCAACGGGGTGCGATTCGATGTGGCGATGCTCACCAACCTGAGCCGCGATCATCTCGATTATCACGGCGATATGCAAAGTTACGCGGCAGCCAAGCGCAGGCTGTTCGACTGGCAGCAGCTCAAATATGCGGTGCTGAATCTCGACGATGCCTATGGGGCAGAGCTGGCCGGGCAATTGCAGGAGTCGGAGGTCGAAGTGATCGGCTACGGTCTGAGCGATGCCGCACTGCAGCTTGCCGAGAGACTGGGCGCGCGCATGGTGTACGGCAATCTGCTGGAGATGAACGGGCAGGGTTTGCGCCTGGAGGTGCATTCCAGCTGGGGCGCGGCGCAACTGGACAGCGGGCTGGTCGGGCGATTCAACGCGGAGAATTTGCTGGGAGCATTGGCGGTGCTGCTGGCGAGCGGGACGGGCTTGAGCGATGCGGTGCGTTCCCTGGGCGCCGCAAAGCCGGTTGCCGGACGCATGCAACGGCTGGGCGGAATGCGGCAGCCGACTGTAATCGTGGATTACGCCCACACGCCGGATGCGCTGGAAAAGGTGCTGCTGGCACTGCGTGAAGTCAGCGCGGCGACAGGCGGAAAATTGCTGTGCGTGTTCGGTTGCGGGGGCGACCGTGATCGCGGCAAGCGGGCCATGATGGGGCGCATCGCGGAGAAATTCTCCGATTACTGTTTCGTCACTTCCGATAACCCGCGCAGCGAGGACCCGCGCAGCATCATCGCCGAGATCGTCGGCGGCATGAGCGGAGCAAAACATGAAGTCAATGCGGACAGGGCTGCAGCGATCTGTCAGGCGATCAGCCGCGCACGGCAGAGCGACACGGTGCTGATCGCGGGCAAGGGACATGAGGATTACCAGGAAATCCGGGGCGTGAAACACCCGTTCAGCGATGTGCTGGTGGCGCAGCAGGCACTTGCACAGGCGCATGGCAAGCCTGGGGGTGACGCATGATGCTGCTGTCACAAGCCGCGCAGGTGCTGAATGGACGATTGGTCGGGGCGGACGCGCGTTTCCATGCCGTGTCCAGCGACAGCCGAAAAATGGTGCAGGGCGATTTGTTTGTCGCGCTGCGCGGGGAAAATTTCGACGGTTACGAATTCGTCGCGCAAGCGGTGCAGGGCGGCGCGGCGGCATCATTGGTGAACGCGGACAGTTATAAAGAGCATCCCTCGGTCATCGGTACGGGGGCGCCGGTCCTGGTGGTGGCGGACACCCGCCTCGCGCTGGGTCAGCTGGCCGCTTATTGGCGCAAACAATTCGACATACCGCTGGTGGCGATCACCGGCAGCAACGGCAAGACGACAGTGAAAGAAATGATCGCCAGCATCCTGCGTGTGGCGTCCGGCAGCGCGGATGCCGTGCTCGCCACCCAGGGCAATCTCAACAATGACATCGGCATGCCGCTTACTTTGCTGCAACTGCATGGGGCCCACCGCTATGCCGTGATCGAAATGGGCATGAACCATCCGGGCGAGATCGATTATCTGACGCGCATAGCCGAGCCGGATGTTGCGCTGATCAACAACGCCAGCGGCGCGCATCTGGAGGGGCTGGGTTCGGTGGAGGCGGTCGCGCAGGCCAAGGGGGAAATCTTCGTCGGCTTGAGCGCGCGCGGAACGGCGGTGATCAACGGCGACGATGCGCATGCGCCGCTGTGGCGCGAGCTTGCGGGAGCGCACCCGTTGCTCGAGTTCGGCCTGAATGCCGATGCGGATGTGAGCGGCACATGGCAGCCGCACGGTGCGGGCTTGCGGCTGGACGTGACTGCGCCGCAGGGGATGTTCACCGCCGATCTGCAAGTCCCGGGCGAACACAATGCGCGCAATGCGCTGGCGGCGGCAACGGCAGCCTGCGCGTTGAACATACCGCTGGAAAAGATCGCCGCCGGCCTGGAAAAATTCGGCGGCGTCTCGGGGCGGCTGCAGCGCAAGACGGGGTTGCGCGGAGCTACCCTGATAGACGACACCTACAACGCGAATCCCGCTTCGATGCGCGCCGCCATCGGCGTGCTGGCGCAGGCTGGAGGCAAGCGCGTGCTGGTGATCGGCGACATGGGCGAGCTGGGGGATGACGCGGATGCCTTTCATGCCGAGATCGGCTGCGATGCGCGGAAAGCCGGCATCGAAAAGTTGTATGCATTGGGTGCGATGAGCCGCAACGCGGTGCGTGAATTTGGCGACGGCGCGCAGCATTTCGAACGTATCGAGGATTTGCTGGCGGCGCTGGAGCGGGAACTGGACGCGAATACCACGGTGCTGGTAAAGGGCTCGCGATTTATGAAAATGGAACGCGTGGTGCTGTTCTGCGCCACGACAGGGGAATAACGATGCTGCTCGCACTCGCACAATGGCTGGCCCAGGACATCAGGTTCTTCAGCGTGTTCAATTACATCACGCTGCGCGCCGTGCTGGCGGCGATGACTGCGCTGGGGATTTCGTTCATGGTCGGCCCGGCGATGATACGCAAGCTGACCGCTTACAAGATCGGCCAGTCGGTGCGCAACGACGGGCCGCAAACCCATCTGGTGAAAGCCGGCACGCCGACCATGGGCGGCGCATTGATCCTGACGTCTATCGCGATCACCACGCTGCTGTGGGGCGATCTGCGCAACCAATATGTGTGGGTGGTGCTGCTGACCACACTGGGCTTCGGCGCGATCGGATGGGTGGACGACTACCGCAAGGTGGTGCATCGCAATCCCAAGGGCTTGTCGGCCAGGGTCAAGATGTTCTGGCAATCCATCATCGCGATCATCGTCGGGATTTATTTGTGGAGAATTTCCAGCCTGCCCGCGCATACCGAGCTGATCGTGCCGTTTCTGAAATTTTTGGTGTTTTCGCTGCCGGCAGTGATGTTCGTCGCGCTGACTTATCTGGTCATCGTCGGCACCAGCAATGCGGTGAACCTGACCGACGGCCTGGACGGGCTGGCCATCATGCCGACGGTGATGGTGAGCAGCGCGCTGGCGATCTTCGCCTATGTGGCGGGTCATGCGGTGTTCTCCAAATATCTCGGCATTCCCTACATCCCCGGCGCGGGCGAGCTGGCGGTGTTCTGCGGTGCGATCGCCGGAGCCGGACTGGCGTTCCTGTGGTTCAACGCCTATCCCGCCGAAGTGTTCATGGGCGATGTGGGCGCGCTGGCGCTGGGTGCCGCGCTCGGAACCGTGGCGGTGATCGTGCGCCAGGAACTGGTGCTGTTCATCATGGGCGGCGTGTTCGTGGTCGAGGCGGTGTCGGTGATGATACAGGTGGCCTCGTTCAAGCTGACCGGCAAGCGCGTGTTCCGCATGGCGCCGCTGCACCATCACTATGAATTGAAGGGCTGGAAGGAGACCCAGGTCGTGGTCCGCTTTTGGATCATCACGATGCTGCTGGTGCTGCTGGGTTTGGCCACGTTGAAACTGAGATGATGCAATTGAAGAACAAATCGGTGCTGGTATTGGGTCTGGGCGAGACTGGCCTGTCCATGCTGCGCTATCTCAAGACGCAGGGCGCGCGCGTGAGCGTGGCCGATAGCCGCATGGATCCGCCCGGCCTGGATGAGGCAGGAAAGCTGGTGATCGAGCCGAATATCTATTGCGGACCATTCGACGACGAACCGTTCATCGGTACCGACCTGATCGCCATCAGCCCTGGTGTGCCGCTGCGCGATCCGGTCGTGGCGCGTGCCGTGGCGTGCGGGATTCCGGTGGCCGGAGATATCGAGCTGTTCGCGTGGGCGCTGCCGCAACAGGATCGTCCGCGCGTGCTGGCGATCACCGGCTCCAACGGCAAGACTACCGTCACCAGCATGGTAGAACACCTGTGCAAGGCGGCGGGCAAGGATGCGGTGGCGGCGGGCAATATTTCTCCCGCAGTGCTGGATGTGCTGGCGGATCGCGGCGATAAACAGCCGGATGTCTGGGTGCTGGAGTTGTCCAGCTTCCAGCTGGAAACTACCTCGACATTGAATGCCGATGCCGCGGCGGTGCTGAATGTCAGCGAAGACCATCTGGATCGCTATGCCGGCATGGATGAATATGCCGCCG
The DNA here is from genome assembly GCA_016218415.1 of Nitrosomonadales bacterium. Classification (GTDB taxonomy): domain Bacteria; phylum Pseudomonadota; class Gammaproteobacteria; order Burkholderiales; family Gallionellaceae; genus Gallionella. The sequence continues at coordinate 17,178 of JACRED010000029.1, forward strand.
CCAAGGAGCGCATCTTCAACGGCGCGGCAGTGCAGGTGCTGAACCGCGACGACGCGCGCAGTATGGCGATGGCTCGCGGGGGATGTGTCCAGGTGACCTTCGGTTTGAGCGCGCCCGAACGCGCGTGCGACTTTGGCATCGTGCAACACGGGGGCGAAGTCTGGTTGGCGCAGGGTACGCAGCCCTTGCTCAGGGCCGGCGAACTGAAAATCGCCGGTATGCACAATGTCGCGAACGCCCTGGCCGCATTGGCATTGTGCAGCGCGATCGATTTGCCCATGCCCGCAATGCTGGCCGCGTTGGGCGGCTTCAACGGCCTTCCGCACCGCGTCGAGCGCGTGGCGGAGATTGGCGGTGTGGTCTATTACGACGATTCCAAAGGAACCAACGTCGGCGCGACCGTGGCCGCGTTGCAAGGACTGGGCAGGCACGCAGTGGTCATCCTCGGCGGGGAAGGCAAGGGACAGGATTTTTCGCCGCTCAAACCGGCCGTTGCCAAGCATGCGCGCGGCGTGGTGCTGATCGGCCGCGACGCGCGCTTGATCGAGGCCGCGCTGCAGGGTTGCGGCGTACCCATCGCGCATGCTGAAGATATGCAGGATGCGGTGCAACAAGCCGCGAAGCTTGCGCAACCGGGCGATGCAATCCTGCTGTCGCCGGCCTGCGCCAGCTTCGACATGTTCCGCAATTATGAGCACCGTGCCGGGGAGTTCATCGCGGCGGTGTGCGGTTTGCGCAAGGAGGGTGCGTAATGGCCTCGCTGGTCAGAACCCAATCCCGCCCGCCCCAGGCGCAGTTCGACGAATTGCTGATCTGGGTATTGATAGCCCTGCTAGCCCTCGGTCTGGTGATGGTGTATTCCGCCTCGATCGCCACCGCCGAAGCCAACAAATTCACCGGCTACCAGCCCGCCTATTACCTGTTGAGGCATGGCGTGTTCATCACTGTAGGATTGCTGGCCGGATTGTTCGCGTTCCAGGTGCCGGTGCAGACCTGGCAGAGCTATGCGCCTTACCTGTTCCTGTTCGGGGCGGCCCTGCTGGTGCTGGTGCTGATCCCTCATGTCGGCCGCGAGGTGAACGGCAGCCGGCGCTGGCTGTCGCTGTTCGTCGTCAACCTGCAACCCTCCGAATTGATGAAGATGTTCGCCGTGCTGTACGCCGCCGATTACACCGCGCGCAAGAGCAAGGTCGGACACTTGTTCCGGAAGGCCTTCGTGCCGATGCTGGCGGTGATGGTGCTGATCGGCGGCCTGTTGCTGCAGGAGCCGGACATGGGCGCATTCGTGGTGATCCTGTCGATCGCGTTCTGCACCCTGTGGCTGGGCGGGTTCAACCTCAAGGTGTTCATCGGCCTGCTGGTCGCGCTGCCGCTTGCATTTGCAGCGCTGATACTTTCCTCTCCCTACCGGATGCAGCGCGTGATCGGCTTCATGGACCCGTGGTCCGACCCGTATGGCAAAGGTTATCAACTGAGCCACGCGCTGATCGCCTTCGGCCGCGGCGAATGGCTGGGCGTGGGGCTGGGCGGCAGCGTGGAAAAACTGTTCTATCTGCCCGAAGCTCACACCGATTTCCTGATGGCGGTGATTGCGGAGGAACTGGGGCTGCTCGGCGTGACGGCAGTCATTGCGATGTTCGCGCTGCTGGTGGTGCGCGCATTTTTGATCGGTCGCAATGCCGCGTTCCTCGAACGCAACTTTTCCGCGCTGGTCGCGCAGGGCATAGGCGTGTGGATAGGGGTGCAGGCGATGATCAACATCGGCGTGAACATGGGCGTGCTGCCGACCAAGGGATTGACGCTGCCGTTCCTGAGTTTCGGCGGCAGCGGCGTCGTGGTGAATTGCATCGCGGCGGCGCTGCTGTTGCGGGTGGATTATGAAAACCGTCGCATCACACGAGGGTTGCCGGTATGAACGTTAATCAACTCATATTGATGAGCGGAGAGCAAGGCCTGGGATTGCGACGGTTTCGGTGGAGGCTAACATTCGCGCAGCGAATGTTATGCCGGAACCAAAACAGACGAATCACGCGGGGACTTCCTGTATGAGCCATTCCATACTCATCATGGCAGGCGGAACCGGAGGCCACATCTTCCCGGCACTGGCCGTTGCCGACGTGTTGCGCGCGCAGGGCTGGAAAGTGACCTGGCTGGGCGCGCGCAACAGCATGGAAGCGGAACTTGTTCCCAAACACGGCTACGACATCGCATGGGTGCGCTTCTCCGGCCTGCGCGGCAAGGGGCTGATGCGCAAGGCGATGCTGCCGTTCAACCTGCTGGTCGCGTTGTGGCAGAGCGCGGTCGCGATCTTCCGCCACCGTCCCGATGTGGTGCTGGGCATGGGCGGTTACATCACTTTCCCGGGCGGAATGATGTCGGCCCTGCTGCGTCGCCCGCTGGTGATACACGAGCAGAATTCCATCGCGGGTCTGAGCAACAGGGTGCTGGCGCGCATCGCGCAAAAGGTGTTGAGCGGATTTCCGGATGTGCTGCCGGGCGCGATCTGGTGCGGCAATCCGGTGCGTGGCGAGATCGCATCCCTGCCGGAACCGCAGCAGCGCTACGCGGCACGCGACGGAGGATTGAACGTGCTGGTGGTCGGCGGCAGTCTGGGCGCGAAAGCGCTCAACGAAGCGCTGCCGCAGGCGCTGGCGCGACTGCCGGAGAGCAGGCGCCCCAGCGTGATCCACCAGACCGGCAAACAGCATTTCGAGACCGTGCAACAACTCTACCGCGAGGCTGGGGTGCAGGCTGACATCAAACCGTTTCTGGATGATATGGCTCAGTGCTACGCCAATGCCGATCTGGTGATCTGCCGTGCCGGCGCGTTGACGGTCGCTGAACTGGCGGCGGCGGGAGTGGCGAGCATCCTGATCCCGTTCCCGTTTGCGGTGGACGACCACCAGACGCACAACGCGCGCTTCCTGAGCGAGCGCGGCGCGGCGATATTGCTGCCGCAGGACGAACTCGGCGCGGACAAGCTGGCGCAATTGATGATTGAACTGAGCCGGGAAAAATTATCGGCGATGGCACGGCAGGCGCGCAGCGTCGCCAAATCCGGGGCCGCGCAGGATGCCGCGCGTATCTGCACAGCGGTGGCGGAAGCATGAAGCACAAGATCAAACATCTGCATTTCGTGGGCATAGGCGGGGCCGGCATGAGCGGCATCGCCGAGGTGCTGCTCAACCTCGGCTTCCAGGTCAGCGGCTCCGATCTCGGCGCAAGCGCCGTCACCCGGCGCCTGCAGAAACTCGGCATCACGGTGCATATCGGCCATGCCGAACAGAATCTGGACAAGGCCGATGCGGTGGTGGTTTCGACGGCGGTCAAGGCGGATAACCCCGAAGTGGTCGCTGCGCGTGCGCGCCACATCCCGGTCGTGCCGCGCGCGATGATGCTGACCGAGCTGATGCGCTTGCGCCAGGGTATCGCGATCGCGGGCACGCACGGCAAGACCACCACGACATCGCTGACTGCCAGCGTGCTCGCCAGGGGCGGCTTCGATCCGACCTATGTGATCGGCGGCAAACTGAACAGCAGCGGCAGCAACGCCAGACTGGGCACCGGCGAATTCATCGTGGTCGAAGCGGACGAGTCGGATGCCTCGTTCCTGTACCTGCAACCGATACTGGCGGTGATCACCAACATCGACGCCGACCACATGGAGACCTACGGCCACGATTTTGAAAAACTCAAGCAGGCTTTTATCGATTTCGTCGAGCACCTGCCGTTCTATGGCCGCGCGATGCTGTGCGTGGACGACGCCAACGTGCGCGAGATATTGCCGCGCATCACCAAGCCGGTGACGACCTACGGTCTCGGCGAAGACGCTCAGATACGCGCCGTGAACGTCCGCCATCAGGGCGGGCAGATGCACTTCACCGCGCAGTGCCGCCAGAACGGCACGCCGAAAGATCTGGACATCACGCTGAATCTGGCGGGCATGCACAACGTGCTGAATTCGCTGGCCGCGATCGCGATCGCTTTGGAAGTGGGGGTGGCGGATGAGGCGATCGTCGCGGCCCTGGCGGAATTCCAGGGTGTGGGCAGGCGCTTCCAGCGTTACGGCGAGGTGGGTTTGCCTGACGGTGGCAACTTCACGCTGATCGATGACTACGGGCATCACCCGGTGGAGATGCGGGCCACGCTGGCGGCGGTGCGCGGCGCGTTCCCCGGCAAACGGCTGGTGCTGGCATTCCAGCCGCACCGCTACACGCGGACGCGCGATCTGTTCGAGGATTTTGTGGGTGTGCTGTGCAGCGTGGACGCGCTGGTGCTGGCGGAAGTCTATGCCGCAGGCGAGCAGCCTGTCGTCGCGGCGGACGGGCGCGCGCTGATGCATGCCCTGCGCGTCGCCGGACAGAACGAAGCGGTGTTTGTCGAGGATATCCAGCAGATGCCGCAGGCCATCATGCAGATGGCGCGCGACGGGGATGTGGTCATCACGATGGGCGCGGGTTCGATCGGCGGCATTCCGAACCGGCTGCTGGGCAAAAGCGATCTCGACGCTACCGGCAAGGTGCCGGCGATGCAGGCGCAACGTTCGGGTGAACCATGAACATGACTGAACTGCAATATTTCACCGGTACGGCATTGCGCGGCAAACTGAGTCGCGATGTGGCGATGCGCAAGCACACCAGCTGGCGCGCGGGCGGTGTGGCCGAGCGCATGTACCAGCCCGCCGACTTGGAAGATTTGCGCGTTTTTCTGCGCGGCCTGCCCGGGGATGAGCCGCTGTATGCGGTGGGTTTGGGCAGCAATCTGCTGGTGCGCGATGGCGGGCTGCGCGGCACGGTGCTGATGCTGCACGGGACATTGAGCGGATTGCATCTGGAAATGGACGGCAGCATTTACGCCGAGTCCGGCGTGCCGGGGGCCAAGCTGGCGCGTTTTGCCGCGCTGCACAACTTGCGAGGTGCCGAATTCTTTGCCGGAATTCCCGGCACGCTGGGGGGCATGCTGGCGATGAATGCCGGGTGCTACGGCAGCGAGACCTGGGAGAAAGTGTTGCGCGTGCAGACCGTGGACAGGCACGGCGAGGTCAGGATACGCACGGCAGCCGATTACGAGGTCGGTTACAGGCATGTGGAGCTAATGGAGAAGAGGGAAGGGAAAAGGGAGAAGGGTGGCGAGGTGGCTGCGCCTGAAGGTATTGCCCTTCCCTCTGCGCTCTTTCCCCTTGCACGGGAATTCTTTGTTGCCGCATGGCTGGAGTTTGCCAAGAGTGATGGCGATGTTGCAAGGCAGGAAATCAAGGTGTTGCTCGCCAAGCGTATAGCGAGCCAGCCGCTGAATCTGCCGAATGCCGGATCGGTGTTCCGCAATCCGCCGGGCGACCATGCGGCGCGGCTGATCCAGCAGTGCGGCATGAAAGGCAGGCGGATCGGCGGCGCGCAGGTGTCGGAGAAACACGCCAATTTCATCGTGAATACCGGCGACGCGACTGCGGCGGATATCGAGAATCTGATCGTTGAAGTGCAAGCCGAAGTGGAGCGGCAGGCCGGTGTAAAGCTCCAATGTGAAGTGCGCATTATTGGAGAAAAACTTGTTTAGCCACAGAGATCACAGAGAGGATGCCGGTTTTTTCTGTGTGCTCTGTGGCTGGTTTGGATTTTTGAAATGAATCAGACGAAAAAATTCGGCAAGGTCGCAGTGTTGTTCGGTGGGCGCTCCGCCGAGCGCGAGGTTTCGCTGAAAAGCGGTGCGGCGGTATTGGCCGCACTGCAGCGCAGCGGCGTGGATGCCCATGCCTTCGATCCGGCAACGCGCAACCTGCAAGCATTGGCGGACGAAAATTTTGACCGCGTGTTCATCGCGCTGCACGGACGCTACGGCGAAGACGGCACGGTGCAGGGCGCGCTGGAATTGATGGGCATCCCTTACACCGGCAGCGGCGTGATGGCTTCCGCGCTGGGGATGGACAAGTGGCGCAGCAAGCTGGTGTGGCAGGCGGGCGGCCTGCCGATACCGGATTACGCGATGCTGGATGAGCAGGGCGACTGGAAGGCTGTCGCGGATCGGCTGGGTTTGCCGTTGTTTGTAAAACCCGCCAACGAAGGTTCCAGCGTGGGCATCAGCAAAGTCAAGGCGGTGGGTGAATTGGCCGCCGCATACCGTGTAGCCGCCGGGTACGACAAGCTGGTGATCGCGGAGAAATTTATCGGCGGAGGCGAGTACACCGCAGCGATCCTGGGCGAGCAGGCCCTCCCGGTGATCAAGATCGAACCGGCCAATGAGTTCTACGACTACGAGGCAAAATATTTGCGCAACGACACCCGATACCTGTGCCCCAGCGATTTGAGCGGCGCCCAGGAAGCAGAGATGCAAAAGCTCGCCAGGCAGGCATTTGCGTTGCTGGGCGGGCAGGGCTGGGGGCGGGTGGATTTTCTGAAAGACGGGGAGGGCAGGCTGTATGTGCTGGAGGCCAACACCTCGCCGGGCATGACCGATCACAGTCTGGTGCCGATGGCGGCCCGCCAGGCGGGCATCAGTTTCGAGCAACTGGTCGTGCGGATACTGGAGCGGGCGCATGTGGGATAACGCCGGTTTATTGCGAAACATCGCAAACGCGTTCTTTGCGCTGAGCGTGCTGATGATGCTGTATGGCGCGATCCATTATGCCGTGCATTTGCCGAATTTTCTTCCGCTGCGCAGCGTGCGGCTGGATGCGGATCCGCAGCGGGTTGCTGCCGCGGACATATTGCGGGCAGTGCACAGCGAAGTGCGCGGCAATCTATTCACCGTGGATATCGAACGGGTGAGGCAGTCGCTGGAAACGCTGCCCTGGGTGCGCAGCGTCAGCATCCGCCGCGAGTTCCCGAATCGCCTGGCGGTGCAACTGGAAGAGCATCAGGCATTGGCGCACTGGAGCAGCGGAATGCTGGTCAACAGGCAGGGCGAGGTGTTTTCTGCGTCAACCGATCAGCTGTTGCCCGAGTTTACCGGGCCGGAAGGAAGTTCTTCCGAGGTGGCTGCCTACTACGGGCAATTCAGCCGGCAGCTGGCGAAGGTGGATCTGCAGATGGCGCAGATCATCCTGTCGCAGCGCCATGCCTGGAAGTTGCGCTTGAGTAACGGTGTGGTGCTGGAACTGGGGCGCGAGGATATGCAACAGCGCCTGGCAAGGTTTGTGGAAGTTTATCCCTACAGTCTTGCGGCAGAACTGGGCAGTCTGAAGTATGTGGATTTGCGCTACCGGAATGGTTTCGCGGTAGGCGGTTTGGAGGGGCAAAGTTGATGGGCGGCAGCGGAGGTCGGGCAATGAGCAGAAACAGGGAAACGAAGAATCTGGTGGTCGGATTGGATATCGGGACTTCCAAGATCGTGGTCATCGTCGGCGAGGTCAAGCAGGACGGCATGCTTGAGGTGATCGGCATGGGCATGCATGAATCCGACGGCATGAAAAAAGGCATGGTGGTCAACATCGAAGCCACGGTGGGCGCGATACAGCTTGCGCTGCAGGAGGCCGAGCTGATGGCGGACTGCAAGATTTCCGAGGTGTATACCGGTATCGCGGGCAGCCATATCCGCAGCATCAATTCGAAGGGCATGGTGAAGATCAAGGAGAAGGAGGTCGCCGCCGCGGACATCGAGCGCGTGATGGAGACGGCCAGCTCGATCAGTCTGCCGGGGGATCAGCAGATACTGCATATCCTCGAGCAGGAATTCAGCATAGACGGTCAGGACGGCATCAAGAAGCCGCTGGGTATGAGCGGAATGCGCCTGGATGTCGAGGTGCATATCGTCAGCGGCGCGGTCGCGGCGGTACAGAACATCATGAAGTGCATCCACCGCTGCGGTCTGGAGGTCAATGAGCTGATCCTGCAGCCGCTGGCGTCGAGCAAGGCCGTGCTTGCCGACGATGAAAAGGAACTGGGTGTGTGTCTGGTGGACATCGGCGGCGGGACCACCGACATCGCGGTGTTCACCGGCGGCGCGATACGCCATACCGCCGTGATACCGATCGCCGGCGACCAGATCACCAACGACATCGCGATGGCGTTGCGCACCCCGACCCAGGATGCGGAGGACATCAAGATCAAGCACGGCTGCGCGTTGCGCCAGCTGGCGGACAGCGGCGCGATCGAGGTGCCCGGCGTGGGCGAGCGCGGGCCGCGCATGTTGTCGCGGCAGACGCTGGCCGAAGTGATCGAGCCGCGCGTCGAGGAGCTGTATTCGCTGGTGCAGCAGGAGCTGCGCCGCAGCGGTTTCGAGGATTTGCTGTCATCGGGGATCGTGATCACCGGCGGCAGCAGCGCGATGCAGGGCATGGTCGAGCTGGGCGAGGAGATATTTCACCTGCCGGTACGGCTGGGCGTTCCGAAATATGTCGGCGGATTGTCCGATGTGGTGAAAACGCCGCGTATGGCGACCGGTGTGGGCTTGCTGTTGTACGGCCTGGAGCATCACCGGCGCAATGAGGAGACGCGCATGCAATCGAATTCGTTCGGTGACGTGTTGGCAAGGATGAAAACATGGCTGCAGAAGAATTTTTAACAGTTTTCAGGTGTGGGCAGTTCGGGCAGGTTCAGGGTTGATTTTTGTATTTTATTAAAGGAGATGACGATGTTTGAAATCATGGAAGCACAAACTCAGGATGCGGTAATCAAAGTAGTCGGTGTCGGCGGCTGCGGCGGGAACGCCGTGGATCATATGATCGAGCAAGGCGTGCAGGGGGTCGAGTTCATCGTCATCAATACCGACGCGCAAGCGCTCAAGCGCAGCAAAGCGCAGACACAGTTGCAGATCGGCGTGAATATCACCAAGGGACTGGGCGCGGGAGCCAAACCCTCGGTCGGACAGGCGGCAGCGGAGGAGAGTCGCGAGCGCATCAAGGAAATGCTTGCCGGCGCGCACATGGTGTTCATCACCGCCGGCATGGGGGGCGGCACCGGCACGGGAGCGGCGCCTATCGTTGCGCAAATCGCCAGGGAACTGGATATCCTGACCGTGGCGGTGGTCACCAAGCCGTTCGCCTACGAAGGGAACCGGATGCGCTTTGCCAAGGCCGGCATTGACGCGCTGCATGAGCACGTCGATTCCTTGATCATCGTGCCGAATTCCAAGCTGATGGAGGTGCTGGGCAATGATGTGACCGTACCGGAGGCGTTCAAAGCCGCGAACGGGGTATTGCAGGGCGCGGTCGGGGGCATTGCCGAGGTGATCAATGTGCCCGGCCTGATTAACGTCGATTTTGCCGACGTGCGCACCGTGATGTCGGAAAACGGCATGGCGATGATGGGCTCTGCGGTCGCTTCCGGCGCGGATCGTGCGCGTGTAGCCGCTGAGCGCGCGATTGCCAGCCCGTTGCTGGAGGATGTGGATATGTCCGGCGCGCGCGGCGTGCTGGTGAACATCACGTCGAGCAACAGCCTGAGGTTGAAGGAGATCGACGATGTCATGGAATGCGTGCAGTTCGCCGCGGAAGAGGCGACCGTGATCGTCGGGTCGGTGTTCGATGAAGCCATGGGCGACGAGATGCGCGTGACGGTCGTGGCCACCGGGCTGGGCGCGCCGCTGGCACACAAGAAAGCCAAGCCGGAAATCGTGTATCAGAACCAGGACTTTCAGAGAACCGGTACCGATAATCTGCCGGTTGCCAGCGTGAATTATGGCGAGCTGGATACTCCGGCCATCATGAGAACCGGGCGCAGGGCTGCGGTGGATGCGATGGAGAAGTCCGGTGTGGATACTTATGACATCCCCTCCTTTTTGCGCAAACAGGCGGATTAATATCTGGGCGAAGGGACACACGGGAAATGCTGTCCGGCGGGCATCATGCAGTCCTCAGTACCCGCGCTTCAATCCTGTCCGGGGATTGTGGTAAAATATGCCCATGATTCCTGCACTTAAGGCACTAATGGTCAAGCAGCGTACCTTGAAAAACTCCGTCAGCGTGACGGGAGTCGGCTTGCACAGCGGCGAAAAAGTCACGTTGGGTTTGCGTCCGGCCCCGGTCAACACGGGGGTCGTGTTTCGTCGCGTGGATGTCAAGCCGGTTGAGGAGATTCGCGCGCGCGCCGAGATGGTGCATGACACGCGGCTTTCCACCTGTATGGAGCAGAACGGCGTGCGCGTCGCCACGATCGAACACCTGATGTCGGCGCTGGCCGGCTTGGGAGTGGATAATGTTTATGTCGATCTGGATAGCGCGGAAGTGCCCATCATGGATGGTAGTGCGGGCACCTTCATTTTCCTGCTGCAAACAGCGGGCATCGTCGAGCAGTCGGCTGCCAAAAAGTTCATCCGCGTGAAAAAGGTGGTTGAGGTCAAGCAGGGCGACAAATGGGTGCGGTTTGAACCCCATCACGGATACAAATTGACCTTTACGATCAACTTCGCCCACCCGGTATTCGCCAATGCCAAGCAGCATGTCACGGTCGATCTGGGCGAAGAATCCTATGTGCGTGACATCAGTCGGGCACGCACCTTCGGTTTCATGCAGGATGTCGAGAATATGCGCGCGCAAGGACTTGCGCTGGGCGGCAGCCTGGATAACGCGATCGTGATGGACGATTACCGTGTGCTGAATGCCGACGGGCTGCGTTTTGAAGATGAGTTTGTCAAACACAAAGTGCTCGATGCAATCGGCGACCTCTACTTGCTTGGATACCCGCTGATCGGCGCATTCTCGGGTTACAAATCCGGCCACGCGCTGAACAATGCACTGGTGCGGGCGTTACTCGCCGACGAGCAGGCTTGGGAGTTCGTCACGTTCGACAGCATGGATGAGGCGCCGGCGTTCCTGCGGCTGCAATTGCAGTCCGCCTGACCTGGCGATGGAAACAGCGGGCTTATGCTGATCCTGCGACTGTTTCTGGTGTTGACGGCCTTGCTGCTGGTGTTGAACAGCGGAATGTATTTCTTTACGCGAGATCGTCGTTACCTCAAATTTTCCTGGCAAATTTTGCGCTTCGTGGCATTGCTGCTGGCAGTCTTTGTCGTGCTGTATGTGCTGGAACGCTATGTGTTGAGCGGCTGGCGGGTCCTGCTCTAATTATTTTTCCTGAAGCAACTTCTCCAGAGCGCGTTTGAGCGGCGAATCGTCCAGGGCCAGGCTGAAATCAAGCAGTGCACTTTGCGCGGTTTTGCTGAGTTTATGCGGCGCGGATCTGGGTTGCGGGTAATCATGGGAAACTTGCACCTTGACGCGGATTCCGCTAACCTCGCATCCCCGCTTTTGTAGTAGGGTGGTCAGTTCCGGTGCAAGTTGGCGCAATTTTGCCGCGATAGTGGCATTGGCGACGGCGACGCTGAGTTCACCCTGTCGTAACCCCAATATCCGGCTGGATTCGGCGAGATACGGGGGGGTTACGCTGACGAAATGGCGTTGCAACACCGTCAGCACCTGAACTTTGTCCAGCAGCGGACGCAGTTCCTGATTGCGGCCAAACAGTGTTTTCAGATGCTGCGACACAATTTATAGATTACTTGAGGAGGGGGAGCCGTGAATATTATTCTAGTTTCCAATCGTTTGGCAAAAACCCGCACGCGCAGCATTGCTTTTGGCGGCAGGCAACTGATGTTTCTGATGCCTGTGCTGTTCGGGTTGCTGCTGGTTGCCGCCTTTACGATGCAATACGTGCTGATACGTTTCGCTCCGGAAGGCTTGAGCGATGAGATACGCACCATCCTGTCCAGGATACAGAACGATGAGCAGCAAAAACAGAAGCTCTATATGCATAGCAGTCTGGATGCAATGGCGATCCGGGTCGGGCAGATGCAGGCGCAGGTGCAGCGCTTGGACGCGTTGGGCTTACGCCTGGCCAAACTGACCGGCATGAAGCCCGAAGAATTCCAGTTTGCCCAGCCGCCCGCGCAAGGCGGACCGCTGGTGGTTTATCCGGGGCAGGAAATGTCGGAAAGCGACCTGCAGCAACAATTAACCAGGTTGAGCCAAGTAATCAACGACCGCAGCGACAAACTGCTGGCGATGGAAACCATGCTGCTGCAGAATCAACTGAGCCGCAAGTTGCTGCCGTCCATTCCGCCCGTTCAAGAGGGTTATTACTCATCGAATTTTGGCTGGCGCATAGACCCGTTTACCGGCACAAATGCGATGCATGAAGGGGTGGACTACGTGGTGGATGCCGGTACACCGATTTATGCTTCGGCAGGCGGGGTCGTGGCATATGCCAGTGTCCATCCCCAGTATGGTAATATGGTCGAAATCGATCACGGCAATGACATCGTCACACGCTACGCGCATGCCTCCAGATTGCTGGTTAAAGTTGGCCAGGTGGTGCGGCGCGGAGAGAAGATAGCCGAGGTCGGGAATACCGGACGCTCTACCGGCAATCATTTGCACTTTGAGGTACGTTATCAGGGTGTGGCACAGAATCCCGTGCGCTTTTTAGAAAAAGCCGCCAGTTAGCGGTGATGGATATTGGTGAGGGTGAGGTGATGGCTAGCCTCACCCTTTATTATTTGTAGTCGAGACTTTATATTCTGTAGTTCGGAAAATTTATGATTTCCAGTGTGCTGAAAAGTATCTTCGGTAGCCGCAACGACCGTTTGCTCAAACAATACCGCGCTACCGTGCTGTCCATCAATAAGCTGGAAGCCGATATCGCGAAGTTGAGCGATACGGAATTGCGCCAGAAAACCGACACGTTCAAACAGCGTTTCGCGCAGGGCGAATCCCTGGATGCGTTGCTGCCGGAGGCGTTCGCTGTGGTGCGCGAGGCCAGTTCCCGGGTGCTGGGGATGCGTCATTACGATGAACAACTGATAGGCGGTATGGTGCTGCATTACGGCAAGATCGCGGAGATGCGCACCGGGGAGGGCAAAACCCTGATGGCCACGCTGCCAGTCTATCTGAATGCGATTTCCGGCAAGGGAGTGCATGTCGTTACCGTGAACGACTATCTGGCCAGCCGCGATGCCGAGTGGATGGGCAGGTTGTACCGTTCGCTGGGATTGTCGGTCGGCGTGGTCCTTTCGCAAATGGAGTCGGCCGACAAGCAGGCCGCATATGTCGCCGATGTGACTTACGGCACCAACAACGAATTCGGCTTCGATTACCTGCGCGACAACATGGCGACCCAGGCCGGCGAGCGCTACCAGCGCCCGCTTAATTTCGCCATCGTGGATGAGGTGGATTCGATCCTGATCGATGAGGCGCGCACCCCGCTGATCATCTCCGGCCAGGCCGAAGATAACGTGGATATCTATGTGCGCATCAATCAGCTGGTGCCGCAACTGGTGCGCAAAGCCGGCGAAGCCGATGCGGAAGGCCCGGGCGATTTCAGCGTGGACGAGAAGAACAACCAGATACTGCTGACCGAGTCCGGCCACGAACATGCCGAGAATATCCTTACCCGGGCGGGTTTGTTGCCGGAAGGCGGCAGCCTGTACGACACCGCCAACATCACACTGATCCACCATTTGTACGCCGCGCTGCGCGCACATAACCTGTTCCACCGAGACCAGCATTATGTGGTGCAGGACGGCGATGTGGTGATCGTGGATGAGTTCACCGGTCGCCTGATGGCCGGGCGACGCTGGTCGGAGGGCCTGCACCAGGCGGTTGAAGCGAAGGAGGGCGTGAGTATCCAGAAGGAAAACCAGACGCTGGCCTCAATCACCTTCCAGAATTATTTCCGCATGTACCACAAGCTGGCCGGCATGACCGGCACGGCGGATACCGAGGCGTACGAGTTCCAGCAAATCTACAATCTGGAGACGGTGATCATACCGCCGCACCGCCCGACCATCCGCAAGGACCAGATGGACAAGGTGTATCTGACCGCCAAGGAGAAATACCGCGCGGTGATCGAGGATGTCAAGGATTGTTACGAGCGCGGCCAGCCGGTGCTGGTGGGCACGACCTCGATCGAAAACTCGGAGTTGCTGTCCGGATTCCTAGAGCGCGACAAGTTGCCGCACCAGGTACTGAATGCCAAGCAGCACGCGCGCGAGGCGGAGATCATCGCGCAAGCCGGCAGGCCGAAGATGATCACGATCGCCACCAATATGGCGGGGCGAGGCACCGACATTGTGTTGGGTGGCAACATCGAGAAACAATTGGAGCAGGTTCGCGAGGATGCGGGTTTGGACGAAGCGGCCAGGACGCAGCGCATCGAGCAGCTGAAATCCGAATGGCAGCGGGTGCATGAGCAGGTGCTGAAGAGCGGCGGCCTGCACATCATTGGCACCGAGCGCCACGAGTCGCGCCGCGTGGATAACCAGTTGCGCGGGCGTTCCGGACGCCAGGGTGATCCCGGTTCCAGCCGTTTCTACCTGTCGCTGGAAGACCCGCTGTTGCGCATCTTCGCGTCCGATCGCGTGGCGGCGATCATGAACAAGTTCAAGATGCCGGAAGGTGAGGCGATCGAGCACAGCTGGGTGACGCGCGCGATCGAGAATGCGCAGCGCAAGGTGGAAGCGCGCAACTTCGACATGCGCAAACAGATTCTGGAATACGACGATGTCGCCAATGACCAGCGCAAGGTCATCTACCAGCAGCGCAGCGAGTTGCTTGAAAGTGCCGACATTTATGAAACCATACAGGCGATGCGCGTGGACGTGCTGGAAAGCGCCATCAGCCTGTACATTGCGCCGCAGAGCATGGAAGAGCAATGGGACGTGCCCGGTCTGGAAAAGATGCTGGCTGCCGAGTTTCGTCTGGAATTGCCGCTGGTGCAGTGGCTGGAGGAAGACAAGCAGTTGAACGAGGCCGGGTTGCGCGCGCGCATCGCCGAGCAGGCCCGGCAGCAATATGAGGCCAAAGTGGCATTGGTGGGAGCCGAGGTGGTGCGTCATTACGAGCGCGCGATCATGCTGCAAAGCCTGGACGTGCACTGGCGCGAACATCTGTCCGCGCTGGATCACTTGCGCCAAGGCATCCATTTGCGCGGTTACGCGCAAAAGAACCCCAAGCAGGAATACAAGCGCGAAGCTTTCGAGCTGTTCGCCCTGATGCTGGACGCGATCAAGCGCGAGGTGACCCAGGTGCTGATGACCGTGCAGGTGCGCAGCGAGGCGGATGTCGAGATCGCGGAGGTTCCGCCCGTGCTGGAAAATGTGCAGTATCATCATGCCGATTACGATGAGGCGCTGGCGCAGCCTGAGGGCGAGCACCCTGCCGACGGGGAACACAAACCCTTTGTGCGCGATGCGCGCAAGGTGGGACGCAACGACCCGTGCCCGTGCGGATCAGGGAAAAAATACAAGCAGTGCCATGGCCAATTGAGTTAACCCGCGATAAGGAGAATGAGATGTCATTAGTGATAGATACGCTTCGTATTTCAACAGTAGCCGAGGAATTGAGCGATGCCGAACTGGAAATCTTTGCCGGGTTGTTCGATGTGCAGGACTTCAAGGCGGGCGAGGCTATCGTCCAGCCCGGCGACAATCAGCCGGACAATCTGTACATCCTCGCGCATGGCGACATCACGGTGCAGATCAAAAGCAACGGCGAAGAATCCACGATACACGTGCTCAAACCGGGCGATCTGGCCGGCATCATCACCTTCGTCGGCGGAGCCGCTTCGGATATCAGCGCGACGCTGCATGCGGTCGGTGACACCAAAGTGTTGAGCCTGCCCAGGGCCAAATTCGAAAAACTGATCAACTCGCACCCGATGATCGTCTACAAGGTGATGCGCGGCGTGGTGCGCAATGTGCACGGCATCGTGCGGCGCGTGAACAGCCAGTCCGCGGAACTGAGCAAATATATCTACCGCACCAACGGCCGTTATTAGGAACAGTTCATGCCAGTCAATCTGACCCCGCCCGTCGCGGCACAGCTGTTGCCCGTTGCGGGCGTTTCTTTGGGTATCGCCGAAGCGAACATCAAACGCCCCGACCGCAAGGATCTGCTGGTGATGCAATTGTGCGATGGCGCGCGGGTCGCGGGCGTGTTCACCAAAAACCGTTTTTGCGCCGCGCCGGTGATCGTCGCGCGCGAGCATCTCGCGCAGCCGGACGGTATACGCGCGCTGCTGGTCAATACCGGCAACGCCAACGCCGGCACCGGCGAGCAGGGCATGAGCGATGCGCGTACTACCTGTGCGGCGCTGGCCGGCTTGCTGGGCTGCAAAACCAATCAGATACTGCCTTTTTCCACCGGCGTGATCATGGAGCCCCTGCCGGTGGCGAAGATCGCCGCCGGTTTACCCGCCGCGGTCACCAACATGCGCGCGGACAACTGGTTGGCTGCCGCGCAGGCGATCATGACCACCGACATCGTCGCCAAGGCGATCTCGAAGCAGGTGAAGATAGACGGCGCGACCGTCACGATCACCGGTATCGCCAAAGGCTCCGGCATGATCCACCCGAACATGGCGACCATGCTGGGTTATATCGCCACCGATGCGGCGATCGCGCAACCGCTGTTGCAGGCGATGGTCAGCGAAGCCGCCAACCGCTCGTTCAACTGCATCACCGTGGACGGCGACACTTCCACCAACGACGCGCTGATGCTGATCGCTACCGGCAAGGCCGCATTGCCCGAAGTGAAAGCCGCAGATAGCCAAGCCGCGAAAATGTTGCAGGCAGCGATCAGCGAGGTCGCGATCTATCTGGCGCAAGCCATCGTGCGCGACGGCGAAGGCGCGACCAAGTTCATCACCGTGTGCGTCGAGGGCGGCAACAGCGAAGACGAGTGCAAACAGATCGGTTATGCGATCGCGCGATCGCCGCTGGTCAAGACCGCCTTCTTCGCTTCCGATCCCAACCTCGGGCGCATCCTCGCCGCGATCGGCTATGCGGGGGTTGCCGACCTCGACGTCGCCGCGCTCAGGCTTTATCTGGATGATGTGCTGGTTGCCGAGAACGGCGGTCGCGCCGCCAGTTACCGCGAGGAAGACGGCCAGCGCGTGATGCAGCAAAGCGACATCACGATACGCGTGGTGCTGGGTCGCGGCGCGGCGAACGCCACGCTGTGGACCTGCGATTTTTCTTACGATTATGTGAAGATCAACGCGAGCTACCGCAGCTAAGTTTTTGTATATTTATTAAAGTCAGGACAGGTGTCAGTTATGAAAAAAGCATGGTTAAAGTTTATTCTGGTTGCCGCTACGATTGCGGTTGTCGGGTGCGGCGATGAAGCACAGAGAGACGCAGCCAGTCTGAAAGACGGCGTCCAGGCCTACTCCAAAGGCGATTACGAAACGGCGCTGAAGAAATTCAAGCCGCTCGCAGAGCGGGGGCAAGTCGAGGCGCTATTCAATCTCGGCGTAATGTACCGCCAGGGCCAGGGCGTGCAGCAGGATGAAAAAGAAGCCGGCATCCTGTTTGAAAAGGCCGCCGAGCAGGGGCATGTGGAGGCACAGCAGAATCTGGGTTTCAAATATGCCAAGGGCTTGGGTGTGGAGCGGGATTGGGTGCAGGCGGACAAATGGTTCAGCATCGCGGCCGCATCCGGCAAGGAAACCGCCCTGAACAACAAGAAGGTGATCGAAGTCCACATGCCGCCTGAGAAGATCGCCGAGGCGAATACGTTGGCGCAGGAATGGCTGGCGCAACACAAGAAATAACCGGGCAGGCCCAGCCCCGATTCAGGCAGGGCGCGTCGTCCTGCCTGGCTTCATAAGAACAGGTGCTCCCGATGGACAAACTCGATCGCTTCCTGGACCGCGCCGACCGGCTGATGGAAAAGCTGGAGCGCACACTGCCCAGGCTGGTATCGGGGAGTGCGCCCGACTGGGATGCAGCCCAGGCGTTCCGCTGGGAGCAGGGCAGGCTGGTTGCGCTGACTCATCCGCACCGCATTCAACTTGCCGACCTGCTGGTCATCGACAAGCAGAAACAACTCATCGCCCAGAACACCCGCCAATTCGTGCAGGGCCGCCCGGCCAACAACGTGCTGCTCACCGGATCGCGCGGCACAGGCAAATCCTCGCTGGTCAAGGCGCTGCTCAACGAATATGCGGCGGACGGACTGCGCCTGATCGAAGTCGGCAAACTCGCGCTGGCCGATCTGCCGCACATCATCGCGCAGGTGTCGGGCAGGCCGGAGCGCTTCATCCTGTATTGCGACGACCTTTCCTTCAATGCCGACGAGCCCGGCTACCAGGCGCTCAAGGCCGCGCTCGACGGTTCGCTGGTGGCCTTTTCCGACAATCTGCTGATCTACGCCACCTCCAACCGCCGCCACCTGATGCCGGAATCCATGCAGGATAATCTTGCGACGAAATACGTCGGCGATGAAGTCCATCCGGCGGAAAGCGTCGAGGAAAAAATTTCGCTGTCGGAGCGGTTCGGTTTGTGGGTATCTTTCTATCCGTTCACGCAGGATGAATATCTGGAGATTGTTGCGCATTGGTTGCTTTACTTTGGATTGTCCGGTGAGCCGGATGAGGATGCGAGGCAGGCGGCGTTGCAATGGAGTATTCAACGGGGTTCTCGCAGCGGACGCGTGGCATGGCAGTTTGCGAGGGATTGGGCGGGACGGCAGGAATAATATATAAGGCCGTTCGCCCTGAGCCTGTCGAAGGGTCTCTGCGAAGCGGCTGGCGCTCTGTGATGTGCACAGAGCCAAAACTGCCGGAGGCACAACAACTCCCCTCACCATTGCAGGGGGAGGGATAGGGTGGGGGTAGAAACTTTGACTTCCTGCCGCATGCTTTATGTCGTGTGGAAAACCAAGTCAACACCGCCGGGGGTAGCCCGGCAGCTAGTCACTTTCTTTTGCTTCGCCAAAATAAAGTAACCAAAGAAAAGGCGACCCCGGTTTGCCGCCCCTGCGGGGTACCCTCGATCAGCCGCAAGCAAGCGGGGCTGCGCAACTCG
>JACRED010000030.1 GCA_016218415.1 Nitrosomonadales bacterium
ACAACACCGCCGGGGGTAGCCCGGCAGCTAGTCACTTTCTTTTGCTTCGCCAAAAAGAAAGTAACCAAAGAAAAGGCGACCCCGGTTTGCCGCCGCTGCGCGGTACCCTGCGTTGCTCGACTGGTCAGGCGGCTGCGGAACTCGCGCTACGCGCTCAAACAGTCCTCGCCGAAATCCCCTGACCCGCCTGCGCTACTCGGCGGCGCACAGGGGAAGGAAAGTCAAAACCCAAACCATTGAGTGGGCACAATATGCCCACTCAATTAACGTATATTTCATTTCACGTTGGTTGATGTGCATAGGCAAAACAATTTGATTGCAGTACATTCAAGCCTGTGATTCAAACATTGAACCCAAGGCTGATCTCATGACACGATTCTCAGACCGATTCGGGTATCAACCCGATGATGTAGAAATTACGGTACGCCTTGACGCACCGGAGGAACTCCGCGAAATTATTGTCGACATTGCGTATGAGGGCGGACTAAAGCCGCATTCACTTCGAGCAATTGTTTGCAGGGTGTTGAGAAAGCGTGCAGATCCAAACAACTGGTCAGAGTATCCGAACGTCAACAACGAAGTTCGTGAGAATCTGGGTTCATGTGAGTGGTATCGAGTCTATGACATCGTTGAAGCAATCTATAAAGAACTTCTTAAATCCCCCGGCAATTTGCATGATGGGCAGAGTGCAGAATACTTCGCGAGGGAAATAAACAACTACTTTCGACAAGCTGGCATTGGTTGGCAACTTATTGATGGCAGGTTGGAAACTCGTGGTTCCGAAGCATTTGAGTATTCGCTCGGTGAGGCGAGAGATGAATTGGTCGAGTCGGGCCGCTCTACCGCAGCAAATGAAATCCACCAAGCTATTGCAGACCTATCGCGCCGCCCTCACTCTGACATTACTGGTGCTATACAGCATGCTCTTGCAGCGCTTGAATGTGTTGCTCGCGATGTTTCTGGAGATGAAAAGGCAACGCTGGGCACAATCTTGGCTCGCAATCCTTCTTTGGTTCCATCGCCATTGAATCAGGCACTTGAAAAGATGTGGGGCTTTGCATCTGAACAAGGGCGACACTTGCGCGAGGGGCGGGAGCCGAGCTATGAAGAAGCCGAGTTAACCGTTCATGTTGCTGCCGCTGTAGCTCGGTACTTGTCCAAAAAGATTGAGCAGTGAATTGGGAAATGCATCAATCAATTGTTTGTTGCGAAAAGCATAGGTGGGCACTTTATGCCCACCCGATTTTTGGTTTGGGGTTTCAGATATTCATCCCCTGTGCGCCGCCGAGTAGCGCAGGCTGGTCAGGGGATGTCGGCGAGGACTAGATGAAACAACTAGCCATTCGACTAAGCTGGCAAACAACGCCAGCCAAGTCGCTGGTTATGTTTGAGCACGAAGTGCGAGTTCCGCAGCCGCCTGACCAGTCGAACAACACAGGGCACCGCGCAGCGGCGGCAAACCGGGGGCGCCTTCTTTTTGGTTACTTTTTCTTTGGCGAAGCAAGAGAAAGTGACTAGCTGCCGGGCTATCCCCGGCGAAGTCGATTTGGCTGTCGTGCTCCCGCGACAACTTCATTCGCCCCACTTCTTAATCAAAATCTGCTCCACCCCCAAATGATCCAATATTCGCGCTACCACAAAATCCACAATATCCTGCACGCTCTGCGGATGGTGATAGAAGCCGGGATTCGGCGGCATGATGACGGCGCCAGCGTGGGAGAGCTTGAGCATGTTCTCCAGATGGATTGCGGAGAAGGGCATTTCGCGCGGCACAAGAATCAACGTGCGTTTTTCCTTGAGCATCACGTCAGCGGCGCGCGCAATTAAATCATCACTGATCCCGCCGGCGATCTTGCCCAGCGTGCCCATCGTGCAGGGGCAGACCACCATCGCGTCGCCGGGGTTGGAGCCGGAGGCCATCGGCGCGTACCAGTCCTGGATGCCGAACACTTTCAGCTCTCCGCTGAATTTGCCGAAACGCTCCGCGAACATCTGCTCGGCTTCCTGCGGGCGGTTGGGCAGCGTGAAATCCAGTTCCTGCTTGGCGACGATCTGGGCTGCCTGCGAGTACGCCAGATGCACGCGCTGTCCGCTTTGCAGCAGGCATTCCAGCAGGCGCATGCCGTAGGGCAGGCCGGAGGCGCCGGTGAAGGCGAGGGTGATGGTTTTCATCGTTCAGTCCTCATTGAGGGGGGGCTTCCCCCACCCTAACCCTCCCCCGGAGGGAGAGGGGATTGCTGTCATTATCCATGAAACGCGCCGCGATCAAACCGTTCACCGTGCCGAACACCAGTGCGGCGGTGGCAAAGATCGGGATCAGGTAGGCGATGCCGCTGTGCGGGATCAGCCACAGATACACCACCAGCATTTGTCCGGTGATGTGCGCGAAGGCGGCGAGGATGCTGTGCGTCACTGGGCCGAACCAGCGCGTGGGTAGATGTTGTGCGAAGGCAAGCGCCAACAAGCTAAGCACTGCGCCGGACAGGCTGAGAAAAAAACCGGGAGCGAGGAAGCTGCCGAACAGCAGGCTGCCCGCGACCACGCGCAACAGCGACACCCATGCCGCGACGCGCCAGCCGAAGCGCGCCAACACGATCAGAGTGACGATGTTGGCCAGCCCCGGTTTGACGCCGGGCAGCGGCGAGGGGATGGCGTTCTCCAGCACCGTCAGGCCGAGCGCCACTGCCGCCATGCGCGCGATGTGGTGGTCTTCGGGGGTGGTGTCCAGATGGAGGGTGCGGGAAGTATCCATGTCAGGAAACAAAAAAAGCCTGCATGTCTGCAAGCCTTATAAAACCAACCATAATCACCTGGTTATTTTGCGTGCGGTCGTACGCAAAATCTGGTGGCCCGGGGCGGAATCGAACCACCGACACAAGGATTTTCAATCCTCTGCTCTACCGACTGAGCTACCAGGCCATTTTCCCGCCAACTAAACAAACCAGCCAGCTCGAGAAGCCGCGCATTATACCGATACCGCGCCAAATAACAAACCCCGCCGAAGCGGGGTTTGATTTTATTGCTTTGGAAGTAACCGACAGTTACATCATGCCTTCCATGCCGCCCATGCCGCCGCCCATACCGCCACCGCCGGCAGGTTTGTCTTCCGGCAATTCTGCAACCATGCAAGCAGTAGTCAGCATCAGACCTGCGATGGATGCAGCGTTCTGCAAGGCAGTGCGAGTGACTTTGGTAGGATCGACCACGCCCATCGCCAGCATGTCACCATACTCGCTGGTGGCCGCGTTGTAACCGAAGCTGCCCTTGCCTTCCAGCACCTTGTTGACGACCACTGATGGTTCGTCACCCGCATTGGCAACGATGGCGCGCAACGGCGATTCCATTGCACGCAGAACGATGGTGATGCCGGCGTCCTGATCGTGGTTGTCGCCCTTCAGCTTGGCAACTGCAACCTTGGCGCGCAGCAATGCCACGCCGCCGCCGGGGACGATACCTTCTTCAACCGCAGCGCGGGTCGCGTGCAAAGCATCTTCCACGCGGGCTTTCTTTTCCTTCATTTCGACTTCGGTTGCGGCACCGACCTTGATCACGGCTACACCGCCGGCCAGCTTGGCTTTGCGTTCCTGCAGCTTTTCCTTGTCGTAGTCGCTGGTGGATTCTTCGGCCTGCTTGTTGATTTGGGCGATACGGCCCTTGATCGCGTCTTCCTTGCCTGCGCCGTCGATGATGGTGGTGTTGTCCTTGCCCACTTCGATACGCTTGGCCTGGCCCATTTCAGCCAGGGTAGCTTTTTCCAGCGTCAGACCGACTTCTTCGGCGATCACAGTGCCGCCGGTCAGGATCGCGATGTCTTCCAGCATCGCCTTGCGACGATCGCCAAAGCCGGGAGCCTTGACTGCAACGGTCTTCAGGATGCCGCGGATGTTGTTCACCACCAGCGTAGCCAGTGCTTCACCGTCCACGTCTTCAGCGATGATTAGCAACGGGCGGCCAGCCTTGGCCACTTGCTCCAGCAAAGGCAGCAGGTCGCGGATGTTGGAGATCTTCTTGTCGTGCAGCAGGATGAAAGGATTGTCCATCAAGGCAACCTGACGATCCTGGTTGTTGATGAAGTATGGGGACAGATAGCCGCGGTCGAACTGCATGCCTTCCACCACGTCCAGTTCGTCCTGCAGACCGGAGCCGTCTTCGATCGTGATCACGCCTTCCTTGCCGACCTTGTCCATCGCTTCAGCGATCTTCTCGCCGACTGCGGTGTCGGAGTTGGCTGAGATGCTGCCAACCTGCGCGATTTCCTTGCTGGTGGTGCATGGCTTGGACAGTTTCTTCAATTCTGCAACTGCTTCGATCACAGCCTTGTCGATACCGCGCTTCAGATCCATCGGGTTCATGCCTGCGGCAACGAACTTCATGCCTTCCATGACGATGGACTGGGCCAGCACGGTCGCGGTCGTCGTACCGTCACCGGCCACATCGGATGTCTTCGAGGCGACTTCCTTGACCATCTGCGCGCCCATGTTCTCGAACTTGTCCTTCAGCTCGATCTCCTTGGCGACAGATACACCGTCCTTGGTGATGGTGGGGGATCCGTAGGAACGGTCCAGCACCACGTTGCGGCCTTTCGGGCCGAGGGTAACCTTGACCGCGTCGGCCAGGATGTTGACACCGACCACCATTTTGTTGCGTGCGGCGTCGTGGAATTTTACGTCTTTAGCTGCCATGTTTTTTCTCCTGAATGCCTTAAATTTCTTGGGTAGTTACTTACGCTTCAACCACGCCGATGATGTCATCTTCGCGCATCGTCATATATTCCTGGCCGTCCATCTTGAAGGCTTGGCCGGCGTATTTGCCAAACAGTACGCGGTCGCCTACTTTGACACTCATGGCTTGCAGTTTGCCGTCATCACCCACCTTGCCTTTGCCTACGGCGATGATCTCGCCCTGATCGGGTTTTTCTGTTGCGGCATCAGGAATGACGATTCCGGAGGCGGTTTTGCGTTCTTCTTCCATGCGTTTAACGATCACGCGATCGTTCAAAGGACGAATTTTCATACTGATGTCTCCTAAAACAAAGGGTTGTAAAAAGTGGGAGCGAAGTTTAGCACTCTCCGCCCGCGAGTGCCAACAATCGGGGCGGGCCTGTCTGATTTCAAGAGCGGGAGGTAATTATTTTTGCTGCGGCAGCGTGATTTTGTTATCGGTGCTGAGTTGATAGTCTTTGAAAACGTGTTCGGCAGTCAGAATCTGATAAGTGCCGTCGGCATTGCGATGCGAAGTGTCCTTGAGGCGGTAGGTGTAATGCCCGCAAGTCCAGCAATCATAGTTGCGCATGTGGGTGCACAAACAGGTCTTGTCTTTCACCGAGATTTTCTTTTCGCCGGGGTGCGCCTCCAGCTCGCGGTAATACGCGTCGATGTAGGCGCAATGGCCTGACGCATCCAGAAGATAACCGTATGCTTCACAGTTGGGGCGTATGCCGGATCCGATTGCGGGGCAGCTCTTCAGCATGCGCATCGGGTAGCCGGTGGGCGATATCATGTTCACTTCGATATCTTCCTCGCTGGCTTTGTAATATTCCTGCTGCACTTTTTCGGGAATGCCGCACTCTTGCGTAACCGTGAAGCGGGTTGCGACCTGCACGGCTGCCGAGCCGGTTTCCAGATAACTGACCGCATCGCTGCCGGTAAAGATGCCCCCGGCGGGAATGACGGGAATGTCGAGTTTTTCGGCGCGAAGATAATCTTGGACCTCGGTTACGATGGTGCGCAGATCGTATTGCGCCCAGTCCATGCCAAAGCCCAGATGCCCCCCCGCCAGCGGCCCTTCGACCACGATGTAATCGGGCAGCCGGTTCAGTTTCGAGTTTTTGCGCAAAAACAATTGCAAGGCGCGCAACGAGGAGACAATGATACCCAGCTTGGCATCACGAAACCGCGGATGGTCTTCCATCAGCGCGAACGAGCCAAGATGCAAGCCGGCCGCCAGTGTAATGCCATCTATGCCTTCATCCAACGCGACTTTCAAACGGACGCGCAACGTTTCGCGCGGCGCGTTCATCGTGAGTTTTTCCATGCAGTTGATGAAAATCATGCCTTCGCCACGTTTTGCCTGCATGGCTCTGCTGACGTGCAGGCGGGTGGCTTCGGCAACCTGCGCCAAGTCGAATTGCACGACGGCCTTGTCGGTGCTTGCGACGTTGAATTTGTAATGTTTCTGCTTGTCTTTGACGAAAGATGTCTTGTAGTGCCTATCCGTTACCGTGGGCAGCATCGCATCGGAAATATGACCGATCCCTCCCAGGCGGGCGGCTTCCAGAGCCAATTCGGCAGTGGAAATGTCCACGCCCATCCCGCCGATCACAATAGGCACTACCTCGCGTTTACCAAAGCGCAAACGAAAATCATCAACACGTTTCATTACTGTTTCTTTCTAGCCGCGACTCTTGAGATGCGAAGGATGCCACAGTTGACGAAATCCTCAAAGCAGAGTTGAACGAAACCGAGCCCCGGCAGCCTAATTGGCCCTATGCTCAGTACAGTTTGCTGCCAAACCAGCTATGATTCAGACCATGTCTATTTCTTGCCGTACAGATAACCGCGATCTCCTTGAGCGTAGTCTCAGGGCGGTGTGGCATCCCTGTTCGCAGATGAAGCATTACGAGAATTTTCCGCTGGTTCCGATGGCGCGCGGCAACGGCGTTTGGCTGCATGACTACGACGGCAGGCGCTACCTGGATGCGGTAAGTTCATGGTGGGTAAATTTATTTGGCCACTGTAATCCGCGCATCAATGCGGCGATCACCGATCAGTTGGGGAGATTGGAGCATGTGATGCTGGCGGGCTTTACCCACGAACCGGTGGTGCAACTTTCGGAACGGTTGCGCGGGCTTGCGCCGGAGGGATTGGGCCATTGTTTTTATGCCTCGGATGGCGCATCGGCAACCGAAATCGCACTCAAGATGAGCGCCCATTACTGGCGTGCCATCGGCAAGCCGGGCAAAACGCAATTCATCAGCCTGGAAAATAGTTATCACGGCGAAACACTGGGCGCCTTGTCGGTGACCGATATCGCGCTATTCCGCGATGCTTACGGGATGTTGATTCGGCAGCAGTCCACGGTGCCCAGCCCGGACTGGCGCAAAGCCGCTGCCCAAGAAAAGGGGGAAGGAGAAAGCGCCGAGGCTTGCGCCCTGCGTTGCGCGGACGCACTCGAACAATATTTGCGGCTGCATCACGCCGATCTGGCCGCTTTTATCATCGAGCCGCTGGTGCAGGGCGCTGCTGGTATGGCGATGTACCACCCGGTATATTTGCAGCGCGCACGCCAACTTTGCGATGCGTACGGAGTGCATCTGATTGCGGATGAAATCGCGGTCGGCATGGGGCGCACCGGAACGATGTTCGCCTGTGAGCAGGCAGATATTTCCCCCGATTTTTTACTGATATCGAAAGGCATCACCGGAGGTTATCTTCCGCTGTCCGTGGTGATGACGCACGACGAAATCTACCGGGCGTTCTATGCCGATGAAACTTCGCGCGGTTTTTTGCATTCGCATTCCTATACGGGTAACCCGCTGGCCTGCCGTGCAGCATTGGCCACGCTGGATATTTTTATCCAGGATGATGTGCTTGCCTCAAACCGGATCAAGGCGGCATATTTGAATCAAATCGCAACCCCGTTGCGCGACCATCATGCGGTGCGCAACTGGCGCAACACCGGCATGATATGGGCATTTGAAGTGGTTAGCCCGCACCGGGATTTTGCGCAGCGCTGTTTTGCTTTGGCGTTGCAGAACGAATTGCTGCTGCGACCTATAGGCAGCACGGTATATTTCATGCCCCCTTATGTCATCGGCAATCCGGAAATCGAGTTGCTGGTAAATGGCACGTTCCACATCATCAACCAATTGAGTTGAGCGTTATGCGATATTTGCCTGCGCTGTTGTTTCCCGGCTTGTGTCTATTCGGCCAGGCCGAATCGAATGATTGCTAAGCGCGGAAGACCGCGCTTATCTTGGGCCAATGCTTGCGGGATAATGCTGGCTTTTGATACACTGCAAAACCATGGTTTCCTTGGCTCGCAGGATTGGCTGGAAGGCTCGCACGGTTGCGTGGCCATTGTGAGGATGCGGTGGGAGTTGGCCGAGAGGGTGTCCCGTTGCGGTGAGGTGGGCGGTCACTGCGTTGATGTGCTGTAACCGGGTTCGTGTTGCTTGTGTGGTGGTGGACTGTGGAGGTATTTAGTGGCGAGCGCGAAATATAAGAGCTGGTTCTGGAGCTGTACCGTGTTGTTCGGCCTGCTGTCCTCTGCTGCGATGGCAGATACTGACCAAAAGGGGGCCAGCTCCGCCGCAGTGACCAGTCCTGCCAAGGATGCGGCAGCCAGCCCTGCCAAGGATGAGGTGGTCGATCCTGTAGAGGCTTTTGCGCGCGCGGAAAGAGCCATAGGTCTGCAAGATGTAAAAGAAGCGATGGGATTGTTAAGGAAGTCGGCCGAGCAGAACTATGCCCCCGCACAGGTGTTGCTCGGGGAATTGCTGGATTATTCTGAATTTGATGATGAGGCGGTAGGCTGGTTTCTGACGGCGGCATATCAGGGAAATCCAGCTGGCGCTTTTGGCTTGGCGAAGATGTACTCAACCGGCGAGGGAATTCAGCAGAGCGACGAGAAAGCGCTGTACTGGTTCCGGTTTGCGGCTGAAAGGAACCATTTAGCTTCGGTCAAGGTGATGTCCATCACATATAAAAAGGGACTCATGGGGCAGAAGATCGATCTTGAGCAGGCAAAGTTATGGGAAGACCGGATTCCGGCATTGGAGGCGGCTGAGAAAAGGGAAATCGCACGAAAAACGAAGATAGCGGTGGAGGCGGGCAAGAAAGCGGCGGAGGCGGCAAAAGCTGCAAAAGCTGCAGCAAAGGAAAAATATCTCGAATCCAAGGATCTTGAGGAGTCGGACACTAAGAAGACTGAACAGGGCGCGGCCTCGGAAAAAGCCGGGCAAGCGCCGACAAAATGATAATGAAAATAACATCGTCAAACATAACATTGAGGAATGCTCGCCTTTTATTGGGGCGGTTGGCGCTTTGTATGCTTGGGTTCGGGGCGGGCGCAGCTTATGCCGCTGATCCGGTTAAGGGCGGCGAAATTTATTCGGTAAATTGCGCATCTTGCCACGGTGTTTCGGGTGCCAGCGTTATGTTGACGGCTCCCAATTTTAATCAGGGTGAGGGCCTGATGCAGCCCGATCTGGTTATTTTGAACTCCATAAAAAGCGGGAAAAATGCCATGCCTGCCTATCGGGGGATATTGAGTGACCGGGATATACTGGACGTGGTTGCTTATTTACGTACCTTGAATTGATGCACTTAATCTATCTATCGCTTGGGTGTATCAAAGCGTCTCTTATACCTACGCATCAATATTGAACTTATGCATACCGCAATTTTTTCGCTGCTCCTGGCAATTTCCCTGGCCTGTTCCAATGCCGCAAGCGCCGAATCCGGCTCCTCAAAAAATGGACTGCCGCATGTCCTGGAAACATTCGAGGTGGGTGCGAATGTTGTTGTTCGCGCGCTGACAGTCGAACCCCGGAAAAACTCTCTCTGGGTGGGAACGTCGACTGGCGTTCACGAAATCAATCTTGCCGATAACCGGGTGCTCAATACTTTTAACCGTGATAGTGGACTTGCGAACGAATACGTGTTTGCCATCGGCATCGACAAGGAAGGGTACAAGTGGTTTGGTACCAATGCAGGCGGGACTTCCCGTTACCGCGACGGCAAGTGGAAAACCTACTTTCCCATGCATGGGTTGGCTGACTACTGGATATATTCATTCGCCAGCCAAAACAACGGAGATTTGTGGATAGGGACGTGGGCCGGGGCTAACAGGGTCGATTTGCGCACCATGAAATTCACCACCTATGTGAAAGAGTTGATCAACGAGTGGGTATACGGCTTGTCGGTGGATAAGCAGGATCGCGTATGGTTCGGCACCGAAGGCGGTGTGTCCATGTATGACGGCAAAAATTGGCGTTCCTGGAATCAAAAGGATGGAATGGGTGCGCCCAATCCGAACAAGCTTGCAGCAAGTACCAATACCGGCCTTGGAACGCGTTCACGCCATGACCTGGGCGTCATGTCCGCCGACGGGTCTTTCAGCTACAACAATAATTACGTCTTCTCCATTCTGGTGGCGCATGATCAATCTGTATGGGCGGGAACCTGGGGTGGCGGGGTAAGCCGGTTTGATGGCAAGAAATGGCGCAATTACACCACCAGTGACGGGCTGGCAGGCAATATCGTTTACAGTATCGCCCAGGAGCCCGGCGGTGTGCTTTGGTTCGGCACGAGTGGCGGTGTCAGTCGTTTCGACGGGAAGAGCTGGAACAATTACACCAAGGACACAGGGTTGTTGGAGAACAGTGTCTACGCGTTGGCAGTTGCCCCGAATGGCGACATTTGGGCCGGGTCGCGGCGCGGGGTGGCGCGCATTGGCAATGACGGGTCTTTGAAAGCGGCCAAATAATTAACGAGTAATGGAATATTTAAGGAGATGAGTGTATGCAACTGAATATTAAGTCGGTGGCGGTGATCGCGGTTCTTGCGATCGGTGGAATTGCCGGGGTCTACACCATGACCGCAAAAGAATCCGGACCAAACCCGTCTGACACGACTGCAGGGAAGCTTCAACCTGGTGTGGTGTTGCCCCCCGGACATCCTGCGGTGAGCAAAGGGGATGGATCGGAATCAACCGGAAACAGCCTGGCAAATCAAGAGGAAGTGCGCTCCGGAAAAGTCAGCGAGAAGCCGGATTCGAAATTCTCCCATTTTCGGGTTGGCAACCGCAACGTCAAATCGATTTTTGCTGATGGAAGTGTTGTCTGGGTAGGTACATCGGGCGGCGTTATCCGCTACGACACCGCCACCGATGATTTTCGCTTGTTTGACGTAAAAAGCGGACTGCTTTCCAATGGCGTGTTTAGCGTGAGCAAGCTGGATGGGCGAATTGCGCTGGGTACCTACGGTGGCGGATTGTCGCTATATGACCAGGCCAATGACAAATGGGATAACTTTAATGTCCCTGACGGATTGGGCGACGCATTTGTTTATAAAACATTGAAGGCTGCAAATGGCGACATCTGGATTGCAACGTGGTCAGGTGCCAATCGCATTCGGGGCGGCGATCTGAAAGACCGCTCCAAGTGGGATATCTATACAGTCGAAAATACCAAAGGTGGTCTGCCAAACGACTGGGTTTATAGCCTGGAAGAAGGAAAAAATGGCGAAATCTGGTTGGCTACTGAGGGCGGCCTGGCTCGCTTCAAGGACGAAAAGTGGCAGAACTGGAATCACTCAAAAGGCGTTGGGGCGTCGTTCGAGAAGGTGAAAAATGATCCGAAGTTCGGAACCGATCCCGCCAAACTTTCCGAGCATCATGCGCGGCAGGCCAAAGAGATGGGCTTGGAAGGTGTTAGTGGCGGTGGTGCCTACAATCCCAACTACATCGTATCGCTGCAGGTGGATCGCGACGGCGTGGTGTGGTGCGGTACCTGGGGCGGCGGCTTGGCGCGTTTTGACGGAAAGAAGTGGCGTAACTTTACTGTGGCCGACGGATTGCCCGGCAATCACGTCTTTGCGTTGCATCTGGATCCTGCTGGAAAATTATGGGCTGGCACGAATAATGGGCTCGCGCGCTACGATGGCGGCAAGTTCACGGTATTGACCACGGAAGACGGTCTGTTCTCCAATACCATTTTCTCCATGACAACAGCGCCGGATGGAAGCCAGTGGATCGGCAGCTTTGGCGGCGTAACTCACCTGATTGCGCAAAAGTAATTGAATCGAGCCGCTTAATCAGCATCGCGCAATGCGGGTTCAAAGGCGTATGGCAACCAGCCATACGCCTTTTTACTTGGTGCTTGCCCAGATAAAAACGGGCAATGGGGGTATAGTGCGTCTGTAACCTGGTTTCTGGAGAGTTGTGATGTCGGGTTTTGATAAATTGCTGTCTGCTTTATCTGCAATCATACCGGTCATTCTGCTTGTCTCGGGGTGCGCGCTGAATAAGCCTACCCAAGGCGGTGAGACGCAGAGTGTCGATTGTCGTGTTTGTCACTCACCCGGTGGGGCAGCAGGCGCCAGGGATTTCAGCTCGATTTATGCCAACCCGGAAGTGCACCACCCGGTCGGCATTCAGTATCCTGTCGGACTGAAATCAGATTCAGCTTTTAATGTGCCGAATGGCAGGGGTGCTGGCGTCACATTTTTTGACGTGAATGGTGATAGTCTGCCGGACAGCAATGAGGTTCAGTTGTTTGGCGCTATGAACGAACCCAAGGTCGAATGCTCATCATGCCACAAGAGGCATGCGTCGCCGCCGACTGGGGGCAAATCTGCTGATCTATATTATTTGCGGATAGATAACGTGAACAGCGCGCTGTGTGTGACTTGCCATAACAATTAATCATCGATACGACGATACAGTCGGTAGTACTCGTTCTTGTTGCCTTTGCGGCTTCCTTCCCAGATTTTTTTCCAGCGAGTTCCAGTAAAAGCAGGGTCGGATAATTTGCTGCCCTGTATCAGGCGCAAATCACAGCGGCGTTTTGGATCGCGTTGCGTGATGATGTTGCCGAAATAATGCAGCATCGCGCGCTGCCCATTGCCAAGGTTCTCTCCAGCGATACACTGGTAGTGTTTCGGCAGGGACTGTTTCAATGCGCCGACCATGCTGCGGTAGCTCTTGCCGCTATCCAGCCAAGGCAACCACAGCGTCATCGCAAGCACCCAGATCAATGTGACACCGGAAGCCCAGTTCAGGGTTGCGCGTCGCATCGAACGGCCGGTACGCCATATCATGATTACCCACAGCACAGTGGCGATGAGCGCGATGAAGAATGCTTGGGTATGCAACTCCGGCGTGAAGTCCGGCTGGTAATCTTTCAGCCATCTGGTGATCTTGGTTCGGTTGTCCAATAGCAATCCAGTCCATCCCGACCACATCAGGACGGCGATAAGCGCGAAAGTCATCAGGCCGAACCAGTCCAGCGCATTGGCAGCGCCTCGCTTCAGTATAGAAAGCGATGCTGTTGCCATTAGCGCAACAGGCAGCAACATCGGCAATGCGAACACCTCTTCAACGGTGGCGGAAAAACTGAGTGCCACGAGCATGACCGAGAAGCTGATCAACGGCAATTGCAAATCGTCACGCTGAGCCAACCGTTTGCGCGATTTCCATACTGCCCACGCAGCCAATGGCAGTGCAGGCCACGCCAGCCATGGCAGGTTCTGCAGATAGTAGAAAGAATCCCGGTTGGGGCCATTTTTGGCGTAGTCGATCCAGTTGCCGAGATTGTGTGCCCACGCCCAATCCGCAAACAATTCAGGCGAGCGATGGAAGAGCAGGAACGGCCAGACGGCAAGCCACGGCAAGGCCACCAAAACGGCTATGATCAGGCTCAACAGATAATTGCGTTTCCGCCAGTTGTTAAAAAACAGCGGAAGGGCGGCTGCGGTCAGCACGAAAAAGATCGGAGCGATGAAACCTTTGGACATAAAACCAATGCCCAGACCTGTTCCCAATAGCGCTCCGGCAAGCGTGGCGCGTTCCTGGCTCCTGGCAAAACCGTACAGCATCATTGCGCAACCGGTCAGCAGGGCAAGGTCGGTGGTAATCTGGTGGGCGCGTACTAAAAGACCGAGGCAGCCGATAAGGATGATGACTGCTGCCCAGCCACGATGCTCGCCGTACAATTTTCGACCGGTAAGACCGATGAACAGCAGAGTCAGTGCAGTATAAAAGCCACTGGCGAGACGCGCGCCATCGTGCAGTGGCAGCATGGGCTCAAATATTCTGGCGAACAGGGCCGCTGTCCAATAGAACAGCGGCGGCTTATCCATGTAGGGTTCGCCCGCAAGGGTGGGTACCAGCCAATCACCGCTTTGCAGCATCGAATAAACCAGACCGAAGCTGTAAGCCTCGTCGGGTTTCCATGGATCATGCCCTACCAGCCCCGTACTCAGCCATATTAAACACAGTAGTCCGAGCAGGACCGCCTTGGCGGGCGTAATCGGGTTGGGATCGGTTGATTTGATGTAGTACATATGCCGGATCATTCTAACATCTGGCGGCAAGACAGATTCCGGAAGCCGGATTGGCAGTAATAAGCGACATTGGGCGGGACGCTTGCTGCATAGCCAAGACAGCCGTGCCGGCAAGGATGACGGGACAACTGTTTAACCGGGGCACACCTAATACTGTGGGCGTGGCGCCTGTATCATTTTGCATAAAAGTTGAATTGAACTTCCATAACAAAAAAGGCAGCAAATGCTGCCTTTGGTGCAATGCCAAGTGGAATCCACTTACGATGCTTTGGTGCCGTATTTCTGGCGGAATTTGTCGATGCGTCCAGCCGTGTCCACGATTTTTTGCGTGCCCGTGTAGAACGGATGGCACTCGGAGCAAACCTCGATGTTCAGGGCAGGTTTGCCCATGACGGATTTGGTCTTGAAGCTGTTGCCGCAACTGCAAGTCACGGTGATTTCCTGGTAATTCGGGTGAATGTCTGCTTTCATTTGCTTTCCTTGCGAGTAGTTTTGTGCGGCGGGTGTACGCACTCAGGTGTTGCATAAGGGGGCGCATTATCCATAAAAAGAGCAAGTTACGCAACTTATTGTGCGCGCGCGGATCGGTCGGGAATTGAGACCGGTTCGTGGTTGACCGAAGATTGCTGTCAGTTGGCGGGAGCCATTTGGGGTTTCTTTGTAAGGATGC
The DNA here is from genome assembly GCA_016218415.1 of Nitrosomonadales bacterium. Classification (GTDB taxonomy): domain Bacteria; phylum Pseudomonadota; class Gammaproteobacteria; order Burkholderiales; family Gallionellaceae; genus Gallionella. The sequence continues at coordinate 14,737 of JACRED010000030.1, forward strand.
AGTGCTTTAGTCGTTGATGACTAGAAGCTGAGCACACGGCAACCCTGTGCGTCACAGCACAGGGCCGTGGGCTGTTGGTCCCAGTCGCTCAATACCCAACGCTCGCAGCGATGCCCGTCCACCACATGCTCGTGGCGTTTGGGGCGGTGGGTGTGTCCGTGGATCAGGCGCGGGTAGCGATGCTGACGCAGCAGCGCGGCAACCGCATCGTCGTTCACATCCATAATCTCACTGGCCTTGATCCGCTTGGCCTCGTCGCTGTGGCGGCGCAGTTGCTCGATATAGGCCTTGCGCTCGGCCAGCGGCCGGGCAAGGAATTTCTGCCGGAAAACCGGACTGCGCACTTGGGCACGGAACTGCTGGTATTCGACATCGTCGGTGCACAGCGTGTCGCCGTGGCTGAGCAATGTGGGTGTGCCATACAGGTCGAGCAGGGTCGGATCGTCAAGCAAATCCGCGCCCGCAGCTTTTGCCAGCGCGTCCCCCATCAGCAGGTCGCGGTTGCCATGCATCAGGCGGACTTTGACGCCCAGCGCCGAGAGGCCGTGCAATGCGCCTGTCACTTCTGCGTGAAAGGGGTCGTGCCTGTCATCGTCGCCCGCCCAGTATTCAAACAGGTCGCCGAGGATGTACAGCGCCTCGGCCTGTGGCGCAAGCGTGGCGATGAAACGCCGGAACGCAGCGATGCTGTGCGCATGGTCGGCGCTGAGATGCAGGTCGGAGATGAACAGGGAATGCGGCATTTGAGGACTGAGGTTCGAGGGCTGGGGTGCAAGAGGAAACTGCCGCGCCGCTCGTTCCTCAGCCCCCAGTCCTCATTCCTGTTATTGAACGATTTCCGCTTTGGTGATGACGACGTCTTCCAGCGGGACATCCTGGAAGCCCGAACGGTTGCCGGTCTTGACCTGGCGGATCGCGTCCACGACTTCCTTGCCTTCCACCACCTTGCCGAATACGCAGTAGCCCCAGCCGTCCTGCCCCGGATAGTTGAGAAAGCCGTTATCCTTGACGTTGATGAAGAATTGCGCGGTAGCGGAATGCGGGTCGCCGGTGCGCGCCATCGCGATGGTGTAGTTGTCGTTCTTCAGGCCGTTGGCGGCCTCGTTCTTGATCGGGGGGTTGGCTTTTTTCTGGGTCATGCCGGACTCGAAGCCGCCGCCCTGGATCATGAAGTTGCCGATCACGCGGTGGAAGATGGTGCCGCTGTAAAACCCGCTGTTCACGTAGTCGAGAAAGTTCTTGACGGTGCCGGGCGCTTTTTCGGCATCCAGTTGCAGAGTGATGACGCCTTTGTTGGTGTGCAGTTTGACCATGGGTTGCTTTCCTTGAGTTGATGAATGGGAAGGTTGCATTGTGCAGCACAGCAGCAGTGCGAACAGTGCGGTAAACAGTTGCTTCATGTCGATTGATTTCATTTCAGGCGGCCCCTTCGTAGATGATTTTCCATCGGTTGTCGAGCTTGATCCAGTATTGGCGTTTCTTCATGCGGTTGGACAGGTTGCTGCTGTTGTAGTCCTGTTCGAAATTGACCACCACCATGCCGGGTTGCTCGGGATAGGCAAACACGCTGACATTTTCCAGATTGACCTTGATCCAGGATTTTGCGCTGTTCACCAATTGCTTCTGTCTGGCCCACGCTGCGAAGTTCATGTCTCCGTTCGAGAAATTCCGCGCGTAATGCCCGAGATAGGCGCCGGTGTCCAGGCTGGACCAATCCGCGCGCCATTGCTCGATGGCCTGCATCAGGTCAGCGCGCTCGACAGTATCCTCTTCGCTGCCCCAGTCGATACGGTTGGCGATGATGATGGGCGTGATGCCGGCCTGCAAATAAGGCGCGAGCTTTTTCAGGTCATCGTTCGCCAGCACCACGCAGCCGTTGCTGGCGCGGGGCGGACGGCTGTAGGTGTTGCTTGGGGTGCCGTGCAGCCAGATGCCGCTGCCGGTGCGCTGGTTCTTGCGATCCCATTCGTTGGGGTAGCTGAGCGGGTAGGCGCCGACGCCGTAGAGATCAGCCAGCTGGCTTTTGGGTAATTCGGCCTTGACGAAATACACGCCGATAGGGGTGCGCTGATCGCCCTCGGCGACTTTTTCGGTGCCGAGCTTGCCGATGGTGACGTAAAAGTCGGTGACATAGCGCGCCTTGCCGTTCGCGTTTTCATAGACGAACAGCGTGGAACGGCTGGTATCCACCACCAGCGCATACCTTTGCTGCGCATCCAGCTGCCATAAAAAGCGCGGGGTGAGCTTGTCGTCGCCTTGCGACAGGACCCGCTGCAGGCGCACCCTGGCCTCGTCGCGCAGTCCGTCGATTGTTTCGCGCGGGGCATTCGGCGCGCTGCCGAAGCTGTCTATCGGCCCGGCGCGCGCCATCAGCAGATCGCCTTTGACCAGTTGCGCCAGCTTGAAATTCGGATTGGCGACCAACAGGCTATCCACCTCGTTGAGCGCGATATCGAGGCGGCTTTCATTGATGGCCTGCAAACTTCTCACCAGCCGGGATTCCGAATCCTGTTTATCCGGTCCGGCACAGGCGGCCCCGATAGCGAAGCTGCATAGCCAAAAAGTAAATAGTGCCGGGTGTCGCATGGCTTATTTCGAACGCTCTTCCTGTATCAGCCATTTTCCGCCGGATTTGGCCATCAGCAACGTCTTGGCGCCCGATGCCTTGAGGTGATTGGCGCGGTACGACTGGCGGAACTGGACCGTCGCATGGTCGTTGTCGGTCAGATTCACTGTCACCTTGCTGATGCTGACATGGATGGATTTGGGCTTGCTGATACGCTCCTGACGCGATGCCTTCCAGGCCGCGCGGCTTTCGCCACCCTGAGTCTTGAAGTCGTCGGCATAGAACGACAGGTAATGATCGACGTCTTTTGCCGACCATGCGGCGGCCCAAGCATTGACTGTCTTGATGATTTCCTTGCTGCTGTCCGCTGCTTTGGGAGCCGGTGTTGCGCTCTTTTCGGCGGTGACAGGCTTGGTTGCGGCAGGGACTACCTTGCTTTCCTGCGCTGCTACAACGGCTGGCGCCGTGGTGTTAACCGGCTGAGCAGCCTTGCTGCGGCCACCGGCAAACAGATCCTGAATCATCGCCAGCTTGGTTTGCGTCGCGGTATTGTTGCGATCCAGCTGCAGCGCGCGGTCATAAGCCTGGCTGGCCATCTTGGCGTAAATGTCGCCCAGATTTTCATGCGCGGTCGCATAGCTGGGATGGGTGCGTATCGCCATTTCCAGCGACAGCTTGGCCTTGTCATACTGGCCCTGGCTGGCATACAGCACCGCCAAGTTGTTATAGGGCTCGGGCAATTCCGGATAGTCCTCGGTCAATGCCGAAAACAGCTTGATCGCATCGTTGACCTTGCCCTGCTCGGTGAGGATCAAGCCCTTCAGAAAGCGCGCCTGCGCATCCTTCGGCTTGCCGGCTAGATAGGTATTCGTCTTGTTCAACGCCTGTTCGTGCTGGCCTTGCCGGAACAGTTTGTTGGCGTCCTCGAGATCATCGGCATGCGCGACGGAGGCGACGCACAATAACAATGCGCCGGCGAGCGGCACCGCATGACGATTAAAACGCTGAAACATATTCATCGTGGCTGGACTCCAGAATGGCGCGCCGGTGGAAGCTGTGCGGCGCGCGGATTAACTGCATGAATGGCCGGGGATTCTACCAAATAACCGGCGCGGCTTCACAGATTATGTCGGCACGGGGGAGCGGGTTCAAGGTCAGCAGCTTGTCTTCGGGCAGGCTGGCGGCATCGTTGTGTAGTCTAAATAAGCGGGGGGGCGGAGCGCCGCTCAAGGCGACAGCATATGGAAAGCTAGGGAGCTTTAGCTGAAAACAAATTCGAGCCTGGCCCTGAGGTCTGTGTTGATGGGATGCATCAGGGCAGCGCTTCGCAAAATCATAAGGGCTACGTCCCCACGCAATTTTCGCAATATCTACGGTGCCTTGCTCGGATTGCATTCGAAAAAACAATTTGACTCCGGCACCTTTTGTTTCCGTGGATACAGGCACAAGCCGTGCTGACCACGGTGATCTGGTCCGGTGTGGTTGCCTTCATCTGCTACAAGCTCGTGGACCTGACCATCGGACTGCGTGTATCGGCAGAAGACGAACGCGAAGGACTGGATACCACAGCCCACGGCGAGCGCGCTTACAACCTTTAATATTTAAACCTCTCCTCCTGGAGTCTCTCCCATGACTCCTTTTCAAGGGCACCGCAAGGTGCCCTTTTTATGTCTGGAATGAGCCGCGAGGAGACATACAGGATACTTTTCAATTCGCCAATTACGAAAATCTTATTGCCAAAAAGCCCATGAAATTATTGCCGTCGCAATTCCCGAGCATTTTGATTATACTTTTCCCCGCATCTGAAATTTGGGGGCGTGATGAATGGAATCTTTATCCCAAGTTTATATATTTTGGCGGGCATCGTGGCTTACGCCACGGTCAATCATGTAGCCTTCTCCCTCAATCCCCCGCGTGATCTTGTGCAAATATTATTCTCGGGCATTTGCCTTTTGGCGGTGCCTTTTGCACTTTTTTATGTCCAGATGCTGCAGGCAACCGACGTTGCCGGCTTTGTTCTTGCGCTCAAGTGGAATCTTGCCTTTGCAATCCTGTTTCTCTTCATATTCGCTTGGTTTATTGCTATACATACGAGTAAATACTCGCGAACTTTTTTTGTTGGATTAGGCCTATTTTCCTCCATACTGTTCTTTGAAAATCTGATTCAACCCTACAGCTTGCAATACGACCATCTCGACGGTCTTCATACCCTGCGTCTGCCTTGGGGTGAATCTGTCACGCGAGGGGATGGCCACAGAGGACTTTGGATCTATTTAGTCTCAGGTGGTTTCATGGCAGTGTTCGGATATTCGTTCTACGCATTGGCCAGCCTGTACCGGCGCTACCGGCGCAGTACCGATTTGTGGATGTTACTTGCCGTTGTGCTGTTCTTACTATGCGCGGCCGAGGGCATTCTTGCGCGGCTTGGGGTGATTGACTTCATTGAGTTAGGCCAGTTCGGCATGTTGGGGATGGTTATGGTCATGAGCGTAGCGCTCAGCCTTAAACAGAAAAACGCCGAGAATGAAATCGCCAAACTGACAGACTGGCAGCAGACGCTATTGGATAGCGCGGACTACAGCATCATCTCTACCAAGGCTAATGGCATCATTGTCAGTTTCAATGCTGCGGCCCAACGGATATTGGGATATCGTCCAGAGGAACTGATCGGCAAGCAAACACCGGAAGTTTTTCACGACCCTGACGAAGTTGCTGGCCGGGCCGCAGAGTTGTCTGCGGAACTGGGCAGAACCGTGGTGCCGGGTTTCGAGGTGTTCGTAGCCAAATCAATTTCAGGTCAGGCAGAAGAACGGGAATGGACCTACATTCGCAAGGATGGCTCCAAGCTTCCCGTGCGTCTTTCCGTAACACCGCTTCACGACCGCACGGGACAAGTCACAGGATTCATGGGAATTGCGGCCGACCTGACCGAGACCAAGCAGGCGCAGATCAAGCTGCGTGACAGCAACGCCCGCTACCACACACTATTCGACGGCGCTGGCGACAGCATTTTTCTAATGGAGGGAGACCGCTTCATCGACTGCAATCCCGCAACCCTCAATTTGTTCGGTTGCACCCGTGAGCAGATTATTGGCGAACCACCATATCGTTTCTCCCCTGAATTTCAGCCGGATGGTCGCTCTTCCAGCGAGAAAGCCATGGAGAAAATCAATGCAGCCCTGAATGGCGATCCGTCTACCTTCGAGTGGCAACACTGTCGCTATGACGGAACACCTTTTGATGCCGAGGTAACCCTGAATGCAGTAAAAATCAGCGGAAAAATTCATCTGCTGGCAACCGTTAGGGATATCACCGGGCGCAAGGAATCAGAAAAAAAGATATATCAACTGGCCTTCCATGACCCGCTTACGAGTCTGCCTAATCGGCAACTGTTGCATGATCGGTTACAGCACGCATTGGCTTCCAGTGGGCGTAGCGACCGAAAGGGCGCGATACTGCACATCGACTTGGACAATTTCAAGACTATCAATGACACCCATAGCCATGTAATGGGGGACTTGCTGTTACAGCAAGTAGCCGAACGGCTGACTGCCTGCGTGCGCGAAGGCGACACGGTGGCGCGTCTTGGGAGCGATGAATTCGTGGTGATACTGGAAGATCTTGGCAAACAGAATATCGAGGCGGCGGAGCAAGTTGAGGCAGTGTGCAACAAAATCCTTTCTGCGTTGCGTCAGCCCTATCAGCTAAACTCTCATGCATTTCGCGGCTCCTGTAGCATTGGTGCAACCCTGTTCAGCGCGGACTCGCAAGATTTCGAGGAATTGCTGAAACAGGCAGATATCGCCATGTATCAGGCGAAAGTGGCCGGGCGCGACACTTTGCGCTTCTTCGACAACAAGATGCAGGAAGTTATCAATGCACGGGCTCTGCTCGAAGGTGAATTGCACAAGGCGCTGGAGAGACAGCAATTCCATTTGTATTATCAGGTCCAGATGGACAGCGCGAACCGCGCTGTTGGTGCCGAAGCCCTGATCCGTTGGAATCATCCCGAGCATGGCATCGTATCTCCCGACATATTCATCCCACTGGCTGAGGAAACCGGGCTGATCTTGCCGATCGGACAGTGGGTATTGGACACCGCGTGCTCCCAAATCAGTGCATGGCAACAAGATCCGCTAACGCAAGGCCTGACATTGTCCGTGAACATCAGTGCCCGGCAATTTCTGCAGGCTGATTTCGTGGCGCAAGTCCAAGCTGCCATAAAGCGCTATGCCATTAACCCCAACCTGCTCAAGCTGGAACTGACAGAAAGTATGTTACTTGAGGACACAAAGGACATCATCGCAACGATGAGCGCATTGAAGACAATCGGTTACCAGTTGTCACTGGACGACTTTGGTACCGGCTATTCTTCCTTGCAATATTTGAAGAAGTTCCCATTCGATCAAATCAAGATCGATCAATCCTTTGTGCGCGATATCGCCACAGACGCCAATGATGCAGCCATCGTGAAGGCTATCATCGCGATCACTGAGGCGCTGGGGCTGGACGTGATTGCGGAAGGGGTTGAGGCAGAGCTGCAGCGCGAGTTTCTCGATTCGTGCGGCTGCCATTCATTTCAGGGCTATCTTTTCGGGGGACCGGTGGCGATTGAACAATTTGGGGCGTTACTAAGGAGCTAAAAGGGTCGGCTTGAGCTAACCCGCATTTCACGGACGCTTTTAATAGTAGACAATACTACAGGAGGTGTCAGATGGGAAAGGAGCTACAGAAGGTCAACGCGGAACGCCAGCGTCAGCGCTATAGCAAGGAATTCAAACTTGCAGCCGTTAAGCTGCTGCAATCCGGAAATAAACCCGGCACCCTGATTGCGATGGAGCTGGGCATACAACGCAACCTGCTC
>JACRED010000031.1 GCA_016218415.1 Nitrosomonadales bacterium
AATGGTCATGCCAGGCGATAACGTCAGCATCACCGTCAGCCTGATCAACCCGATCGCGATGGAAGAAGGTCTGCGCTTCGCGATCCGCGAGGGCGGTCGTACCGTCGGCGCGGGTGTGGTTGCAAAGATTATCGAGTAAGGCTACAATGCGCGTCCTCGCGTGGGCTGGCTCGTAGATTCGGGTCACGCGATTTCGTTCTTTAATTAGCGGCATTGCCGCGTAAACGCAAGAGAAAATTATGCAAAGTCAAAAAATTCGCATTCGCCTCAAGGCGTTTGACTACCGCCTGATTGATCAATCGGCAGCGCGTATCGTGGAAACCGCGAAACGTACCGGTGCGGTGGTAAATGGCCCGGTGCCATTGCCAACCAAGATCGAGAGATTTGACGTGCTGCGTTCGCCTCACGTAAACAAGACTTCGCGTGATCAGTTTGAGATTCGCACCCATTTGCGCTTGATGGATATCGTCGATCCTACCGATAAAACGGTTGATGCATTGATGAAGCTGGATCTTCCTGCTGGTGTGGATGTGGAAATCAAGTTGCAGTAACTGTTTTATCCAGTAACAAAAAATTAAGCAGCAAATAATCGGCTAACCAATTGTAGTTGGCCCCTTAACAAGAGGAAATAAAAATGAGTCTAGGACTTGTCGGTCGCAAGATTGGCATGACCCGCGTTTTTACCGAGGACGGTTCATCGTTGCCGGTAACAGTGCTGGAAGTGTCCAATAATCGTGTCACTCAGGTTAAATCCGTGGATACCGATGGCTACACCGCTGTGCAACTGGCACATGGGGTGCGCCGTCCCGGTCGCGTCAGCAAGGCTGCCGCCGGACATTACGCCAAGGCGGGTGTGGAGGCGGGGAGTGCACTGAAAGAATTCACCGTATCCCCCGAGCAATTGGCTGGCCTGCAAGCGGGTTCTGCAGTCAGTGTCGAAATTTTTCAGGTAGGCCAACTCGTTGATGTGACGGGCGTGTCCAAGGGTAAGGGCTACGCAGGCACCATCAAGCGTTACAACTTTAAATCCGGCCGTGCGACACACGGCAACTCGAAATCCCACAATGTGCCCGGTTCCATTGGTATGGCGCAGGATCCGGGCCGTGTATTTCCGGGTAAGCGCATGACGGGTCACCTTGGTGATGTGCAGAAGACCGTGCAAAATCTGCAGGTCGTGCGTGTCGATGTTGCGCGCCAATTGCTGCTGGTCAAGGGCGCCGTTCCGGGTTGCACCAACAGCAGCATTATCGTGCGTCCCGCAGTGAAGGCAGGTGCGTAATGGAACTCAAGGTTATAAATGACAAGGGTCAGGCGACCGCAAATCTGAGTGCATCGGATGAGTTGTTCGGGCGTGAGTATAACGAGGATCTGGTGCATCAGTTGGTTACTGCTTATCAGGCGAATGCTCGTGCAGCCAACAGCAAACAAAAGGGTCGCAGTGAAATCGCCAAGAGTACTCGCAAGCCGTTCGCGCAAAAGGGTACTGGCCGCGCGCGCGCCGGTATGGCTTCCAGCCCGTTGTGGCGTGGGGGTGGCAAGATATTCCCGAACACCGGAGAGGAAAATTACACCCATAAGGTGAATCGCAAGATGTACCGTGCTGGGCTGGCCGCAATTCTGTCTAGGCTGGTTAGCGAGAACCGCCTGATTGTTGTCGACAGTCTGACAGTCGATGCCCCGAAGACCAAGCTGTTGGCTCAGAAGATCAAGGGGATGGGGTTGGATGGCAGGCTTCTGATCATCACCGATAATCTGGATGAGAACCTGTATTTGTCATCTCGCAACTTGCCTGACGTTCTGGTTCTGGAAGCGAACCAGGCCGATCCGGTCAATCTGGTGCGGTTTCCGAGCGTGGTGGTCACCCGCAATGCCGTGGCTAAAATCGAGGAGATGTTCGCATGAGTGCACAGCAATTCAGCCAAGAGCGTTTGATGAAGATATTGCTCGCCCCGCAAATTTCTGAGAAGGCAACATACGTCGCAGAGAAGAACGAGCAGGTTATTTTTCGTGTTGCCCCTGACGCAACCAAGTCCGAGATCAAGGCGGCAGTTGAAATGATGTTCAAGGTGAGTGTGAACAGCGTGCAGGTTGCCAACGTCAAAGGTAAGGTAAAGCGCATGGGGCGCTTGGTGGGGCGCCGCAATGACTGGAAAAAGGCCTATGTGTGTCTGGCCTCGGGTCAGGAAATCAATTTTGCTGCAAGCGAGCAGGGATAATCATCATGGCACTGATTAAACTAAAACCAACAACTCCTGGTCAGCGCGCCGTTGTGCGTCTGGTCAATCCCGATCTTCACAAGGGCAAGCCCGTCGCCGCATTGCTTGAGAAGCAAAACAGGACAGCGGGCCGCAATAATAACGGTCATATCACCACACGTCACATGGGTGGCGGGCACAAGCAGCATTATCGGCTGGTGGATTTCAAGCGTGATAAGGATGGCATTCCCGCGACTGTTGAGCGTCTGGAATACGATCCTAACCGCAGCGCAAATCTGGCTCTGTTGTGCTACGCCGATGGCGAGCGTCGCTATATCATTGCGCCCAAGGGTGTTGCTGCGGGCGCCACATTGCTAAGTGGCTCGGAAGCGCCGATCAAAGCAGGCAATGCTATGCCGCTGCGCAATGTCCCGGTCGGCTCGACGATACATTGCATCGAAATGCTGCCGGGCAAAGGTGCGCAACTGGCGCGTTCAGCTGGTACTTCGGTGCAGCTGCTGGCTCGTGAAGGTAGTTATGCGCAGTTGCGTTTGCGCTCCGGCGAGATTCGCAAGGTGCACATTGATTGCAGGGCGACGTTGGGTGAGGTGGGTAATTCCGAACACAGCCTGCGCTCTATCGGTAAGGCCGGTGCGATGCGTTGGCGCGGTGTTCGTCCTACGGTTCGTGGTGTGGTGATGAACCCGGTTGATCACCCGCACGGTGGCGGTGAAGGTAAAACTGCCGCTGGCCGGCATCCGGTCAGTCCATGGGGTGTGCCTGCCAAGGGGTTCCGCACACGTCGCAACAAGCGCACTAGCGTCATGATCGTGCGTCGTCGCTTTCAGGTTTAAGGGGTAGATATATATGGCACGTTCGATTAAAAAAGGCCCGTTTGTTGACGCTCATTTGCTCAAAAAGATTGAGACAGTGCGCGCGACCAATGATAAGCGGCCGGTGAAAACCTGGTCGCGCCGTTCCACGGTGTTGCCAGAGTTCGTCGGTCTGACGATTGCGGTACACAACGGCAAGCAGCATATTCCTGTGTATGTATCCGAAAACATGGTGGGCCACAAGTTGGGTGAGTTTTCCCTGACGCGCACCTTCAAGGGCCATGCTGCTGATAAAAAAGCAGTGGTCAAGAAATAAGGGGACATGATGACTACGACTACTGCAGTTGCACGAAAAATTCATCTCTCCGCGCAGAAAGGCCGGCTGGTTGCCGATCAGATCCGCGGGCTGCCGGTCGCGCAAGCGCTCAACATCCTGACGTTTAGCCCAAAGAAGGGTGCTGTCATCATCAAAAAGGCGCTCGAATCCGCGATTGCAAATGCAGAGCACAATGACGGCGCGGATATCGATGAGTTGAAAGTAAAGACAATTTACGTTGATAAGGCCGCATCCGGAAGGGGCTTTATAGCGAAAGCCAAGGGGCAGGGCAATCGCCTTGAAAAGCAAACTTGTCACATTACGATCAGCGTCGGGAGCTAAGGATAGATTATGGGACAAAAGATTAATCCAACCGGTTTCCGGTTAAGCGTTCGTAAAAACTGGGATTCCAAGTGGTTCGCCAACAGCAAGAATTTCGCGGACTTGTTGCTGCGTGACATTGATGTTCGTGCTTACCTCAAAAAGAAGCTGGCTTCTGCCGGCGTTTCCAAAGTGGTCATCGAGCGTCCGGCCAAGAATGCCAAGGTGACTATTTACACAGCGCGTCCAGGCATGGTGATCGGCAAGAAGGGTGAGGACATCGAATCGTTGCGCGCTGAGTTGCGCAAGCGTATGGGTCTTCAGTCGGTTGATGTGGCGATTGAGGAAGTTCGCAAACCGGAGGTGGATGCTCAGCTTATTGCTGAAAGCATTACCGCGCAGCTGGAAAAGCGCATCATGTTCCGCCGCGCGATGAAGCGTGCGATGCAAAATGCGATGCGCCTTGGCGCGCAGGGCATCAAAATCATGAGTTCCGGTCGTTTGAACGGCATCGAAATTGCCCGCACCGAGTGGTATCGCGAAGGCCGTGTGCCGTTGCATACACTGCGTGCCGATATTGATTATGGTACCGCAGAAGCAAAAACCACTTATGGCATCATTGGTGTGAAGGTTTGGGTGTTCAAGGGCGAAAGCTCGGATCTGGATGCTGCGACCCCGGTCGCTGCCGAGCCAGAAAAGAAAGTAAGAAAGTCGGGGGCAAAACATGCTACAGCCAGCTAGAAGAAAATACCGCAAGGAACAAAAGGGCCGCAATACCGGTGTCGCCACCCGTGGCAACAAGGTGAGTTTTGGTGAGTTCGGTCTGAAGGCGGTTGCGCGGGGCCGTTTGACTGCCCGTCAAATTGAAGCCGCGCGTCGTGCGATGACCCGCCATATCAAGCGCGGTGGACGTATCTGGATACGTATTTTTCCGGATAAGCCGATTTCCAAAAAACCTGCCGAAGTCCGCATGGGTAACGGTAAAGGTAATCCCGAGTACTACGTCGCCGAGATTCAGCCAGGCAAGATGCTGTATGAGATGGACGGGGTCGATGAGACATTGGCGCGTGAAGCGTTTCGTTTGGCTTCGGCAAAATTGCCGTTGGCCACTACATTCGTAGTTAGACAGGTAGGGACATAACATGAAGGCCAGTGAACTTAAAGCCAAGTCCGCAGCTGATCTGCATACCGAGTTGTTGTCTTTGATCAAAGCTCAATTCGGTTTGCGTATGCAGGTTGCAACACAACAAATGACCAATACCAGTGAAGTGCGTAAAGTGCGTCGCGATATCGCTCGCGTTAAAACTGTGTTGACACAGAAGGGCGCGCAGAAATGAGTGATACCAAACTGAAACGTACCCTGACCGGTACAGTGGTAAGCGACAAAATGGACAAGACCGTTACAGTACTTGTTGAACGTAAAGTGAAGCACCCGCTGTTGGGTAAAATCATTCGCGTTTCCAAGAAATATCATGCGCATGATGAAGCCAATGAGTTTCATACCGGCGATGTGGTGGCGATTGAAGAGTGCCGTCCGCTGGCTAAAACCAAGAGTTGGCGCGTTGCCAAGCTGCTCGAAAGGGCGGCCGCAAATTAATTGCAATTTCTGCTTGCGTCTTTTCTGTAATTGCATATAATGCGCGGCTTCGTTTCATCGCCGCTCGCGGCGACCTAACCCGTACGGGTTCCAAAACTGGCCGCTGTGGGCGGAAAAAGTTGGAGAGATAATAAAATGATACAAATGCAGTCTGTTTTAGATGTGGCTGACAATACCGGTGCGCGATCTGTGATGTGCATCAAGGTGCTGGGTGGTTCAAAGCGTCGTTATGCTTCCGTTGGTGATGTCATCAAGGTAAGTATCCGGGATGCTGCTCCGCGTGGTCGTGTGAAAAAAGGCGAGGTGTATAACGCCGTGGTGGTTCGCACTGCCAAGGGGGTGCGTCGTTCGGACGGTTCCCTGGTCAGGTTTGATGGCAATGCGGCGGTATTGTTAAACGCAAAGCTCGAGCCGATAGGTACGCGCATTTTCGGGCCGGTGACGCGCGAGTTGCGCACCGAGAAATTCATGAAGATCGTTTCGCTGGCACCAGAAGTGCTGTAAGCGGCAACGGATCGAGTCGAGGAAAATCATGCGCAAGATCAAGAAAAACGATGACGTTATCGTAATTGCTGGCAAGGACAAGGGTAGTCGCGGTAGTGTGCAGCAAGTGCTGGGCGATTATCTGCTGGTGGCCGGTATCAACAAGGTCAGGAAGCATCAAAAGCCCAATCCGGTTAAGGGGTTGACAGGCGGGATTGTGGAAAAGGAATTGCCCGTGCACGTTTCAAATGTGGCGATTTATAACTCTGCAGCCAAGAAGGGCGATCGGGTCGGTATTAAAATGCTGGAGGATGGGCGCAAAGTTCGCGTTTACAAATCTTCCGGTGAAATGATTGACGCTTAAGGGGTAAGGGCATGGCTCGTTTGTACGAATTTTACAAAGACAAGGTCACCAAGGACCTGGTAAAGCAGTTTGGCTACAAGTCCGTCATGGAAGTGCCTCGTATCGAGAAAATCACGCTGAACATGGGTGTTGGTGAGGCGGTTGCGGACAAGAAGGTGATGGAGTTCGCGGTTGGCGATATGCAGAAGATTGCCGGTCAGAAGCCTGTGGTCACGATGTCCAAGAAATCCATTGCGGGTTTTAAGATTCGCGAGGGCTATCCGGTCGGCTGCAAAGTGACGTTGCGCAAAGAGCGCATGTATGAATTCCTGGATCGCCTGATTTCGGTGGCGATTCCACGTATTCGCGATTTCCGCGGAATTTCCGGCAAGTCTTTTGATGGCCGTGGCAACTACAACATGGGTGTCAAAGAGCAGATCATTTTTCCGGAAATCGAATACGAAAAGATCGATGCGATTCGTGGTATGAACATCACTATCACGACTTCAGCAAAGACCGACGAGGAAGCGAAAGCGCTTTTGTTGGCTTTTAAACTCCCATTAAAGAAATGAGGGACTGCTAATGGCTAAGATGTCAGTTATTAATCGTGAGCAAAAGCGCCGTGATACGGTAGCGAAGTTTGCGGCCAAGCGTGCGTTGTTGATTGCAACGATCGAGAATGTCAAGCTGAGCGATGAAGAGCGTGCGGCAGCGCGTTTGAAGTTGCAGGCATTGCCGCGTGATTCCAGCCCGGTTCGTTTGCGTAACCGTTGTGCATTGACAGGGCGTCCGCGCGGCACATTCAGGAAGTTTGGATTGGGGCGTATCAAGGTGCGTGAATTCGCGATGCGCGGTGAAATACCCGGTATCGTTAAGGCCAGCTGGTAGGGGAAATTATATGAGTATGAGTGATCCGATTTCCGATATGCTGACTCGCATTCGCAATGCGCAGCTAGCGGAAAAAACCACGGTGGTAATGCCTTCTTCGAAGTTGAAGGTTTCAATTGCCGAGGTCCTGAAAGACGAAGGTTATGTTGATGGCTTCAATGTTATCAAGGGCGAAGGTGGTAAAGCCACGCTGGAGATCGGCCTGAAGTACTACAGTGGCCGTCCTGTAATCGAGAAGATCCAGCGCATCAGCCGGCCGGGCTTGCGCATATACAAGGGTTCCGAAGATATTCCCAAGGTGATGAACGGCTTGGGTATCGCTATCGTTTCCACTTCCAAGGGTTTAATGACTGACCGCAAAGCGCGCGCCAATGGTATTGGCGGTGAAGTGTTGTGCGTCGTCGCGTAGTGAGGTAGACATGTCTAGAGTTGCCAAAAATCCTGTCGTAGTGCCCAGTGGCGTTGAAGTTGCGCTGGCTGCAAATGAAATCTCTGTAAGGGGTCCCATGGGCGCATTGAAGCAGCCTTTGTCGGGTGATGTGAGTGTAGTGCGCGAGGGTGACCGTCTGTTGTGCAAGGCGCAGAATGAATCTATGCAAGCCAATGCGATGTCTGGCACTGTGCGCGCTTTGCTGGCGAACATGGTGCTGGGTGTGAGCAAGGGTTTCGAGCGCAAGCTGAACCTGGTTGGTGTGGGTTATCGTGCGCAGGCGGCTGGAGACACCTTGAATCTGACATTGGGGTATTCCCATCCGGTGTCATACAAGATGCCACCAGGCGTCAAAGTGGAAACGCCGACGCAAACCGAGATTGTGCTCAAGGGTGCGAGCAAACAGCAGGTTGGGCAAGTCGCCGCAGAAATTCGCGCCTTCCGCGAGCCTGAGCCATATAAGGGCAAGGGTGTGCGCTACAGCGATGAAGTGGTGATTCTGAAAGAAACCAAGAAGAAATAATTGAGGCGGATATGTTGATCAAAAAAGAAGCGCGTCAGCGCAGGGCACGCAAAACCCGTGCACGAATTGCTGAAAAAAAATCGGTTCGTTTGGCGATAAACCGCACCAATTCTCATATTTATGCCCAGGTGATTTCCGCGTGTGGCAGTAAGGTGTTGGCCAGTGCATCCAGCGTTGAGGCGGATGTGCGCAAAGAGTTGGCGAATGGTGGTAACAAGGCCGCTGCGGCTGTGGTGGGCAAGCGTATTGCCGAAAAGGCAAAAAGCGCCGGCATTACCCAGGTTGCGTTCGACCGTTCCGGTAATCGATATCATGGTCGTGTCAAGGCGTTGGCTGAAGCCGCGCGTGAACATGGCCTGCAGTTCTAATTGGAGTTGAGCGATGGCTAAGCCGCAAGGAAAGATGCAGCAACAGGAAAAGCATGATGACGGTCTGATCGAAAAAATGATCTCCGTAAACCGCGTAACCAAAGTGGTAAAAGGCGGCCGTATCATGGGTTTTGCCGCCCTTACTGTAGTGGGGGATGGCGATGGACGAGTTTCGATGGGCAAGGGAAAGTCCAAGGAAGTCCCGGTGGCCGTACAAAAAGCAATGGATGAGGCACGCCGCAATCTGGTTAAAGTGAGCTTGAAGAACGGCACCCTGCACCACACGGTGGTCGGCAAGCATGGCGCGGCCAAAGTTTTGATGCAGCCAGCGTCGGAAGGTACCGGCATTATCGCCGGTGGAGCGATGCGTGCCGTATTCGAGGCGGTGGGTGTGCGTGATGTGCTGGCCAAATGTATCGGTTCGAGCAATCCGTACAATGTGGTACGTGCAACGCTGAATGGTTTGAAGGCAATGAATTCACCGTCTGAGATAGCTGCCAAGCGCGGCAAGAGCGTTGAAGAGATTCTGGGGTAAATCATGACTAAAGCCAAAACTGCAGCGAAAACCATAAAAGTAACGCAGACCAAGAGTCTGATCGGCACCAAACAATCTCACCGCGATACCATACGCGGTCTGGGTTTGCGTCGTATCAACCACACTGTGCAGCTGGAGGACACTCCTTGCGTGCGCGGCATGATCAACAAAGTGTTCTACATGGTTAAGTGCGAGGCATAAGATGCAACTCAATAATATTCAACCTGCACAAGGTGCGAAACGCGCAAAACGCCGCGTAGGTCGCGGAATCGGTTCCGGTTTGGGAAAAACTGCTGGCCGCGGTCACAAGGGTCAAAAGTCACGCGCAGGCGGATTCCACAAGGTCGGTTTTGAGGGCGGCCAGATGCCGCTACAGCGCCGTTTGCCGAAGCGCGGTTTTATTTCGCTGACGCGCAATGACACGGCGCAGGTGCGTTTGTCCGACTTGCAGAAGCTGCCTGTCGATAATATTGATCTGCTTGCGCTTAAACAGGCGGGTATTGTTCATATGAATGCGTTGTCTGCGAAGGTCATTCTTTGTGGTGAAATTTCCCGCACGGTGAAATTGCAGGGGTTGTTGGCAACCAAGGGTGCACGCGCAGCGATTGAAGCCGCTGGCGGAAGCATCGCTGAGTAAGGTTAATAAGTGAGTACAGCAGCCAAGGGTGTGACCAAGGGCAGGTATGGTGATTTGAGCCAGCGTCTTTGGTTTTTGCTGGGGGCGTTGGTGGTGTTTCGCGTCGGAGCGCATATACCAGTGCCCGGTATCGACCCGGTAGTGTTGGCGGATCTGTTCAAGAAGCAAACGAATGGCATCTTGGGCATGTTTAACATGTTCTCGGGTGGTGCGTTGTCGCGATTCACCATTTTTGCGCTTGGTATCATGCCGTATATTTCCGCGTCGATCATCATGCAGTTGGGGGCGATAGCGGTGCCGCATCTGGAGCAGTTGAAGAAGGAAGGTGAGGCAGGACGTCGCAAGATCACTCAGTACACCCGGTACGGGACGTTGGCTTTGGCAATTTTCCAGGCCTTCGGGATTTCGGTCGCTTTGCAGTCGCAGCCCGGTTTGGTGCCAAATCCCGGGGTGATGTTTCAGATGACATCGGTGATTACCCTGGTTACGGGGACGATGTTCCTGATGTGGTTGGGCGAGCAGATTACCGAGCGCGGCTTGGGGAATGGTATATCGCTGATTATTTTTGCGGGTATTGCGGCCGGATTGCCCCATGCGATCGGCAGCACGCTTGAATTGGCGCGCACCGGGGCTTTTTCGATACCTTTGGTGTTACTGTTGTTCTTTGGTGCGATTGCGGTAACAGCGTTGGTGGTGTTTGTTGAGCGTGGCCAGCGCAAAATACTGGTGAACTATGCGAAGCGGCAGGTTGGCAACAAGGTTTATGGCGGACAGAGTTCACATTTGCCGCTGAAGATCAATATGGCTGGTGTGATTCCGCCGATTTTTGCATCAAGCATCATTTTGTTCCCGGCGACGATAGCGGGTTGGTTCGGAAGCGGCCAAGGCATGGGATGGTTGAAGGATATCAGCGAGAAACTATCACCTGGCCAGCCGATTTATGTGCTGGTGTATGCGGCAGCGATTGTGTTCTTCTGTTTTTTCTATACGGCGCTTGTGTTCAGCCCCAAGGAGACGGCAGACAATCTGAAAAAGAGCGGTGCATTTTTGCCCGGCATACGCCCCGGTGATCAAACCGCTCAGTATGTAGAAAAGATCATGTTGCGTTTAACCATGGTTGGTGCGGTATACATCACTCTGGTGTGTTTGTTGCCGGAATTTTTGGTGGTGAAGTGGAACGTCCCGTTTTATTTTGGAGGCACTTCATTGTTGATTTTGGTAGTGGTGACGATGGATTTCATGGCGCAGGTACAGTCGTATTTGATGACTCACCAGTATGAAGGTTTGCTGAAGAAAGCCAACTTCAAAGGCGGGTTGACACGCTAATGTCTAAAGAAGATGTGATTCAGATGGCGGGCGAGGTTGAAGAGGCATTGCCTAACGCAACGTTCCGAATCAAGCTGGAAAATGGTCATGTGGTGTTGGGTCATATTTCCGGAAAAATGCGTATGCACTACATTCGCATTTTGCCCGGCGATAAGGTGAACGTGGAATTGACACCATATGATTTGAGCAAGGCGCGCATAGTATTCCGCGCCAAATAGTTGAGCGAGCAAGGAGAAAGAAATGAGAGTTCAAGCATCAGTAAAGAAGATTTGCCGCAACTGCAAGATCGTCATTCGCAAGCGCGTGGTTCGTGTGATTTGCACAGAGCCTCGCCACAAGCAGCGCCAGGGTTGATTGAGAAATATCATTCTTGGGTGTTATAATTCGCGTTTTTCAAAGATAGGGTAGCTGCATGGCACGTATAGCAGGGGTCAATATCCCCAACCATCAACACGCTGTGATTGCTTTGACTGCAATTTACGGTATTGGACGTACTCGCTCGCAACATATTTGCGTGGCTGCTGGCGTGAATTCCGCCACCAAGATGAAAGACCTGACCGACGCGGAAGTCGAAAAACTGCGTGAGCAAGTCGCCAAATTCACGGTGGAAGGTGATCTGCGTCGCGAAACAACGATGAACATCAAACGTCTGATGGATCTGGGTTGCTACCGCGGCGTGCGCCATCGCCGGGGTTTGCCGTGCCGCGGTCAGCGCACTCGCACCAACGCTCGTACCCGCAAGGGGCCACGCAAGGCGATTGCCGGCGCCAAGAAGTAATTTGCTATAACGCTTTAGAGGATTAGATAATGGTTAAGCCAAGCACGAAAGTGCGCAAAAAAGTAAAAAAGAATGTTGCGGAAGGTATAGCGCACGTTCATGCCTCTTTTAACAATACCATCGTCACGATCACGGATCGCCAGGGCAATGCGCTGGCATGGTCCACCAGCGGCGCAAATGGCTTCAAGGGTTCGCGTAAAAGCACCCCATTTGCCGCTCAGGTGGCAGCTGAAACAGTGGGTAAGTCTGCAGCAGAATGCGGTGTAAAAAATCTTGAAGTTCGTATCAAAGGACCCGGCCCCGGTCGTGAATCCGCAGTACGTGCTTTGAACGCGGCTGGTTTTAAGATCACCAGCATTTCCGATATCACGCCGGTGCCGCACAACGGCTGCCGTCCGCCTAAAAAGCGCCGTATCTAAATTAGGAGTCGATCTTGGCTAGAAATCTTGATGCAAAATGCCGTCAGTGCCGCCGTGAAGGTGAGAAGCTGTTCCTGAAGGGCGAAAAATGTTTTACTGATAAGTGCGCTGTTGAACGCAGGGCCTATGCGCCCGGCCAGCACGGTCAAAAGAAAAATACACGTTTGTCCGAGTATGGCGGACAGTTGCGTGAAAAACAAAAAGTTCGTCGTATCTACGGTGTGCTGGAAAAGCAATTCCGCTTGACCTACAAGGCAGCTGAACAGCAACGCGGCATCACTGGTGAAAACCTGCTGCAGAATCTGGAATCCCGCCTGGATAACGTTTCCTACCGCATGGGGTTTGGCGCATCGCGCGCCGAAGCGCGTCAGGT
The DNA here is from genome assembly GCA_016218415.1 of Nitrosomonadales bacterium. Classification (GTDB taxonomy): domain Bacteria; phylum Pseudomonadota; class Gammaproteobacteria; order Burkholderiales; family Gallionellaceae; genus Gallionella. The sequence continues at coordinate 12,366 of JACRED010000031.1, forward strand.
GGTGCGTCACAACGGTGTCTTGGTGAACGGCAAGCGTGTGAACATTCCTTCATACCAGGTGCGTCCAGGTGACGTGCTTGAGGTGGTCGAGAAATCCAGGGCGCAATTGCGCATCAAGGCGGCAATCGCTGCGGCCGAGCAGCGCGGTTTTCCGGAATGGGTCGAAATGGACACCAAGGCATTTAAAGGGACATTTAAAGCCAAGCCACAACGTGCCGAACTGCCTGCGACCATCAACGAGCATCTCGTAGTTGAGTTGTATTCCAAGTAATCCACGCGGAGTAGCGTATGCCTAAGAATGAATTTTTGAAACCCCGCATCATTGATGTGCAAAAGATTTCCGCCACGCAAGCCAAAGTGGTGATGGAGCCTTTTGAGCGCGGTTACGGCCACACCCTGGGCAATGCATTGCGTCGTATCCTGTTGTCTTCCATGCCAGGCGCCGCACCGACCGAGGTGAAAATGGCGGGCGTGTTGCACGAGTATGCCACGATCGACGGTGTACAAGAGGATGTCGTGGATATCCTGCTGAACCTGAAGGGCGTGGTACTGCGTCTGCACAATATGCAAGAAGTCGTTTTGACTCTCAAGAAGGAAGGCAAAGGCGTGGTGACGGCAGCTGACATCAGCACCAATGCCGATGTCGAAGTGGTCAATCCTGATCACGTGATCGCACATCTGACTGCAGGCGGCAAGTTGGACATGCAAATCAAGGTTGAACAAGGTCGCGGTTACGTGTCGGCGATTTCCCGCGTAGCGCCGAATGAGACTCGTGCGGTTGGACATATCGCTCTGGACGCATCGTTCAGCCCGGTCAGCCGTGTCAGTTACGCAGTTGAGAACGCGCGTGTTGAACAGCGCACCGATCTCGACAAGCTGGTGATGAATATCGAAACCAACGGCGCTGTCGATCCCGAACAGGCGATCCGTAATGCGGCGCGTATCCTGGTCGATCAATTCTCGGTGTTCGCCGCGCTGGAAGGCACCGAGCCGATCGTTGAGAAAGTGCAAGCACCCAAGGTCGATCCTATCCTGCTGCGTCCGGTGGATGATCTGGAATTGACTCCGCGTTCTTCGAATTGTCTCAAAGCGCAAAGCATCCATTACATCGGCGATCTGATCCAGTACACCGAAAACGATCTGTTGCGCACCCCAAACCTGGGCCGCAAGTCGCTGAACGAAATCAAGCAGGTTCTCGCCGAGCACAATTTGTCGTTGGGCATGAAACTGGAAAACTGGCCTGTCACTGCCGCTTAAGGCAGCGCGCAAAAGCCAAAGCACATAGAAATATAAGAGAGGCAAATCATGCGTCACCGTTCAGGTTTAAGAAAACTCAACCGTACCAGCAGCCACCGTCTGGCGATGTTCCGCAACATGACAGTATCCCTGTTGCGTCACGAACTCATCAAGACCACGCTGCCCAAGGCCAAGGAACTGCGCCGCGTAGCGGAACCCATCCTGACGCTGGGCAAGACTCCGAGTCTGGCAAACCGCCGTCTGGCGTTTGCCCGTCTGCGCGACCGCGAGATCGTCACCAAGCTGTTTGACGAACTGGGCCCGCGCTATGCAGCACGCAACGGCGGCTACTCGCGTATCCTCAAGTTCGGCTTCCGCAAGGGCGACAATGCACCAATGGCATTGGTTGAATTGATGGATCGTCCAGCCGACGCGACTGCGGTGGATGTAGAGTAAGCATTGATCCGTTCGTCCTGAGCTTGTCGAAGGACGCACAGCAACAAACAAAAAAGCCGGATTTGTCCGGCTTTTTTGCATTTCACACTACTGCTACTCGTCAACCTTGCCCCGCAGCGCCTTCAGCTGTCCGCGCTGTGTCTTGCCTTCTATGCGTTTCTTGACCGAGTTGCGCGTCGGCTTGGTCGGGGTGCGTTTTTTCCGGGTGACGTTTGCACTTCTGAGCAACTCCGCCAGCCTCGCCAGCGCATCATCGCGGTTCTTCTCCTGGGTGCGGTAGCGCTGTGCCTTGATGACGATCACGCCATCGCCGGAGATACGCCGGTCGGACAGCAGTCGCAGCTTCTCCTTGAACTCTTCGGGTAACGATGACGAGTTGATGTCGAAGCGCAGATGGATCGCGGTCGAGACCTTGTTGACGTTCTGCCCGCCCGCGCCTTGAGCGCGTATCGCGTTCAATTCGATCTCGCTGTCCGGAATGCTGATTTCTCTTGAGATTTGCAGCATCGGTGCGTTGCTTACCGGTCGAGCACCTGCTTCAGATACACACCGGTCACGCTATCCCTATTCTTCGCAAGCTCTTTGGGTGTGCCTTCGGCAATGATCTGCCCGCCGCCGTCTCCGCCCTCCGGGCCGAGGTCGATCACCCAGTCCGCCGTCTTGATTACGTCGAGATTGTGTTCTATCACCACCACGGTGTTGCCCTGGTCGCGCAGCTTGTGGATCACCTTGAGCAGCAGCGCGATATCGTGGAAATGCAGGCCGGTGGTCGGTTCGTCGAGGATGTACAGCGTGCGTCCGGTGTCGCGCTTGGATAACTCGAGAGAGAGTTTCACACGCTGTGCTTCGCCGCCGGAAAGCGTCGTCGCCGATTGTCCCAGCGTGATGTAGCCGAGACCGACATCCAGCAGCGTTTGCAGCTTGCGCGCGATGATAGGCACCGGCGCAAAGAACTCATGCGCCTGTTCCACTGTCATTTGCAAAATCTGGTGGACGTTCTTGCCCTTGTACTGGATCTCCAGCGTCTCGCGGTTGTAGCGCTGGCCGTGGCATACGTCGCAGGGCACATACACATCCGGCAGGAAGTGCATCTCCACCTTGATTACGCCATCGCCCTGACAGGACTCACAGCGCCCGCCCTTGACGTTGAAAGAAAAACGTCCCGGCCCGTAGCCGCGCTCGCGCGACGATGGCACACCGGCGAACAGTTCGCGTATCGGCGTGAACAGCCCGGTATAGGTCGCCGGGTTGGAACGCGGCGTGCGCCCGATCGGCGACTGGTCGACGTTGACCACCTTGTCGAAAAATTCCATGCCGGTGATCTCGGCATGCAGTGCGGGTTCCGCGTTGCTGCCATACAGGTGTTTCGCCACGGCGGGATACAGCGTGTCGTTGATCAGCGTCGATTTGCCCGAGCCGGACACGCCGGTCACACACACCATCAGTCCCACCGGCAGGTTCAGCGTGATGCCCTTCAGGTTATTGCCGGAAGCACCGACAATCTGCAGCATGCGCTTCTTGTTCGGTGCCTGATATTTTGTTGGTTCTGCAATGCTACGGCGTCCGGTCAGGTAATCGCCGGTGAGCGACTGCCTGCTCTGGCAGATGTCGTCCGGCGTACCCTGTGCCACGATCAGCCCGCCGTGTTCGCCCGCGCCCGGCCCCATGTCCACCACATAGTCGGCGGAGCGTATCGCGTCCTCGTCGTGTTCCACCACGATCACGCTGTTGCCCATGTCGCGCAGCTTCTTCAGCGTGGTCAGCAGGCGGTCGTTGTCGCGCTGATGCAGGCCGATGGAAGGCTCGTCCAGCACATACATCACACCGGTCAGGCCGGAGCCGATCTGCGATGCCAGCCGGATGCGCTGCGCCTCACCGCCCGATAGCGTTTCGGCGGAGCGTTCCAGCGACAGATATTCCAGTCCCACGTTGTTCAAAAAGGTCAGTCGGCTGGCGATCTCCAGCACGATCTTTTCCGCGATTGCCTGCTTGTGTCCTTGCAGCGTCAGGCCCTGAAAGAAAGTCAGCGCCTGCTTCAGGGGCAGCGCGCTGATCTCGTAAATGTTCTTGTCCGCCACGCGCACATGGCGCGCCTCGATGCGCAAGCGCGTGCCCTTGCAATCCGGGCAGGTGCAGCTGTTCAGGTATTTCGCCAGCTCCTCGCGCACCGTGGGCGAGTCGGTTTCCTTGTAGCGACGCTCCAGATTGTTCACGATGCCCTCGAAGGCATGTTCGTTCAGCGTTGCCTTGCCGCGCTCGTTGAGATACTTGAACGCGATCTCTTCCTTGCCGGAACCGTACAGCACCACCTGCTGGATATTCTCCGGCAGGCTCTCGTAGGATTGCTCGATATCGAAGTCGTAATGTTTGGCGAGTCCGGCCAGCAACTGGTGATAGAACTGGTTGCGCCTGTCCCAGCCCTTGATCGCGCCGGAACTCAAAGAAAGGGTAGGAAAGGCGACGATGCGCTTGGGGTCGAAGAAACTGATGTTGCCCAGCCCGTCGCATTTCGGGCACGCGCCCATCGGATTGTTGAACGAGAACAGGCGCGGCTCCAGTTCCGGCAGCGAATAGTTGCAGATCGGGCAGGCGAATTTCGCCGAGAACATATGCTCCTTGCCGGTATCCATCTCCACCGCCACCGCGCGCCCGTCGGCATGGCGCAACGCCGTCTCGAAAGATTCCGCCAGCCGCTGCTTTGCTTCCGCACTCACCTTCAGCCTGTCCACCACGATTTCTACCGTGTGTTTCTTCGTCTTCTGCAAGGTTGGCAACGCGTCCATCTCATACACCTTGCCGTTGATGCGCAAGCGCGTGAAACCCTGCGCGCGCAACTCGTCGAACAGATCCAGCTGCTCGCCCTTGCGCTCAACGACCAAGGGAGAAAGGATCATAATCTTCGTGCCTTCCGGCAGCTCCAGCACATGATCCACCATCTGTCCCACAGACTGCGCCTGCAACACCAGGTCGTGCTGCGGACAATACGGATCGCCCGCGCGCGCAAACAGCAGGCGCAGGTAATCGTGTATCTCGGTGACGGTGCCGACGGTGGAGCGCGGGTTGTGCGAAGTGGCCTTCTGCTCGATCGCAATTGCGGGCGACAAACCCTCGATCAAGTCCACGTCGGGCTTTTCCATCAACTGCAGGAACTGGCGCGCGTAAGCCGAGAGCGATTCCACATAGCGCCGCTGCCCCTCGGCATACAAGGTATCAAAAGCGAGTGAGGACTTGCCGGAACCGGACAGGCCGGTGATCACCACCAGCTTGTGGCGCGGCAGATCGAGGCTGATGTTCTTTAAATTGTGGGTGCGAGCACCGCGAATACGTATCTCTTCCATGCATACCAACTTGAGTGAGGCGACCGGACAGTTTACGCGATTTTTAATGCTTTCCCAACCGGCAGTTAACTTCTTGCGAGTTGATCGGAGAGCGAGATGAAGTTCATTTTGCAATATCCAGAATGCAAGTTTTGCGGCGCATTCAGAATCACCCGTCTCCTGTGCTTTTTATCACTGTCAGCAGGCTTAATGTCCTGCTAAAATGCGCGACTTTTAACGCACCTTTGAATCTATCCCTATGCAACATATCTCCGAAGCCATGACCCCAGCGGAAAAGCGCGCCAGTACCGGCCTGGCCAGCATCTACGGCCTGCGTATGCTGGGGCTGTTCATCATCCTGCCGGTTTTCGCGCTGTATGCGGAGCATCTGCCCGGCGGCGAGAGCCATCTGCTGATGGGTATCGCGCTGGGCGCTTACGGCCTGACGCAGGCGATCCTGCAAATTCCGGCGGGTTGGTTGTCCGACCGTTACGGGCGCAAGCCGGTGATCTACGTCAGCCTGATCCTGTTCGCGCTGGGCAGTTTCATCGCGGCCTCTGCCGACAATATCTATCTGGTGATACTCGGGCGCGTGGTGCAGGGCGCGGGCGCACTGAACGCGGCGGTGATGGCATTGACCGCCGACTTGACCCGCGAGGAGCATCGCACCAAGGCGATGGCGATGATAGGCATCACGATAGGCATCACCTTTTCGATCTCGATGGTGCTGTCGCCGCTGCTCAACAGCGTGATCGGCGTGCCCGGCATCTTTGCGCTGACCGGCGTGCTGGCCCTGCTGGCGATGGGGGTGGTGAAATGGGTGATCCCCGATCCGTTGATTACGCGTTTCCATAGCGACACGGAGGCGAGCTGGGGGCATTTCGGCGAGGTGTTGCGCAACAGGGAGCTATTGCGTCTTGATTTCGGCATCTTCTCGCTGCACGCGATCCTGATGTCGGTGTTCATGCAGGTGCCGTTCGTGCTGCAGCGCAACGGGCTGGAGGTGGCGCAGCATTGGTATATCTACCTGCCGGTGATGCTGATCGCATTCTTCCTGATGGTGCCGCCCATCATCATCGCGGAGAAGAAGGCGAAGATGAAGCAGATATTCATGCTGGCGGTGTTCCTGGCGATGGCCGGGCAAACGCTGCTGATGTTCGCGCAGAACAGTTTGTGGGGCGTGGCCGCCGCGCTGCTGATCTTCTTCACGGCGTTCAACGTGCTGGAAGCGACGCTGCCATCTATGATCAGCAAGATCGCGCCGCTGGCCGCGAAGGGCACGGCGATGGGCGTGTACAGCAGCGTGCAGTTCCTCGGCGCGTTCTTCGGCGCGGCAGCGGGCGGCGCGCTGATGCAGTATGTCGGCGGGAACGCAGTGTTCGTGTTCGCCATCGTGCTGCTGCTGGTATGGCTGGTGGTCGCGTCCGGGATGACTCCCCCCGCAGCGGTGAGCACCAAGATGTATCATTTGTCCGAAATGAATGAGGCTGCTGCGGTAGAATTGCGGAAACGTCTCGCGCAGGTGCAGGGTGTGCGCGAGGTGATGGTGATCGCGGCGGAAAACATCGCCTGCCTGAAGGTGGATATGCAGGGTTTTGATAAAGATGCGGTGGAACAACTGATAGGGGGGGATTGAAATGTCGGTGAACAAAGTGATTCTGGTGGGAAGGCTGGGCAAAGACCCGGAGACCCGTTACATGACTAACGGCGAAGCGGTAAGCAACGCGACATTGGCGACTTCCGAGAACTGGAAGGACAAGAACGGCGAAAAACAGGAAAAGACCGAATGGCACAACCTGGTGTTCTACCGCCGCCTGGCCGAGATCGCCGGCGAATACCTGAAGAAGGGTTCGCAGGTCTACATCGAAGGGCGCATCCAGTCGCGCAAGTATCAGACCAAAGAAGGTCAGGAACGTTACATCACCGAGATCATCGTCAACGAAATGCAGATGCTGGGCGGGAAATCCACCGGCGGCAGTTTCGAGGTGGTGGAGAACAAGCCCGCCGCCACTTCTTCCGGAGGCTCAGCCCCCGCCAAGGCAGCACCGGCAAAGAGCAGCTTCGATAATTTCGACGACGACATTCCGTTCTAGTCGGGTTTTTGTTGCGGTGCAAACAAAAGGCCACCTTCTGGGTGGCCTTTCAATTTTCCCAACCGGCTTACATGCGCCAGATGAGCAGCGTGGATCGGTGCAGGTCATCGACCTGCAATGTTTGATGCGCAGTTTGATCAGGCACCGCAAAAGTGCTGCTGATGAATACCGATCCGGGACGCATTTCGGCGCGCGCCTTGCGCCAGAGTCTTTCCATCGGCACCGGCGAGAGGTAGGCGAATACTGCGTCGTATTGCGCCAGATCACAATCCCACAAACTGCCCCAGCGCACCTCGCAATTGCGATAGCCGCGCGTGCGCAACCAGCTCCACAAAAACGGCAGCGGGGCTGACTCGACGCCGCTGTAGTGCCCGTCCGGGCGCGCCTTGGCGAGATGCGTCAGCACGCCGCCCAGGCCGGATCCCAGGTCGATGAATCTGAATCCGGGCGTGGCGGGTGACGGAGGAGGGAGCCGGCTTTCCAGCGCATGCCAGACTTTGTCGCTGGACAGATACAGCGGTACCTGGGTGCGGAAGGTGCTCCAGTACACCACCAGCAGGATCAGGAAGGCGGCTAGAAAAATTTCAGGCGGGATATTCAGCGCGAGCATCAGCACCAGCGCGGGCACGAACAGGAGTTGCATGAGCTGCCACCAGCGCGCCAGTCCCGCGATGCGGCTGAATGCGGCAGCCAGGCTGCCGCAGAGCAGCGCAAAGACCAGCGGGGCGGGGTGCAGGTCGAGCAGGCGTAGCGTCAGCACCGCAAGCGCAAATGCGGCCAGTTGCAGCAGGAGCGCGATGATGGAAGGTGGCAGTCTGTTCAACGGTGAGACCAATGATGTGAGGTTCCGGTTATTGGGTATGAGTCATGCTCGGTCGCCATCGGGTACAGGCAGAGTGCATGTCCGGATTATAAGCCGGGAAGTGCACATGAGTTCCATGATGTCGCCGGGGATCAGCGCTGGCGGGAAATACCGCTGGTTGTTGCAGGCAGGCTTATCAGTTACGATGCAGAGGCAATACGGTATTGGGCCCGAATTAAAGATGCAGTGATTAACTTTAAACCAGGAGACAGATCATGCGTATCGACAAGTTGCTATTGCTTATTGCGCTCGCGCTGCTTGCGGGCTGCGCGCATAAACAGGCGAAGAATGACGCTGCTGCGGAACCGCAGAAGCAGGAAAAAGCCGCCGAGGGTTCAATAGTCGGCACGCCCGCACCCGGCAGCAAGTTTGCCAAACTGAAGCTGGGCATGACGATGAAGGAGGCGATTGCCAAGATCGGTCGGCCGGACAACCAGTGGCACCGGCCCACGGGAAAATCGGCCATCCCGTTTTATTTCGGCGATGACAGGTGGGTGGAGGAATTGGCGTACAAAAAAGAAGGCCGGCTGACCTTCAATTATGGCGGGGACCAGATATTGACCGGCATTGTTGTGAACAAGGCGGAGTGACGGCCAAGGGTTCGCAGTAACCCGGAAAGTGTCACACCAGGAGCAGACTCTAAAAGTACCTCAGTCACGAGGCCGGCTAGCGATATCCGGCCTCGTTCGCTGTGTCTGTCGGTACACATCCATTCGGATGCATGGCATGCCATTCTTCGGGTCTTATGGGCGATCCGCAGTGGTGCCAGCGTAGCCGGATTCGCTGACCACTTCTTTGCTTGCAGCCACGAATGGCGTGAGCGCCACCCGCACCGCCGCGCGCACCGCTTCGTGCTCGCGGATGAAATCGGCCACCGGCGGACTCAGTGTGTAGTAGGCGCGCACAAAGGCGCGGCCCGGCGTGTTGGTCATCAGGTATTCATCGCGGAAGGCACGCAGGTAACGCACATCTTCAGCCATGGGCGTGCCATAGGCTGCCGTGGCGATAAAGCAGCCGCCACCGGAAGAGCTATCCGAAGTGACGCCCGAAGTACCGCCGCCGCTCGGGGGCGGATTAGTGGTGGTGCCGGTCGACGGCGCGATCTTGGCCACGAAAGCGTCGAATGTAGTGCCTTTGGTTGCTTGTGCCGGAGTCTGGGTTGGGAAATCCGCCGAGTCTGTCTGGCCCGCGATAAAGGCGTTGCCGCTGCTGTCGATCGCGAGCGCATAGGCTTTATCGCCACCGCCGGTGTTACCCGTGCCGCCCAGGTAGGTGGAATATACGAGCGCACTTGCGGTCGGGTTCAGCATCGCCACAAAGGCATCGTTGTTGGCGCTGGCCCGGGTTGACTGGATGGCATTCAACACCGGGAAATTGGTCGAGTAGGTGTAGCCCCCCACATAGGCGTTGCCGCTGCCGTCCACGGCGACGCCGTAAGCGATTTCATCGCTGCCGCCGCCGAGGTAGGTGCTATAGAGCAGTGTGGCTCCCGTCGCATCCAGCTTGCTGACAAACACGTCCATCAATCCGCCTGCCGCAGTTTGGAATGGTGTCGCGGTGGTCGGGAAGTTTGTCGACGAGGTGTACCCGGTGACGTAAGCATTGCCCGATGCATCGATCGCGATGGCATTTCCTTCATCGTCCAGGCTGCCCCCGAGATAGGTCGAGTACAGCATGGCCGCGCCGGAGGGATCGAACTTCGACACGAATACATCCCGTCCGCCGCCATAGATGCCCACGGTCGCGGGGAAATTGCTGGCGCCGGTGTAGCCTGTCACATAGGCATTGCCGCTGCCATCGACCGCCACACCGGAGGCGTAGTTGTTGGCGTTGCCTGCACCGTTGCCGCCAAAGCGCGTGGCGTAGACGAGCGAGGCGATGCCTGTGGTCGTGGTATCCACCTTCATCACAAACGCCTGATAGGTAGGCGGACTGGCGCTGCCGATAAAGCTGCTATAGGTTCCGGCAGTAGGCCATAACGGGAAGGAAGCATTGGACGGAACGACCATGCCCGCCACATAGGCGCCTCCGCTGCCATCGACAGCGATGCCATAGCCCACTGCAGCGCTACCGCTCGTGATGATGCTCGAATACAGCAAGGCCGAACCGGTAGCGTCGAGTTTGAAAACAAAGCCGCCGCCCGCCGTCACGGTGTACCCGCCCACGACAGGGAAGGCCGTGCCGCTGCCGGGGTAGTAGGTTTCGCCGGTCACGTAGGCGTTGCCGCTGCTGTCCACCGCGATCGCATAACCCTTGTCGCTGGTGTTGCTGGTGCCGACATAGGTGGAATACATCACCGTGCCTGCCGGGCTGTACTTGGTGACAAACACGCGGTAATAACCATTGGTCGTGCTGCAAGTCGGGCAGGCGGGATTGAGCGTTCCTGCTGTGGCCGGGAAATCCAGCGCTGCGGTATAGCCTGTCACGTAGCTGTTGCCGCTGCTGTCGGTTGCCACGCCCCTGGCGATGTCATCGACCGTGCCGCCGAGGAAGGTGGAATACGACAGCACCGGGTCGATCACCAGCGGGCGTGAGGTGTCATAACTGCCCAGCTCGAATCCGACCTCGTTCTTTGCCATCAGCGTGTATCGGCTCGGGATCCCGACGCGCCTGCCATCGACTTCCTGATAGGATAACGGCGCCTGCTGCACGACTTTCCCGCCTGCCACCGTCATGACCAGATTGCCTTCAACATCGAGTGCGAGATGTTCTGTACCGGCGATGCCCAGGCGGATGGCCGAGGGATCGGCGCCGGGCGCCACTACGAAGTCGTATTCCAGCGAACGCGGGTTGCCGTAAAACACCAGATCTACGCCGGGATAGAGCGCTTCGTAGCGCACACGATCATAGCGGGGCACATCGCGCCGCCATGCAGCGGCATTGTCACCGAGCAGATAGTGGCTCTTTCCGGCCTGCAATGATACGCCGCGCAGAATGGGCGCGCGGTTGGCGCCGCGGAATTCGGTTCGCACCAGCGCGTTGGTCTTGCCGCCGCGACCGAGTGCGACAGCAGTCCCGCCCGCATCGAGCGCGATCTGAAAGCCGGGTCCCCGCGCCACAAAGCGTGTTGCGTCGTTTGCGGCGGGTTCGAAGGCCAGGGGTGTGCTGCGCAGCAGTTCCTGCGCGCTGGTCTGGTGAGCGGGCGGCGACAGATGCCGAGGCGCAATCCAGCTGGAAGTCCACGCGATCACCGCAAGAATCGACAGCACAGCGATCACACCGAATTTTTCAGGACGATATTTCATGTCTTCTCCCCTTGCCCACGCGGGCGAAATTAGCCAAAACAGAACCCCTCACACCACCCTGGATTCCAATAGTCCATCCGGACTGCTTGAAAGTGTATACCTGCGCAGAGAGTGCTGCACAGTTTAAGAAAACGCTGATATGGACGCTCAGGGCATGCGGAGGGGGGGAGGGCTCAACTCGGGGGTGTTTCCCTGCCGAGGTTGTATGCCTGGATGAGGGCGTTCTTGAGGGCCTGGTTTTGCTCGAGATCGGCGATGTCCAATTCACGCGATGCGATGGGTTGCAGCAGGGTGAGGATTTTGCGGTCCTGCCAACCCGCGGCAAATGCCTCGTGGTTGAAAACTCCGTCGGCCATAAAATCCGCGGCGATACCCTGGGCATTCCTGAACTCGATCTCTTCTGCCTGCATCACTTCGTACAGATAGGAGTAAGTGTCGATGCCATGCTCACGCGCCAGTAGCGCATGTATCGCAGGCAATGAATCGCGGTATTCGAAGAGCTGGTCCAGGTCTAAGGTCGAGGTCAGGGAGTGGGTTTCCCCCTTGAAGGAGAATTCGATGTGGGCGTCGATGCTGTTCTTCATCGGGGCGTGAGGCCGGCGGGTTCTAGAAGCTGCTCACCATGCGCACGCCCACCATACCGGGCGTAGCCTCGGGGAGCAGTACCACTTTGCCGGAGCGCATCGATTGGTTGTGCTCGACCACGCTTTTGCCCACCAGCGTGCCTATCATCGCACCGGCCAGGATGTCGGAGACGAAGTGGCCGCCGTGGTAACTGCGCGCCACACCGACCAGGCTGGCGACCGAGTAGGAAGTGCAGGTGACCCAGGTTTCGTCATAGTGGTTGGCAATCACCGAGGCCACGGCAAAAGCGTGAGCGGCATGGCCGGAAGGGAAGGATTGATCCCCGCCGAACGGGCGGAAATGCGCGACACCCTTATCCTCGCGCGGGCGCGCGCGACCAACCGCCACTTTGGTCACGGTCGTGATGATGCCGCTGGCGAGGATGACCGATGTAAGTCCGTCCTGGGCTACCGCAATTGCGTTCCCGTCATCGCGCAGCGCGCCGGCCACGTAGAACCCGCCCAGCACACCCAGCGAATATTCCCTGCCGAAGCGTTCAACCTCATGCAGGAAGCGGCTGTTGTCCGGGGTCAGGGGATCGTTGTCGGGCGCGATGCGGCGCATCCCGTCCTGCACCGGGCGGTCGATGACCGCCATCACGCCGGCGATGCCGAGCGCAGTCCACCCGGCCTTCTTCCATTCCTGTTCATCCCAGCGCGCCGGTGCGGTGAGGACATATTTGGTGTCCTCCCACAGCATTTTCGGGTAGCTCACATTGGATTTTTCCGCAACGGGGGAACCGGACGTCGAAGTGGACGACATGCCCTCATCAGACTGGGCGTAGATATTGCCTTTTGGACCGGCCCTGAGAAAATCATATTCGTTTTCGGCCGCCTGTGCCGCGCAGGCTGAACCCAGCAAGAGCGCGGCCGCAAAGGCTGTACGCATGGATGCGGAAATAATGCCGGGGAGATCGTAGCGCATGGCCGTCCTTAATCGCGAAAGTTTTGATACTGCAACGGGAAGTCGGTGATGGTTTTCTTGACGAAGGCGATCGCGTCCTGCAGGTCGTCGCGGTTCTTGCCGGTGACACGCACCGTGTCGCCCTGGATGCTGGCCTGTACCTTCAACTTGCTGTCCTTGAGGTGCTTGACGATCTTTTTCGCCAGTTCGATCTCCACGCCGGTCTTCACTTCGCAACCGCGCTTGACCTTGTTGCCGCTGACTTTCTCGATCTTGTCGCTGATCTCCATGCACTTGATGTCCACGCCGCGCTTGGTCAGTTTTGCATTCAGGATGTCCTGCACCTGGTCGAGCTGGAATTCGTTGTCTGCCCAGACCGTGAGTTTGAGCTCGGCCTGCTCCACGCGCGCATCCGAGCCTTTGAAGTCGAAGCGTGTGCTGACTTCCTTGTTGGTCTGCTCGATCGCGTTTTTGACTTCGGTCTTTTCTACTTCTGAAACAATGTCGAAGGATGGCATGTCAGCTCCCTGGTTGTATTTATCCGCAGATTACACAGATTAAGCCGCTTTCAAACATCAGGAGTTTAATCTGTGTGAATCTGCGTAATCTGTGGACTATGGTTTTTCGGTTTATCCGAAGCTGCAAACGTAATCGACGACCTCTTTAGCCTCGATCACGAAACGGCTGTTCGCGGCCACCGAGAACTGGCTGCCAGCAGCATAGGTCTTGAATTCAGGCTCGTCGCCGATCTTTACGCGGCAGGTGCCTGAAATGATTTCCATCAATTCGGGTGTGCTGACATTGAAAGTCAGCGTGCCGGGCATGATGACGCCGACGGTCTTGCGCGTGCCATCGGCGAACAACACCGAGTGCGAGACGCACTTGCCGTCGAAAAACACATTGCCCTTTTTGACCACGCTGACGTTATCGAACTGCGACATGCTATTTCCTTTCCAGTATTTGTTTATTCGGGTGTTTGTTCATTTTGGTGCTTCGTCGGCTTTGACGCCCTTCTGGTAATTGGCGTAAATATAAACGGGGATGCCGAGATCGCCGAGCTGATTCTCGATCAGCGGCTTGACTTCATCCCAGTTCAGGCCGGTCATGCCGCAGGCGAGGCGCGGCAAAGCGAGACTCGGGATTTTTTCCGTCTGGACGAAATCGCGCAGCGCGTGCAGCGCGTGATTGACGTGCGCCAGCTTGGCGCGTCCCGGTTTGCTGCCGTGATCGTAGGCGCCTTCCTGGGTAAACAGATTGACGATGTAACGCCCGTCCGAACTCATCCAGGACCACACGCCGCCGGGCTTGGGATGCCTGGTCTGGCAGAAATGGCGGAAGTCCTTGTACATCGCGGGCATGCGCTCGCGCAGTTGCAGGGCCAGGCCGTGATGGAAGTCATCGTTGGGCGCGACACCCTGCGCGATGGCTTTTGCACCGCTGTATAGAATGTCGCCGTTCAGTTCGTGGATCACGATGGATTATTTTCGTTTGTGCAGGTTGGCCGCGATGCGCAGGCGCAATGCGTTCAGCTTGATGAAGCCCGCCTCATCCTTCTGGTCGTACGCGCCCTTGTCGTCCTCGAAGGTGGCGATGGTCGGGTCGAACAGCGAATCGGTTTTGGAGTCGCGCCCGACCACGATCACGTTGCCCTTGTATAGCTTGACGCGCACCCAGCCGTTCACGCAGCTCTGCGTGTGGTCGATCAGCGTCTGCAAAGCCATGCGCTCGGGACTCCACCAGTAGCCGTTGTAGATCATCGAAGCGTAGCGCGGCATCAGGTCGTCTTTCAGGTGCGCCACTTCGCGATCCAGCGTGATCGATTCGATCGCGCGGTGCGCCTTGAGCATGATGGTGCCGCCGGGGGTTTCGTAGCAGCCGCGCGACTTCATGCCGACATAGCGGTTCTCCACCAGGTCGAGACGGCCTATACCATGCTTGCCACCCAGCTGGTTCAGTTTGGTCAGCACTTGTGCCGGGGTCATCTTGGTGCCGTTGAGTGCCACGATGTCGCCGTTTGCAAATTCAAGATCGAGATACTCGGCAGCATCGGGCGCCTTCTCGGGCGACACGGTCCAGCGCCACATGCTCTCTTCGGCTTCGGCAGCCGGGTCTTCCAGATGGCGGCCTTCGAAGCTGATGTGCAGCAGATTCGCATCCATCGAATAGGGCGAACCGCCCTGCTTGTGTTTCATGTCGATCGGGATGCCCGCTTTTTCAGCGTAGGCCATCAGCTTCTCGCGCGACAGCAGGTCCCATTCGCGCCACGGCGCGATGATCTTGATGCCGGGTTTCAGCGCGTAGGCGCCCAGCTCGAAACGCACTTGGTCGTTGCCTTTGCCGGTCGCGCCGTGCGATACCGCGTCCGCGCCGGTCAGGTTGACGATGTCGATCAGGCGCTTGGCGATCAGCGGGCGCGCGATCGAGGTCCCGAGCAGGTATTCGCCTTCGTAGATGGTGTTGGCGCGAAACATCGGGAACACGAAGTCGCGCACGAATTCCTCGCGCAGATCGTCGATGAAAATGTTCTCCGGCTTGATGCCCATCTTCAGCGCCTTGGCGCGCGCGGGTTCCAGTTCCTCGCCTTGGCCGAGGTCGGCGGTGAAAGTGACGACTTCGCATTTATACGTGTCCTGCAACCACTTCAGGATCACCGAGGTATCGAGTCCGCCGGAATAGGCGAGGACGGCTTTTTTGATTTCGCTCATTTCATTTTTCTCTATCAGAAATCTACAAATCGGTTCCTTTCCCCTGCAAGGGGGAGGGGATGTTAGTTATTTATTTTGCCCGGCAGCAGGTACTCCATTAACGCCTTCTGCACATGCAAACGATTTTGGCTACGGCCACCGCTGCGCGGTTTAACTTGCTGTGCAAGTTAGCCTACGCCGAAACCGCCTGCACATAACGTGTGGCACTTTTGTTACTTGTTTATTTTCCCTAAAAGCAAATATTCCATAAGAGCTTTTTGTACGTGCAGGCGGTTTTCCGCCTCATCCCACACCACGCTCTGCGCGCCGTCGATCACGCCTGCCGAGACTTCCTCGCCGCGATGCGCGGGCAGGCAATGCATGAACAACGCATCCCTGGCGGCAACGGACATCATGTCCTCGTCCACCTGCCAGTCGGCGAAGTCTTTCATGCGCTCCTCGTTCTCGGCCTCGAAGCCCATGGAAGTCCACACGTCGGTGGTCACCAGATCGGCGCCGCGCGCGGCTTCCATCGGGTCGGTGAATTCCTCGTAGTGATCCTCGCCGAACAGTCCGGCGCGCTCGGGTTCGACTTCATAGCCGGGCGGGGTGGAGACATGCACGTTGAAGTCCAGTATCTCGGCGGCCTGCAGCCAGGTATTGCACATGTTGTTGGAGTCGCCTATCCACGCCACGGTCTTGCCCTTGATGCTGCCGCGCTGCTCGATGTAGGTGTAGATGTCGGCCAGCACCTGGCAGGGATGGTATTCGTTGGTCAGGCCGTTGATCACCGGCACGCGCGAGTGGGCGGCGAAGCGCTCGATGATGCTCTGCTCGAAGGTGCGGATCATCACGATGTCGCACATGCGCGAGATCACCTGCCCGGCATCTTCGACAGGCTCGCCCCGACCCAGTTGCGAGTCGCGCGTGTTCAGGTAGATCGCCGCACCGCCCAGTTGCTGCATGCCCGCCTCGAACGACAATCGTGTGCGGGTGCTGGCCTTCTCGAAGATCATCACCAGCGTGCGGTCCTGCAGCGGCCAGTATTGCTGATATTCCTTGAAGCGCTGCTTGATGATGCGGGTGCGGGCGAACAGGTAGTCAAGCTCTTCGCGGCTCAGGTCCTTGAACTGTAAAAAATGTTTTACCGGTGCCGGTTTCTTTGTAGTCATGGCTCATCACCAATCAGGAGTGCATAAATTCTTTGATCAGCGGGCACAGGATGTCCAGCATCTGCTGCGCTTCGCCTTGCGACATGACCAGCGGCGGCAACAGGCGGATCACGCTGTCGGCGGTCACGTTGATCAGCAGGCCTTGCGCGAGCGCCAGCTTGACCAAGTCGCCGCACGGCTTGTCCAGTTCGACGCCTATCATCAGTCCCTGGCCGCGTATCTCCTTGACGCCGTTCACGCCCTGCAATGCAGCGGCAAAACCTGCGCGGATGAATTGGCCGAGCGCCTCGGCGTGCGCCATCAATTTATCCTGCTCGATGATATTCAGCGTGGTCAGGCCGGCGGTGCATGCCAGCGGATTGCCGCCGAACGTCGAGCCGTGGTTGCCCGGCTGGAAAGTCCCGGTGGCCTTGCCCGCGGCGAGGCACGCGCCGACCGGCACGCCCGAGCCCAGACCCTTGGCCAGCGTCATCACGTCCGGCAGGATGCCGGTATGCTGGAATGCGAACCACTTGCCGGTGCGCCCGATGCCGCATTGCACCTCGTCCAGCATCAACAGCCAGTTCTGCTCGTTGCAGAGTTGGCGCAGTTGTTTCAGGTATTCGATATCCAGCGTGCGGATGCCGCCTTCTCCCTGTATCGGCTCGACCAGCACCGCCACCACGCTGCGGTTGTGCTGCGCGACCTGGCGCACCGCGTCGAGGTCATTGTAGGGAACCCGCACGAAGCCGGTGACCAGCGGCTCGAAGCCGGCCTGTACCTTGCGGTTGCCGGTCGCGGAAAGCGTCGCCAGCGTCCGTCCGTGGAAGGCCTTTTCCATCACAATGATGGATGGGGATTCAATGCCCTGCTTGTGGCCGTACATGCGCGCCAGCTTGATCGCGGCCTCATTGGCCTCGCAGCCGGAATTGCTGAAGAACACCTCCTGCATCCCGGAAAGGCCGCACAGCTTGTCGGCCAGCGACTCCTGCCCGGCCACCTGATAGACGTTGGAGCAATGGATCAGCTTGCCGATCTGTTCGGCAAGCGCGGCGGTGAAGCGCGGATGCGCGTGGCCCAGCGTATTCACGGCGATGCCGGACAACGCATCCAGATAACGCTTGCCGTCGGTATCCCACAACCATGCGCCTTCGCCGTGGGTAAAGGTGACCGGAAGCCGGGCATAAGTGTTCATTACATGCGACATATAGAACCTCAAAAATACAGACGGCGGACGAACCGCCGTGAGCAAAAAGCAAGGGGGCGTATATTGAGCCAAACAACCCCGGTAAGGCAAGAAAAACAACGCCCTTCCAATCCCTAAGCTGTCATTCCCGCAAAGGCGGGAATCCAGTTAGTGCAACAATCCTCGCGAAGCGAGACAAGCACAACCGACTGTGACTACCAGGTAGAACGATTTAATTGCCGGATTCCCGCCTTCGCGGGAATGACGACAAAATTCGCACTACAAAGCAAACAAGCCGACATCGCTGTCGGCTTGTTGCGGTGAATCAAAGCTTCCTGGCTGGTCGCCGGGGCGATTACGCCATCGCTTTGATAGCCGCAGACAGACGGCTCTTGTGTCGAGCGGCCTTGTTCTTGTGGATGATCTTCTTGTCGGCGATGCTGTCCACCGTACTTACAGAAGATTTATAAACGGCTTGAGCAGCGGCTTTGTCGCCGGTTTCAATCGCTTTGGCAACCTTCTTGATCGCAGTGCGCAATTCCGAGCGCAGACTGCTGTTGTGAGCGTTCTGTTTAACTGCCTGACGTGCACGCTTGCGGGCTTGTGCGCTATTTGCCATGACTACTCCTAATAAATTCGGTAAGGCGAAAAGGGAAATTCGGTACGACGAAAGGCGCGCATTCTAGTGAATTGTGCCTATTTTTGCAAATCTTTTTGCGGGGCGGGCGGTTAGGCGGGTTGCAGCGCCCTCTCTCGCGGGATATGGGGTTATACATACATCCGTTCGTCCTGAGCTTGTCGAAGGATCGCCGCGAAGCGGCTGGCGCATTGTGAATTGCGAAAAGACCAAAGTCAAAACCGCCGGGGGTTGCCCGGCAGCAAGTTACCTTCTTTTGCTTCGCCAAAAGAAGGTAACCGAAGAAAAGGCGACCCCGGTTTGCCGCCGCTACGCGGTGCCCTGCGTTGCTCGACTGGTCAGGCGGCTGCGGAACTCGCGCTACGCGCTCAGACAGTCCTCGCCGACATCTCCTGACCAGCCTGCGCGACTCGGCGGCGCACAGGGGAAGAAAAGCGAAAATCCAAAACCTTAAAATCGGGTGGGCAACAAGTTGCCCACCACAATGAGTTGGATAGTCAAAACAATTTAACTCCGGCACATTAGGAGTCGCTCTAATTTTTACTGGTATTTAAAGTAAGTTGCGGCCTCTTCAAGAGATGAGATTACTTCGCACGGAAAGTACTCCGTCAGCTTCAAATGGTGTTGCTTAAGCATAGTGTGAAGAGCTGCCTCAGTGAGGAAGACATTGCAATAACCTACAGCGGCTTCTGCGTGATGAAAATCAAATAGGTCGTTGCCTACAAGCTTACGTTTCTTGTCCCAGCGAACAGCAGCATGGCATAGTGTCCCTATATGGGAAGTTCGTAGGGCTACCGCCACATCCCTCCGCTTTATTGCGTCACAGAAGTAATTCAAAAGCGCAAGCTCATGTTCTTGCTGTTCAAGTTCCGTATATTCGATAGCCTTTCCAGAGCTACCTGATGCAATTTTTTCTATGACCTCGCGGGCTACAGAAGTTGCAAGTGACAAGCATCCACGAATTTCAGCAGCATAGGTCTGAGAAAAGTTCTTGATCCCATCGGCGTGTGCAGCACTCAGAATGTTTAGGCGTTGGGCTAGCGCATCGTAATCGAACAGGGGGGCTGGTGAAGTAGAGAGTTGTTCAATAATTTCGGCTAATGAGCATTCCCACATATGGTCAAAGAACGCCTTTTGCAAAAGACGCATTTCCGTAGATTCGAATTTATCGTTTACCGGATGTTGGATGCCAAAGACGTAGCTGAGCTTTGTCCAGACAAGTGTTTCAAGCGGGTATACGTCGAGTCCCGCCTGCGAGTGGATGAAATGCGCGATTTCTGTAGCAACGCGCTGAGTGTACGGAATCAGTGTTACGCCACTGCTGAGTTCATCAATAAGCTCGGCGGTCGCCTTGCGTGTGACGAGATCAGTCTGTTTCATCAACTCCATAAATAGCGACTCACTAATTGGACAAATCGTTTGGTTAGATTTCACCCGACTTCTTAAGCTTGCAAGTAGCGAATATGCAAATTCCGATGAGGTTCGATGAATCAAAGCATCACGCATAAAAATCCAGTATCGCTTGTCGAGATAGACGCGTTGCTTTGCCATAACTGTTTGGCCGAGAGCAATTTGACGTGAGCGAACGTACTGTTCAGTGGATACTTCAGGTGAGGCGCGATGTTGATCAAAGCTTGCGCGTAGCTTAGTCTGGTCTATTGTGATTGAAGGAATTGGCATATTGGTTGTCAATGTACCGAAGTAGAATTGTTTTGGCTATCTACCTTAGAAAGGTGGGCAACTTGTTGCCCACCCGTTTCTTTGTTTTTCGCTTTTTATCCCCTGTGTGCCGCCGAGTAGCACAGGCTGGTCAGGGGATGTCGGCGAGGACTAGATGAAACAACTAGCCATTCGACTAAGCTGGCAAACAACGCCAGCCAAGTCGCTGGTTATGTCTGAGCGCGTAGCGCGAGTTCCGCAGCCGCCTGACCAGTCGAACAACGCAGGGAACCGCGCAGCGGCGACAACACACTGCGCAGCAGTGTGTTGCGGCGTAGGCTAACCTTCAGGTTATGCCGAAGCCACAAACTGGGGTCGCCTTCTTTTTGGTTACTTTTTCTTTGGCGAAGCAAGAAAAAGTGACTGATGGAACTACTAGCCATCTGACTAACCCAGCAAACGACGCTGGGTAAGTCATTGGTTATAGCTGTCGGGCTACCCCCGACGGTTTTGATCTTGTCATTAATGCTTCGACAAACTCTGATGGAACTACTAAGTATTGGGCTAAGCACGATACCCCTGTGCTAAGCCACTACTTAACCACGAACGGCCATATACGTTCATGCGCAATGTTATGATGCGCGGCGTTTTCAGCGAATAGCCCAAAGAACAGCATGAACCTCCTCAAAGCCCTTGCCACGATCAGCAGCCTGACGCTGCTCTCGCGCATCCTCGCGTTCGTGCGCGATGTGCTGATCGCGCGGGTGTTCGGCGCGGGCATGGCGACGGATGCGTTCTTCGTGGCGTTCAAGCTGCCCAACCTGCTGCGCCGATTGTTTGCGGAGGGAGCGTTCTCGCAGGCCTTTGTGCCGATCTTCGGCGAATACCGGAACCGGCGCGGGCATGACGAAACCAAGCTGCTGGTGGATCATGTCACGACGATGCTGGCGATCATCCTGTTCTTCGTGACGCTGGTCGGCATTATCGCTGCGCCTATTCTTGTGTATATCAGCGCGCCGGGCTTTATTAAGGATGCGGAGAAGTTCGAGCTGACCGTGCAATTGCTGCGCCTGACCTCGCCTTACATCTTCTTTATCTCGCTGGTGGCGGTGGCGGCGGGCATCCTCAACACTTACAACAAATTCTGGGTGCCGGCTTTCGCGCCGGTGCTGCTCAACGTCTGCTTCATTGGCGGCGCGCTGTGGCTGGCGCCGTATTGCGATCCGCCTATCATGGCGCTGGCCTGGGCGGTGTTCGTCGCGGGCATCGTGCAACTGGCGTTCCAGGTTCCGTTCCTGAAAAAGATCGGCATGCTGCCGGAGATACGTTTCAGCCTGAAAGACGAGGGCATGTGGCGCGTCATCAGGCAGATGGGCCCGGCGGTGTTCGGCGTGTCCATCGCGCAGATCAGCCTGATCATCAACACGATTTTCGCGTCGTTCCTCGTGGCGGGCAGCGTGTCCTGGCTGTATTACGCGGATCGGCTGATGGAGTTTCCCTCCGGTTTGCTGGGCGTGGCGCTGGGTTCCATCCTGTTGCCCTCGCTGTCGAAGTGCCATGCCGACAACAACATGGTGGAATATTCGAAGCTACTGGACTGGGGTTTGCGCTTGACCATCATGCTGACGCTGCCCGCCGCGCTGGCGCTGGGCATGATCTCGGTGCCGCTGCTGTCCACGTTCTTCCAGCGCGGCGAGTTCCTCGCGCATGACGTGCTGATGACCAGCCACGCGCTGGTCGGTTACAGCGTCGGTTTGATCGGCATGATACTGGTGAAGATCCTCGCGCCGGGCTTCTACGCGCGGCAGGACATCAGGACGCCGGTGAAGATCGGCCTCGCCACGCTGGCAGCCACGCAGTTGATGAACCTCGCCTTCGTCGGCTGGATACAGCATGCCGGGCTGGCGCTCGCGATCGGTCTGGGCGCATGTTTCAACTCGGCGATCCTGTTCTACTTCCTGCGCAAACGCGGCATCTATCAGCCAGAACCGGGCTGGGCGAAGTTCTCCATCAAGGTGGGTGTCGCGGTCGCGGCATTGGCGATCACGCTGTGGTTGGGCATGGGCACGCAGGAAAGCTGGCTGACGGGTTCCGGCTGGTCGCGCGTGCTGCGCCTGTCCGCGCTGGTGGCGGGCGGTGTGGCGGTGTATTTCGGGGTGCTTGCCGCGCTGGGCTTCAGGCCCGGGGATTTTTCCAAGCGGGCGATACACTGATGGCGCGCGTGATGAAGCGCGAAGATTGACAGATGGCAAAAGGCCAGCCGCACGGTTGGCCTTTTTTGTTTGTGGACCGCCGGCATCGGGACATGATTTGTACATTATTGATGCGGCGGTTTGAGTTTATACTGGCGTTTGTTCTGCGGCCCTGTGTCGCGGAAGAGGGATATTCGGGGATGGCGCGACTCGCAATTCAATAACCGGCGCCACCGCAGGGGGAGATGCATGAAGATTCAATCCAGAGTGTTTCTGTTGACGGTTTCGATGACCACGCTGACGATGGTCGCGGCCTTGGGCGTTTCCTCCTACCTGGTCCGTGTATCGCTGCAGGCTGACGCGATGGAGAAAATCTCCACGGTGCTGCAGGCGCGACATAGCGCGCTCAGCACGTTATTCAGGGAAATGGAAAAGGACGTTGGCACACTGGCTTTGTCACACACGACAGCCGGTGCGCTCAGGGAGTTGTCCGAGGGATACGCCAGGCTGGATAACGGCACGAGATCCTCGTTGCGGGCACACCTGTCAGCCGATCAGTCCGGACAGAATTTGCCGGCTGTGGCCATGCACACATCGTCTTATTTGCAGGCATTGAACAAATATGCCCCTGTCTTCAGGGAGCGCCGCAATGCCAACGAGTGGGAGGATATGTATCTGGTCGATACCCAGGGCAATGTGGTGTTCAGTGCGCTGAAGAAAAGCGATTTCGCCACCAATCTGGTGTCGGGAACCTGGAAGAACACCGGCCTGGCTCAGGCCGTGAAGCCGCTGTTGCAGGATGCCACGCCCGGCGCGTTGAGTTTTTCCGATTTCTCGCACTATGCGCCGAAAAACGACCAGCCCACGGCCTTCGTTGCGACGCCGATGTTCGATGCAGACAAGAAGGTGCTGATCGGGGTCGCGGTCATCCAGTTCCCGGTGAGCAAGGTCAATGCATTGATGCAGGACAATACCGGCATGGGTGAGACCGGCGAAGCCTTCATTGTGGGCAAGGACGGCTGGATGGTCAGCGATTCACGCTTCGATCCCGAGGGCAGCATACTGAAAAGGCAGGTCAAGACCGATACGGCGCAATACGTGCTGGCGGGGGAGAGCGGGCTGGGGGAAGCGATCGACTATCGCGGCCACGAAGTGCTGGTCGCATACAAACCCATACATCCTTTCAAGGGGGCGATGGGTGACCACCCGGCCTGGGGTGTCATCGTCAAGATAGACACAGCTGAAGTATTTGAAGCTGCCTACGGGCTGTTTTTCAAATTGTTCCTGATGGGCGGTTTGCTGGCGCTGTTTGCCTTTGCGGTCAGCGTGCGCGGCGCGCGCGGCATCAGTCGCCCGCTGCTGGGAGTCAGGGATGCGCTCACCCGCCTGTCTCACGGCGAGCAGGTCGAAGTGCCGGGCCTGGAGCGCATCGACGAAATCGGCGAGATGGCGCAGGCCGCGGAGTTGTTCCGCAAGATGGCCGATCAGGTCGAGCATGAGCATTGGGTGATCGAGAATGTGGCGTCGGTGACCGGTGCGGTATCCGAGGAATCGGCTATAGGCAAGGCGGCCGATCGCGCCCTGCATCTGTTGTGCGAGAAACTGGATATACCGGTCGGGGCGATCTTCCTGCTGGACAAGGATCGTTTCAACCTGGTCGGGACGCACGGGCTTGCGCGCCGGGATCAGGCCGAGGACGGTTTCCTGCCGGGTGTGGGCGTGGTCGGGCAATGCGCCAAGGACAATGAGGTGGCCGTGATATCGCCCGTCCCGGTCGGCCTGTCCGCGATCAGCACCGGGCTGGCCGAATTCCAGCCGCACGAACTGGTGCTGTATCCGATCACCCACAAAGGCGCGGTGCTGGCGGTGCTGGAACTGGCTGCCCTGAAAACGCTGGGTCCCCGCCAGCATGAATTCCTGAAGGCGGTGACGGCGGCGCTGGGCCTGCATCTGGCCAATCTGCAATCCGCCGAACACAACTCGGTGTTGCTGGCGGAAACGCAAAAGCAATCCATGACGCTGAAAGCGCAGCAGGAATCGCTGCTCAGGAGCAACGAGGAGATGCAGGCGCTGACCGAAGAGTTGCGCAGCCAGGCCGAGGAGATGAAAGCGCAGAATGAGGAACTCAGGGCGAACCAGGAAGAGTTGCGCGCCCAGCAGGAGGAGGTCAAGCACAAGAATATCCTGCTCGAGGCGCAGAGCTCGCAGCTGAGAGAAGTGATACAGGAGACCGAAGCCAAGGCCCAGGAGCTGCAGCGCGCGAACCAGTACAAATCTGAATTCCTGGCGAACATGTCGCACGAGCTGCGCACGCCGCTCAACAGTGTGCTGATCCTGTCAAAAAATCTTGCCGAGAATGAAGAGCGCAACCTCACACCGGAGCAGATCGAGTCTGCCACGGTGATCAGCGAGAGCGGCACGCAGCTGTTGACACTGATCAACGACATTCTCGATCTGTCAAAAATCGAGGCGGGCAAGCTGGAGTTGCAGCGGGAGGAATTCAGGCTCGATGACATGCTGGCTTATCTGCGCCGGATATTTTCCCCGCAGGCCGAGAAAAAGCAGCTTGAGTTCGGCATTCAGGTGGATGCGGCGTTGCCGGAAATGATTTATTCGGACAGGCAGCGGCTGACGCAGGTTTTGACCAATCTGCTGGCCAATGCGATCAAATTCACCGATAGCGGCGAGGTGAAGGTGATGGTCAGCAAGGACTATGAGCACTTGCAGTTTGAGGTGGTCGATACCGGCATAGGGATTCCGGCGGACAAGCTGGATTATGTCTTCGGGGCATTCCAGCAGGTGGACGGTTCGATCAGCCGCAAGTATGGCGGGTCCGGGCTGGGCCTGGCGATCAGCCGGCAGTTGGCGGAATTGCTGGGCGGCGAAATCGTGGTGAAGAGCGAGCCGGGCAAAGGCAGCCGTTTCACGATCCGCCTGTTCAATTGTTTCAGCCATCCGGAGCTGGTAACCGATACCAAGGTTCAGGCGAAACCCCCGACTGTGCGTACCGCGCCGTCAGCCCGCGCGGTTACCGCCAATGCCGGTTCGGAGGTGCTGGTCGTGGAGGATGACACCCGCCTGCAGGCGATACTGGAGCGCATGATACGGTCGCTCGGCTTTGCGCCGGTATGTGCAAGTTCTGCTGAGCAGGCTTTATCAGCCCTGGAAAAGAGCAGGCCGGAAGGAATACTGCTGGATCTGGGCTTGCCCCATATGAGCGGTCTCGAACTGTTGCGACGCCTTAAGACTGACAAGGCCACCGCAGACATCCCCATCTATATCATGTCGGGAGCGGCGGATAGCGGGGAGGCCAAGGTGCTCGGGGCGCTGGGCTTCCTCAAGAAGCCGGTCACGCGCGACTCCATACTGGCGGCGATCCGGGCGATGGTTGGTGGAGGTCATCAGGCCGGGCTTAAACGGATACTGCTGGTAGACGATAATCCCGCAGACATCAAAGTCATCACGACGATATTCAGAAAAGACGAGGTTGAAATCGTGCCGTCCAAGAGCGGGGGCGGTGCCTTGCAATTGTTGCAGAAGCATCGTTTCGATACCGTCATTCTCGATCTGCAATTGCCCGATATGACCGGATTCGAGTGGCTGAAACAGGCCCGCCATATGCTGAACCCGCCGCCGGTGGTGGTCTACTCGGCGCGCGACCTGACCGAAGAAGAGGTGTTCGAGCTGAAAGAGGTCACGGAAAGCATCGTGACCAAGAGCGTGTTGAATGACAGGTTGCGCGACGAAGTGCTGCTGGCGCTGAAGATCGATATGAATTCGAGCCGTATACGCACCCCGGTAGGGAAAGTGGGAACAGGCAAAAGATTGCTGCTGGTCGATGATGATGCGCGCAATCTGTTCGCGCTGACCAAGGTGTTGCGTTCACGGGGATATTTTATCGAGGTGGCGCCGGATGGCGCCAGGGCGCTCGAGAAGCTGGCGGGAGCCCGTTTCGAGGCGGTGCTGACCGACATCATGATGCCGGATATGGACGGTTACGAACTGATACGCCAGATTCGCGCATTGGGTTACACCGATATTCCGATCATCGCGATCACCGCAAAAGCCATGCAGGGCGATGATGTGCTGTGCATGGAGGCCGGCGCGACCGCCTATATGGCCAAGCCGGTGGATACCGACAGGCTGGTTGAATTGCTCAGGGGCATCTAGCGATATGCCTTTGGTCAAATGGAAAAATCACAACACCGAAGATGTCGAGGTGGGACTGATGTTGAACGCGCTCAAGGAGCGCTACGGCTACGATTTCAGGGGTTATGCGCGCGCCTCCCTGAAGCGGCGCCTGCTGGAGTTGACACGCTATTTCGAGGTGGCGCATTTGTCCGAGCTGATTCCGGCCATGCTGTACGACGAGGCGGTGGCCCAGACTGTCATCAACAGCATCTCCGTTCCCACTTCCGAATTCTTTCGTGACGCGCTGGTGTGGAAGATGATACGCCAGCAGGTATTGCCCCAATTGAATACATTCCCATGGATCAATATATGGCAAATCGGTTGCGGCAGGGGGGAGGAGACTTACACCCTGGCTATCCTGCTGCACGAAGCCGGATTGCTGAAAAAAGCGCGGATATTCACCTCCGACATCAATCCCGCCTTTCTTGAGGAGGCGCGCGCGGGATGCTGGTCGCGCCGGCGTCTGGAGGGCTGGCGCGAGGGTTACCTGCAGGCGGGCGGTGCGGGCGATTTCGACAGTTATTTCGAGGACAGGGGGGAAGAGGTCGCGATCCGCCCGGAATTGAAGCATTCCATCGAGTTTGTTCAGCACAATCTGGTCGAGGATGAGGTCTTCAAGGAGGTGCAGTTCGTGGTCTGCCGGAATGTGCTGATTTATTTTGCGGACGAGCTGCAGGAACGGGTGCTGCATTTATGCACGCGGAGCATGGAGCGGGGCGGATATCTGCTGCTGGGACGTTCGGAGCGGATCATGGATTTCGACGAGAAGTATCCGGAACTCGAGGTGCTGGACAGCGATTTCCAGTTGTACCGCAAGGTGGTCGGGGGCGAACGACATGTATAGGATGCTGGGGATAGGGTTTTCGGCTGGCGGATTTCCGCTGATCAAGCGGATTTTGCAGGCATTGCCGAAAGACTACCCCCTGCCGATCGTGATCGTGGCTCATCTGCCGGGCGGGGAGGTCAGCCATCTTGCCGAAGTGCTCGATACGTTTACCTGCCTGCCTGTCAGAATGGCGGCCGACAAGGAAATCATCGAACGCGGACGGATCTACATCGCGCCCCCCGATTACCATCTGCTGATCGAGCGGAACCGGCGCTCGGTGCTTTCTTTTGCGCTTTCCGTGGACGAGCCGGTGCGGTCTGTGCGCCCCAGCATCGACGTGTTGTTTGAAAGCGCGGCGGAGGTGTTTGAGTCGGATCTGATCGCGCTGTTGCTGAGCGGGGCCAATTCGGACGGCGTGGAAGGCATGGCTTGCGTCAAGCAGCTGGGCGGGCTGGGCATCGTGCTGGATCCGGGTGAATGCGAATTCAGCGCGATGTCCGATGCGGCGATCCGCCGGGTGGATGTCGATTACGTCGCCAGCCTGGACGAGATCATCAGTTTGTTGTTATCGGTGCATGAAGAATCGTGATTGCCAGACCAAAAATCCTGATCGTCGATGACAATCCCGCCAATCGTCTCGCGGTGCGAACGATATTGAAAGGGATGGATGCGGAATTGCGCGAGGCGGGGAACGGTTTCGATGCGCTGACCATGTCCATGGAGGAGGAGTATGCGCTGATCCTGCTGGACGTGCATATGCCCGAGATGGACGGTTTCGAAGTGTGCGAACAGTTGCGCGCCGATCCGCGTACCGCCGAAACCCCGGTCATTTTCCTGACGGCGGCCTACAAGGAACTGGCCGACAAGGTGCGCGGCTATGTCGCGGGCGCGACCGATTACCTGGCCAAGCCTATCGAGGATCATATACTCAAGGCCAAGGTCCAGGTGTTCCTCAAGCTGTACAACCAGCATTGCCTGCTGCAGGAGAGCAACGACTTCCTGCGCGTCGCGGCAACGGTGTTCGAGTCGCAGGAGGGCATGCTGGTGACCGATGCGAACAACGTCATCCTGCGCGTCAACAATGCGTTCACGCGCATCACCGGCCATCAGCCCGAGGATGTGATCGGCAAAAATACCAGAGTGCTCAAATCGGGGCGGCAGAGCGCCTATTTTTATGAGGTGATGTGGGGCGAGCTTGCCCAGAATGGCTATTGGCAGGGCGAGATATGGAACTGCCGCAAGAACGGGGAGGAATATCCGTGCTGGCTGACCATCAGCGCCGTCAGCAATTCGGATGGCAAGGTGACCAACTATGTCGGCGCATTTTCGGACATCACCAGCCATAAACAGGCGGAAGAGAAGATCCATAATCTGGCCTTCTATGACCCCCTCACCGGCCTGCCCAATCGCCGTTTGCTGTTCGACCGGATTGCACTGGCGAAAGCATCGAGCGTGCGCAACCGGAACTATGGCGCATTGATGTTTCTGGATCTGGATAATTTCAAGGTGCTTAACGATACGAGAGGTCACGAAATGGGTGATCGCCTGCTGGTGGAAGTGGCCAGGAGATTGCAAAACGGGATACGGGAAAGGGATACCATTGCCCGCTTCGGCGGCGACGAATTCGTGGTGATGCTGGACGATCTGGATGCGGATGAGACCCGTGCCGTATCCCAGGCGGAGGGGGTGGCGGAAAAACTGCTCAGCAGCCTGGCCGAACCCTATCTGCTGCCCATTTCGGTTCGGGACAGTCAAACCACCATCGAGCATCGCTGTACCGCGAGTATCGGCATCACATTGTTCCATTTCCAGCAGGATTCGATGGAGGAAATGCTCAAGCGGGCGGATGCGGCTATGTATCAGGCGAAAGCGGCCGGGCGCAATGTGACCCGTTTCTTTGACCCGGCCATGCAGAAAATCGTGCAAATGCGTTCCGAAATGGAGGCGCAGCTGCGCAACAGTCTGAGTAACCATGAATTGATCCCGTACTACCAGCTCCAGGTGGATACGGCGGGGAGTCCCATCGGTGTGGAAGTGCTGCTGCGCTGGAATCAGCCCGAGCGGGGCATGGTGGATCCGGCCGAGTTCATTTCCCTTGCCGAGGATACCGGATACATCGTGCCGATCGGCTGCTGGGTGCTGGAACATGCCTGCCAGCAGTTGAAGCAATGGCAGGGCAATGCCAGGCTCGGCAAGCTGAGTATGGCGGTGAACGTGAGCGCAAGGCAATTCAAGCAGAGCGACTTCGTCGACAGGGTCGGCGCGGCGATCACAAACGCGGGTATTGATCCGGCACGGCTCAAGCTCGAGCTGACCGAGAGCGTGATTCTTGATAACGTGAACGATGCGGTGGACAAGATGTTCGAGCTCAAAAAGATAGGCGTGAAAATCTCCATGGATGATTTCGGCACGGGCTATTCGTCGCTCTCATATTTGCAAAGGCTGCCCATCGATGAATTGAAAATCGACCAATCTTTCGTGCAGGATCTGATCGGCAGTGTCAGCAACAAGAATATCGTCAAGACCATCATAGGCCTGGCAAACGCGCTGAATATGGGCGTCATCGCCGAAGGGGTGGAAAGCCGGGAGCAGTTCGAATTGCTGAAAGACAAGGGGTGCAAGGGTTTTCAGGGGTACCTGTTCAGTCTTCCTGTGCCGGTTGCAGAGTTCGAGGCCCTGATTGCCGAGCATTGAGGGTATTCGGCGTCCCGGTCGGCGTGGTGCGGCCAGGATCCCGTCCGGCTTGTCTGGCGGTATATGTTGAATAACTTGGTCTGCCGGGTGGACGAGGCTGATTTCGAGCGGCTGGTCGTCGCGCGTTCGCACCAGATTCCGGTGCTGGTGGATATCAGCGCGGACTGGTGCGCGCCGTGCCGGGTGCTGGCGCCGTTGCTGCACAAGCTGGTTGCTGCCTATGACGGCAAATTCATGCTGGGGATGGTCGATGCCGACGAGAACATGAAGATCGCCGGGCGGCACAGGGTGAAAGGTTTCCCCACTGTGGTCGCGTACAGCCACGGCGTGGAGATCGAC
Source organism: Nitrosomonadales bacterium (assembly GCA_016218415.1). Taxonomy (GTDB): domain Bacteria; phylum Pseudomonadota; class Gammaproteobacteria; order Burkholderiales; family Gallionellaceae; genus Gallionella. Next base: position 42,661 of record JACRED010000031.1, read on the forward strand.
CGTTTCCACAGTGCGCAGACTGAGGGTTTTCTGCGTGCGTTCATCGATCGCGTGATCGAGCGGCACGCAATCGTGGCACAGCAAGCCGCATCCAAAAGTTAAGCCGCGCGGCATCAAACGGTTGCCCACACTGGTTCCGGCGCGGACATGCTTTCCGCATTGATGCCCCCCCGCTAATCCGCTATAATGCGCGCCAATTCAAAAGCGGGATGAACACAAAGTTCGTCCCGCTTCTTTATGTCCAGTCCAAGGGAGCATCCGGTGTCGCAAACAAGTCCTGCCATTTTAGTTTTAGCCGATGGGACAGTGTTTCGCGGAACCGCCATCGGCGCGTCCGGCAGCAGCGTCGGCGAGGTTGTGTTCAATACCTCGATGACCGGCTATCAGGAGATACTCACAGACCCGTCCTATTGCCGTCAGATCGTCACGCTGACTTACCCGCATATCGGTAACGTCGGATGTAATCCGGAAGATGTGGAGTCGCGGCAAGTGTTTGCCAGTGGTCTGATCATTCGCGATCTGTCGATGACGGTCAGCAACTTTCGCAGCACGCAATCCCTGCCCGAATACCTCAAGGCCAACAATGTGGTCGCCATTGCGGGTATCGATACGCGTAAGCTGACGCGCATCCTGCGCAGCAAGGGCGCGCAGAACGGCTGCATCGCCACCGGCGACGATGTCGAAGCGGCGTTGGCAGCGGCGCGCGGTTTCGCCGGATTGGCAGGCATGGATCTGGCACAGGTGGTGACTTGCGACAAATCCTACGAATGGAAGCAGCGCGAATGGGAGCTGGGCGTGGGCTATCCCGACGCGGAGCATACGAAATTCCATGTGGTGGCATACGACTTCGGCGTGAAGCGCAACATCCTGCGCATGCTGGCCGAGCGCGGTTGCCGTATCACTGTGGTGCCAGCGCAGACCAGCGCGAACGAAGTCCTGGCGATGGAGCCGGATGGGGTATTCCTGTCCAACGGCCCCGGCGATCCCGAGCCTTGCGATTACGCGATTGCGGCGACGAAGAAATTTATCGAGGTCGGCATCCCCTTGTATGGCATCTGTCTGGGCCACCAGATCATGGGCTTGGCCGTAGGCGCCAAGACGGTGAAGATGAAGTTCGGCCATCGCGGTGCCAACCACCCGGTGCAGAACACGCAGACCAAGCGAGTGATGATCACCAGCCAGAACCACGGTTTTGCGGTGGACGCGGCGACGTTGCCGAAGAACACGCGCGTCACGCATATTTCGCTGTTCGATGGCACGCTGCAGGGCTTCGAGTTGACCGATAAGCCCGCGTTCTGTTTCCAGGGGCACCCCGAGGCGAGCCCCGGGCCGCATGATGTTGCCCCGTTGTTTGATCGCTTCGTGGCGATGATGGAGAAGAAGTAAATGCCGAAGCGTACTGACATTAAGAGCATCCTGATCATCGGCGCCGGCCCCATCGTCATCGGGCAGGCTTGCGAGTTCGACTATTCCGGCGCACAGGCCTGCAAGGCGCTGCGCGAAGAGGGCTACCGCGTCATTCTGGTGAATTCGAATCCGGCCACCATCATGACCGACCCCAACATGGCGGACGCGACCTACATCGAGCCGATCACCTGGAAGATGGTCGAGAAGATCATCGCCAAGGAACGCCCCGACGCGATCCTGCCGACCATGGGCGGACAGACCGCGCTGAACTGTGCGCTGGATCTGGCCAAGCACGGGGTGCTGGAAAAATATAATGTGGAAATGATCGGCGCATCGCGCGATGCGATCGACATGGCGGAAGACCGCGAAAAGTTCAAGCAGGCGATGACGCGTATCGGATTGGCCTCCGCGCGCTCCGCGATCGCGCATTCGATGGAAGAGGCATTGCAGGTGCAGCAGGTGATGGGTTTCCCGACCATCATCCGCCCGTCCTTTACGATGGGCGGCAGCGGCGGCGGGATCGCCTACAACCGCGAAGAGTTCATGGAAATCTGCGAGCGCGGACTGGAAGCTTCGCCCACCCGCGAGCTGCTGATCGAAGAGTCTTTGCTCGGCTGGAAAGAATACGAGATGGAAGTCGTGCGCGATCGCAACGACAATTGCATCATCATCTGTTCGATCGAGAACCTCGACCCGATGGGCGTGCACACCGGTGACTCGATCACCGTCGCACCGGCGCAGACGCTGACCGACAAGGAATACCAGATCATGCGCGATGCCAGCTTGGCGGTGTTGCGCGAGATCGGCGTGGAGACCGGCGGTTCCAACGTGCAGTTCTCGATCAATCCGGAAGACGGACGCATGGTGGTGATCGAGATGAATCCGCGCGTGTCGCGTTCGTCGGCATTGGCGTCCAAGGCGACCGGCTTCCCGATCGCCAAGGTTGCGGCCAAGCTGGCCGTCGGCTACACGCTGGATGAATTGAAGAACGACATCACCGGCGGCGCGACTCCTGCGTCGTTCGAGCCGACCATCGATTACGTGGTCACCAAGATACCGCGTTTCGCGTTCGAAAAATTCCCGCAGGCCAACGACCGCCTGACTACGCAGATGAAATCGGTGGGCGAGGTGATGGCGATCGGCCGCACCTTCCAGGAATCGTTTCAGAAAGCCCTGCGCGGTCTGGAAGTCGGCGTCAACGGGCTGGACAGCAAATACAGCGACCGCGAAGCGATCTGCGCCGAGATGGGTAACCCCGGCCCGGACCGCATCTGGGCGGTGGGCGATGCCTTCCGCCTCGGCATGAACGTGGCAGAAGTATTCAACGTCAGCAGGATCGACCCGTGGTTCCTGGTGCAGATCGAAGACCTGATTCGTCAGGAAAAATCGCTGGACGGTCGCACTTTGGAAAGCCTGAGCGCGGACGATCTGCGCACCTTGAAACGCAGTGGTTTTGCCGATGCGCGTCTGGCGGCTTTGCTGGATATCGACGATGAATCGGTGCGCGCCTACCGTCATGCAATGGGGGTGCGTCCCGTGTTCAAGCGGGTGGATACCTGCGCGGCAGAATTCTCGACCAACACCGCCTACATGTACTCCACTTATGAAGAAGAGTGCGAATCGCAACCGACCGACAAGAAGAAGATCATGGTGCTGGGTGGCGGGCCGAACCGCATCGGACAGGGCATCGAATTCGATTATTGCTGCGTACATGCGGCGCTGGCGATGCGCGAAGACGGCTTTGAAACCATCATGGTCAACTGCAATCCCGAGACCGTTTCCACCGACTACGATACCTCGGATCGTTTGTATTTCGAGCCGCTGACGCTGGAAGATGTGCTGGAAGTGGTGGCGGTCGAAAAACCCGTCGGCGTGATCGTGCAGTACGGCGGGCAGACGCCGCTGAAGCTGGCGCACGGCCTGGCGAAGAACGGCGTGCCCATCATCGGTACTTCGGTGGATATGATAGACATGGCCGAAGACCGCGCGCGTTTCCAGACCATGCTGCGCAAACTGGATTTGAAACAGCCGCCCAACCGCACCGCGAGCAACGTCGCCGATGCAGTCGCCGGTGCTGCCGAGATCGGCTATCCGCTGGTGATGCGCCCATCCAACGTGCTGGGCGGACGCGCGATGGAGATCATCCATGCGCAGCCCGACCTGGAACGTTACATGCGCGATGCCGAGGAGATGTCCAGAACCTATCCGGAGCGGATGCCGATTTTGCTGGATCGCTTCCTGAATGACGCGATCGAAGTGGACGTGGATGCGGTGTCCGACGGCAAACAGGTCATCATCGGCGGCATCATGGAGCACATCGAGCAGGCGGGCGTGCATTCCGGCGACTCGGCCTGTTCGCTGCCGCCGTATTCGCTGTCCGCCAAGATGCAGGACGAGTTGCGCCGCCAGACCGTGGCGATGGCCAGGGAACTCAACGTGGTCGGCCTGATGAACGTGCAGTTCGCGATCCAGGGCGGGACCGTGTATGTGCTGGAAGTGAACCCGCGCGCGTCGCGCACCGTGCCCTATGTGTCCAAGGCGACCGGCGTGCCATTGGCGAAGATCGCCGCGCGTTGCATGGCCGGTCAAAGCCTTGCTTTGCAAGGCGTGACCAGGGAAATCATCCCGCCGTATTACTCGGTGAAGGAGGCGGTATTCCCATTCATCAAGTTCCCCGGCGTGGACACGATACTCGGCCCCGAGATGAAATCCACCGGCGAAGTAATGGGCGTGGGTGATACCTTCGCCGAAGCTTTCGTCAAATCACAGCTGGCCGCAAGCGTGAAGCTGCCGAAGAGCGGCAAGGTGTTCATCAGCGTACGCGATGAGGACAAGGCGGGTGCGGTAGAGGTCGCGCGTTCGCTGGTGCAACTGGGTTTCGTCATTCTGGCGACCAAAGGTACGGCAACGGCGATGAGCGCGGCGGGTGTCGCGGTAACGCTGGTGAACAAGGTTGCGGAAGGCCGCCCGCATATCGTGGACATGATCAAGAACGGCGAGGTAAGCCTGATCGTCAATACGGTGGACAGCAAGCCGTCGGTGATGCGCGATTCCTATTCGATCCGCCATGCCGCATTGCAGGGACGGGTGACGTATTACACCACGCTGGCCGGCGCGCGTGCAGCGTGTCTGGGGATGCAGCATCTGGCCGAATTGCAGGTATATGACGTGCAGACGTTGCATCGGCGTCTGGTGAATAAAGCTTGAGTGTAAGGAAGGTAATATGAGCAAAGTTCCATTGACCCTGAATGGCGCGGAGATGTTGCGTCAGGAGTTGCATAATCTCAAGACCGTGGAGCGCCCGTCGGTGATCAACGCGATTTCCGAGGCGCGCGCACAGGGCGACTTGTCGGAAAACGCCGAATACGACGCGGCCAAGGAAAAGCAGTCCTTTATCGAGGGGCGCATCGTGGAGCTGGAATTCAAGCTGGGCAGCGCGCAGATCATTGATCCGAAGTCGCTGGCGCCCGATGGGCGCTGTGTGTTTGGGACGACAGTGGTACTCGAAGACGTTAACAACGGCGATGTTGTTACCTACCAGATCGTCGGCGAAGATGAGGCCGACATCCGGAAGCGCAAGATTTCGATCGGCTCGCCGATCGCACGCGCGCTGATCGGCAAAAGCAGCGGTGATATCGCCGAAGTTCAGGCGCCGGGCGGTGTGAGGGAATACGAGGTGGTGGAGGTTCAGTACATCTGAAGCTGGTGAGTGGGAAGTAGGGAGTGGCGAGTGGGGAAAACCCACTTACTACTGAGGCACGAAGTGCCGCCCCACTTCCCACTAACCACTCCCCATGTTTTTAGGTGCGGCTGCCCAACTGCTTCTTGGTTAGCGGTTTCTTGCCCTTGTGGCGGGGCATTTTCTTGAGTTCGATCTGCTGTTTCTCGGGATTGGGCTGGTAGATTACCAGAATCTTGCCGATGTGCTGTACCGGCGTGGCGTTCAACTGGGCGCATATCGCAGCCAGTATTTCCTCGCGTTGCGGGCGTTCCGCCATGACGCGTATCTTGATGAGTTCGTGGATTTTCAGGGTCTGCGCGATCTCCTTGAGCACGGACTCGCTCAAGCCCGCATTGCCTATCATCACGGTCGGTTTTAACTGGTGCGCGCGGCTTTTCAGTGCGAGGCGTTCGGGTACGGTAAGGGATAACATAATGGCCTTTTTGAATAAGGCCGGATTCTAAACGATGAAGCCTTCCAAAACCAGCAAACAATGGATGCGCGAGCATGTAAATGACCCTTTTGTGCAATTGGCCAAAAAGGAAGGTTATCGTTCGCGCGCCGCTTACAAGCTGCTTGAAATCGATGCCAAAGACCATCTGTTCAGGCCGGGAGCCGTGGTGGTGGACCTGGGCGCGACCCCGGGCGGTTGGTCGCAGATCGCCGCGGACAGGGTGGGGCGTGGCGGGAAGGTGATTGCGCTGGACCTGTTACCGCTGGACCCGCTGGCCGGTGTGGATTTCATCCAGGGCGATTTTCGCGACGAGGCGGTGCTGAAGCAACTGGAGGATTTGCTGCAAGGCAAGCCGGTAGGGCTTGTAATTTCGGATATGGCACCCAATATGAGCGGCATCGCATCGGCCGATCAGGCGCGCGCGATGCATCTTGCGGAACTGGCGATGGAATTCGCGCTCGAACATCTGGAGCCGCAAGGCAGTTTCCTCGTCAAGGTCTTTCAGGGCGAGGGTTTCGAGGATTATCTCAAGCTGATGCGCAGCCGCTTTGCCAGGGTGGTGACGCGCAAACCCAAGGCTTCGAGGGATAGGAGCAGCGAACTGTATCTTTTGGCTGGCGGAAAGAAGTAATACATAGTTTAATGACGGCTATCGGCAGCCGTATTGAGGAGTGATTTTGAACAACTTTAAGAGTATCGCAATCTGGATGGTCGTCGCCCTGGTATTGATGACTGTGTTCAACCAGTTCAACACACGCCAGCAGCAGACCGCGCAGGTGCAGCTCGATTATTCGCAATTCCTCGAAGAGGTGAAGCAGGGGCATATCACCAAGGTGGTCATCGAGGGGCGCACCCTGAAGGCGACGTCTACCGAAGGCAAGCGTATCACCAGCTATGCGCCAACCGATATCTGGATGGTTTCCGACCTGTTGAAAAACGGTGTGGCCATTGAAGCCAAGCCGGAAGAAGAGCAATCCCTGCTGATGAGCATTTTTGTGTCCTGGTTCCCGATGATCCTGCTGATCGCCGTGTGGATATTCTTCATGCGCCAGATGCAGGGCGGCGGCAAGGGCGGCGCGTTCTCGTTCGGGAAATCGCGCGCGCGCATGCTGGACGAGAACAAGGAGCGGTTCACGTTTGCCGATGTGGCCGGTTGTGACGAGGCCAAGGAGGAAGTGTCCGAACTGGTCGACTTCCTGCGCGACCCATCCAAGTTCCAGAATCTCGGCGGGCGCATCCCGCGCGGCGTGCTGATGGTCGGCAGCCCCGGGACCGGCAAGACATTGCTGGCGAAAGCGATCGCCGGCGAAGCCAAGGTGCCGTTCTTCTCGATCTCGGGTTCTGATTTTGTCGAGATGTTCGTCGGCGTCGGCGCGGCACGGGTGCGCGATATGTTCGAGCAGGCGAAGAAACATGCGCCGTGCATCGTGTTCATCGACGAGATCGACGCGGTCGGACGTCAACGCGGCGCCGGATTGGGCGGCGGCAATGACGAGCGCGAGCAGACCTTGAATGCGCTGCTGGTGGAGATGGATGGTTTTGAAGGCACCAGCGGGGTGATTGTGATTGCCGCGACCAACCGCCCCGATGTGCTTGACCCTGCGCTGTTGCGACCGGGCCGTTTCGACCGCCAGGTTGTCGTGCCCCTTCCGGATATACGCGGTCGCGAACAGATACTGATGGTGCACATGCGCAAGGTGCCGGTTGCCCCCGATGTGAAGGCCGATATTCTGGCGCGCGGCACGCCCGGCATGTCCGGTGCCGACCTCGCCAATCTGGTCAACGAAGCGGCCTTGTTCGCGGCGCGTCGCGGCAAGCGTTTTGTCGAGATGGACGATTTCGAGGCGGCCAAGGACAAGATCATGATGGGTGCGGAACGCCGCTCCATGATCATGCCGGAAGAGGAGCGCCGCAACACGGCGTATCACGAGTCCGGTCATGCGGTAGTGGCGAAACTGATGCCCAAAACCGACCCGGTGCACAAGGTCACGATCATTCCGCGCGGTCGCGCGCTGGGGCTGACCATGCAGCTGCCGTCGGAAGACCGCTACAGCATGGATAAGGAGCGCATTTTGTCCACGATTGCAGTGCTGTTTGGCGGGCGTATCGCGGAAGAGATATTCATGAACCAGATGACGACCGGCGCTTCAAACGACTTCGAGCGCGCTACCGACATGGCGCGCAAGATGGTCACGCAGTGGGGTATGTCCGATGCGCTGGGAACCATGGTGTACGCCGAAAACGAGGGCGAGGTGTTCCTCGGGCGTTCGGTGACCACGCACAAGAATATTTCCGAGGCGACCATGCAGCAAGTGGACGCCGAGATACGCCGCATCATCGACCAGCAGTATGGGCTGGCGCGCCGTTTGATCGAGGAGAACCGCGACAAGATCGAGGCGATGACCAAAGCCCTGCTGGAGTGGGAAACCATCGATGCAGACCAGATCAACGATATCATGGCGGGCAATCCGCCGCGCCCGCCGAAGCCCGCATCCGCAACGCAGCCTCCGCAGCCCCCGCAGGATACTGCGCCGACGGCATCGGCATCCAACCAGCCTGCCGAGGGGCACTAACTATACACGGGGGCAGACGCCCCCGTTTCTTTTATGGCTTCCCAGATGTTGCAGTGCGGAAACTTTCAACTCGATTTGTCCAGGCCGCTGGTCATGGGCATCGTCAACGTCACGCCGGATTCGTTCTCCGATGGCGGGCGTCATGCTTCGACAGCTGCGGCCATCGCACATGCGCATAAATTGATCGAAGAGGGCGCGGACATGCTCGATATCGGCGGCGAATCCACACGCCCGGGTGCGCAACCGGTCGGCATTAGGGAGGAGCTGGGCCGCGTGTTGCCGGTCATTGAAGGTTTGCGCGGTGCGCCGGTGCCGATCTCGGTGGATACCTGCAAGCGTGAGGTGATGCAGGCTGCCATTTCCGCCGGTGTGCAGATGGTCAACGATATTAACTCGCTGCAGGATGCCTCTGCGATGCGCGCGGTTGCAGCCGGAAATGTTGCCGTATGCCTGATGCACAAGCAGGGGACGCCGCAAACCATGCAGCAGCAACCACATTACCAGGATGTGGTCGCGGAAGTGGGGGAGTTTTTGCGCGGTCGGATAGTTGCAGCCGAAGCGGCAGGGATAGCCCGCAGTCGTATCGTCATCGATCCGGGTTTTGGCTTTGGCAAGACCTTAGAGCATAATCTCGCACTGCTGCGCGAGTTGAAAAAACTGGCCGGACTCGGTGTGCCGCTCCTGGCAGGTTTGTCGCGCAAGTCGATGCTGGGGGCGTTGACCGGACAGGATGTCGGGCATCGACTGCCGGCAAGTCTCGCGGCAGCATTGATTGCATTGCAACGCGGCGCTTCCATTGTGCGCGTGCATGATGTGCGCGAGACGGTGGATGCGCTGAAAATCTGGAATGCGGTAAACGAGGAATGAAATGAGCAGAAAATATTTTGGTACCGATGGCGTGCGCGGGCGGGTGGGCGAACATCCCATCACGCCGCAGTTCGTGATGCATCTGGGTTATGCGGCCGGCAAGGTGCTGGCGAGCGCAGGGGATACGCGCGGCGAGCGTCCGGCGGTGCTGATCGGCAAGGATACGCGCATCTCGGGCTACATGCTGGAATCGGCGCTGGAGGCGGGATTGATTGCGGCGGGTATCGATGTCTATCTGGCCGGTCCGGTGCCGACGCCCGCGGTGGCCTATCTGACGCGCGCGTTGCGTCTGCAGGCGGGCATCGTGATTTCCGCGTCGCACAATCCTTTCGATGACAACGGCATCAAATTTTTCTCGGCGCATGGCACGAAGCTGCCCGATGAAGTCGAGCATGCCATCGAAGCGGCATTGGATGAGCCGATGCACACCAATGCTTCGGATGGACTGGGCAAGGCCAAGCGCCTGGACGATGCGGTCGGTCGCTATATCGAATTCTGCAAGAGCACTTTTCCCGCCGACCTGGATCTGCGCGGCATGAAGATCGTCGTGGACAGCGCGCATGGCGCGACCTACCACATTGCCAGCCACGTGTTCCATGAACTCGGCGCCGATGTGGTGGCCATCGGCGCCCAGCCCGACGGCAAGAACATCAACGACGGTTACGGTGCGACTGCACCCGCGAATCTGCGCAAGGCAGTCGTGGAGCACAAGGCGGACATCGGCATTGCGCTGGACGGCGATGGCGACCGCCTGATCATGACGGACAGCGCGGGACAGATCTACGACGGCGACCAATTGATGTACGTGATCGCCAAACATCGCCAAGTGCAAGGAAGGTTGCACGGCGGTGTGGTGGGCACGCTGATGACCAACCTCGCATTCGAGCATGCGATGCAGCGGCTCGGCATCCCGTTCAAACGCGCCAAGGTCGGCGACCGCTATGTGATGGAGTTGTTGCAGCAGCAAGGCTGGCAGCTGGGCGGGGAGAATTCCGGCCATATCATCTGCCTGGACAAACACAGCACCGGCGACGGCATCGTCTCGGCGTTGCAGGTGCTGCATGCGTTGCGCGCCAACGGACAAAGCCTTGCAGCTGCGGCCGCTGATCTGCGCATGTATCCGCAAATCCTCATCAATGTAAAAGTCACGGGCAAAGCCGCCGGGTTGCTGGAGCTTCAGGCGGTCAAAAATGCGGTGACGGAGGCTGAACGCGCGCTGAACGGCAAGGGGCGCGTACTGCTGCGTCCGTCCGGCACCGAGCCGCTGCTGCGTGTGATGGTGGAAGGCGAAGATGGGACACTGGTCAAGCGGAGCGCGGAGCAGATCGCCGAAGTGGTGCGGGCAGCTGCGGCCTAATCGGCTTCCGCCGGAAGTTGTCGGCAACCTTGCAGATTTCCCGGTCGCCAGTTCGCTACCGCCCAATTCAATACTTCCTCGACGCTGCCCTGCCGCAACTCGGCAGGCGGTTGCTGGCGCAGAAATTCCAAAACCTTAACCAGTATTGCGGCTGTATCCTCGGTGGTGATCGCGGGCGCGAGCGTTTGTTTGCTGAGTTTCTCGCCCTGTGCGTTTACCGCGACAGGCAGGTGTGCGTAGGCCGGCGTGTACATCTCGAGTAACTGCTGTAAATATATCTGGCGCGGCGTGGAGGCCAGCAGGTCGGCACCGCGCACCACGTGGGTGATGTGCTGGAACGCATCGTCCACGACTACCGCGAGCTGGTAGGCGAACAGCCCATCGGCGCGCTTCACGACGAAATCGCCGATCTCGCTTTCCAGATGCTGAGTCATTCGGCCTTGCAGGGCATCGGTGAATCCAACTTGAGAAGGGGGAAGGGAGGAGGGGGAAGGGTGGAGGTCGGTACGTACTCGCCAGGCCCTTGCTTCCCTGCCTTGAGGGATGCCGTTGCGACAAGTGCCCGGATAGACCAGACCTTCGATGCCATGCAGCGCCGAATCGGCGATCTCCTTGCGCGTGCAGCAGCACGGGTACACAGCACCGCTGGCTTGCAGCCTGTGCAACGCTGCTTCATAAGCTGCGGTGCGCTGGCTCTGGTACAGGACAGGCTCATCGCTGTGCAGTCCGAATGCCTCCAGCGTGCGCAGGATGTCGTCTGCCGCACCCGGCACGCAACGCGGTATGTCGAGGTCTTCCATGCGCACCAGCCAGTTGCCGTGATGATGTTTCGCATCCAGATAGCTGCCGACGGCGGCGGCCAATGAGCCGAAGTGGAGAGGGCCAGTGGGGGAGGGGGCGAAGCGCCCCCTGTAAGAATATGCTTCAGGCGGGGACAACTTCTTCTTCAAACTCCAGCCCCACCTTGCCATCCTTCACGTCCACGGTGACCTTACCGCCGTTCGCCAGTTTGCCGAACAGCAGTTCGTCGGCGAGCGCGGAGCGGATGGTGTCCTGAATCAATCTGGCCATCGGGCGGGCGCCCATCAGCGGGTCGAAGCCGTTTTCGGCGAGGTGATCCTTGAGCGCGTCGGTGAACACCGCTTCCACTTTCTTCTCGTGCAGTTGCTCTTCGAGTTGCATCAGGAACTTGTCCACGACGCGCAGGATGACTTCCTTGTCCAGCGAGGCGAAAGAGACGATTGCATCCAGACGGTTGCGGAACTCGGGCGTGAACATCTTCTTGATGTCGAGCAGTTCGTCGCCGACCGATGAGGTCTTGGTGAAGCCGATCTGCGTCTTGTTCAGGGCTTCGGCACCCGCGTTGGTGGTCATGATGATGACCACGTTGCGGAAGTCGGCCTTGCGTCCGTTGTTGTCGGTCAGCGTGCCGTGATCCATTACTTGCAGCAGGATGTTGAAGATGTCCGGGTGCGCCTTCTCGATCTCGTCCAGCAGCAGCACGCAATGCGGCTGCTTGGTGATCGCCTCGGTGAGCAGTCCGCCCTGGTCGAAGCCGACGTAGCCGGGCGGCGCGCCGATCAGGCGCGACACGGCGTGGCGTTCCATGTATTCGGACATGTCGAAGCGGTGCAGCGGCATGCCCATCGCATAGGCCAGCTGGCGCGCTACCTCGGTCTTGCCGACGCCGGTGGGACCCGAGAACAAAAAGCTGCCGATCGGTTTTTGCGGATTGCCGAGGCCGCTGCGGGACATCTTGATCGCGCGCGCCAGCATGTCGATGGCTTTGTCCTGGCCGAACACGGTGGCCTTCAGGTCGCGGTCGAGGTTTTTCAGCGCGTTGCGGTCGTCGTGCGACACGGTGCGTGTCGGGATGCGCGCAATCTTGGCGATGATCTCCTCGATCTCGTGTTTGCCTATGGTCTTCTTCTGTTTCGATTTCGGCAGTATGCGCTGTGCGGCACCGGCTTCGTCCAGCACGTCTATGGCTTTATCCGGCAGGTGGCGGTCGTTGATGAAGCGCGCGGAAAGCTCTGCTGCGCTGGTGATCGCCGCACCACTGTATTTGACGCTGTGATGTTCCTCGAAGCGCGATTTCAGTCCCTTGAGGATTTCGATGGTCTGTTCGACCGACGGTTCGGGCACGTCCACTTTCTGGAAGCGGCGCGACAGCGCGTGATCCTTCTCGAAGATGCCGCGGTATTCCTGATAGGTGGTTGCGCCTATGCATTTCAATTGTCCGTTCGACAATGCCGGTTTGAGCAGGTTGGAGGCATCCATCGTGCCGCCGGATGCCGCGCCCGCGCCTATCATCGTGTGGATCTCGTCGATGAACAGGATGGCATGTTCGGCATCGGACAGCTCCTTGAGCACCGCTTTCAGGCGCTGTTCGAAATCACCGCGATATTTGGTGCCTGCCAGCAGCGCACCCATGTCCAGCGAGTACACATGGGCATTCTTGAGGATTTCCGGTACGTCGTCTTCGACGATGCGCCGCGCCAGGCCCTCGGCGATCGCTGTCTTGCCGACGCCGGCTTCGCCGACCAGCAGCGGGTTGTTCTTGCGGCGGCGGCACAACGTCTGGATGACGCGCTCCAATTCGATCTCGCGCCCGATCAGCGGGTCGATCTTGCCGGCCAAGGCCTGCGCATTCAAATCCAGCGTGTAACTCTTCAGCGCGCCGCCGGCATTTTGATCCTGTTCGGATTCGCTCTCGGTTTGGGGTTTGGCCGGCGTGCCGGACTGTGTTTTGTCGATGCCGTGGGCGATGTAGTTCACCACATCCAGGCGGGTGACATTGCGCTGGGTGAGGAAATACACCGCATGCGAATCCTTCTCGCCGAACAGGGCGACCAGAATGTTGGCGCCCGTCACTTCCTTCTTGTTGGTGGATTGCACGTGCAGGATGGCGCGCTGTATGACGCGCTGGAATCCGACCGTGGGTTGGGTGTCGACTTCCTGATCGCCAGGCGTAACCGGGGTATGGGTGGCGATAAAGTCGGTCAGCACCTGGCGCAACTCCTCGATGTTTACACCACATGCACGCAACACATGGGCGGCGGAAGCGTTGTCCAGCATCGTGAGCAGCAAGTGCTCCACGGTGATGAACTCATGGCGTTTCTGGCGCGCATCGACGAACGCCAGATGCAGGCTCACTTCCAGTTCCTGTGCAATCATTTCAGTTTTCCTCCATGCCGCATCGTAACGGATGCCCGTGTTGTTTTGCAAACTCGCCGACCTGGGCGACCTTGGTTTCGGCAATATCGCGGGCATATACCCCGCACACCGCCGAACCCTCGTTATGTACTTTGAGCATGATTTGCAGCGCGCGTTCACGGTCGACTGAAAAAAAGCGCTGCAACACTTCAACCACGAATTCCATAGTAGTGTAATCGTCGTTGAACAGTATCACCTTGTACATGCGCGGAGGCGCTGTCTTTGCGTGCTCCGGGGCGAGTACTGTACTGCTTCCCTGTTTGTTTGCCATAGTTATCCGGTAAGTATTCTGACACTTCTCCCGCGCACATACTTGATGATTAGCGATGCTTTTTCAAGCCTGTTAAAAATATATTTTATAAACCCCTTGACGGCATCAACTAAACCAGAGTAAAAAGCGCGCTGGTGTTTGATTCAAAGTATCTGCAGTACTGGTTTTGCCGTGTGCGGTCTTGGATTCAAACAGTTTCGCGGGAGGTTTTCCCGTTTTATAAGTAAGGAAGAAATCACATGGCAACTGGTACAGTTAAATGGTTCAACGATGCAAAGGGTTTTGGTTTTATCACTCCCGATGATGGCAGCGAAGACTTGTTCGCGCACTTTTCCGCAATCAACATGAGCGGCTTCAAATCGCTCAAAGAAGGCCAGAAGGTTTCCTTCGAAGTGGTACAAGGCCCTAAAGGCAAGCAAGCCTCCAACATTCAAGCCGCCTGATCAGCGGTTTTTTTGTTGCATTAAAAAGCCCGGCGCGAAAGCGCCGGGCTTTTTGTTTGAGGCGAGCCCGTCCGGCTTAAATTGCGTCCAAAGCCGCATTGAACGTTGTGCTGGGACGCATGGCCTGCGAGGTCTTGGCGAAGTCAGGGTGGTAGTAACCGCCCATGTCTACCGGTTTGCCTTGCGCGGCCAGCAGTTCTTTGTCGATTTGCGCTGCGTTGTCGGTCAGGGCCTTGACCAGAGAAGCGAAGCGCGACTGTATCTCTTTGTCCCTGGTCTGTGCGGCCAGCGCCTGCGCCCAGTACAGTGCGAGGTAGAAGTGACTGCCACGGTTGTCGATCTCGCCGATTTTTCTGGACGGTGACTTGTCGTTGTCCAGTACTTTCCCGATTGCCTGATCCAGCGTATCCGCGAGCACTTGCGCCTTGGAATTGTTGAACGTCTGCGCCAGATGCTCCAGCGACACGCCCAGTGCGAGGAACTCGCCCAGAGAGTCCCAGCGCAGATAGCCTTCTTCCAGAAATTGCTGCACATGCTTGGGCGCAGAGCCGCCTGCACCGGTCTCGAACAATCCGCCGCCATTCATCAGCGGCACGATGGAGAGCATCTTGGCGCTGGTGTTGAGTTCCAGTATCGGGAACAGGTCGGTGAGATAGTCGCGCAGCACGTTGCCGGTGACGGAGATGGTGTCTTTGCCCTGGCGGGTGCGCGCCAGCGTCGCGCGGCAGGCGTCTGCCGGTTCCATGATCTTGATGTCTAGCCCGCTGGTGTCGTGATGCTTCAAGTATTTTTCGACCTTGGCGATGATCTGCGCATCGTGCGCACGATTTTTGTCCAGCCAGAAAATGGCAGGCGTGCCGGACAGCCGCGCGCGCGCGACGGCGAGCTTCACCCAATCCTGAATCGGCGCATCCTTGGTCTGGCAGGCGCGGAAAATGTCGCCCTGTTCGACTTTTTGTTCCAGCAGCACTTTGCCGGCGCTGTCCACGATGCGTACCACGCCGTCGTTGGCGATCTCAAAGGTCTTGTCGTGCGAGCCGTATTCCTCGGCCTGCTGCGCCATCAGTCCGACGTTGGGCACCGAGCCCATCGTGGCGGGATCGAGCGCGCCGTTCTTCTTGCAATCTTCGATCGTGGCGACATAGATGCCCGCGTAGCAGCGGTCGGGGATCATCGCCAGCGTGTCATACGCTTTTCCATCAGCCCCCCACATCTTGCCGCCGTCGCGGATCATCGGCGGCATCGAGGCGTCGATAATCACGTCGGATGGCACGTGCAGGTTGGTGATGCCCTTGTCGGAATTCACCATGGCTAATGGAGGGGCCTTGCGGAAGCAGTTGGCGATGTCGGCGATGAGCGCGGCGCGCTTGTTATCCGGCAACGCCAGCACCTTGGCCTCCATGTCGCCGAAACCGTTGTTGGCGTTGACCTTCAGTTCATTCAGCAACGCGCCGTGCTTGTCGAACACATCCTTGAAGAACACCGAGACGGCATGGCCGAACATGACGGGGTCGGAGATCTTCATCATCGTGGCCTTGAGGTGCAGCGACAGCAGCACGTCTTCCTTCTTCGCCGCCGCGATCTGCTCGGCGTAGAACTGGCGCAGCGCGCGGCGGCTCATCACGGCGGCGTCGATGATCTCACCGGCTTTGAGATTGAGCTTGTCCTTGAGCACGGTGACCTTGCCGTCACGGGCTACGAATTCTATGCGGGTGCTGACGGCCTCCGGCACGGTCACGGATTTTTCGCTGCCGTAGAAATCGCCGCTGCTCATATGCGCCACGCGTGTCTTGGAAGTGGGGCTCCATGCGCCCATCCTGTGCGGATGCTTGCGCGCGTATTGCTTGACCGAGGCCGCGGCGCGGCGGTCGGAGTTGCCCTCGCGCAGCACAGGGTTCACCGCGCTGCCGAGCACCTTGCCGTAACGCGCCTTGATTGCCTTTTCGGCATCCGTCTTCGGATCATCGGGGTAATCGGGAATCTTGTATCCCTGCGATTGCAATTCTCTGATCGCGGCCTTCAGCTGCGGGGTAGATGCGCTAATATTCGGCAGCTTGATGATGTTGGCTTCCGGCTTCAGCGTCAGCTCGCCCAGTTCGGTCAGTTCATCCGCAATCTTCTGGGACGCGGTGAGGTTTTCCGGGAAGTTCGCGAGTATGCGTCCCGCGAGGGAAATGTCCCGTGTTTCAACGGTGACGCCAGCAGCCTTGGTGAAGGCCTGAACTATGGGGAGCAAAGAGTAGGTCGCCAGTCGCGGTGCTTCGTCGGTCAGCGTGTAAATGATTTTTGGGGTTGCCATGATTGTTTCCGGGGATTGCAAGCTTGATCTATAAAAGAGAATGAAATGAGTCGCATCCTGCTGTTCAACAAACCCTATGGGGTGATCTGCCAATTCAGCCGCGATGGACTGCATCCGACGCTGGCGGATTATATCGCGCTTCCCGATGTTTATCCCGCAGGTCGTCTGGATACCGACAGCGAAGGCCTGCTGTTGCTGACCGGCGACGGCAAGCTGCAGCACCGCATCACCGACCCGAAACACAAGCTGCCCAAGACCTATTGGGTGCAGGTCGAGGGCATCCCTGACGAGTCGGCGCTGGAGCGGTTGCGACACGGTGTGCAGCTCAAGGATGGGATGACCCTGCCTGCCGAAGCGCGCCAGATCGACGAGCCCGCCGGGCTGTGGCTGCGCAACCCGCCGGTGCGCTTTCGCAAGGCGATTCCGACTAATTGGCTGGAACTGACGATACGCGAAGGCAAGAACCGTCAGGTGCGGCGTATGACCGCAGCGGTGGATCTGCCTACCTTGCGGCTGATCCGCTACCGCATCGGCGACTGGGCGCTAAACGGCCTGGCACCGGGGCAGTGGCGGCAGGAAGAGGTGTGACGCGAATCAGCCGCGCCCGCGGCCGCGCGGTGCGCCTGCGGGTGGTTTGCCATGTCCGGCACCGCGCTCGCGGCGTGCGTGCGGCGCGGGCTGGAACAGGCCTGGCTGCGGCATCGCCTGATGGCGTGCTGCTTCGGACAGCAGTTGTTCGCCTGTCTTTTCCGGTTGTGGCTGGCGCGGTTTGCCCGGTTGGGCGGGGCGGGGTTGCTGACCATTGCGTACCGTCTGGTCTCTAGGTTGCGGATTGCGCGGTTTCTGGCCCTGCCCATCGCGCGGCTTTTGTCCGTCACGAGCAGGCTGGGAGCGGGCGGTTGTGTTGCTGTGGCGTTTTTGCCCGTGTTGCGGACGCGGCGGGCGCGGTGCTTCGGCCGGGATGTGGGTCGGCGGCACGAAACTGTCGATCGCCACTTTCTGGATCTGATGTTTGATCAGACGCTCGATGTTCTTCAGGTGCTGCAGCTCTTCGCTGTCCACCAATGAGATCGCCGCGCCGTTGCTGCCGGCACGCCCGGTGCGGCCGATGCGGTGCACGTAGTCTTCCGGCACGTTGGGCAGCTCGAAATTTACCACATGGGGCAGCATGTCGATGTCCAGTCCGCGCGCGGCGATGTCGGTGGCGACCAGTACCGGCAGCGAACCGTCTTTGAATTGCGCCAGCGCCTTGGTGCGCGCCGGCTGGCTCTTGTTGCCGTGTATCGCGGCGGAAGGGATGCCGTCGGCGACCAGCTTCTCCGCAAGCCGGTTCGCGCCGTGCTTGGTGCGGGTGAACACCAGCACCTGTTTCCAGTCATTGTGCTTGATCAGGTGCGAGAGCAGATGGCTCTTCAGCTTCTGGGGAACCAGATGCACGCTCTGCTCAACCAGTTCGGAAGTGGTGTTGCGACGCGCAACTTCGACAAAACCCGGATTGTGCAGCAGGCCGTCGGCCAGCGTCTTGATCTCGTCCGAGAAAGTCGCCGAGAACAGCAGGTTCTGGCGCTGCTTGGGCAGCAGCGCGAGGATTTTACGGATGTCGCGGATGAAGCCCATGTCCAGCATACGGTCGGCTTCGTCCAATACGAGAATCTCGACACCGGACAGATCCAGCGTCTTTTGCCCGACGTGATCGAGCAGGCGACCGGGCGTCGCGACCAGGATGTCGATCTGGCCGCGCAACGCCTTGATCTGCGGGTTGATGTTCACACCGCCGAACATCACCATCGATTTCAGCGGCAGATACTTGCCATAGGTTTGCACCGATTCCTCGACCTGTGCGGCGAGTTCGCGCGTCGGGGTCAGGATCAGGCAGCGAGGTCGGCCGGGGCGGGAAGTTGCCGCGGGTTTTGCGGTGAGCAGATGCAGGATAGGCAGCGTGAAGCCTGCGGTCTTGCCGGTACCGGTCTGCGCGCCGGCCAGCAGATCGCCGCCGGCCAGCACCAGCGGGATCGCCTGTGCCTGGACTGGGGTTGGGCGCGTGTAGCCTGCATCGGCGATGGCATTCAGCAGGGGTTGCGCCAGATTCAGGCTGGTGAAAGTGATTTCGTTATTGGACAAACTGTTTTTTTCTGACAAAGCGGAGCTCCTGCGGCGGCCTGCCGTTCGGGAGGAACGGCACCAATCGGGGCAGTCGAATTAAGTGATCGGAAAGATCGGGGGTGAACTGGGAACCAGGGCACTGATTGGTAGGGTGCGTGGTGGCCGCATTATACATGCCGTGGAGCGGCTGAGGTGTGTTATGCCAGTCTGGTGGCGAATGTCCGCCGGATAACCGCAGGGGGCGGTGCTGCCCGTCACATTATCAAAGCATCCGAATCCCGAGTGACGGGCAGCGAGTGTGATTAACGGGGGCTATTTCACGTCCTGGGCACACCTGAAGCCCACGTCTATCAGCGCGGCCTGCGGCAACAAATGGGTACGCTTGGCAGCGCGGAATACTACGCTGAGCGAATCATAATGCCCCGAACTTGCCATTCCCCCGCGTACTGCGCGCTGGGTCTTGCCGAAGAATTTGTTGTCTGAAGGCGCGGCGCCCGGATACGCGTCATACCAGTCGGCGGTCCATTCCGCGACATTGGCGGCCATGTCATATACGCCATAGACAGACTTGTCGCCCGGAAATGAGCCAACCTTGGAATAGGGCATCTCATCGTCTCCGGACGCGGAATTTACGTTTTTGGGATTCCATTCGTTTCCCCAGGGATATTCCAGGCCTTGGGTGCCGCGTGCAGCTTTTTCCCATTCGGCTTCGGTCGGCAACCGTTTGCCCAGCCATTTGCAGTAGTTGTTGGCTTCGGACCAGGATACCGCTGTCACCGGAAATGCACCGCGCTCGTTCTGGATTTTATCCAGTTCGGCAAGCAGCGCATCGCGGGACATCTTGGTGGTGTCCATGTCGAGCTTGAATTTGTCCGTTGCAATCTGGCGCAATTCCTCCAGGGGCAAATAGCCCAGCAGTTCGTCGGTGAAATCGTATCCATTCCTCACCCACGCGTACGGTGGAGTGCGTCCGGTCAAGGCCACATATTCGCGGTACTGTGCGTTGGTGACTTCATATTGGTCGATCATGAAATCGGGGAGCATTACCTTGTGCATCGGATGTTCATCGACATACAGGCGGTCCCGGAAGCCGAACGGGTTGAGCGCGTTGGCATCGCGCCATTTGCTGGGGTCGTCCTGCCTGTCTGAACCCATGATGAATTCGCCTGCCGGAATCAATACCATGCCTTTAACGGCGGGTTTGTCGGCGGCATGGGCTGAAACGATTATTGCCCCGGACAGGGCGGCAAGGAAAATGCTGCGCAATATGTGTTTATTTGTCATCTTTGGCACACCGGAATCCGAAACTGGAATTTTTAATGTTCTGTTTGAAATAACTGCGATTGAATGAGGGGGCGGAAACGCCGCACTGGTAGAACGAGCAATCCCACCACGAACCGCCCTTCAATACTTTGTAGAGTTCACCGTAATTCTCGCTGGGCCACTGATTGCCGGGATATTGCGTGTACCACGAGTCTGTCCATTCCCATACGTTACCCGACATGTCGTACAGGCCGTAAGGACTCTTGCCTGCTTCAAATGAACCTACAGGCATGGTGTCGCCTTCCATCTCCAGGGATTTCCAGCGCACCGGTGAGTTGACCTTGTTGACGTCGAAATCGTCTCCCCATGGGAAATCGCGTCCATCCGTGCCCCGTGCGGCCTTTTCCCATTCGACGTCGGTCGGCAGGCGCTTGCCCGCCCATTGGCAATAATCATGGGCATCGTACCAGGAGACCCAGACAACCGGATGGTCCACCTTGCCTTCAGGGTAAGTCCTGTTGCGGAAATGATTGGGCGATTTCCGGTTGGTGGCATCGATGAATTGCTTGTATTGCAGATTGGTGACTTCGTACTTGTCTATCAGGAAAGCCTTGGTTTCAGCGGTGTGCTCCGGACCCTCGTCGGGCAGACGGTGATTGGAGCCGCGGATGAAGGGTCCTGCGGGGATAGGAACCATCACATGGGGATCCTTGCCGATGCGGGTCTCGTTATAGAACATCGGAACGCTCATTCCGGCCGTCGCATCCGGAGGCGGGGCAATTTTCAGCTTGTTCGCATAGGGATCGTTAAAGGTCTTCTCGGCAACGGGGGCGATGAAATCGCTTTCGTCGGAAGAGTGGCACTCGTTGCAATCGTTGGCCATGCTGGATTTGAAAACATCCACCTGGTTTTTTGCATGGCAGGATGCGCATGATTCCGCGGCTTGGACAGCGTGGTTGTAACGCGCCGGGCGTACGGTATCGTCTGCCAATGAATCGGTGCTGAATATTGCCAGCGCCAGCAGGAAAAGGGCGTGAACGGAACTTGAGGCAGAAGGGAACATTTCGATGCGACCACTGATGATTTAACTTTTTTTATTCTCCCATGATACATGGGGAGATTCAAGTGCGGTATTAACCGGATGAGCACGTGCCGGCCTATTGTCCGAGGATAATCACGGGTCATTACGGTGGGCGGAATCCAGAGGTCGTTGCTAAGCTTTGTTCATGGAGATATGCTGAAATAACTCCAGTCTGCGCGCATCGATCTTGCCCGCCTCGACCGCATTGCGTAATGCGCAGCCCGGTTCATGGGTGTGGTGGCAGTCGTGAAAGCGGCACTGGCCGAGATATTTTGCGAACTCGACGAAACCCTGTTCTATTCCGCCGAAGCTCAGGTGGTGCAGGCCGAATGCCTGCACGCCGGGGCAATCGATCAGATGGCTGTTTTCATTGATTTGGTACAGGCGCGCATGGGTGGTGGTGTGCTTGCCGGAATCCAGCGCGGTGGAGATTTCGCGGGTGGCGGCCTGTGCTTCGGGCAGCAGCGCGTTGATCAGCGTGGATTTTCCCATGCCGGATTGTCCGACCAGCACGCTGGTGTGGCCGGCCAGGAATGGGCGCAGGGTCGTAACGTCCTGTTTCGCGCTGAGTTCCAGTATCCGGTAACCGATCGCAGCGTAGGGCGCGAGCCGCCGGCGCGCGGCGACGGCGGCCCCGGCAAGGTCGCATTTGTTCAGCACGATCAGCACATCCAGCTTCTGGTCGTATGCCGCGACCAGGCAGCGCGCCAGCAGCTCGTCGCTGAACGAGGGCTCGGCAGCGACCACAATGACGATCTGGGTGACATTTGCGGCGATGAGCTTTTCGCGGAAGGCGTCGGAGCGATGCAGCAACGAGCGGCGCGGCGCGATACCTTCGATCACGCCCTGAGCGCCGGTGCCGTTCTCTGTCGAGGCCTCTCCGGTCAGTTTGATGGTTACCGTGTCGCCGCATACCACTTCGCTTTTTTTGCCGCGCGTCAGGCAGATGATCTCGCTGCCATCGGCAAGACGTGTCAGATATTGCCGGCCGAATGCGGCGACGACCTGCCCCTGGACCACGGCGCTCAAATTTTGAACAGCATGTCCACCTTGGCGGCGCAGATGAAGTCGTTTTCCGACAGGCCGTGGATGGCGTGGGTGGTGTATTCGACCTGACAGCTGTTATAGGTGACGGTCAGGTCCGGGTGATGGTCTTCGCGGTGCGATATCCACGCGATCGCGTTGACGAACGCGATGGTCTGGTAATAGTCCTTGAAGCGGAAAGTCTTGTTGATCAGGTGGTCGTAACGTTGCCAGCCTTCGAGCTGTTTCATCAGGCTGTCAGCCTCGGCGTTCGACAGCGGCGGCACACCGCCTTCGCAGGGCTTGCATTGCTTGTTGGTCAAATCGCATGTGGTGTTCATGGCGCTGCTCACTTGAATTTGTAGTAATTGTTGAGGTAGGCGGCAAGGTCCTGTTTTTGCTGCGCGGTGAGGTGCGCGTTGACGTTGCCGCTGCACATGCCGATCTGGTCGATCAGACTGTCCGGCGTGCTCACTTTGCGGGTCAGGCGGGTGAATATCTTGTTGCCGTCCCCTCCCATCATCGTATCGTGGCAGCTGTTGCATTTGTACTGTTCGAACAATTTCTGCCCGTTCACGGCATTGCCGCCGGGGAAGGGATTGGCGGATGCGGCCGTTGCGGCGCACAACAACAGCAAAGCGGTCTTCAGTTTCGTTGCCAGTTTCATGGAAGTTCTCCTCGTTGGGTTTACCGGGCCTGCAAATGCGCGATGCGCACCGCAGCGGGCGGATGCGAATCGTAGAACCTGGAGTACAGCGGGTCGGGCGTGAGCGTCGCGGCGTTGTCCTGATACAGCTTCACCAGCGCGTTGACCAGATCGTTCGCGGCGGTCTGCTTCGCGGCGTAAGTATCGGCCTCGAACTCGTGCTTGCGCGAATAAGCCGACATCAGCGGGTGCAGCAGGAAACTGAACACCGGCATGATCATGAAGAACAGCAGCAGTGCAAGCGCGGTGGACGGGGTGTCGACGCCCAGGCCCCGGTAGAACCACGAGGTCTGCATCAGCTGGCCGAGCAGCCACAGGAATCCCAGGCTCATCGCGAAGCTCATCGCAATGCGTTTCATCACATGGCGGCGCTTGAAATGGCCGAGTTCATGTGCCAGCACCGCCTCGATCTCGTTGCCGCTCAGGCGTTCCAGCAGCGTGTCGAAGAACACGATGCGCTTGGTCTTGCCGAAACCGGTGAAATAGGCGTTGCCGTGCGCGCTGCGCTTCGAGCCGTCCATCACGAACAGGCCGCTCGCGGCAAAACCGCATTTTTGCAGCAGTGCTTCGATGCGCGCTTTCATCGCCTCGTCCTGCATCGGCGTGAACTTGTTGAACAGCGGGGCGATGAACGTCGGGTAGATGAACAGGATGAGCAGGTTGAACGCCATCCAGGTCAGCCAGACATACAGCCACCAGTATTCGCCCATGCGCTCCATCAGCCACAACACGCTGAACAGCAGCGGCAGCCCGAGGGCGGCGCCGATCAGCAGGCCCTTCAGCGCGTCCTTGAGATACAGCGCGACAGTCATTTTGTTGAAACCGAAACGCGCTTCGATGACGAAGGTGCGATACAGGTTGAAGGGTATTTCCAGCAGCGAGGAGAGCAGCAGCACCGCAACGATGGTGGCCATGCCCTGTGCGATCGGCGAGCCGAACCAGCCATTGCTCATGCCGGCGATGAACCGGATGCCGCCGCCCAGCGTGAAAGCCAGCAATAGCGCGGCGTCGAACACTCCGCCGAGCATGGCCAGGCGGGTCTTGGCCGAGGTGTAGTCGGCCGCATTCTGGTGGTCGCCGAGCCGGATCTTTTCGCGGAAGGCGTCAGGCACGGCGGCGCGATGCGCGGCGATATGTGCCAGATGGCGGCGGGCCAGCCACAGCTTCGCCAGCGTGGTCAGGAGCAGCGCGGCGATAAAAACAAAAGTGAATTGCGTGGCGGTCATAGGGGGTTATTTCAGTGTTCGCAAGGCGTGCGCTTGTGACACAATACGCACTCTATCGTTCAATTAACAGACGCGCGAATTATGGCACAAAACCAAAACTACCTTATCTGGATAGACATGGAGATGACCGGCCTGGTCCCGGACACCGACCGTGTGATCGAAATCGCCCTGGTGATCACCGACAATAATCTGGAAACCATCGCCGAAGCGCCGGTGATGGTGGTGCATCAGACGGACAGCGTGCTCGACGGCATGGATGCGTGGAATAAATCCACGCACGGCAAATCGGGTCTGATCGACAAGGTGAAGGCATCCGTGCTGGACGAGGCGACCGTGGAAGCGCAGTTGCTGGAATTCCTCAAGGAATATGTGCCTAACCGCACTTCGCCGATGTGCGGCAATTCCATCTGCCAGGACCGGCGCTTCCTTGCCCGCTGGATGCCGAAGCTGGAGGATTATTTCCATTATCGAAACCTGGACGTGAGCACGCTCAAGGAGCTGGCCAAGCGCTGGAAACCCGACATGGCGCAGGGTGTGAAGAAGCACGGCAAGCACGAGGCGCTCGCGGACATCTACGAATCCATCAACGAGATGAAGCATTACCGCGAGCATTTCATCAAGCTTTAATTGCGTCTCGCGCCCCGCGCAGGCCGGACGAGGAGGTGAACATGTATCAACGCATATTGGTTCCGGTCGACGGCAGCGACACTTCCGCGCGGGCATTGCGCGAGGCCGTCAAGATCGGGGGTGGGAGGGCGGGTTTGCGTCTGATTTATGTGCTTGAGGAGACCTATCCGCTGGATGCCGAGGGTTATGCCTTCATCGATCACGATGCGTTGCGGGAAGCGGCAAGGCGTACCGGAGAACGTATCCTGGCGCAGGCTGCGAAGGTGGCTCGCGACTCCGGCGCGGCGGTGGAAACCGTATTGCTGGACGCAGGGGACCGGCGCGTCGCCAGCGTGATCGATGAAGATGCGCGCAACTGGCCGGCGGAACTGATCGTGGTCGGCACGCACGGCCGCTCCGGCCTCAGCCGCCTGCTGCTGGGCAGCGTTGCCGAAGGCGTGGCGCGCGGAGCGTCGATGCCGGTGCTGCTGGTCCGCGGCGAATGATGCGGATGGTCAGCGGCTCCAGCTGACGCGCAGCAGGTTCTGTTCAGGGTTGTAGTGGAACTCCAGCCCGCCCTGATAGGCGTGGTGCAGCGCTTCCCCGATGCCGCGCGCCAGATGGATGTCTGTCGTCGTCACCTGCATGCCGTGTCCGTTCTTTTTGATGTCCATGATGCGCTGCAACGGGTGCTCCGCTTTTTCCTGTGTTTCCCGGTGCCGTATCAAACTCAGTATTTCCTGATCGTGCGCCGCGAAAAACTCGCCGCTCACCGACACATAGCCGGCGGGGAAATCGTCACGCACCCGATGGCAGGCCGGGCAGGTCGCCTGGTGCGCATCCTTGGGTTTATCCAGCCATTGCCAGCGCCCGCCGTGAAATACCGCTCCGCAGTCGGGGCAACAGGTTGGCTCGTGCAGCTTGCCCTTGATCTTGTAACTGTCATGCACCGTTTCCTGCAGCAGCCGGTCGCGCCGGATGGAATGAAAGCCGGGCGGGTGCAAGCCAGTGCCAGGTAAGTGATTGCTCATGATAGCCTCCTCGCGTTCGCGTATCCCCGCCTGTCCGCCGGTTTTTCAGGGGGCGGGGATCGCAGTGCTTCAGGTGATCGAAACATTGATCGATTTGGTTTTGCTCTTGCCGGATTTCGGCAGCGTGACGTTAATCATGCCGTCCTTGAATTCGGCTTTTACTGTGGCCTCGTCGACATCGTCCGGCAGCCGGAAGCTGCGCATGAAGCTGCCGTAGGAACGCTCGATGCGGTGGAACTTCTTGTCCTTCTCTTCTTTTTCCATCTTGCGCTCGCCGCGCATCGTGATCATGCCGTCCTCTATCGTGACCTTGACATCTTCCTTGTTCACGCCGGGAATCTCGCCCTTGATCAGATAGGCCGCGTCGGTCTCGGTGATGTCTACGGTAGGCGCCCAGTCCGCCACGGTCAATACTTCGCGGTCAGGTTCGGTGTGGGCCGGAAAGCGCCCGAAGATACGGTTCAGATGTTTGGAAACATCTTCCAGTTCCACGAACGGATCCCATTTGACTAAGTTGCTCATGATAGCGCTCCTTGGTGATGAGCCGCCCCGAAACAGTCCTCGCGCCAGAGGCAACCGCCCTGGTCGCATACACCGTCGTATGCGGTGGCGAAGCAGGTGAAGTTGCCTTCCTGGGCCTGTATCGTTTTGATCAGCTCGGTTTTGGAAAGATGGCCGGGTTTGATGCTGCGCGATTTGGCCATGTTGCGTATGACTTCCAGTTTCATGCTGTTCTCCTTGTAAAGGTTGAACTGCGAATACCAGATTTTCGTCTCCGGAATATCGGAGGGGGTAACTAATATGGACCTGAAGAAGTCAAAATTCAAGGGTTATTTATACATGCCTGAACAGGTCGGTAATCGCGTGAAAGTGGCACGGTTATTGGTTGGCGGGGGGTGAATCCAGTACCGGACTCTGGAATGGAAATGATTGGTGATTTTATTCGGTTTATCGCGTGGCGATGTCGGGAAAAGGCTGTACATCAATGCCGTTTTTCCACAACTGAGCGATCACCGGGCGAGCGGTATTCTGTGAGCCGCTGGTCCAGAAATATTCTTCACCGTCACGTTTCGCTTGAGACAGCATCGCGATGCTGTCCAGCCGGCGGCGCAGTTCGCGCGCGATGGCGGCGGCGGGATCGAGTATCGCGACCGAAGGCCCGGCAATCTCGCGGATCAGCGGCGCAAGGAAAGGATAGTGGGTGCAGCCCAGCACCAGCGTGTCGGCATGTTGTTCGAGCAGTGGCTTGATATAGCGTTCGAGTAAAGTGCGGGTCTCGTCTCCCGACAGATTTCCCGCTTCCACCAATTCGACCAGGCCGGGGCAGGCCTGCATCAGGATTTTGACATCGGCGCCAAAGCGTTCATGCAGCCTCGCGAAATTGTCGCTGCCCAAGGTGCGGCTGGTGGCCAGCACGCCGACCACGCCGGACTTGGTGTGCGCCGCCGCCGGTTTCACCGCGGGCTCCATCGCGACGATGGGGATCGTGTAACGTCCGCGCAGGGTGGCGACTGCCGCACTCGTCGCGGTGTTGCAGGCCACCACGATGGCTTTGGCGTTCCGGCCCAGCAGGAACTCTGTGATGGCGACCGCGCGCGCCTCGATCTGGTGACCGGGCTTGTCGCCATACGGCGCATGGCCGGAATCCGCGACATACAGCAAATCCTCGTGCGGCAGCTCGCGGCGGATCTCGCGCAGCACCGACAGGCCGCCCACACCCGAGTCGAAAACGCCGATAGGATTACTGGAAGTCATTTCTCGAATCGATCATCCTGTTTAACTGGCTGACACAGTGCGATGCCTGTCCACCCAGTAGCCCCATGCCACCAGCAGCCATTGCGCCTGACCCACCCAGGCGATTGCCGTGTCGCTGGGCGGAGGCGCGCCGAAGGCATTGCCGAGATTGATCGCCATCAGGAATGCGACCAGCGACCACAGCGCCCATTTGCCGGTCGCGTCGATCGCCCGGGTGGTGCACAGATACAGCCACATGCCCAGCGCAAAGATCGCGAGTTCCAGAACCATTTCGATTATCGGCAAAGACCAGAGCGCGAAACCAAACAGAGGAGAATCGCCCGGGTAGAGCGGCAAGTCCGGGTAGTGGACGATCAGGTCGAGCAGCCAGTGGCTGACGACCGCCAGCCCGAGCACGATAGCGCCGATGCGGCTGCGGCGGATGGCGTAATAGGCCGCCGCAAACAGCGTCGCCCAGATCATCACTGCCAGCAGGCTGTGCGAGTACGGGTAGTGCACAAAATCCAGCGGCGGATGCCTGGTGCCATCGGTGATGATGTTTACCCGCTCGATGCCGAGCAGCAGCAGTGTCGGCCACAGCAGGTCGATGAATTGTGCGGCCAGGAATAGTGTACCCAGCGAGACTTTGGGTGCGGCGGCTTTTGCGCCGAAGCCGATGCCAAAATGGGCCATGAACATTGGTGTTACTCCCGTGAAATTCCAATCAACTCTGAAACAAAACCGCCGAGGGTTCCCCATCATAAGGCCGTTCGCCCTGAGGTATCGAAGGGTGAGCGCACCTAACATCAAAGTCAAAACCGCCGGGGGTTGCCCGGCAGCAAGTTACCTTCTTTTGCTTCGCCAAAAGAAGGTAACCGAAGAAAAGGCGACCCCGGTTTACCGCCCCCTACGGGGGTTCCCTGCGTTGCTCGACTGGCCAAGCGGCTGCGGAACTCGCGCTACGCGCTCAGACAGTCCTCGCCGAAATCCCCTGACCAGTCTGCGCTACTCGGCGGCGCTCAGGGGAGATAAAGCAAACCCTAAAATCTTAAAATCGGGTGGGCAACAAGTTGCCCACCATACTGTGGTACTCAATTGGTAGTAAACGGCAAGATACCCTCCAAAACTTCACTCCGCGAGATTTTTCGCCTTAATTCAAATTGTTCGAATGCAGAGACAACATCAATCACAGACAGATTGTCGAAATTGATTTTGTCCCATATAGAACGAGAAATGTTTGCACTGTAAACATAGGTGTCAGTATGGTGACCGGTAGCAGGATCAACACGCTGCGTGAAAGCAGAAAGGGTTATATCTTGCACTGTTGGCAGTGAAGCAAATATCTCACCAGCAATACGAAAACCTACACCATGCACATGCTGCGAGTAAAGAGCCTGCAATGGCTTACCTTTAACTTCCTTTAGATTCAGCTTGTAACCGCGCTGAGGTACGCTGGCTATTTTTCTTTGCATGTCCTCAATTTCAGGCAGATCAATATCAATAGCTACCGATTTCCCTTCTCTATTAATTTCAAACGATACAAGAGTCTCACGAGGCCAAGTTATTGCACAAAGATTCTCTTCGAGAACTTGTTGCATGAAATCTTGATCTCTACGGAGGCGTTCATCGAATCGCTTAGATTCCTCTTCCTGCTGAGCTTCGAACAACGCCTTCTCGGAATGCCAACGAGCTATGCTATCGTTATACAAGCGTCTAGCCTCAGCTTCCTTCGCCTCAATTTGAACTCGTTTACCAAGGAGGCGAGCTATTAAACCCACACCCTTGAGTACAGGGTGCTTTGGTTCAGGCTGAGGAAATTCTAAAGGTATATATTGGGGCGCGTCGTCTGGCTTTGGTGTATGGCAATGAATTCTGCCGAGCGCTTCGGTTTCAGCATTAATTTCTGAACATGTCTGTTCTAGCAGCTCGCGAATCTTGGCACCTTGTTGACGTTTGGCAAGATTTGTAAGGTAGTCACTGAGCGGTTGGCCGTTGGAATCGAGAAACGTAACCGTGCCATCATCTCCGACCTTAACTGATGCGGTTACATTTACTTTCCCTGGCCGTCCGCTGGACTCTGAAGTAGCAGCACCGAGTCGAGATCGGCTGTAAAGGCCAGTACCGGGAATGCCTGTGTTTACAAAAGTCCCCCTTGATCCAAAGTTCACAGATGCTCCACGAGGACCTGCACTTAGGCTTACCCCACTTCCACTGAAATTAAGCCGTAATCCTGGTGCCAATTTAATAGACCGTCGAAAACGCACTCCCATTACTCCCCCTTCCGCCTAAGACACCAATAACCGGAGTCAAATTGTATTGCCTATCTACTTTTGCATGATGGGCAACTTGTTGCCCATCGTATGGGTTTACGATTTTGGTTTTGACTTACCCTCCCCTGTGCGCCGCCGAGTAGCGGAGGCTGGTCAGGGGATTTCGGCGAGGACTGTCTGAGCGCGTAGCGCGAGTTCCGCAGCCGCCTGACCAGTCGAGCAACGCAGGGCACCGCGTAGCGGCGGCAAACCGGGTTCGCCTTCTTTTTGGTTACTTTTTCTTTGGCGAAGCAAGAAAAAGTGACTAGCTGCCGGGCAACCCCCGGCGGTTTTGACTTTGAAGTTGGCTTTTGAATGTTGGGTATCGCTGCGCTCCACCCAACCTACCTACCTTATTTTTTCGCTCCCATTCCCAACGCCCTCAACCTTCCTTGCTCCAACTCCGCTTTATCCGTCTCCACCAGCCATCCCTGCAAGTTATCCATCACCAGATCGGTCAGCGCGTGCATCCAGTCGTCGCGGTCATTGAGGCAGGGGATGTAGTGGTATTCGCCGCCGCCGGCGTGCTGGAAATCTTCCTTGCCTTCCATCGCGATCTCTTCCAGCGTTTCCAGGCAGTCGGCGACGAAGCCGGGGCAGACGACGTCGACGCGTTTGGTCTTCTGTTTGCCGAGTTCGAGCAGCGTGGCGGTGGTGTAGGGTTTGATCCATTCCGCTTTGCCGAAGCGCGACTGGAAGCTGACCGCGTATTGATCGGGCTTCAGGCCGAGCTGTTCCGCAAATAATCGTCCGGTCTTGTGGCATTCGCAGTGGTAGGGGTCGCCCTTGTCCAGCGAGAACTGCGGCACGCCGTGGAAGCTCATCACCAGTTTTTCGGGGCGGCCGTGTTTCATCCAGTAGTCGTTGATGTTGTTGGCCAGCGCCTTGATGTAGCCGGGGTGGTCGTGAAAGTGTTTGATAGTGCGCAGCGCGGGGGTGTTGCGTATCTTTTGCATCGCGCCGAATACCAGATCGAACACCGTGGCGGTGGCACTGGCCGCGTATTGCGGATACATCGGCACGACCAGGATGCGCTGGCAGTTCTGTTCCTTGAGTTTCTGCATCACGCTGGCGACAGACGGATTGCCGTAGCTCATCGCGAAGTCCACGACGACAGGCGCTTGGGTGCGCTGGCTCAGATAGCCTTGCAGCAGGGTGGCCTGCTTCTCGGTATACACGCGCAACGGCGAGCCTTCTTTCATCCATATCGAAGCGTATTTCGCGGCGGATTTCTTCGGGCGGGTGTTGAGGATGATGCCGTTCAGGATGAACCACCAGATTGCCTTGGGAATCTCCACCACGCGCGGATCGCCCAGAAATTCCTTGAGATAGGGACGCACGGCGGCGGCAGTGGGCGCATCCGGCGTGCCGAGATTGACCAGCAGGATGCCGGTCCTGGCGGGCGTGCCGTGCGCGAAAGCGGGTTCAGTCTG
Organism: Nitrosomonadales bacterium; assembly: GCA_016218415.1. Taxonomy (GTDB): domain Bacteria; phylum Pseudomonadota; class Gammaproteobacteria; order Burkholderiales; family Gallionellaceae; genus Gallionella. The sequence continues at coordinate 73,784 of JACRED010000031.1, forward strand.
ATAAGTCATGTAGTGATCCTTGCATTGATAAGTGATGAGGTGGTTAATTCTGTGAAAGGGCGTTGCCCAGCAGGCGCGCCGTGATGTCCACGATGGGCACGACGCGCTGGTAATCCATGCGCTTCGGGCCGACCACGGCGAGCGTGCCCACCACCTGTCCGTCCACGGAATAGGACGAGGTGATCACGCTGCACTCTTCCAGCGAGGCGAGGCCGGATTCGTTGCCGACGAAGATGTGTATGCCCTGCCCGTTGCGGCCGGCTTCCAGCAGTTGCAGCAGCTCGGTCTTCTGCTCGAACAGGTTGAACAGGCCGCGCAGGCGGTTCATGTCGGCGGACAGGTCGTCCACGTGCAGCAGGTTGCGTTCGCCGCTGATGACATAGTCCTCGGCCTTCTTTGCCGCAGCTTCGTCGCCCGCCGCCAGCGCCGCCGCCATCAATGCGCTCATGTCCTGGTGCAGCTGGCGCAGCTCGCCGCGCAGCTTTTCGCGTATCTGCGAAAAGCTGAAGCCGATGTAATGCTGGTTGAGGAAGTTGCCCGCCTCGGTGAGCTGCGACTGGGTGTAATCCTTTTCCATCGGGAGCACGCGGTTTTCCACCTCGCCGTCCGGCATCACGATGATCAGCAGTACACGCTTTTCACCCAGGCGCAGGAATTCGATCTGGCGCACGGTGACGGCTTCGCGCCTGGGTGTGGCGACCACGCCGGCGAATTGCGTCAGTTCGGAGAGGATGCTGGAAGCCTGCGCGATCAGGCGCGACGGGTTGTCCGGCTGCAACTGGCTTTCCATCTGCTGCACGCGCGCGTTGTCCAGCGGCTTGGTGACCAGCATCGTGTCGATGAACAGACGGTATGCCAATCCGGTCGGGATGCGTCCGGCGGACGTGTGCGGGCTGCTGACCAGCCCGATGTCTTCGAGATCGGCCATCACGTTGCGGATGGTCGCGGAGCTGACTTCCAGCCCGGAATACTGTTGCAGCGTGCGCGAACCGACCGGCTGGCCGTCGCTGATATAGCGTTCCACCAGGGTTTTGAGCAGGATCTGTGCGCGTTCGTTGAGCATGGGGCGGATTCTACCATTGGCGCCGGACTGTTAACCGATAATGCTGGTCGGGATTGCCCCGGGGCGGCCGGAAGATTTTTAAATTTACCACGCATTCGTTGAACTTTTTTTTTGCGGCCATGCCTACCCCCACGTTATTTTTACAGGAGTTGGAAATGCTTCGAGCAGTCGTGTCTATGGGTTGGGTGTTTGCGGCTATCATGGGGCTGGCGGCGCAGCCGGCTTGCGCGGAAAGCCCGGAAGAGGTGCTGGCAGCCCTCAAAACTGAAGCGGCGAATACGCAGGGTTTCCAGGGTTTTTCGGCAGCACGCGGGGAAAATTTCTACAAGACCAAGCATGGCGGCGAGTGGAGCTGTTCATCGTGCCATACCGATAATCCGGCGGCGCAAGGCAAACACGCCAAGAGCGACAAGGTCATCAAGCCCATGGCGCCATCCGCCAATCCGGAGCGGTTTACCGACATGAAGAAAGTCGAAAAGTGGTTCAAACGCAATTGCAACGACGTGCTGGACCGCGTCTGTACAGCGCAGGAGAAGGGCGACATGCTCACTTACCTGCTCACCATACGAAAATAGAAAGCCGACATGACGTTTTTAAAATCGAATAGGCATTGGTTGGCGCTGCTGCTGGGGGGTGTTCTGGTTTTGGGCGCGGCGATGCCTTTCGCGCAGGCCGATGACGACGAAGATGAGGCGCAGCACAGGGCTGACCAGGCAAAACACAGCAATCCCAAATGGCTGGCGGATTGCGGTGCTTGCCATATCGCCTATCCGCCGCGCTTCCTTGCGGCGGAATCATGGCGCGAGATCATGGCCGGCCTGGACAGGCACTTCGGCAGCGATGCCAGCCTGGATGCCGGAACGGCGCGCGAGATAACGGTTTTTCTGGAAGAGAATGCGCGCCGCCAGAAAGAGAGGCGGGATGCATCCGGCAAGACACCTCTACGGATCAGTGAAACCCGCTGGTTCAGGCGCGAGCATGATGAAGTTGCACGCAGCGTCTGGAACAGCCCGAAGGTGAAAAGTCCCGCCAATTGTTCGGCGTGCCATTTGCAGGCGGAGAGCGGCGATTTCAGCGAGCACAATATCAACATACCGAGATAGCAAGAGAACATCATGAGTAACCGAATCCTGGTCTGGGATGCCCCCACGCGTGCCTTTCACTGGTTGCAGGCGCTGTCATTTGGAGTGGCCTATCTGACGGCGGATTCGGAACGCTACCGGGGTATCCATGTTGCGTTCGGTTACATCATGCTGGGCCTGCTCGTGTTCAGGTTGTTGTGGGGATTTGTCGGCACACGTTATTCCCGGTTCAGTTCGTTCGTGTTCAAACCGGCTGAAATTGTCGCGTATCTGGCATCGCTGACCCGGAGAAAGCCGCTACACTATCCGGGACACAACCCGGCGGGCAGTGTGTCGGTCTGGTTGCTGCTGACACTGGGACTGTCCCTGTGCGTGACCGGGGTGATGGCGCTGCAGGATGAGGCCGGTGATGCCGTGGTCGAGATGCACGGCATCGCGACGAATGTCATGCTGGCTGTGGTTGCCTTGCACCTGCTCGGTGTGTTGATCAGCAGCGTGATGCACCGCGAGAATCTGGTGCGGGCGATGATTACCGGCGTTAAACCGGTCAAATCGGATGCCGCCGGTATTCGGCGTGCACACAATGGCCTGGGTCTGGCGATGCTGGTCATCGTGGCGATGTTTGTGTATTTGCGCAGCTAGATGGTTTGTGCAAGCGCGTTGTACGGGGTAACTGTTAATCTAAAGGGGCACTGAATGAAGTTAAATGCGAATTTTATCCATATTGCCGGCGGTATCGGTTTGGCGATGTTGTCGGGATGGGCCTGTGCGGATGTTGCGTTGCCGGACGCCGCTTTGCCGACCAACGCCGCAATTTATACCCAGAACTCCAAATCTTACATGCTGGCATTGAATGAAGGCGGTGTCGTAATCGGGCAGGCGAACGCGCCCGCAACTGCTTCCGCAGTCCAGCCGGCAGAGTATGAACCGCCGTTCTTTTCCGGCAGCAACGCCCACAAATATATGGGGTTGACGACAGTGGCGCTGGTCGGGTTGACCGCGCTAACCGCACCGGACGATGAAGGCGGGACGACCAAATCGCGGACCCAGGGGACGCACCAGTCTCTGGGCCGGTTGACCGCCGCGATGGCTGCGGCCACGGTAACCACCGGGTTGCTGACGCATTGGGACGATTTTCATCTGGAAGATGGCTGGACCGATCCGGACAATCTGCACGTGATGCTGGGCACACTGGGCGCACTGGCGATGCTGAATGCCGTATCCAAGGCGCCGGGGAATGGCCATCCCGGTTCCGGGATTGCGGGCGGCGTTGCAATGGCTGCCGCGATTAAATTGACTTGGTAACGGGGTGAGATGATGCAAGTAAAATTCCAGGTAAAATTCAAGGCTGCCGCATTGCTGGCGGGCGCGCTGTTGCTGAATGCTTCCGGCGCAAGCGCCGAAGAGAGTTTCGTGGGTTGGCTGGTCAATTTTCAGCGCGCCAAGGAAGTAACGCCGGTTACCGACAAACAATATCGCAGCGAATGCAGCGATTGTCATTTCGCCTATCAGCCGGGTCTGCTTCCGGAAAAATCGTGGCGGAAACTGTTGAATGCCGAGGCGCTGAGCGACCACTTTGGCGTCAATGCGGAACTGGACAGGGATACCCTGCAAGCTGTGCTTGACTATGCGGTGGGAAATTCGGCGGACAAATCCTGGCACAAGCGCTCGCGCAAGATCGCCCGGGCCGCGGCTGAAGGGGAAGCCCCGCTGCGGATCACCGAGGTTCGTTACATCAAGCGCAAGCATCAGGATATCCCAGAGAATATGGTTAAGGGTAACAAGGATGTGAAGTCGCTGAGTTTTTGCGACAAGTGCCACACCCAGGCCGCAAAGGGTGTGTTCGATGCCGATACCGTCTCGATCCCCAACTATCCGGGCTGGGAAGATTGACACAATGATACCGGGCAACATCCGTGTCAGCGGATGCTGCCCGGGAATTGGTATCAGAAACACAACATTTCCGTTGCGCCCGGATGCAGACGCCCGCCCCGGGCATCGTCAACTCTTCCGGCCAATTCCCCTGCCGTTTTCCGGATACATTCAATTCGCGGTGCCGTCTGCATGGCCGGATTCAATTGCTTGACTCTTTCAAAGTCCGTGAAATAGACTCGGGCGCGCCCAACAAATCTAAAGAGGGAAGTGCCATGAAACGCTCGAACTTATATCAAGCCGGTCTGATTGCCGCAATGCTGCTTGCAGCTTCCGATTTCGTCAGTGCGGATGTGGGCGAAAAGCCATCCATGCAGGAGGTCAGGAAGGTATTTGAGAACGGCCTGAATGAGGCGATTTCCCAGGGGCGTGTCAAGATCGGCAATATCACCAGGGTCGGGGAACGGAGCAAAGAGGAAGCGCCGGATAAGTTCTACCAGCTGGATGCAGAGATCGAGCTGGTGTTCCTCAAGAATGTGACGGTGTGCCCGGCCGGCAAGCAGACGAGACTGGCCATATCTGAAGCGGGGAGTGGCCGTCCGAGTTGCGCGGCGAAGGCGAACAGGGCGGGTAGCAGGCTGACTGTGATCGGTGCGATCGATTTCGAGAAGACGGAAAAGAACTGGAAGGCGCAAAAGTGGGCGATCAAGCCCATGAGCTGGGATGACGAGTTGCTGGACGGGGTCATGAACGGGGATGCCAATATCGTCAGAGCCGCGATCCTGAAGGGGGCGAATGTCAACGCAAAGAACAGGTATGGCGTGCCTGCACTGCTCTCGGCATTGATCCAGAAGAAACCCGATGAGATCATCAAAATGCTGGTGCGGAATGGCGCCGACGTGAATGCAAAAGGCGATGCCGGCTGGACACCTTTGATCTGGGCAATATACAACGATAACGCCGAAGTTGTGAAAGCGCTGGTATCCAAGGGGGCGAATGTCAACGCGCAGGATGACAATGGCAAAGAGGCACTGATCTATGCCATGGAGAAAAACAATACGGTAATTATCCAGAAGCTGCTGAACAACGGAGCAGATGTCAATGCCAGGAACAGCAACGGGGTGCCTGCATTGGTCTGGTCTGCGGCCAACGGGAGTGCCGATATTGTCAAAATGCTGCTGGCGAGGGGCGCGATCGTCAATGCGAAGGATAACCTCGGGCATACAGCCTTGGATGTTGCGCTGGAAAACGGAAATGCAGGGATCGTTCAAATGCTCCGTGACCGGGGCGCGCGCGCAGGTGTCAAGTCCGCTGGAGATCAATAGAATCAAGGGTTATCGCCCTGCGTGCCCGGCTGTTGTCGCATTTGACGGCAATGGTCGTACGCGGTTTTGCCATTGCATGGGTAATGTGGTTTAATTGGTTCACTTTTCTCTTCCACTGGAGCTTACTAATATGATTAGAAATCAAAAAAGCGTTTTTGCCTGCCTGACTGCCGTCGTTCTGTTCGCAGCCACAACTGCTTTTGCCAGTGACACGGCAGAGGCGATCAAGCAGCGTATCGGCAGTGGCAATCCGGTCGAAGGCAAATCCGCGTCCGCTCTGTGCCAGGGATGCCACGGCGAAGACGGCAACAGCATCGAGGGTTTGATCCCCAAGTTGGCCGGACAATATTCCGTATACATCGCAAAGCAATTCCGCAATTTCCAGACCGGGGAACGCGAGCACCAGATCATGAGTGCGATGTCCGCGATCATCAGTGACGCGGAGCTGGTGGATATCGTGGCCTATTTTGCGAGCCAGAAGCAGATGTCGGGTGGCGGCAAGAGCCTGAACCAGGTTGGCAAGAATCTGTTCACCAACGGCGACATGGCCAGAGGCGTGCTGCCCTGCCAGGGCTGTCACGGGGTGAACGGCAAGGGGCAGGCACCCGATGTTTCGACCTATCCTGTGATAGGCGGGCAGCAGAAGGATTATCTGCGGCTGCAGCTTACCCACTGGAGAAGCGGCGAGCGCAGCAATAGCGTGGGCGGTGTGATGAACAATATCACCAAGTCCCTGACTGACGCCGAAATAGACGCATTGGCGGATTATATTTCCAGCTTGTAATCAGGTCATGTGCCTCGACGTGATCGGGGCGCATTTGCGTTAGCCTGTCGGCTTTGTGGCCCCGCCCGAGCTTCGGATGCGGGGCCTGTTTTATGGCGACTTGGCTTTGTCATTGCATGGGCGATGTGGTTTAATCCCCGACTATGAAATTCCCCTTCCGAAATGTTGCGCTGATCGGCAAACACAAGGCGCCCGAGATTGCCGAGCCCCTGTTGCGGCTCGCCGCGTTTCTGACCAACCATGGCGTGAACGTGGTGGTGGACAGTCTGACCGCCGAGCATCTCAAAAACAATCCCTATCCGGCCATGAGTCTGGCCGAGATCGGCAATACGGTGGATCTTGCGGTCGTGATGGGGGGGGACGGCACGATGCTGAACATCGCGCGCACCCTGTCGCTGTGCCATGTGCCGCTGGTCGGGGTGAATCAGGGGCGGCTCGGTTTTCTCACCGATCTCACGCTGGACAACATGCAGGATTGCATCGCGGCGATGCTGGACGGCAAGTTCGTCACCGAGCAGCGCTTGCTGCTGGATGCGCGAGTGTTGCGCAACAATGTCGAGGTATACAATGGCCGCGCGTTCAACGAGGTGGTGGTGCACCGCAACAATACCAGCAGCATGATCGAGTTCGAGGTGCGCATCGATGGCGAGTATCTCTACAACCAGCGTGCCGACGGGCTGATCATTTCCACACCCACCGGTTCCACGGCTTACGCGATGTCCGCCGGCGGACCGATACTGCATCCCAGCCTCGATGTGCTCGAACTGGTGCCGATCTGTCCGCATACACTGAGCAACCGGCCTATCGTGGTGAAGAGTTCTTCGGTGCTGGAGATACTGGTGCACCGCACGGCCGACATACACGTGCGCTTTGACAGCCACTCCAGTTACGACCTGCAGTTGCACGACAAGATCACCGTCACGCGCCACCCCGAAACTGTCTGCCTGCTGCATCCGGTCGGGCACAGTTACTACCACACGCTGCGCGAGAAATTGCTCTGGAACCAGATGCTCTAAATGCTGGAGTTCCAAGATATATGCTGAAATTTCTGGCCATCCGCGATTTCGTTATCGTTTCATCCCTTGAACTGGATTTCTCCGCAGGTTTCACCGCGCTGACCGGCGAGACCGGCGCGGGCAAGTCCATCCTGATCGACGCATTGTCGCTGGCGCTCGGCGAGCGCGGCGATGCGGCCATGGTGCGCAACGGCTGCGAGCGCGCCGAGATCGCAGCCGAGTTCGACGTGAGTTCGATGCCGCACGTGCAATCATGGTTGCGTGAACAGGAGCTGGAGGGCGATGCGGGTGTGTGCCTGCTGCGCCGCGTGCTGGATTCCGGAGGACGCTCGCGCGGCTTCATCAACGGGCGCAACGCGACGCTGCAACAGATGCGCGAAGCGGGCGACCGGCTGCTGGACATACACGGACAGCATGCGCATCAATCGCTGTTGCGCCCCGACGCACAACGCCAGCTGCTGGACGGCTATGCCGGCATCACCGATAGCGCTGAAAAAGTCGCGGGTTTATATCGCGAGTGGCAGGTTTTGCGCCGCCGCCGCATCAGTCTCAGCGAGAATGCCGAAGCGGTGGCCGCCGAGCGCGAGCTGTTGCAGTTCCAGCGCAACGAGATCGATGGCCTGGGTTTCAACCCGGCGGAATGGCAGAGCTTGCAGGAGGATTATGCGCGCCTTTCCCACGCGGCAAGCCTGCTGGAAACCGCCGGATTCGGCCTGGAGATACTGGGCGAGGCGGGCACGTCCTGTCTGGCGCAACTCAACGCGCTGATGGCGCGCATCCGCGACGGCATGACGCACGATGCCGGTCTGGGCGAGACATTGCGGATGCTGGAAAGCGCGCAGGCCGAGTTGCAGGAGGCCGTGTACGCGCTGCGCCATTACCAGCAGCGTCTGGATACCGACCCGCAACGGCTGCGCGAACAGGAGCAGCGCATCCAGAGCGTGATGGATGCCGCGCGCAAATACCGCGTCGCGCCGGAACAGCTGGACGGGGCATTGCAGCGTATCGTTGCGCGTCTCGCCGAGCTGGGCGGCGATGCCGATCTGGCCGAACTGGAACGCCGGGAAAAAGCCGCGCAGCAAAGCTATCTGGCTGCCGCGCAGAAATTGAGCGCGGCGCGCAAAAAAACGGCGGACAAATTGTCGCGCGAGATCACCGCAGCGATGCAGACACTGGCGATGCCGGGCGGAAGTTTTACCGTGGCATTGTTGCCGCTGGACGAAGGCAACGCCTATGGACTGGAAACTGTCGAGTTCCAGGTCGCCGCCAATCCCGGCGTGCCGCCGCGCAGCCTGGCAAAAGTGGCGTCGGGCGGCGAGTTGTCGCGCATCAGTCTGGCGATTCAGGTCGCCACCTCCCAGGTCGCCAGCGTGCCGACACTGATCTTCGACGAGGTGGACAGCGGCATCGGCGGACGTGTCGCCGAGATCGTCGGGCAGTTGCTGAAAAAACTGGGCAAGCGCTATCAGGTGCTGTGCGTCACGCATCTGCCGCAAGTCGCGGCATCAGCCGACCAGCAATGGCAAGTGAGCAAGGCGGTCGAAAACGGCATCACGCTGAGCCGCATCTCCGTGCTGGACGGCGCGCAGCGCGTCGAGGAGATCGCGCGCATGCTGGGCGGGGTGAAGATCACCGAAACGACGCGCAAGCACGCGGCGGAGATGTTGGGTGTGCCGGCTTGAGGTATGATGCGGCAGCCTGTAACGTGTCGCAGGGCACGGCGGTACTGAATTTGAAAATCGATTGGAATGTGATGCGCAATAGATTTGTTCTGCTTTGTATGCTGGCGGTTTTGGGCGGTTGTTCGCTATCGCCATACAAGATGGATATCCGCCAGGGGAACTACGTGACCCCCGAGATGCGCGAGAAGCTCAAGGTCGGAATGACCCGGCAGCAGGTGCGTTATGTGCTGGGCACGCCGATGATCAACGACGCATTCCACGGCAACCGTTGGGATTATGTGTATCGGCTGGAGAGAGCCGGGAAATTGCTGGTGCAGCAGAGCATGACGCTGTATTTCGAGGGCGAGAACCTGGCGCGCGTGGTCGAGAACGGCCAGCCTGCGGAAGCTGCTCCGGCAACGGCAGACGGGCAAGTCAAAGGATAGAAAATGAACAGGATAAAAATCGCGATCGCGGGGTGCGGCGGACGCATGGGCAAGGTGTTGCTGGAATGCGTGGCGCAAGCGGATGATCTGGTGTTGCATGCGGCGCTGGAACACGAGGGTAGCACGCTGATCGGAAATACAGTGGGCGGCGTGAAGGTCACCGCTGACGCGATGTCCGCGCTGCGCGGCGCGGACGCGCTGATCGACTTCACCCGCCCGGAAGGCACGATGGCTCACCTCGACATCTGCCGCAAGCTCGGAGTCGGTATGGTGGTCGGCACTACCGGTCTGAACGCGCAACAAAAGGCGCAGCTCGGCGCGGGAGCGCAGGATATCGGCATCGTGTTCGCGCCCAACATGAGCGTGGGCGTGAACCTGGTATTCAAGCTGCTGGAGACCGCGTCGCGCGTGCTGGCGCAGGGATACGACATCGAGATCATCGAGGCGCACCATCGCCACAAGGTCGATGCGCCCTCCGGCACCGCGCTGGGCATGGGCGAGGTGATCGCGAAAACGCTGGGACGCGATCTTGAGCAGTGCGCCGTGTACGGGCGCGAAGGCGTGACCGGTGAGCGCGATCCATCCACGATAGGCTTTGCCACGGTGCGCGGCGGCGACATCGTCGGCGACCACACCGTGTTGTTCGCGGGCACCGGCGAACGCGTCGAGATCACCCACAAGGCCAGCAGCCGCGCCACGTTCGCGCTGGGTGCGCTGCGCGCCGCGCGCTTCCTGAAAGCGAGTCCGGCGGGGATGTATGACATGCAGGATGTGCTGGGGTTGTAGGGGCGCGATTTTAATCATGTGGGGGTGATTGCCATGTCGTTGATTTCATCCGGGCCATCCCGGTGCATGAAAAGACTGCTCCCGCTGCTGTTCCTTTTGTACATGTCCGCCGGTTTTGCAAAAACCGATCCGTCATTCTCCTGGACGACGCTGACCTCGCCGCATTTCCATATCCACTACCACCAAGGTGAAGAGGCGCTGGCGAACCGGGTCGCGGTACTCGCAGAAGACATCCATACACGGCTGGTTACGCGGATGAAATCCGCGCCGGGCGACCGCACCCACATCGTGCTGGTAGATTCGATGGATGACGTCAACGGCTGGGCTACGACGCTGCCGTACAACCTGATCACGCTTTACGTCACCCAGCCGTACGGCGAATCGATATTCGGCGGCAGCAACTATGACGACTGGATGCGGCTGCTGATCACCCACGAATACACGCACATCGTCCAGATGGACATGGCGAGCGGGTTGCCGGGCGTGCTGAGAAATATTTTCGGCAATCTGTATTTCCCTAACATGTGGCAGCCGGTCTGGCTGAAGGAAGGGCTGGCCGTGCACGAGGAAACGGAATTGACCGGCGGGGGGCGCAACCGCTCGCCCGCATCCGAGATGATGCTGCGCATGGCGGTGCTGGAGAACAACTTCCCGCCCATCAGCCACGCGGCGAACTTTACCGAAAAATGGCCGGACGGGGAGGTGCCCTATCTGTTCGGGGGCAGCTTTACCGGCTTCATCGCAAACAAATACGGGCGCGACAAGCTGGCCGATATCTCCGTGGAATACAGCGGCAGGGCTTGGCCTTTTCTCGTCAGCAGCACCGCGTACCGCACGATAGGAGCCGATTATCCGGCGCTGTGGGAAGAGTGGAAAGGCGGATTGTCAGTACGCTACGAGGCGCAAAGGCAGCAGGTGGAAGCGCAGGGATTGACCGCATCGCGCGCCCTGACGCGGCGCGGATACATGAGTGTTGCGCCGGCGGTTTCTCCGGACGGGAAGAAGATCGCCTACGTGTCAGTCAATTCCGATGAGCATCAGTCCATCCATCTGATGAACATCGATGGCAGCGATGACCGCAAGCTGCTCGATAATGCCACTTCATCGGCGCACAGCATCAGCTGGAGGCCGGATGGCAGGGGCTTTTATTTCACCAGACTGGCGGTGGTGCGCAATGTCGATCTTTACAACGACATCTACTACTACGATCTGGAAAGCCGCAGGGAAACGCGGCTCACAAAAAACCTGCGCGCCCGCGATGCATCCCCTTCACCGGACAACACCACGCTGGTGTTCGTGACCAACCGGCTCGGCAAGGCGCGGCTGGCAACCATATCGCTGGCAAATGAAGCGGCGGCAAGCGAGCGGGACATCGACTGGCTGACCGAAGAAAGCGACAACCAGTACGAGACGCCGCGCTTCAGCCCGGACGGGCAGAAGATCGCCGTCGGTGTCAGGCAGCCGGATGGCTACAAGGACATCTGGATATTCGATAGCGGGGGCAACAAGCTCGAGGAGCTGATGCACGACCGCGCCATTGACGGCGGCGCGGTATGGAGTGCGGACGGTAACGCAGTGTATTTCGCTTCGGATCGCAGCGGCATCTTCAATATATACGCCTGCGATCTTGCCGGCAGGCAGATACTGCAAATCAGCAATGTGCTGGGCGGCGCGATCATGCCCTCGGTCACGCCGGACGGCAGCGCGTTCGTGTTTGCGAATTACAGTTCGCGGGGTTTTGACATCCATGCGATGGGCAGCAAGCCCGACACATGGAAGGCGATGGCTTATTACCGCGACCCCTATCCCGTGATGAGTTACAACGAGCAACCGGTCGTCACCCGCCAGGAGCCCTATAGTCCCTTGCCCACGCTGTACCCGCGCCTGTGGCTGCCCAATGTCGGGTACAGCTCCTACAGCGGGACGCTGGGCGGCTTCCTCACTTTCGGTGCCGATGCGGTCGAACGCCATCGCTATGTCGCGACTGCGTTGTACGGCCCGGATCATCGGCGCGTCTGGCACGACCTCAGTTATATGTATGACGGCCTGTATCCCGGCCTGATATTCAGGACGCAGGATATCGACATGACCTATGTGGGCCTGCTGGCGCAGCAGGCGGGTCCCAGTTTGTCCGGCGATTACGTCGAGCGCAGCCGCATGTTCGATGTCTCACTGGTACTGCCGATACTCGGCCTGGATAGCCAGCACAGTCTGACGATAGGCTACCGGAGCAAGACACTGTCCGGACTCTCCGCCATGCCGCCCTGGACGGGCTACGATGGCGCGATACCCGCGCGGGGGAAACTGGTTTCCGGTCGGGCGGGCTACTATTACAACAACGCCGAGAAATACGGCTATTCGATCAGCCCGGAAGGCGGTCGCAGCATCGAGTTCGGTTACGAGCAGGTCGATAAAAAGATCGGCAGCGATTTCAACCTGAAGAAATACAGCATCGACTGGCACGAATACATCGACTTCCCGTTCGACCACCATGTCCTGCTGGTGCGTGCCTATTCCGGACGATCAACCGGCGACGTGATCCCGCAGCGCGCCTTCCAGTTGGGCGGGGACAACCCCGGCGACTTCACCCTCAGGGTCGAGGATAACTACGTCCATTTGCGCGGCTATCCGGTCAACAAATATCGCGGCCAGAAAGTCGGGTTGCTCAGCACCGAATACCGCTTTCCGGTCAAGAATCTCGAACGCGGTTTCGGCAACACCCCGTTCTTCTTCAAACGCCTGCATGGCGCGGTGTTCGCCGAAGCGGGCAACGCCTGGGACACTACCTACGCCAGCAGGGACGTGAAGAGGGCGGTGGGACTGGAGGCGAGACTGGACATGTCGCTGGCCTATGCATTGCCGATCACCGTGCGCGCCGGCCTGGTCAAGGCGCTCGACGACAAAAAGGAAGCCAGCGCGATCGCCAGCATCTGGCTGTCGTTCTTATGATCCCTAAACGCCGCCCAGCGATTTGACCGGACTGGGCAGCGTGTCGAGATGGCTGACCGCCTCGCCTCCGTGGAACAGCCATAGCGAACCGGGCGGCATGCTGATCCAATTCTCGTTGTCGGTCAGCGGCTGCGTCGCGATGATCGCGACGCGGTCGTTCGGCGTGGTCACCGCGCTGAAATCCACCATCACATCCTCGTCCTTCAGGTGCGCCAGATTGAACGGCGCGCGCCGCTCGACATAGCTCAGCTCGGTCGAGCAATGCGCGAACAGGCACTCGCCGTTGGACAGCAGGAAATTGAAGATGCCCATGCCGGAGAGCGGATAGATGAGTTCGTGCAGCGCCGCGAACAGCGCATCGCGCGCGGGCGGCACATCGCCGTAGCGCTGCCGCAGGCTTTGCAGCAGCCAGCAGAAGATGCGCTCGCTGTCGGTGTTGCCGACCGGCACGAAGCTGCCGTCCAGGTCAGGCAGGAACTGCGGCAGGTTGCCGTTGTGCGCGAACACCCAGTAGCGTCCCCACAGTTCGCGCTGGAAGGGATGGGTGTTCTCCAGCGAGACGATGCCCTGCGTCGCCTTGCGGATATGCGCGATCACGTTCAGCGAGCGGATAGGATAGTTGCGCACCAGTGCGGCGATGGGTGATTGCGCCGAGGGCTGCGGGTCCAGGAACAGGCGCACGCCGCGCCCCTCGAAGAACGCGATGCCCCAGCCGTCGGCATGCACATCGGTCTCGCCGCCGCGCTTCTGGAATCCGGTGAAGGAAAAGCAGATGTCGGTGGGGACGTTGCAGTTCATTCCGAGCAGCTGGCACATGGCGTTCTCCTGGTTTGTCTTTCCCGCGAAAGCGGGAATCCAGTTGATTCACAGTTCCCGCATAGCGGGACAATTTTGAAGTCTTGTCCGCCACGCGGAGCATTCGTTTCGCTGGATTCCCGCTTTTGCGGGAATGACGCTATGGGTTGTTCATTTGTTGTCAGACAAACCGCATCGACAGGTCGATCGCCTTCACATCCTTGGTCAGCGCGCCGATGGAGATGCGGTCCACGCCGGTCTCGGCGACGAGGCGCACATTCTCCAGGTTGATGCCGCCCGAGGCTTCCAGTTCGGCGCGTCCTTTCGCGTGGGTCACGGCGATGCGCATGTCGGACAGCGAGAAATTGTCGAGCAGGATCAGCCGCGCCCCGGCATTCAGCGCCTCATCCAGTTGTTCCAGTGTCTCTACCTCGATCTGGATTGCGATGCCGGGTGGGGTGATCTGAAAAGCGTGTTCCAGCACGGCGCCGATCCCGTTGGCCACCGCGATGTGGTTCTCCTTGATCAGTACGCCGTCGAACAGGCCGATGCGCTGGTTGTGCCCGCCGCCCGTCTTGACCGCGTGTTTTTGCGCCATGCGCAGGCCGGGCAGCGTTTTGCGCGTGTCCATGATCCTGGTGTTCAGGCCGGCCAGCGCGTCCACATATCGCCGCGTCAATGTCGCGGTGGCCGAGAGCGTCTGCAGAAAATTCAGCGCCGGGCGTTCGGCCGAGAGCATCGCGCGGGCATCGCCGCGAATCTCGCACAGGGTCTGGTGGGGTTCGGCCCGGGTGCCCTCCTGTACTTTCCAGTCTATCTTGCAGTTCTGATCCAGCGTCAGGAAGCACTCATCGAACCACAGCGCGCCGCACAGCACCATCGCTTCGCGCGTGATGACGGTGGCGGTCGCATGGGTGCCTTCCGCGACCAGCTGCGCGCTGAGGTCGCCGCTGCCGATGTCCTCATCGAGCGCGGCGCGGACATTGGTGCGGATATGGCGGGAAAGATAGGTGTATGACATGGCGTGTCCTGTTTAGAGAGACAGTAGTATAAGGGATGCAGCGTGGGGGTGAAATCGCCGCAACTTGAATCGCCCCCGATTGCCTCTTGAAAAGCCGTCTGGATACCCCATTTACATCGCAGACCACCATTACTGAGCGGGAGCGATCATGCGTTTCGATAAATTCACCACCAAGCTGCAACAGGCGCTGTCCGATGCACAGAGTCTGGCCGTCGGCGCCGACAACCAGTTCATCGAGCCGCAGCACCTGCTGCTGGCGCTGCTCAACGATGCCGACAGCGGCGCGGGTTCGCTGCTGGCGCGCGCGGGGGGCAACGTTAATGCGCTGAAAGCCGCGCTGAGCGACGCCGTGTCGCGTCTGCCCAGGGTGGAAGGCCACGGCGGCGAGGTGCAGGTCGGGCGCGACCTGTCCAGCGTGCTGAATCTCACCGACAAGGAAGCGCAGAAGCGCGGCGACCAGTTCATCGCGTCCGAGATGTTTCTGCTGGCGCTCACTAATGACAAGGGCGAAGCCGGGCGTTTGCTCAAGCAGCACGGCGTGACGCGCGCGCCGCTGGAGACGGCCATCAACGCGGTGCGCGGCGGCGAGTCGGTGGGCTCGCAGGAGGCCGAAGGCCAGCGCGAATCGCTGAAAAAATATTGTCTCGACCTGACCGAGCGCGCCCGTCAGGGCAAGCTCGACCCGGTGATCGGCCGCGACGACGAAATCCGCCGCGCGATCCAAGTATTGCAACGCCGCACCAAGAACAACCCGGTGCTGATCGGCGAGCCCGGCGTGGGCAAGACCGCGATCGTTGAAGGTCTGGCGCAGCGCATCGTCAATGGCGAGGTGCCGGAGACGCTGAAGAACAAGAAGGTGCTGTCGCTGGATATGGCCGCATTGCTGGCCGGTGCCAAGTATCGCGGCGAATTCGAGGAGCGCCTGAAGGCCGTGCTGAAGGAGCTGGCGCAGGACGAGGGCAAGACCATCGTGTTCATCGACGAGCTGCACACCATGGTCGGCGCGGGCAAGGCCGAGGGCGCGATGGATGCGGGCAACATGTTGAAACCTGCGCTGGCGCGCGGCGAGTTGCATTGCGTCGGCGCGACCACGCTGGACGAATACCGCAAATACATCGAGAAGGATGCCGCGCTGGAGCGTCGCTTCCAGAAGGTACTGGTGGAAGAACCGAGCGTGGAATCCACCATCGCGATCCTGCGCGGCCTGCAGGAGCGCTATGAATTGCACCACGGCGTGGACATCACCGACCCGGCCATCGTCGCGGCGGCTGAGCTGTCCAACCGCTACATCACCGACCGTTTCCTGCCCGACAAGGCCATCGACCTGATCGACGAGGCCGCCGCGCGCGTGAAGATGGAGATCGACTCCAAGCCCGAGGTGATGGACAAACTGGAGCGCCGCCTGATCCAGCTCAAGATCGAGCGCGAGGCGGTGAAGAAGGAGAAGGACGAAGCCTCGAAGAAACGCCATGCGCTCATCGAGGACGAGATCAGGAAACTCGAGCGCGAATATGCCGACCTCGAAGAGATATGGAAGGCCGAGAAGGGGGCCGCACAGGGCACGGCTAACCTCAAGGAAGAGATGGAGCAGGTGCGCGCCGAGATCGTGCGTTTGCAGCGCGAAGGCAAGCTGGAAAAGGTCGCCGAACTGCAATACGGCAAGCTGCCGCAGCTTGAAGCGAAACTGAAAGAGGCCGCACAACGCGAATCAGAAGGCGGCGGGCAGAAGAACAAGCTGCTGCGCACCCAGGTCGGCGCGGAAGAGATCGCCGAAGTGGTGTCACGTGCAACCGGAATACCTGTATCGAAGATGATGCAGGGTGAGCGCGACAAGCTGCTCAAGATGGAAGAAAAATTGCACGAGCGCGTGGTCGGGCAGGACGAGGCGGTGCGATTGGTGAGCGATGCGATCCGCCGTTCGCGCTCCGGTCTGTCCGATCCGAACCGTCCTTATGGTTCGTTCCTGTTCCTAGGCCCCACCGGTGTGGGCAAGACCGAGCTGTGCAAGGCGCTGGCCGGTTTCATGTTCGACTCCGAAGACCATCTGATCCGCATCGACATGAGCGAGTACATGGAGAAGCATTCCGTGGCGCGCCTGATCGGCGCGCCGCCCGGCTATGTCGGTTACGAGGAAGGCGGCGGCCTGACCGAAGCGGTACGGCGCAAACCTTATTCGGTCATCCTGCTGGATGAAGTGGAGAAGGCACATCCCGATGTGTTCAACGTGCTGCTGCAGGCGCTGGACGACGGCCGCATGACCGACGGCCAGGGGCGCACGGTGGACTTCAAGAACACCGTGATCGTGATGACCTCCAACCTCGGTTCGCAGATGATCCAGCAGATGTCCGGCGACGACTACCAGGTCATCAAGCTCGCGGTGATGGGCGAGGTGAAGAGCTACTTCCGCCCCGAGTTCATCAACCGCATCGACGAGGTGGTGGTGTTCCATGCGCTGGATGAGAAGAACATCAAGTCCATCGCCAAGATACAGTTGCAGTATCTGGAGGAACGCCTTGCCGCGATGGAGATGAAGCTGGACATCAGCGATGCCGCACTGGCCGAGATCGCTACCGCCGGATTCGATCCGGTGTATGGTGCGCGCCCGCTGAAACGGGCGATCCAGGCGCAACTCGAGAATCCGCTGGCCAAGGCGATACTCGAAGGCCGCTTTGCCGCCAGGGACACCATCAGGGTGGACTGCAAGGGCGGGGTGATGAAGTTCGAGAAATAAGCCCACGAAGATCAAACGAGCCAGTGTGATCCGGCTCGTTTGATTTTAAAGTGGAAGATCGTTTGATCTAATGAACTACCAAGTTCCCTGCAAATCCGCGAACCATGAACACACCATTGCCAATGTACTGAAGATCAATGGCATCGTATTGCATTCCACTTATCGATCCTGCAATCCCGACAGTGGTAGTCCCTATCGATGTGGGAATGGAAGTGTATATTTGGCCGGCTACCAAGCTCCCCCCTATCCCTGTAATCGCTCCTATCAATTTGCTACCATCGGCAGAACAAGCAAGCGCAAGGACGGAACCAACATTGTGAGGCGTTGTATTGTTTTGATTCATTACCCATGTGTTGCCGAAGTCGCTTGAATATGCATAGTCATCCACAAACAATCTGGATCCGTCAGCAGAAGAAGCCACTTTGCTAAAGCCGGCAGCGTTAACTTGATGACTTATCCAAGTCACTCCGGAATCATTCGAGGTATACACCAAAGAACTGTTGGAAATTACTGCAACCAGGTTACTGCCACTGGCAGAAGAAGCGACATCACTCCAGAATGCAGTTGGGCTCGATGCCTGCAAGGTCCAGGTTACTCCAGAGTTTACTGAGGTGTAAATCTGGCCCCCCGATACAACTGCCACCAGCCTGGAACCATCTGCCGAAGAAGCGACAGATTGCCAATTGGCCACCGCTGAGCCAGCTTGTAGTGTCCAAGTTACTCCAGAATTTGCTGAGGTGTAAATTTGCCCACCCCGTACAACTGCCACCAGCCTGGAACCATCTGCCGAAGAAGCGACAGATTGCCAATTGGCCACCGCTGATCCCGCTTGCAGTGTCCAAGTTGCACCGGAATCTAATGAGGTGTAAATCTGGCCTCCCCATACAACTGCCACCAACTTGGCACCATCTGCCGAAGAAGCGACAGATTGCCAGTTTGCAATCATGCCAGCAGTTGGCAAATTCCAATTGCCCCCGGAATCAACTGATGTATATATCTGTCCACCGGCAACCCCGCCAACAACTGCTACCAGCTTGGTCCCATCTGCTGAGGAAGCCACAGCCCTCCAGTTCCGTTGGGCATCCCTGGGCACCCAGATTCCTCCAATGCTTGGAGGAAGATCCTTGGTAATGATGTACTGCCCGACATTCTGAGCGATCTTCCAACCTCCGGTACCTATTCCGGAAACTTGAACTGCATCGCCTATAACAAGTGCAGCAGGGAGTGTGATCGTGACTTGAACAGCGCTATTTGCAAGATATCCGGTGTTCGATGCGGCTTGCACTGAAGAAGTGGCATTCACCCATGTAACACCAGGCCCCGCTGGACCAGTGAGACCGGTGTTTCCTGCAGCTCCGCTGCAAACATATGCAGTGGATGACA
Source organism: Nitrosomonadales bacterium (assembly GCA_016218415.1). Taxonomy (GTDB): domain Bacteria; phylum Pseudomonadota; class Gammaproteobacteria; order Burkholderiales; family Gallionellaceae; genus Gallionella. The sequence continues at coordinate 92,698 of JACRED010000031.1, forward strand.
CTTCCAGAGTATCCAGAATATCGTTCCGGTTGGCATCCTGACCAGCACTCACCTTGCTTCCGCCTGTTGCACAATTGATTCCGGCCGGTTCGCTTGTGACTGACACTAGCGTGGATAGCCCGTTGCTCCCATTGCTTCCATTACAGATGTACTGAGTGCTGGTTACCTCTGAAGGGTCAAGAACACTGTTGCTATTGATATCTATACCCGCATCGACCGAGACACCCCCCGCCGGACAATTCGCCAGTGGTGCCGTCCCCCTCACTGCAGTAGCAACATGATTCGTTCCGGCAGGCGTATTGGAAGTTGAGTTCCCACCGCCGCCACATCCCGCCAGCAATAGTCCAGGCAAGACAAGAAAAAAGAAATTGAAGCGTTTCGATGAATCAAGAAAATTGAGTGATCGCATGTTGCCCCCCATGAATAATGATGAAACAAATTGGCAGTTCGATTGCCTCAAGCAGCATCAGCCCCGCTGATCTTGCGTTCGATTATGCGTACTTTCGCATGAGTCGAAATAATGAGGGAGCGTTGAAAGCGATTACTAATACCGTGCATCCTCGATGTCTGCTGTGCGCAAAGTATATCGCAGTGTTGCTTGATTCTCACCCCCCATCACGCATCCGATGTCAGCGACCCCTTCAGCGTGGGCAATGTCTTTTTCAGCCAGGCCAGCGCGAGCTTTTCCTTCTCGCGCCACAGCTCTTCGCCCAGTCCCATCTTCATGATCTGTATCGGCACGCTGCCTTTGACAATGTTGTCCAGGAACTCGGCGCGGGTGCAAACGTGAGGCTGAATTCTGTCCGGGCAGGCTCTGGGTGAAGCTGCATATTTCGAGGTTATGGAAACCGGCATCTTCCGTCTCTTGTTTGAAGCGCTCGGGGTTCTCCAATGTGCCGATGGAGCGTTGCGGCTGCGGCAGGTCGGGTTTGATGGCGTGCAGTGCGCCGAACATGGTCTGAATCGCGGGCGATTGGTCCACGGGCGCCCAGCCGGTGATGGCAATGCTGCCGCCCGGTTTGAGCGTACGGTAGATTTCGACAAAGCCGCGCTGGCGGTTGGGGAGGAACATGAAGCCGAACAGGGCAAACAATATCCAGGGTGCCCATTGTGACAAATCCTGCCCCAAGATTTCCTTGGAAGTTGCGGGGATAAGTTATGTGAGCTCGCGGTTGGGTGTTCTATTGCCGGACTTTCACTGGTATGCATCAGCTTTTGTCAGTATTTCATTTAATATGGCGGACTATGCAAAACAAAGATACCTTCATCCGCCTGCGCAATCTGTTCATCTCGCTGGCGATCTTTGCCGGGCTGATTTACTACGCATCCACCTATTCCGAGCCGGTGCTGCGCGTTTCCATCTTTTCCGACGAATCGTCCATCGTGGTGCGGCGCAAACTCAAGCCGCTGACCGAATACCTTGAGAAGAAGGTCGGCATGAAGATCGAGTTCCGGCCGATGCCCGATGGCGAGACCATGGTTGAGGCATTGACCGGCAACAAGCTGGATATGGTCTGGCTCGATGGCTACTACTTCATCAGGGCCAAAGTGCGCAGCGCAGATCAGGTCATCCCGCTGGTGCAGCGCGCGGAAGACGAGCGGACCACTTCGGTGTTCATCACCAGGCGTGTCGACATCACCAGACTGGAAGATCTGAAAGGCAGGACGCTTGCTTTCGGCGCGGAGACGTCGGCATCCGGCCACCTGATGCCGCGTTCATTTTTGCGGGAAGCGTACCTCGATCCCGATACCGACATGAAGCCGCTCTTTTCCGGTTCGCCGGATGCGACAGTCGCGGCGGTGGCGGGAGGCCAGGCCGATGCGGGCGTGTTGAGCAGCGCTGCATGGGAAAAGCTGATCGAGCAGGGCAAGGCTGACCCCAGAGTGATCCGCGTGTTTTACGTCACGCCCGGCTATCACGATTACAACTGGACGGTACGTGCGGATATGGATGTCAATCTGCGCATCAAACTGAGCGATGCCTTCCTCGCGCTGGACAGGAACATCGGGCAGGACAGGGAGATACTGGAATTTCAGCGCGCCAGCCGGTTCATCACTACCCATGCGGAAAACTATGCGGCTATTGAAGCGGCGGCGCGCCGGGCGGGCCTGATTCCATGACTGTCCCCATGATGGGCAACTCCTCGCGGCGCAGGTTCAGCGCCTCAAGCACCTTCAGCGCCGCATAGGCATCGTTGGCCGCGTAGCGCATCTGCTGCGCGGTGAGTTCGGGTTGCGACCAGTTGGACGTGGTGACCGATCTCGATTTCGCAAAGCGCTGCTTCAGCACCAGGCCCACCGCGGTTCGGACCCCTATCTCCTTGTGGTAGCCGTCCATGCTGAACACCGTGTTGAGATCGACCACCGCGTTGAAACGCACGCCCAGTTTCGCGAGGATATGTTTGCGATCGGACCTGAGTCCGAAGCCCGCCTTGATGAGCTGTTCCGATTGCAGCAGCTCCAGCAGGAACGGCAATCCTTTCGTGCGATGCAGCTGGAACAGGTAAGCCCTGTCGTGCAAGGCGAACTGCACCACGTGCGGCCCTTCGCTGACATCGCCGACAACAAATGTCGGTCTGGATTCGGTATCAAATCCAACGACTCCCGCCGCCTTGATCTCGGCAGCGGCAGCCGCGAACGCTTCGCTGGTTGTCGGCACATGGATGCGCTCCAGCGTGAGCCCAACGAAGGGCTCCAGCAGCGCGATTTCGGTTTTGGTCGGGGCGGTTTTTTTCATGAGCAGAGCGTACCTGATATTTGAACCGGGGGCAGCACTCAAGCCTGCCAGACCCCGAAACCGGCCCCGCGCAGATCGATGCCCACCTCCACCTCCCGGTCGCGCGCCTCGTCATACGACATCGGGTTGAACCCTTCGTAGAGGTCAGGCAATAAATGCAAGCCGTATGTTTTGACATAACGGTTGGACTGGATGCCCGCCTTGTGCTTGTCGAAGCGCACGTCGGGATCCAGCCCGGTCATGCCGACATACACGCAGGGCTTGCCGGGGATATAACCGGGATTGCACTTTCTGAATTTCCCCTCGAGCAGCACATCCTTCGAGAGCTCGATCACATAGACGTGATAGTGGTTGCGGCGTGCCATGATGATTATCTGGCTTTCGCCGCCCGCGCCCGCAACTGCCCGCACGCCCCCTCGATCTCCTGTCCCGCCGAGTCGCGTATCTTGGCGAGGATGCCATGCCGCTTCAGGGTTAGCGCCATAGCCGCGATCCGTCCGGCTGAAGGGCGGCGATAGTCCAGACCATCCACCGTGTTGAAGGGGATGAAGTTCATCACCGCGTATTTGCCGGTGAGCAGTCGGACGATGCCTTCCAGCTCGGCATCGCTGTCGTTGATGTCCTCGAGCAGGGTCCATTGGTACTGCACCGGGTAGCCGGTGGCACGCGCATACACCTCGGCACGCTCCACCAATTCCTCGATGGCGATCTGCGGCGCATGCGGCAACAGCTTCGCGCGCAACGCCGCATCAGTGGTGTGCAGCGAAAGCGCAAGCGAGGGTTTCACAGACATAGATTCATTGGCCGACACATCCCCTCCTCCTTGCAGGGGGAGGGCTAGGGTGGGGGTAGAAGTTGACGCATCACACAAAGTTTCTACCCCCACCTCAATCCTCCCCCTGCATGGGGGAGGAGGGGAGTAAGGCTCGCATCTCTCCATCAACCTCTCAAACACCCGCACATCGCCCACCGTGGAAAGCACCAGCTCCTTGTGCCCGATGTTGCCATACCTGCCCAGCAACTCGATCGCTTCCAGCACGTTGTCCAGATTGTGCGCCGGCTCGCCCATGCCCATGAACACCACCTTGCTCACCGCGCGGCGACGGCGCGCCAAAACCACCTGCGCCACGATCTCCGCGCTGCCGAGCTGGCGCAGCAGACCGTTCTTGCCGCTCATGCAGAACACACAGCCCACCGCACATCCCACCTGCGTCGACACGCACAGCCCGCCGCGCGGCAGCAGCACGCTCTCCACCATCTGGCCGTCATGCAGCTCCACCAGCAACCTGGCGACGCCTTCACCGGCGGGATGCTCGCTGCGCAGTTTCGCCAGCCCGTGCAACTCCGCCTCGATGGCGGGCAACTCATTGCGCAACGCAGCGGGGAAGTAAGTCTCTGCCGGGCTGCCCTTCCTGTCGTACGAACACAGCTGGCTCCATCCGCGCAGCACACGGTCTTCGTGGCAGGGCTTGGCACCTAGATCATGCAGGCGTTGGCGGAGGTGGGAGACGCGCAGCGGAGAAGGGGGGGCGGGAATCAAAGCGGGTTTGAAAATAATTGCGGGGAAGTTGTGCGGATTTTAACCCAAGCTCGGCCCCGGCATACTGTGCACGCCCCGGGTCGGGATAGTGGCATCGGGGAAAGCATGGCCGCAACCGTGGCCCGTCACTGATTGTTCAAGTCAATCCGAGCTGCCGGGCAGGGCCTGCACGAGCTTGTTGGCTTGCGCCTGAAAATTCAGCGGGTGCGACAGGCACAGTGATTTGGCATGGTGCCGTATCGTGGAGGCGGCAGGCGGGAACGCGGTATTTTTCGCGGCGAAGACAATATTGTTGAAACCATCCTCCGCATCGACCACCACCAGGTTGCCGGAAAAACTGTGGCTGATACGGGCAAGACATTCATCGTGGTCCGGGTAGCCGTACCACAGGTTGACGACCAGGATGCCGTTGTCGGCCAACGCTGCGCAGCAATCATCGTAAAAGCGCTGACTGCTCAATTGAGCGGGCAATCCATCCGCATCAAATCCATCCACGATCAGCACATCCGGCCGACTTTCGGTTTCGGCCACCCACGCGGCCCCGTCGCCCAGCAACACCTGAAAGCGCGCATCGTCTGCGGGTATCGCAAATTCATTACGCAGCGCGATCACATCGGGGCTGATTTCGACAACGGTAATATCGGCATCAGGCAAATAGCGGTAGCAATACTTCGCCAGCGAACCGCCGCCCAAGCCGATCATCGCGATATGCCCGGGCGACGGTGCCAGCAACAAAAAGCTCATCATCACCCTGGTATAGGGGATGACCAACTCGTCCGGGCCATCGATATTCATCTCGCTTTGGGTGGACCACTTGTTAAACTGCAATGCGAGGATTCCGTCACGCTCAGTTAAATACGGCTTCCCGGGCTCGACTTGCGTGTGAGGCTGGCTCACCCTCGCAGGCCCCCGGCCAGCCTGATGCTCGGTTCCCTTGGGAGATTTTTTCGACTGTTTATTCTTGGACTGCATGAATTCCTGAGTTGGCGCGAGTAAGCACTGCAGAGGGGCAGTGGTGGGGTTTGCAATGTCGAAGTGTATCAAATGAAGCCGACACTCGCCGCGCAGCAGATGATCTTCGTGGGTGCGGCTTGGCACCGAGATTGCGCAGGCGCTGGCCGAGGTGCGCGATGTGTTACGCAGAAGGCGGCAAAGAGAAAGCCCGGCATCACCGGGCTTTCATTTTTTACATTATGGATGGTCAGATTACAATCAAAGTCGAGCGCTTAATGGGTAGGAGGAGTGATAAGAGGCTGAACATCCTGGCTGTGCTTCTTCGCATGTTTGGCCATCCTCTTTTCCTTTGGCGTCATCATGGGTTGCTTTTTCATGTCTCTATCTCTACTGGAGTGATGTGACTTGGGCATGATCGGACTCCTTAGTAATGGTTAAGGAAAAGTCATGCTACTCCAATAAATCGGCTTTGTGAATATCGTTTTGGCTGGCTCAAGCGCTGGGGCAACTGACCTGCCCCCCGTAGCCCTACCATCAATCAATAGTAAAGCCCTTGGGTTGCGAGCTTAAACTATTTCATAGCTCGGTTGTATTGCTCCATCTTCGTTTTGCCGGTGCAGCGCTGCAAATTTCGCAGGTGGCATTCTG
>JACRED010000032.1 GCA_016218415.1 Nitrosomonadales bacterium
AGCAGGGTGAATCCTTCCGATGCCTGTGCACGTGCCGTGTAATCGCCGTAGGCGGGGATAGCCACAGCTGCCAAGATACCGATAATCGCAACCACGATCATCAGTTCGATCAGGGTAAAACCTTTTTGAACGTTCTTCATGCCTAAGCTCCTTGAGATTGAAATAAACACACGATAATGTGTGTCGCTTGGATAGCCCGCAATAGCCGTGCCAGCATCGCCATCAGCCGCATACACCCCGCTACGCATTCAACCCGCACTCCGATTTTTAATGCAATATTTTGATTTACATCACTTAATAAAACAGTAACTCAACCTTGCCGGTCATTGCCTTGCGTTTACTCAATTAATATCATGCGCATCGCCCATGCAGCCATCTTCCCAGTCACGTCAACCAACTGACGATTTTCGTCAGCCACACCTGCGCAACCTTGGTCTTAGTAACTCGATGATGGTACACCACGGCATCAGATGGCATCCCGCCCACCAAGAGCGGTTGCCTGATTGACGCCCGGTATTCTGCTTAAATCCACCTCGTCTATCTGCTCGGGTGCCAGGAACTGCCTGGCATAGTCCAGATAGACCTTTTCGCGGATGAACACATCGAACAGATCCGGATCAATGTGCCCGCCCAGCTTGAACTTACCGAGTATCGTCAGCGATTCGGTCAGGGTTTTGCCCTTTTTGTATGGCCTGTCCTTGGCGGTGAGCGCCTCGAAGATGTCGGCGATACCCATGACCCTGGCCTGCACCGACATCTGCTCCCGTGTCAGCCCGCGCGGGTAGCCTTTGCCGTCCATGCGCTCATGATGCCCCCCCGCGTATTCGGCGACATTCCTGAGATGTCTGGGCCAGGGCAGCGACTCCAGCATTTTGATGGTGACATCGATATGATGATTGATAATCTGGCGTTCCGCCGCTGTCAGCGTACCGGCGCGTATCGTGAGATTTTCGACTTCTTCGCTGCTCAGGAAATCGCCCGTTTTGCCATCGCTATCGCGCCACTGATATTGGGCGATCCGGCGCACACGTTCCTGCTCCTCCACAGACATCGACTCGCCGCCGATATTGCAGCGCCGCAGGAATTCGCGGTCATCGTCAAGTTGCGCTACCCGTGCCGCATACTCCTGACGAGCCGTCTCGGCGAGATGCACATCCGCGTCTGCGTCCACCACTTCGCGCAGCATGGCGATTTCGGCATCGCGCTTGAGCACTTCAAAACGCGTATCCAGCAAATGGATGCGGTCGAACAGTGTTTGCAGCTTGGTTGACTTGTCCACCACATGCACCGGCGTGGTGATCTTGCCGCAGTCATGCAACAGGCCGGCGATTTTCAGCTCGTGCCGGTCTTTCTCGGTCATCACAAAATCTTTGAGGGGGCCGGTCTGGGTACGGGTGACCGCGTCGGCAAGCATCATGGTCAGCGCCGGCACGCGCGCGCAATGCCCGCCGGTATAGGGCGACTTGTCGTCAATCGCGGTGTTGATGAGCTGTATGAACGCCTCGAACAATTCTTCCAGCTGATCTATAAGGTGGCGGTTGGTCAGCGCAATGGCCGCCTGCGAGGCGAGCGATTCCAGCAACTGCTGATCGTCCTTCGAGAACGGAACGATTGCGCCGCTCTCCTGGTCTTGCGCGTTGATAAGCTGCAGCACACCGATGACCTCATTTTCGTGATTGCGCATCGGCACGGTCAGAAAAGACTTGGAGCGGTAACCGGTCTTGGCATCGAATTTTTTGGTACCGGAGAAATCGTAGCCCTCAGCCTCATAGGCATCCGGGATGTTCACCGTCTCTCCGCTCAGCGCGGAATGGCTCACCACCATGGCATGATTAGGCTTGCCCGCTTCATCGTAAAGTTGAACGGGATAAAAGCTGATCGGAACACCGCTGGTCCCGCCCATGGCGGTATTCAAAGTGTCGTTGCGTAATATTTCGAAGCGCAGCACCCGCTGCTCCGGCTCGTGCAGATACAACGTGCCGGCATCGGCATGTGTAATGCGTTTTGCCGCCACCAATATGGTTTCCAAGAGACTATTCAGATTGCGCTGCTGCGACAGCGCTATGCCGATCTCGTTAAGCTCTTTGAGGCGATGCAAAAGGTTGTCAGTGGAATCCATACTATCCACGCCCGATGGGCCGGAAAAAGTTGCAGTTCGAAGCAATGGTGAAATTCATGTGTGCCCCTACTTGATGCATACCGCGCGCACCTGGTGCATATCCGTGATCCCTTGCAGTACTTTCTGCATGCCGTCCTGTTTCAGTGTACGCATTCCTTCGTCCAGCGCGATCGCAAACAATTCCGCCACGCGCGCATGTTCCTGTATGGCCTTTTTGATCGGGTCTGTTCCGATCAACAGTTCGTGCAAACCCACGCGCCCGCGATAGCCCGTGCCCGAACATTTTTCACAACCCACCGGGGTATAAAGCGTGAATTGCTGCTTGTCGTTGGCAAACAGCTTCACCCACTCTTCATACAACTCCTTCATCGCCGCCGCCGGGTCTTTTTTCCAGCTAGCGGTGTTCTCCAGTTCCAGACTGTATTCGGTGAGCATCGATTGTATTTCCTCGGCCGTCGCGATATGCGGTTTCTTGCAGTCACCGCACAGGCGCTTGCCCAGACGTTGCGCCAATATCCCGAGCAGCGCATCGGCAAAATTGAACGGGTCCATGCCCATATCCAGCAGGCGGTTGATGGATTCGGGCGCGCTGTTGGTATGCAGGGTGGCAAACACCAGGTGACCGGTCAGCGAGGCTTCAATGCCAATGGACACCGTCTCCTTGTCGCGCATCTCGCCGACCATGATCACGTCCGGATCGGCACGCAGGAAGGCGCGCATGATAGTGGCAAAATCCAGCCCGGCCTTCTTGTTGATCTGCACCTGGCGCAAACCTTTCTGTGTGATTTCCACCGGGTCTTCCGCCGTCCAGATCTTGGTATCGGGTGTGTTGATGTACTTGAGAATCGAGTGCAGCGTGGTGGTTTTGCCGGAGCCGGTCGGGCCGCACACGAAGAACAAACCGTATGGTTTGGTCACTGTCTTCCTGATCAGCTCATCGTTACGTGCGGAGAAACCCATTTTTTCCAGCGGCAACGGCTCCCCCGAGGCCAGAATACGCATCACCACGTCTTCGACGCCGCCCTGAGAAGGAATGGTCGCGACGCGCAGCTCGATATCGAGCGGACCGTATTTCTTGAACTTGATCTTGCCGTCCTGCGGTTTGCGCTTCTCGGAAATATCCAGATCGCACATGATCTTCAGGCGCGTCACCAAAGCATTACGATAAGTTGAAGGCACCTCGATGTAATTCATCAGCGACCCGTCCTTGCGCACGCGTATCTGCGTCTTGGCCTTGCCCGGACCCGGTTCGATGTGTATATCCGACGCGCCCATCCGGTAAGCATCCACAATGACCTTGTTGACCAGCTTGACCAGCTCATTGTCGGCGGCGGCGCTGACGTCTTCCTGGCTGACGCCGCTGAGTTCTTCATCGTCCCCACCCAAAGAAGTGAGCAGGTCGTCCATCGATGACTCGTCCACGGTAAAGCCGCCGGTGGCTTCGGATGCCCCCCCGCCGTAGAACAGATCCAGGGTTTGCTTGAATTCGCGCTGCGAGCAAACCTTATAGTTCAGCCGACTCTTGGGGAAAATGTTGTTGACCACACGGGAAGCCTGGATCCGCTCCGGATCGGTGGTCAGGATCATCACCCCTTCCTGGGTCTCCTCGGTTGGAACCCAGTGGCTGCTTTCCACATATTCGCGCCGCAGATTTTTCAGCAAATCTGCTGGTTTGAGGCGATCTCCCCGGTACGGTTCATAGGGCACCTTGAAGAAACTGGCCAATGCATTGCCCAACGCGGCGGTGCTGACCTGGAATTCGTCTATCAATACCTCTTCTACATCCACGCCCTTGCGTTTCGCGGTGCGCATCGCCAGCTCCAGCTCCGCCGCTGACAATACGCCATCGGTAACCAGGAAATCGTATTTGGTCTTGGTCGTGCTGGTTTGCTGCTTCTGATGCTGGCGCAACGCCACCGACAAGGTATGCGCCAGTTCCTGCACGCCCTCTTCGATCAGGGAGGCGAATGGAGCGCCCGCCTTGTTGTTGATGATCTGTATAACGCCGAGCAGATCGCCGCTGCCGGAATCCACAATCGGCGCAACCAGCATCTGTTTGGTGCGGTATCCGGTACGCTTGTCCACCTCCTGCAGGAAACGCAAATGGGTGCTGTATTGCGCCAATTCGTTCTCGTCGTAGACATCCTTGATGTTGAGCAATTTTTTGTGCATCGCCGCATACCCGGCGAGACTTTGTTCGGCGATGGGCAGCCTGAGATCCTTGAAAGAGTTGAGCCCGGTCTTTACCTTGGAAACCAGTGAAATGTTGTCTTCGCCCACCACATAGATGGTCAGCCGATCCGCGTTGAACAGCACGCAGATATCCTTACTGATCTCCAGCATGATCTCGTCCACGTTGCTGGTGGCATGTATCTTGTTGTTGACCTGGTTGAGATTTTTGGTGAACTCAAGCCTGAGAGTCATCTCACCCACATTTTTACCCGTGCTGCCGGCTGCCATTACTGTACTCACCCTTTTTCCCTCATCTGTCTCGTTAGGATATGCTGCGCCGCTCTCGGCACGGCTCCCAGGCTACCACCCATAACTTCCGCATCGTATCCGGCCTGGCCGGACGAAGAAATCGGCTCCAATTCAGCCAGCGTATTTACATCGAGTGCGCCCGTCATCACGCCCCCCCCTAAAGCTCGAACACCTGATTGTTCAGCAGCATTCTGGGGCGCAAATCGGGACGCAACTCACGCAAACAATCCTCGACTTCCTGCATGGTCAACTCCAGCTCGCCCGGCTTGAGATGGGTGATGAATATCTCTGCCTCACGCTTCAACATGACCAACTCTTCGGCAAGCAGACTGGGGCATAAATGCTTGGAAATCACCGCCAAGTCCTTCTCGCTGTTTGAAAATGCCGTTTCAATGATGAGGTAACGCAGGTTTTCGATTTTGTTGACCACCTTCCACAGCGCTGCATTGGTGGTGGTATCGCCGCTAAAAACCAGACTCGCCTTACCGCTGTCCAATTGGTAGCCGACCGCGGGCACCACGTGATTCGCGGGTATCGGGGTTATCTTGCGGTCACCCAACACCACTGTCTCACCCATCTCTATCGGCTGGTAACGCATATAGGGTTGCCGCGCACTGGGAATCTCGCAGAAATCCGGCCATATCTTCCAGTTGAATATGTGCTGCTTGAGGATATCCAGCGTCTCTTCGCTCGCGTAAACAATCAACGGGCGATCACGCATGAACCCCGCGCTATCCACCAGAAACGGGATGCAGGCAATGTGGTCGAGATGGGAATGCGTGACAAAAACGTGATCGATCATGGCGAGTTCCGTCAGGCTCAGCTCGCCCACCCCGGTACCGGCATCGATCAACACATCATGGTCGAGCAGGAACGAAGTGGTGCGCAGATTGCCACCGATTCCACCGCTGCACCCCAACACTCTGAGTTTCATACGCCTGTGTGTCCTGAAAATGTGATCGGATTATTTGGTCTGGAACACGAACACACCGTTCCAATCCACGGGTGGAGGATTTTTCCGGAAGTAATCGATGCGCTCCGCGTATATCTTGTACAGCGCGGTATCCGGCGACAAACGATGCAAATTCAACAACTGTAATTCCGCCTGATCCCAATCCTGCTTGCGGTAGAGCCTGCGCATCTCATGGAACAACTTGATTTCGTCAAGCAGCGGCCTGCTTGCTTCACTGATCAGGCATATCGGCTCATAGATCGCCACCGGCTTGTCTTTGCCCACCACCTGGACATGGTCCAGCTCGCGGTACAGGAAATCGGGCGCGGCATTCCGGGTGTTCTCGCCGACGATGATACCGACACCGTATTTCTTGGTGATACCCTCCAGGCGCGATGCCAGATTAACTTCGTCACCCATCACCGTATACGCGACACGCACCTCGGAGCCCATGTTGCCTACACTGACACGGCCGCTGTTGATGCCCACACCGACATGTATCTCCGGCCAGCCGCGCTCCTTGAAATGCGGCTGCAATTTCTGCAAGGTCTGCTGCATCTCGATACCCGCCAGGATGGCGTTGCGCGCATGGTCAGGCAGCGGCTTAGGCGCGCCCCAGAACGCCATGATGCAGTCGCCCATGTACTTGTCCACTTTTCCGTTATGCCTGGAGATCACGCGCGACAACGGGGTCAGGAACTCGTTCATCAACTGGCTGAGTTCCTTGGGATCCAGACCCTCGGAAATGGTGGTAAAACCGCGCACGTCCGAAAACAGGATGCTCATCTCTCGGCTTTCGCCTTCCATGGACACCACCTGCTCCGGATTCTTGCTCATCTCGTCCACCAGCTCGGAGGGCACATATTTTCCGAACAGGCTGGTAATCAGCCGCTTGGTGCGCGACTCGACGAAATAACCATAGGACATATTCAAGGCGAACAGCAGTGCGACCATCACCAGGCTATTGGCGACAGGCATCAGTACATCACCGCCGCTCCACATCGCCAAGCTCAGCATAATCGAGGCCGCAAGCACGAAAACCGACGTCAGGATAGCCTTGATCGGACTGAACAGCGGCAACACAAAACTCAACGCAGTGCCTATCAGCAGCAACCAGATCACCTCTGCGCCCAGCATATAGGCGGGCCGTTCTTTCAGCTTCTGGTCGAGGATGCCCGAGATCATGTTCGCATGCACCTCCACTCCGGGATAAACCTCCGCCACCGGTGTGGCGCGCATATCCATCAAACCCGGAGCCGTGGTACCGACCAGCACGATCTTGTTTTTCAACTGCTCTACTTTCACCCGGTCATGCAACACGTCCGTGATGGAGATATAAGGGAAGCTGCCCTGCCCCCCTCTGAATGGAACAAAGGTGGCCACATCCGCATCAACCGGAATTTTCAACTTGCTTCCAGCATCCAGCTCCAGCCACTCAAAATTCGCATAGCCAGTGGCCTGGCTCTCGGCAAAACCGGGCTGCAACTTCGGATGGCCGAGCAGGGTACGCACCACCGCCAGCGACAACGATTCATAATAGGCGCCGCCGTATTCCACCAGCATGGGCACACGCCGCACCCTCCCGTCAAAATCCACCAGCGGGTTGAAGTGTCCCGCGCTGGCAGCGGCTTGCTGCAACTCGGGAAGATTCGCGCCGTAGCCATTCCAGACAGTGAATCCTATCGGTCGCCCTTTGAATGTGCCGGCGGGAAATGTCGGCTCGGGAAGCTGCCCGGAAATATTGTTATCTTTCTGCCCGGTCAGGTAATAACCCAACACCACGTTGCGATTTTTGATTTTGTCGGAAAAGAGTTTGTCGAATTCGAGTTGCGGCTGTATCTGGTTGAGTACCGATTGAAACTGCGTGTCGCCCTTGAGTTGATTTTGACCGAGATTCTGCAGCACCTTGAGCCCTGAGCTCTCGTCTCTCTCCGCAAACACAACGTCGAATCCCACCACCGCGACGTCATACTTGTCAAACAGTCGGTCCATCAACAGTGCCAGGCGGGCACGACTCCATGGCCAGCGCCCTTCTTCCTTGAGGCTTTTCTCGTCTATATCGAGAATGACAATACGATCATCCTGAGTACGCGGCATGGTCAGCCGCAAGCGATAATCGTAAAGGGCTGAGGATAGCTGCTCGATCAGCTCCAACCTGTAAAAGCGGGCGGCTGCGCCGACAAAAAACAGGACGATCAACAGGCCCAGCCCAATCAAGATTGCATTTTTTTTCAAGCCGCGCCCTTCAACATAAAACTGGGGACAATGGACAAAGGGGGAAAATGACCGATCCGCCTCGCCCGCGCTCAGGACCGATTATTTCTTGTAGTAAAACTCCATCTTCACACCCGCCAGTTCAATCACATCGTGGTCGTTCAACTGATGCGCCTGATTCGTCAGCGTTTCACCATTCACCAGCGGAAAGTGCTCCCCTTCCACATGGGTGATAAAAAATCCATGCGGGCGACGAGTCAACACTGCCACCTGAAAACCCGGTTTGCCGAGCGTGGTGAGATTCTTCACCAACTCAAGCTCCTTGCCCGCATTGGGTCCGGTCAACACCTGCACCACAGCCACGTGTTGCACCGACTCCGGCGCGGCGGCAGTGGCCGGCTTGAGCGGCTGCGCAACAGGCTGTGCGACAGGTGCGGCGGCTGGACTGGCCACAGCAGCCGGGTGCGCCTCAAATTTCCCGGTCTTTTCAATTACCCTGGCCTGCTGCGACGGGGCAACGATTTCTGCAGGTTTACTCATGCCCGGCGCTGCCTGCTTGACGGGCGAACGCATCACCATGGTCTTTTCAAAATCGGCTGCGGTAGTCTGGGTAACCTGATCGTTGATGTATTTCAGCTTGTACTTGCCGATTTCGATTACATCGTTATTCTGCAGAAAATGTTTTTTGGTGGGCACGCCATTCACTTCCAACCCATTGGTGCTGTCCAGATCCTCGAGAAAGGAATCGTGCAGTATGGTGACGATAGCCGCATGCTCGCCGCTCACAGCCAGGTTATCGATAGCGATGTCATTGTGCGGTTTGCGCCCGATGGTCATGCGCTCTTTGTTGAGGGGATATTCCTTGATTACCGCCCCGTCCATGCTGAGTATCAATTTTGCAGACATAGTTTTACCCCTTGTAGCTGATTATTTCTGAACCCAATCAAGCAGTTTTGCCAGCCAACCGCGCGGCTCCGAAAACGTTCCGTTTACTTTGACCAGGATCACTGAAACATTGTCGCGACCACCGTTGTCGTTGGCCATCTGGATCAACTGGCTCGCCGCGAGCGGCAGGTTTCGCTGCAATGCATAAAGCGTGGCCTGGATATCCTCGTCCTCCACCATGTCGTTCAACCCGTCCGAGCACAACAGATAGACGTCGCCGACCAGCACGTCATGAACATGGATTTCCGGTTCCACCTCGGCATCGATTCCGACCGCTCGCGTCACCAGATTCTTGTTCTTGGACAAGCGTGCATCCGCGACGCTGATCATCCCGCCGTCAATCTGCTCCTGCAACAGGGAATGATCGCGCGTGATTGTTTCCAGCACCTCACCGCGCAGACGGTACATGCGCGAATCGCCTATATGCCCCGCAGCCACCCGGTTGTCATAGAACAGTCCGGAAACAATGGTCGTCCCCATCCCGGCATATTGCGGCTGGCTTTGCGCTGCATGAAAAATCGAGGCATTGGCCTTGCGGATGTTATCGCGCAACAATTGCACGCCCAACTCCTCGCCGCTCTCCGCATCGCGATCCACCGGATTCGCATTGCGCAAGCGCTGGCTGACCTCTGTCGCCACCACCGAAACAGCGATCCCGCTGGCAACCTCACCCGCATTGTATCCGCCCATGCCGTCAGCCAGCACCACCAATCCGCAGGCGGGTTCACACGCGACACTATCCTCGTTGTGCGAGCGCACCATGCCGGGATGAGTTTGGCTGAATATCTCCAAGGCTTCCGTAATCTTCATACCTGCACTCCTGTGGGCTGCGCCTGCATGCTGGCGGCGCATTGCCTCAATGCGTTGGCCATTTCCGCGCCGTTGGCATAGCGCACCTCGACCTGCTTGGCCAATGATTTATTAATGATCGCCACCAGACACGCGGGCAAATCAGGCCTGATACTCAAAATATCGGTATGCGGCTCATTGGCGATCTTGAACATCAGCTGCGCCATCGAATCGCCCTCAAACGGGAGCTTACCACAAGCCAGTTGGTACAGACTCACACCCAGCGAGAACAAATCCGATGCTCCGTCGATCTTCTTGCCGGCCAATTGCTCCGGCGACATGAAGGAAGGCGTACCCAACACCATGCCGGTTTTGGTCTTGCTCGAATCGGTGATGCGCGCGATGCCGAAATCGGTCACTTTGGGCGAGTCGGTGTCGGCGTCGTACATGATGTTGGCCGGCTTGATATCGCGATGCACCACGTTCTGCTTGTGCGCGTAATCCAGCGCATCTGCGACACGCGCAATGATGCTCATCACCTTGGGCAAGGGCAGCAAATTGTCGGGCTTGGTATGGGCGACCAAGTCCTTGCCCTTGAGGAACTCCATCGCGATATAGGCGAGATCGTGCTCCTCTCCGGCATCGTACATGGTCACGATGTTTGGGTGATTCAAACGGCCCGCGGTCTCGGCCTCGCGGAAGAAACGCGCCTTCACGTCGGCCAGCTCGTCCGGCTCAAACTCCTGCGCCAATGCCATGGTCTTGATCGCCACAATGCGGCCAATCTTGGGATCCTTGCCGAGATAAACCACACCCATCGCGCCCTTGCCTAGCTCTTTCTCGATCTCGTAACGCCCCAGCATCGGCTTGGATACGCCGGCCTTGTCCAGCACCATGGTGCTGGCATTGCCCTTGGTGGAGCCGCCGCCCAATATCAGCGTTTCCGACATCGCCTTGGACTGGACCAGACGCGCGTCCAGATCGCGGAACTTGGGATTATATTCGGCCATGTATTTGAACACCGACTCCGCCTTGTTGAACTGGCGTTTGCGCTCAAAATCCAGCCCCAGGTTGTACAGCACCTCCATCAGGCTGTCGTCGATGGGCACCTTGCGGAATTTATCGAAGGCGATGTCCAGCTGCCCCTGCCCCTGAAACGCCAGGCCCAGCATGCGATTGCTTTCCGCTGACTCCGCATCGGATTTCAGCTTGCCTTTCTCGGTCATCAGGAAGCGCTTGGTGGTAAGCAGCAAATGCCCAACCAGCAACAAGGCCGCCGGCAGCATCAGTTTCAGCCACATCGCCTGCGTCGTCATCAACACGAAATGGGTGCCCAATAACAACGCGAACAGTACGCCGGTAACCACCGCACCGACGGCCGCATTCAGGCGCGGCAGCAGCACGACCAGATATAAGGCCACAAACACAAACACCCCGATTTCCGCCCATATGGACCAACCCGGCGCAACAAAGAAATCCCCCTCGAGTATGCTCGACACGGAATGCGCCAAAGTCAGGGCCGGCGCCATTCCGGATGAAATGGGTGTCACCTGCAATGATCCGACACCAGCCGCCGATGCGCCTATCAGCACGATTTTGTCGCGATACTTTTCCGCGGGTATCTTGCCGGTCAAAACATCGTAAAAGGAATCGACCGGGAAAGCCGATTTCCCGCCTTTATCTTTGTAAAAATAGGTATACATGCGCAGCGCCGAATCTGTGGTGATGGTCTGTTTGCCCAGCCGCACACCTTCGCCCAGATTGACCTGAATATCCTTGGGCTCAAGATTGAGACTCCTTGCCGCCAGCATCAACGACAGGGACGGGTAATACTGGTCGTAATAACCCACTACCAGCGGTTCGGTGCGCACTGCACCATCCACGTCCGGAAAGCTGTTCAAATGCCCGATTGCCAGTGCCTTGCTGCCCAGCTGCTCGATCGGCGGCAGCACACCCAGCGATGGCAGCGGCAACTCGGCAGAACCGCTGACATCTTTGACATTCGAGAGATTGTTGAGCAGCACGTAGTCTGGCAGCGGCTGATCAGGATTGCCTTGCGGCTCACCCAACTCGAAGAACATCGCCAGCAGGACATCGTTCGCCTTGGCTATGCTCTCGCTGAGCTTCTGGTCGTTATCGAGATTGGTCGCGGCTTCCTGCAGCAAGGCGCTTAGCTGCGCCAATTCGGCTTGATGTACCGGGTCAGCGGTGTTTTTAAGCGTGGAATTGCCAATCAATTCGGCAATTTTATAAATGTAGTCCAGCCCGGCATCAACCTGCGGCTCGAAGAAGAATACGGTATGGCCAATCACCTTGGCATGTCCTGCCGCCAGGATATCGATCATCTTTGCGTGAATTTCGCGCGGCCAAGGCCAGCGCCCAAGATTGGCGATACTTTGGTCGTCTATCGCGATCACCGCGATTTTATCGCTGGGGGTGCGCGACGATGCCAGCACACCCAAGTCATAAGCCTTGCGCTCCAGACTCTCCATCAGGTCACTTTTTGCGCCCGCCACAAACACCAGTGCAACCAGCAAACCCACGAACCAGTCCTGCTGCCAAAACAACCACTTATTATTCATTAGCCACCCCTGGACACAACCTTGTCGAGCAACTTGCAGGTGAATATTAAGGTATTTTTCAGCAACACACCACAAGCCTTTTGATTTACTACGAAATATCCGTTTTCACCCGACACTTCCAACGTGGCTAGCCCTCTTCACCTGATCAACAGCACCGGGCAGCTAGCCAGATGCAGAACCTTGTTCACCACCGAACCCAGCAGCAGCGACTGCAAGCCGCCCTGCCCTTGCCTGCCCATCACGATCTGATCGACAGATTGCTCCTTGGCATACTGAACGATTGCCTCTGCAGGGGTGCCCACGCTGACGTGGTACTGATAGGGCAGCGCAGCGGCATCCAGCGCGGCCCGCGCCGGTTTCAGCGCCGCCATCCCCTGCTCGCGGTAGTAATCATCGATGGTCTGCTGATTAATGAACAGTTTGACGTTGCCGGTCGCCACATTCCACTGCACATTCAGCAACAGCAATTGCGGTTGCGCCTTCAACGCGGCGACACTTTCGATCACATGCTCCACCGCGCGCTGCGCATTGGCCGAACCATCCACCGGAACCAATATCTTCATCATCACTCCCCTTACGATTTGTTATGCGAGTTGGGCGAACAATCGCCCATCCCTGCCTAAACCTTTTCAGACTTGACCGCCACCCGCTCGTCCACCAGGTCGACCGCTTTGACGGCCACCGTTTTGCGCATCGCCAGCCACCAGCCCATCGCCAGCACGAAGAGGGCACAGAAGGCCGGCACCAGCCAGTGTAAATAATGCTGCGCCTCTACCAGAGGCTTGAACAGCGCCTCGCCGACCAGCATCTCGCCTGCCACATAACCGAGCAGCGCGCCGCCCGCATAGATGATGAAGGCGAAGCGATCGATCAGCTTCAACACCAGTTGGCTGCTCCACGCGATCAGCGGGATGCTAATCAGCAAACCGAACACCAGCAATGCCGTATTGCCCTTGGCCGCTGCCGCCACCCCCAGCACATTGTCCAGGCTCATCACAAAGTCGGCGACGATGATGGTTTTGATCGCCCCCCACAGATGCGCCTCTGCCTTGATGTTGCCTTCCCCATGCGCCTCATCTTCCGGCAGGATCAGCTTGATGCCGATCCAGATCAACAGCAATGCCCCGACCAGCTTCAGGTAAGGCAGCGCCAGCAGACTGACCGCAAAAAATGTCAGCACGATGCGCAAGCCGATCGCACCGCCCACGCCATACAGGATGCCCTTCCTGCGCTGTGCCTCGGGCAGGTTGCGACACGCCAGCGCGATCACCACCGCGTTGTCGCCGGACAACAGCAGATCGATCATGATGATCTTGAATACATCCACCCAGAATTGGGGGCTTTGCAACATTTCGAGCATTATTTACCTTTCAATTTTGGGGAGTGGGAAGTCGGAAGTGGTGAGCGGGAAACCCGCCGACTACCCACTACCCATACCTACTTGCCACTCCCCAGTATCCTCTGCATCGTCCGCCCCATCTCGGCGGGATTGCGTGTGATGTGGATGCCGCATTCTTCCATCACTGCCAGCTTCTCGTTCGCCCCGCCCTGACCGCCCGAGATGATCGCACCGGCATGACCCATGCGCTTGCCGGGCGGGGCAGTGACGCCCGCGATGAAACCGACTACCGGCTTCTTCATGTTGGCCTTGATCCAACGCGCGCATTCTTCCTCGTCGCTGCCGCCGATCTCGCCGACCATGATGACAGCATCAGTCTCGGGATCGTCGTTGAACAACTTCATCACATCGAGATGTTTGAGGCCGTTGATCGGGTCGCCACCTATACCCACGCAGGACGACTGACCATAACCCAGCGCGGTAAGCTGCCCGACAGCTTCATAGGTCAGCGTGCCGGAGCGCGACACCACGCCGATATGGCCTTTCTTGTGAATGTGCCCGGGCATGATGCCGATCTTGATCTCGTCCGGCGTGATCAGTCCCGGGCAATTCGGGCCGATCAGCAGCGTGCGCTTGCCTTGTATACGACCTTTCGCGAGAGCGTTGTTGCTCTCGCTGAAAGTCGTTATCCCCGGGTGGGACATCTTGTAGCGCGTCCTCAGCATGTCGTGCACCGGGATGCCTTCGGTGATGCAGATCACCAGGTCGAGATCGGCCTCGACCGCCTCGTCGATGGCTGCCGCCGCGCCCGATGGAGGCACGTAGATCACGGAAACGGTCGCACCGGTCGCCTGTTTTGCGTCGCGCACCGTGGCATAAACCGGAATCCCCTCGAACTGCTCGCCCGCCTTCTTCGGATTCACTCCGGCCACAAAACAATTCGCGCCGTTCGCATAGGCCTTGCATTGCTGGGTGTGGAACTGGCCGACCTTGCCGGTCATGCCCTGGGTAATGACCCGTGTGTCTTTATTGATGAGTATGGACATGCTGATTAACCTTTCGCAGCCGCAACGACTTTTTGCGCCGCATCCGCCATATCGTTGCCGGAGATGATGGGCAGGCCGGATTCGGCCAGTATCTTTTTGCCGAGCTCGACGTTGGTGCCTTCCAGCCGCACCACCAGCGGGACGTTAAGACTCACTTCGCGCGCCGCCGCGACCACGCCCTCCGCAATCACGTCGCACTTCATGATGCCGCCGAAGATATTGACCAGAATCGCCTTGAGATGCGGATTTTTTAACATCAGTTTAAACGCCTCGGTGACTTTCTCCTTGTTCGCACCGCCGCCCACATCGAGGAAGTTCGCAGGACTGCCGCCATACAATTTGATGATGTCCATCGTCGCCATCGCCAGGCCTGCGCCATTCACCAGACAACCGATATCGCCATCCAGTGAGATGTAGGACAGATCGAACTTCGATGCCTCGATCTCGGCCGGGTCTTCTTCGTCCAGGTCGCGCAACGCGACGATCTCTGGATGTCGATAAAGCGCATTGCTGTCGAAATTGAACTTCGCATCCAGCGCCAGCACGCGGTTATCAGCCGTCAACACCAGCGGGTTGATTTCAGCCAGCATCGCATCCTTCTCGACAAAGGCGCGATACAGGCCTTGCAGGACCGCGACCGCCTCCGCACTCGCCGCATCCGGGATGCCGATGTCGCGTGCCACCCGCACCGCTTCGGCAGCAGTCAATCCGGTCAAGGGATCGATATGTACCGTGCGGATTTTTTCCGGCGTATGTCTGGCGACCTCTTCGATCTCCATGCCGCCCTCGCTGGAAGCCAGCAAAGCGACGCGCTGTGCGCCGCGATCCACCACCATGCCGATGTAAAATTCTTTAACGATCTGCGCGCCCTCTTCGATCAACAGGCGGCGCACCACCTGCCCATCGGGGCCGGTCTGATGCGTGACGAGATGCACGCCGAGTATCTGCCCGGCATACTGGCGCACTTCATCCGGAGACTTCGCCACCTTTACCCCGCCGCCCTTGCCGCGTCCCCCTGCATGGATCTGCGCCTTCACCACCCAGACCTTGCCGCCCAGTTGCTGCGCTGCTGCGACGGCTTCCCCGACGCTGAAGCACGCCACTCCGTGCGGGGTAGGCACGCCGAATTCGCGCAAAATTTCTTTTCCCTGATACTCGTGAACTTTCATGATGTGCAATCGCTCTGGAACAACCCCAAATTTACCAGACCGAGCCCAAACGTGCAGGCATTTCAATAAAACGGGGTCGCCAGGCGTTCAGCCCGGCGACCCCGTGTACAGACAACACTCCGGATCAGAAATCCAGGCGCAGGCCTACCGAAGAGAAATAGCGTGTCGTTTTGTTGGTGTTCTGCTGACCGTTATAGTCTATGGTTTCCGCGCCGCCATCCACATCGAAGTAAAGCTGCTGCTTCAGGCGGTAAGCTCCCCGCACCATCGGCGATACGCGCGTGGTTTTGCCCTGGAACTGGTCTTTCTGCCGAGACGATTGCAGCGAGGTATCCATCGTCCAGCCGCTTTTGAACTGGGTGTGGTTGTACAGATAGATCGAGCTTCCGTTCACCGCGCTGCTGGTATTGAAGGAAACGCTACCCGACCAGATGTCCCCCTCCTTGTACAGGCCGCTGCCGATGACGTTCCCTGTCACGCTCTTCTCGGCACCCCGGCTCGGCGTGGCCGCAAGTATGCCTTCCAGCGCGGTCACACCGCTGGCCGGCAAGTCGGTCGTATTGGTGATACGGATGTCGCCGCCCACCTGCCATTTCTCCCTTACCGGGACAGTCAAGCCGAGCTGCCCCATGCTGGTCGTCGCGGTGCGTGCCAGCGCCAGTTCGCGCAGACTGCTTGCCGACATGGTTTGCAGCAGTGCATCAACGGAGGAGGTTCCCGCGCCATTCAGGGCATTGCGTATGCTCAACGAAGGCGATTTGCGGCGGTCTACCATGAAGCTCAACGTTCCCCCGTATGCCCCCACCGTCCCCATCACCTGCGCCGCATTCAACGCTTTGAAATAAGTGTCGAAATCGAGCAGCCCAAACACTGTCCTGTCACCCTCGAAATAACGGTATTCCACCCCTGCCGCGCGGCGATCCGTGGTGCTTTCGACACGCTGGTTGATCGCATAAATCGTGAGCGGCCCCCTGTCCATGCTGGCACCCGCAAATACGGGCCGGTAACCACCCTGCGTGTAATCCTCCAGTGCGCCCGCCATACCGTTCAAACGCACATCCGGTGAATAACCGTACGAACCGGCCAAGCCATCGAAACGTCCCATCACCCCGCCTCCCGTGGGAGACTGACGCCCTACGCGCAGCTGGTAATCCTTGCCGCGATTCCTGATTTCCCCGTAAGCAGCACTTACCCGGTTCTGGCTGGACTGGCCAGCCAGAAAATTCTTGGTAGCCACATCGCGGAACACCATGCGTCCGTCATATTCCTCGCTCACATAGCGCCCCGAAACATCCACGCTGGTGATCAGCATGGACTGGTCAATCTGCGACGATGTCACGGTCGTCGGAACGTTATTGAATGTCTGCGTCGAATCGGTCGTGCTGTAACTGTAGTGGTAGCGCGAAGACACGCTGCCGAACGTCATCCATCGGGCGGCCTGTTTTTTCTCTGCGCCCTCTGCCAGGGGTGATTGCCCTGCGCCGCCCTTGCCGGCCAATCCGGCCAGCCGCTGCGCCACGCGTGCCGCACCCTCGCCCTCCGGATACAGCCTCAGATACAAGTCGTACTCGATCTTCGCCTTATCGACCTGTCCTGCGCGTTCGCGCCCCACTCCGATCCACTCCTGTGCATCCCGTGTGTAATCGTTGGGAGGCAACAGCAACAGCTTGTTGAACACATCCACCGCCGCTTCATTATTTTTGGCGGACAGCGCATCACGACCCTGCACCATCAGCGCACGCGCCTGAGTATTGTTCTCTGCCATCGCCGCGTCCTCCGGCGCAAGTGCGGCAGCCGGCACGGGAACGGATTCGGGTTTGATCGTCGGCAGGAAAGGCAGCGGGCCGGTGCCTACCGGCCGCTTGTCGGGAATAATGGTGATCAGCAGACTGCGATTGTCTTTACCCGGCGCAACGCTGTACTCCGCTTCGCGCGAGAACTCGATCACCAGTTTCGGCTTGGTCAACTGATCGCATTTGGTCGGTTGGTCGAGCGGAGCCTGCTGGTCGAGAGGGGCCTGCTGGTCGCACTTGACCTGCTGATTGCGCGTGGTCACCGTGAAACTCGGAATCAGACCTGAAGGCGGCGATTGGCGCACTTCGTTGTCCAGCCAGATCTCTTTGCTTGTCGCATCAAGCACACGGTCGTAAAAGATCTCAAGTGTCTTGCCGTGGCTGCTCGGGAAATGCCGCAAATACTGTACCGGACCAGTCAGCCGGATCGTGGCAACGACGCCCTGATCCTGGTATTCGAGGCGCACATCATCCAGCGGCTGCGCCAGCGCAATGACTGGCAGTAATAACAGCCCGCAAAAATAGTGTATCGGTTTTATAAAGGTGTTGAATGTCACGGTACTCTTCCTATCCGGAATATTCATGGATTCCCAGCCGGTTGGCTGGAAGTACTTAGTTCAAGTGAGCGCCAGGCGCGGGAAATCCGCATATTGAGAAATGGCAGCCGCACCAGCAAGGTAGTGCGGCTAACAGACACTACCTGTCAGGGATTGTTCCACCTGTTGTATTGCATCGCATGGCACGAAATGCAGTCCTGGCTGGTGCTGGATCCTTCATGACTGCCTAAAGTCTTTCTTGTCATGCGCCCCAGATAGACCGGACTCGAATTGTGGCAAGTCTTGCAGATTGCAGTGACATGCATATGCAACGCCGCTCCGGTCACCACGCCACCGCCTGCATGACAGGAGCTGCACAGCGTCCCGGCGTTGTAAGGAATATGGTTCGCCGGCTTGGCGCCAAGTGCGGGTAACCAGCTGATTGTTGTGGTGTGGCACTGGTTGCATTCGTCTGTCGTCGCGACATGATTACCGGGCTTCCCTGCCGCAACGGTGCCGTTGTGGCAGCTTGAACACAGCGCGCTCGTATTGTGTTTGTACCTGGCCGGATTCCAGCCGATGAAACTATGGCATTCGTCGCACTGGTATGTGGCCTTGGCAATTGTAGTATGGGTTCCGGGCTTGCCGATCGCAGCACTGCCGTTATGGCAAGTCGTGCAGGTACCGGGAGCGACGCCGACATGATTCCAGCTCGCGGGCAGGAATGCGCTCGTCCTGTGGCAATGATCGCAGGAATCCGTCGCCTTTTTTCCGCTGTTGTGGCTGGCCGGCTTGCCCGATGCGATCCGTCCGTTATGGCAGTTCCGACATTGCTCCGGCAGCGCTGTGCCATGGTTGTATCGCGCGCCAAGGAAAGTGGACGTATTGAAGTGGCAGCTTTCGCACGGTGCGTCCGTCACGATGTGGCTATTCGATTTTGGCGTCGCCACGACGCGTTTGCCGACCGCATGGCAACCGTCGCAATTCCTCGGCGTACCCTTGAACACCCCGCCCACATGACAAGTCTCGCAGGCGGCAGTGGCATGGCCGCCGATCAGCGGAAATCCGGTACTCATGTGGTTGAAATCGATCTTCCCGGCCGCTCCGGCCTGGCCGGATCCTGCCGGAGCGGCAAAAGCCGCAGCAGATAGCACCAATGCCATCATCAAAACCCGACTGATCAGCGCAACACTGCCCGAGAATAATTTCATATCTGCCTCCTGAAAAACCTGTTTGTCCGACTGGAACGGCTGCCTAACACCGCATCAGTCTGCCCGCCTTGACGCCAACGAAAATGCCGGCGAACTAACTGATTACAAGCACACCGCGATTCGCGGCGCGACATCACCTGCAGATGCGCATCCTGTACCTGGCTCCATGCTCAGATTGAGCATCGCAAAATAAGTTCACCTGCGGCTACCCATTTTGACCTTGCTCCACTTGTCGCCGTCGTGGCAGCGCTGGCATTGGTCGCCAAAACTGCCGTTGTGGACATCTTCCCGGTCATGGCAACTGCCGCAGGTGCCGGACAGCACCACTTTCCCGTTCATAGGCCGCTGGTGACATTTGTAGCAGCCCACATTCTTGTGCGGCCCGTCCAGCTTGAAATTGGTCTTGTCGTGGTTGAAATCCCACGTTTTCCAGTCGCGCACGTTGTGGCAGGTCTTGCATTCCGTGCCCAGTTTGCGTTTATGCGTATCGTCCTTCTCGTGGCAGGACCAGCAATCCGACTTGGCGTCCTTGAATGTCACTGCGGAATGGCATTTCTTGCAATCCACCAGCGCATGCCGCCCGAGCAACGGGAACTTCGACATCTTGTCGTGATTGAAGGTCGTCTTGGTCCACGACTGTTCGGCATGGCAAGACTCGCACTTCTTGCCTTCCTGGCCTTTATGCTTGTCGTCCTTCTCGTGACATGAGAAACAAATGCTCTGCAACTTGTCCTTGTACAAATCGCCTTTGTGGCAGGTCACGCACTTCACCTCCTTGTGCTTGCCCAGCAGCTTGTACTTGGTATCCTTGTCGTGGTCGAACAGGATATCCTTCCAGCCCTTCTCTACGTGGCAGGACTCGCACTTCGCGCCGAAATTGCCCTTGTGCGCCTTGTCGTCGTCCTTTTTGTGGCACGAGACGCAAGTCATGACCTTGATCTTGTCCTTGTACAGGTCGCCTTTATGGCAACTCGAACATTTGACTTCCTTGTGCTTGTACAGGAGCGGGTACTTGGTCTTGTCGTGATCGAACAGGATTTCCTTCCATCCCTTCTCGATATGGCAGCTCTCGCACTTCGCGCCAAAGTTGCCCTTGTGCGCCTTGTCGTCCTCTTTCTTGTGGCAGGATACGCAAGTCTTGACCTTGATCTTGTCCTTGTACAGGTCGCCCGTATGGCAGCCCGAGCACTTGGCTTCCTTGTGCTTGTACAGGAGCGGATACTTGGTCTTCTTGTCGTGATCGAACAGGATATCTTTCCAGTCCCGTTCGACGTGGCAGGACTCGCACTTCCCGCCGAACTTGCCCTTGTGCGCCTTGTCGTCCTCCTTCTTGTGGCACGAGACACAAGTCATCTGCAACTTGTCCTTGAATAAATCGCCCTTGTGGCAGCTCGAGCATTTCGCCTCTTTGTGCTTGCCGATCAGCGGATACTTGGTCTTCTTGTCGTGGTCAAACAGGATTTCTTTCCAGTCCTTCTCGACGTGGCAGCTCTCGCACTTCGCGCCAAAGTTGCCCTTATGCTTGTCGTCTTTCTTGTGGCATTCGTTGCAAATACGCGGAGCCTCGCTGAATTTCTTCTCAGCCTTGTGGCAATCCTCGCACTTGACCTTGGGATCGGTATGCTTGCCCTTCAACGGGTAGTCGGTCAGCTGATGGTCGAATTTGCTGTGGTCGAATTCCGCGATCTTCGCACCGCGCCCCTTGTGATCCGTATGGCATTCCTTGCATTCCTTGCCCTGCTCCATCAGGCCGTGGTAGCCGGTCTTTTCCTTGACATCCTTGCCGACCGGCTTGTGACAGTCCATGCATAGCTGGGATTGCGCGCCCTTGTCAAATTTCTTGTGGCACTTCTCGCAGGTCTCTTCTTCCTTGGCGTGGCCTTTGATGACTTCTCCCGGCATCAGCAACTTGTTTGCCTGCGCCTGCATGGGAAGCGCCATCATGAGGCTCGCCAGCGCGAGCATGCGAAGGATATTTAGCATGTGATTGTTATCGGATTATCAATAGGCGTGCACGGCATAAACATGGTAGATGGCGCTGAACACCATCATGTAAACCAGCGGAATATGGAAAATGTGCCACCACGAAAAAAGTCGCTCGTAAGTGTGGAACTGGGCCGCATCGCGCACCGCCCTCAGGTAGAGGACGATCTTCTCACTATATTCCTGATACATCACATCCATTCCGGCCAGTTGCTGCGCATTGAAATTTTCACCCCGTGCATGCGCCTCCATGACTTCGCGCAACTCTTTCGATAGCGAACGCGAAAGAGAGGAAGCCTTAAAACCGACCTTGATGAAATTCACGAAGCCGTAACCGGTCTCCTTGCTGATCTTCTCGGCACGCGCGCGGAATTCCTCGAGGGTGCTTTCAATGTGCGGCGCAAAATTGAACACGGATTTGACGTCACCGGTCTGCTCCAGCTCGGCGCGTATCTCGTTCACGGTAGCCTGACGGCCATACAGACCGTGGTGTATCTTGGTGTAGAAGAAACGCCCAAAGGTACCGCTGCCCGACACCAGCAACATGCAATACATCGCCACTGCCGCATTCATTGAACCCTGGGGATGAATGAACGGGATATACACGTGATAAGTGGAATGGAAGATGATGAAAAGCGGGCCCAGTATGCCCAGCACCATGTGCCACTTGAACCAGATAGGCAAGACACCGAGATTCTCGAGAAACTTGACGCGCTTGCGCAGGGGATAAAGCAGCAACAGCAGCATCATCACGCCGCCGGTCAGGCCGAGGTTGTACCCGAAATCGAAAAGCTCTTCGCCCGGTTTGTACAGCTTTTGCGGGTAAACCACAAAAAAACCCGCCACAGTAATGACACCCACAACACTGATGAATATGATCCAGCGTAAATGTTCGGATTGATCTTTAGCTTTCATTCATGCTTCCTGTTGTGTATGCGCAGATTTACGCGAGAATTGTACCGGTGAACACATGGCGCCTCAAACCGGGACAATGACATTATGCTGAAATACAACATATAACCCACGGCATGCGACAAACGGTAATCACCAAGGTTCCGAACGATAGAACCATAACCCCTGTAATTTACTCCAACAATACCGCTCACTTCAGCTACAAGCGGATATCATTCGCCACTCGTCAACCTTAGAGGAACTTTATCCATATGATGGACCTCGCCATTTATCTTATCCCTTTGCTCATTATCGTCTACTTGTATCTGAGTGGCCGCAAGAAAAAGGAAAAAGCTGCGGTCTCTCAACTTAACGAGGCCATTGAGGCGGGCCTCACAGAACCTTCCTCATTACACCCGTATATCGACCCGAAACTCTGCCTGGGGGCGGGAAGCTGCATCAAAGCCTGCCCGGAAGAAGCGATCGGCATGATCCAAGGCAAGGCCGTGCTGATTAACCCGACTTCGTGCATCGGGCACGGCGCCTGCGCGGCAGCGTGCCCGCACAACGCGATCACCCTGGTTTTCGGGACAGACAAACGAGGCATGGACATCCCACAGGTCGATCCGCATTTCGAAACCAATGTACCCGGCATATTCATTGCGGGAGAATTGGGCGGCATGGGGCTGATCCGCAAGTCGGCCTTGCAGGGCAGCCAGGCGATGGATTCCATTGCAAAATTGCAGGGCGGCAGTTATCCCTATGATGTGGTCATTGTCGGCGCAGGTCCGGCCGGACTTGCCGGCACGCTGAGCGCGATCGAACACAAACTGCGCTATGTCACCATCGAACAGGAAACCTCGCTCGGCGGCGCCATCTTCCAGTACCCGCGCAACAAGGTCGCCATGACCGCGCCGGTCAAACTCCCTATCGTCGGCGAGATGCACTTCAAGGAAGTCAGCAAGGAAAAACTGCTCGAATTCTGGCACGGCATCATCCAGAAAACCGGCATGAAACTGAATTACAACGAGCGCATGGAAACCATCACCCCCATCAGGCAGGGTTTCCTGGTCAAAACCACCAAAGGCTCTTACGAGACCAGCGCCGTGCTGCTCGCCATCGGTCGGCGCGGCACGCCGCGCAAACTGGGCGTTCCGGGCGAGGATCTGCCCAAGGTCGTGTATCGCCTGATCGACCCCGAGCAATACCGCAACCAGCATGTAGTCGTCGTGGGCGGCGGCGACAGCGCGCTGGAAGCCGCCATCTCCATCGCCGAGGAGCCCGGCACCACCGTTACCCTGTCATATCGCAGCGAGGCTTTCGGGCGCGGCAAGGCAAAGAACCGCGACCGCCTGAAAGAAATGTCGGAAAAAGGCCGGATCGATGTGCGCCTGAAATCGACCGTCAAGCTGGTCGAAAAGGACAAGGTCACGCTTGAGCAGGAAGGCAAGACCTTCACGATCCCCAACGATGCCATCATCGTCTGTGCCGGCGGCATCCTGCCGACTCCGTTCCTCAAAGAGATAGGCGTGATGGTGGAAACCAAGTTCGGCACCGCATAATAAAAAAAACAGGGGATGGTGCCGCTTGTCGGATTCGAACTGACGACCTACCGCTTACAAGGCGGTTGCTCTACCAACTGAGCTAAAGCGGCTAGATAAAACGAATACTACCGGTGAATCTTTTGCAAACTGGTGGGTCGGGCGAGATTCGAACTCGCGACCAACGGATTAAAAGTCCGCTGCTCTACCGGCTGAGCTACCGACCCATCGCAAAGGAGCGCGAATTATACAGACTCCGCCTGACCCGTCAACGAAAAGCCTGCACAAAAAACAAAAAAACTCGCATCACTGCAAGCCTTTGTTGTATTGGTGGGCCGTGAGTGATTCGAACACTCGACCAACGGATTAAGAGTCCGCTGCTCTACCAGCTGAGCTAACGACCCAAACGGAGGCGCGCATTGTAGAGAAGCACCTGCGATTGTCAAGAAATTCGTCCGCGAGCCTGTGCCTGCACGTAAATCGCCGAATCCCCGCACAACCCTAAACGGCTAGGCGCGATATGCGGTCGGATCGGCTATCCCGGCAGCCTCGAATCCGGCGCGGCGCAGCCGGCATGAATCGCACACGCCGCACGCACGCCCTTCCTCATCGGCCTGATAGCACGATACCGTCAGCGCGTAATCCACGCCGAGCGCGCTGCCCTGCCGGATGATCTCGGCTTTGGACAGGTGCAGCAGCGGCGCGTGCAGGTGCAGCGGCCGCCCTTCGACAGCGGCCTTGGTGGCGAGATTCGCCATATGCTCGAACGCATCGATGTAAGACGGTCGGCAATCCGGATAACCGGAGTAATCCACCGCATTCACGCCGATGAATATCGCTTGCGCTTGCAGCACCTCGGCCCAGGCCAGAGCCAGCGACAACATGATGGTGTTGCGGGCGGGCACATAGGTCAGCGGGATGCCCTCGGTGGGCTGTTGCGGCACGGCAATCCTGTTGTCGGTCAGCGCGGAACCGCCAAAACCCGTGAGATCTATCGTCACCACCCTATGCTCGCGCGCGCCCAGCGCCCGCGCGACACGCTGTGCCGCAGCCAGCTCGGCATGATGGCGCTGCCCGTAATCGACACTCAGCGCGTAGCAGGTGTAGCCCTGGGCGTGCGCCATCGCCAGCACAGTCGCGGAATCCAGCCCACCGGATAAGAGCACTACGGCGTTTTTCATCTATCTGCGTCCTGCTTCAGTGACCGGGGGCGTTATCCCACAGCAATTTATGCAGTTGCAACTGCATCCTGACCGGCAGCCGGTCACGCAGTATCCAGTCGGCCAATTGCGTGGGATTCAGCATGCCGTGCGCCGGTGAGAACAGCACGCCGCATCTTTCCGGCAAATGGTGCTGCCGCAGGATCCCACAGGCCCACAGATAATCGTTCTCGTCGCACAATACAAATTTGATCTCGTCACGACTGTGCAACAGCGGCAGATTTTCCCAGCGGTTTTTTTCCACCTCGCCGGATGCGGGTGTCTTGATGTCCACAACACGCATCACGCGCTGGTCCACTTCGCCGATATCCAGCGCGCCGCCGGTTTCCAGGGATACCTCGTAACCCGCGTCACACAGTGCGCTGAGCAACGGCAGGCAATTCCTTTGCGCCAGCGGCTCGCCGCCGGTTACCGTGACGTAGCGCGGTGCCGACCCGGCAACCTGCCGGAGTATCTCTGCCACGCTCATATTCCGCCCGCCGGTAAACGCATAGGTCGTGTCGCAATAGGTGCAACGCAGCGGGCAGCCGGTCAAACGGACAAAAACAGTGGGCAGACCGACACGGCTGGTTTCACCCTGCAGGGAAAAGAAAATTTCGCTGATGCGCAGTTGCGACACGTTACTGGCGGAGCCAGCCGTTTGCGGGAGCAACTGCGATGCCGACCCTCCCGCACCATAACCAGCGACTTGGCCAGCGTTCTTGGATGACCTAGTCGAATGGCTAGTAGTTTCATCAGAGGGTTCCACCCCACCGTCTCGGGGCGGCAGTTGCGCCTCTGGATGCGGGTGCGCCATATGGCCTACTTGGCGGGAGCGAGCAGCTTCCTGGCTTTCGCGGCGGCTTCGCTGTCGGGATATTTGGCGATGAGTTGCCTGAATGTTTTCTGCGCGTCTTCCTTCTGCTTTAATTCCCGCTGGCTTTCAGCCATATTGAAATATGCATCGGCTGCCTTCGGCGTGCCCGGGAAGTTTTTCAGCATATCCTGATAGGTAGCCAGCGCTCCCTTGTAGTCCTTTGCGGCGAACTGTGCTTTAGCCAGCCAGTAATGCGCATTGGATACATGCACCGAATCGGGATATTTCTGCAGGAATTCACCAAACGCCTTGATTGCATCCGCGTGGCTGCCACCCCTGTACAAACCGTAAGCAAACTCAAAGGCGCGGTTTTCGGGAGCTGGATCGAGCGGATCTGCGGAAGCGGTTACCGCAGGCGGATGGGGAATTGCCGGCGGGATTTGCCCGGCCTGCTCCCTGGCGGCCTCTTCGGCGGTTTCAAAATGCCGCAAGCGCGAATCCAGATCCACATAAAAATCCTTCTGGCGCTTTTCGGCATCCTGCAAACCGTGCGCGATCTCTTCGTTCTGGCCGCGCAGTTTGCGTATCTCGGTGTTGAGCGCCTCGATCTGGCCTTGCAAGTCCAGCATCGACTTGACCTGCTCCTTGATCGCATCCTCCAGCGCCAGCGTCCGCGCCTCAAGCTGCTGTATCCGTGCGCGCGCCTCGTCGTCGGCAAACAACCCTGCTTGCGCCGGGGCGGCGAGACACAGCAACATCAAGGCACACAGCCTGATCAACATGATTTACTCAGTACTTGATATCGCTGCGGCGGTTTTGCGACCAGGAAGATTCGTCGTGCCCGGATGCAACCGGTTTCTCCTCGCCATAACTGACGGTATCCACCTGGCCTGCTTTCGTTCCGCCCAAGACCAGCATCTTCTTCACGCCTTCCGCGCGACGCTGGCCCAGCGCCAGGTTGTATTCATTGCTGCCGCGCTCGTCGGCATTGCCTTCCACGCGCACCTTGCGATCTGCGTGCTCACCCAGATATTGGGCATGCGCTTGCACCACCGGCTTGTCGGCATCCTGCACCGCCGAAACATCGAACGGGTAGTACACGCTGCGCTTGGCCAGTATGCCGTTCGGGTCATTCAGCGGATCGGCCCCAACCACGGGAGCTGGAACAGCCTTCTGCTCCACCACAGGGGCGGGAGCCGATGCTGTAACCGGTGCGGATGCGGGCGCTGCCGCCGGAGCGGGCGCGGGCTTTTCGGCCTCTTTCGGTTTTTCGCTGGCGCAGGCAACCAGCAAATTCGCCAATACAATACCGATAACGAGTTTCTTCATAATTTTCTCCTTTTTGATTTTACGGTTTTTGATGGGCCGGGAAACGCCATCTCCAATGAAGGCTGACCAATTTTTGGTGCTCTGTCGGAGCCATGGTTATCTTAAAAGTTCAATTCCATGGAGCCCGTCATTTACGGACCCCACACCGGCTCGCGTGCATCGCCGCTTTGCGTGTACATATGCCGCTGCACCTTGCCATCGCTGGACACGGTCGCCAATATACCACGACCTCGCGCCTCGCTGGAAAACAGGATCAGCTTTCCGTTCGGCGCGAAGCTGGGTTTCTTTTCCCACCCGCCGGCGGTGAGTATCTCCATCTGCCCGGTTTTAAAATCCTGCATGGTGATGCGGAACTTGCTATCGGCAAAATGGGTAAACACGAACCCCTGCCCATCCGGACTGTGGCGCGGCGAGTAATTGCTGCCCTCGCCGAATGTCATGCGCTGCGCCTCCCCGCCACTCGACGGCATACGGTAAATCTGCGCGCTGCCGCCGCGATCCGAAGTGAACAGCAGGTATTGCCCGTCCGGCGAAAAATTCGGTTCGGTGTCGATCGCATCACTTGAACTGATACGCCTGACGCCGCTGCCATCCGCTTGAACCAGGTAAATCTGCGAATTGCCTTCGCGCGTCAGCACGACCGCCAGTTGCCTGCCGTCCGGCGACCAGGCCGGCGCGCTGTTGCTGCCGCGAAAATCGGCCAGCACGATGCGCTGATTGGCATACAGCGACTGCACATAGACCACGGCATGACCGGTTTCGAAACTCACATAGGCAAGGCTGCGGCCATCCGGCGACCACGCGGGCGACATGATGGGTTCGTTCTGCGCCAGGACGATCTGCTCGTTATAGCCGTCGCTGTCCGCCACGATCAGGCTGAATCGCTTGCCCTGCCGGTTGACATAGGCAATGCGCGTGCTGAACACGCCCTTGTCTCCGGTCAGTTTCTCGTAGATCAGGTCGGCGATGCGATGGCCGACGGCGCGCACTTGGTCATTCCCCGCCGAGACCGCCTGACCGGCCAGTTCGGTCTGCCTGATCACGTCCAGCAAACGGAAACGCGCCTCGATCACGCCATTGCCATTGCTCGCGACCGAGCCTATCGCCAGCGCGTCCGCGCCGCGTACCAGCCAATCCGGGTAGCTGACCTCCGCCGGCTCGCGGGGTAATTTACCCGCCGGATCGACCAGACGAAACAGGCCGCTGCGCTGCAAATCACCGGCCACCACCTCATGTATGGCCTGCGCCAGCCTGGCGTCGCCGCCGAACGGCACGATCGCGACCGGTATCTGATTCTCCCCCGCGCCTATGATCTCGATGCTCAACGCCGCACCCGCGACAGACGACTGGGCCAGCAATAGCAGCCCCAACATACCCTGCAATACCCGCAACACCATAAACACCCCTAATTATTCGGTCGGCCTGAAAACCAGTTTCAATTGCCGGAATTTATTGAACAGCGACACATCCGGCGGCAACGGCAGCGGATCGGATTTGAGTATTGCGCGCTCCACTGCACTGTCATATGCGGCATTGCCGCTTGCCTTGAGCAGTTTAGCTTCCAGCACCGCGCCGCCCGGCAGCAAAGTCACGCTGAATTCGGCGCGGGCATCGTCCGGCACGTTGGCCGGCATCACGATATTGCGCCGGATCTTGGCCATGATTTTCGCCTTGTGCTCATCGACAATCCTGCCTGTCGCGGCTTCTTTTTCGGCCCGTTCGCGCGCGGCCTGCTCAAGCAGCGCCTGCTCCCGTGCAGCCTGCTCCTGCGCCGCCTTCTCCATTTCGGCGCGCTCCTTTGCTGCTTCCCGGTCGGCAATCGCGGTATCCGGTTTGGGCACAACCGCCTCAACCGGTTTCGCGACCTGCTGCTTGGCAGGCTTTTTTGCCTCGGGCCTGGCTTCGACTTTTTTCTTGTCCGGCAAAGCAATGTCGGGCACTAGCACTTTCTCCGGCGGCGCGGCCTCCTCAACCGTTTGTGCGGGCGAAGGCGATGCAGCCTCCGACGGAACAACGATCTCTTCAGGCAAACTCTGCCACAGTTCCACACTCATCATTGCGGGCGGCGTAGTCTGCCAGGTGAAGCCCAGATACAGCAGCGCAAAAAAAGCACCGTGCACCGCCAAAGTCAGTATTCCAGCGGGTAATCTGTAGTGTTCCTGAAAAACGGCCGCACTCATTGCTATTTCGCCTGCGTCAACAACCCGACCTTCTTGATCTGCTGCTGTTGCAGCACATCCATCACACTGATGACTTCCTCGTAGCGCACGCTCTTGTCGGCCGAGATCACCACGGATTGCTCCGCAAACTCTCCCTTTCTTCCCTTCAGGATCGCAATCAGTTCTGCGCGCGACACCCGGCTTTCCTTGCCGCCCCGTGAATGATCGCGCAGCGCCAGCGTAGTGTCCTTTTTGATCATGACCTCCAAAGGGGCAACCGGCGGCGCGAGGGATTTTGACACGCTGGGCAAATCGATCTGGCCGGGGTTCATCAGCGGCGCGGTCACCATGAAGATCACCAGCAGCACCAGCATCACGTCGATGTAGGGCACGACGTTGATTTCATTCATCAGGCGATTTCTGGAGCGGCGGTCAGACTTCACGAACGGGCGGTCCTTATGGCTGGCGTTGCAACACGTTGGAGAATTCTTCGGTGAAACTTTCGAAACGCGAGGCCAGCCGGTCTATATCGTGCGCATAACGGTTATAGGCGACCACAGCCGGGATCGCGGCGAACAGCCCCATCGCGGTCGCCACCAGCGCTTCGGCGATGCCCGGCGCGACATGCGCCAGCGTCGCCTGCCCCACGTTGGCCAGGCCGCGGAACGCGTTCATGATGCCCCACACCGTGCCGAACAGGCCGACATAGGGGCTGACCGAACCGACAGATGCCAGAAACGCGAGATGCGACTCCAGCCTGTCCATCTCGCGCTGGTAGGTCGCGCGCATCGCGCGGCGCGTGCCCTCCATCACCGCGCTGCTCTCCACGCCATGCTGCTTCTTCAGTTTCACGAACTCGACGAAACCGGCGGAAAATATCCGCTCCAGCCCGCCCTGCTCGTCGCGCGTGACACTGTTCACCTGGCCATAAAGTTTATTCAGGTCGGGATTGAGCCAGAAAGCCTCCTCGAATTCCTCGGTCAGCCTGACTTCGCGGCGCAGGGTGAACAGCTTGAGAAAGATGTACCACCACGACATCATCGACACCAGCAGCAGCAAACCCATCACCATTTGCACCAGCAGACTGGCGTTGCCGATGAGGTGTATGAACGACAAATCCTGCGTCACGCCCATTGAAAACCCTTCCTGTTCATTTTTCCAGCTGCACCCGCAACACTTCCGGCACGGAGGCAGGCTTGAAACTCGCCAGCGAGACACACACCAGATGCACCTCCGCCTCGGTCAACAACTCGTCCCCGCGCCGCACCGTCTGCAACAATGTCAGTCGGCTGCGCCCGGTGTCCTTGATCTGCGCCGTCACGTCCAGCAGATCGTCCAATAGGGCGGGCTTCAGGTAATCCAGTTTCATCGAGCGAACCACGAACACCACGCCAAATTCCTTCATCAGCCCGGCATTGCTGTAACCGTGCGTGCGCAGCCACTCAGTCCGCGCCCGCTCGAAAAAGTTCACGTAGCTGGCGTGATAGACGACACCGCCCGCATCGGTATCCTGGAAATACACGCGCACCGGCAGGCTGAATACATGGTCGCGCCTACTCATCCCACAATTCCTTACTGCTCGTACTACGCGGCTGCAACAAGCCGAAATGCTGGTAGGCATTCGCGGTCGCCATGCGCCCGCGCGGCGTGCGCTGCAGGTAGCCCTGCTGGATCAGGAACGGCTCCAGCACATCCTCTATGGTGTCGCGCTCCTCGCCGATCGCGGCGGCGAGATTGTCCACGCCGACCGGGCCACCGAGGAATTTCTCGATCACGGTCAGCAGCAGCTTGCGATCCATCACGTCCAGCCCCTGCGAGTCCACGTCCAGCATCGTCAGCGCGGCATCCGCTACTGCGCGGTTCGCATCGCCTTTGGCCTTCACATCGGCGAAGTCGCGCACACGGCGCAGCAGCCGGTTGGCGATACGCGGTGTGCCGCGCGAGCGTTTGGCAATTTCGAATGCACCGTCCTGCGACAGGTTCATTTCCAGCAAGCCCGACGAACGCATCACGATGCGCTGCAATTCTTCCGGCGTGTAAAACTCCAATCTTGCAACGATGCCGAAACGGTCGCGCAGCGGATTGGTCAGCATGCCTGCACGGGTAGTTGCCCCGACCAGCGTGAACGGCGGCAGGTCGAGTTTCACCGAACGCGCCGCCGGGCCTTCGCCTATCATGATGTCGATCTGGTAATCCTCCAGCGCGGGGTAGAGTATCTCTTCCACAACCGGCGACAGGCGGTGGATCTCGTCGATGAACAGCACGTCGTTGGGTTCGAGGTTGGTCAGCAGCGCCGCGAGGTCGCCGGCGCGTTCCAGCACCGGACCGGAAGTGTGGCGCAGGTTCACGCCCATCTCGCGCGCGATGATCTGCGCCAGCGTGGTCTTGCCCAGACCGGGCGGGCCGAACAGCAGCACGTGGTCGAGCGGCTCTTTGCGCTGTTTCGCGGCCTGGATGAATATCTCCAGCTGCCCGCGTATCTTCTCCTGCCCGACATATTCGTCGAGCTGCTTGGGGCGCAGCGCGCGCTCCAGCGCCTCCTCGTGCGGGGAGGCGGGTGCTGCGGAGATGATGCGTGGCTCTGAGGAAAGGTTATCGCTGTGGATCATGAAGGTGGTTGTTATTCAAGCGCCAGATTCGTTATTCGGGTGCAGCTTCTGACATCGGGCCATTCTAGCCGAATGCGATTGCTGCGCAAACACTCCGCCTCGTTTAATTCGCCGCAGGCAAAGACAGTATCAGGCACGTAGAGCAAATCACATTTCAGCCTTTTGGTGCATCCAGCCCCAACTTCGCCCACCCCTCGTGCCCCAGGTCTTTCATCGTCGCCACATTGTCATCGACGATCTTGTCCGCATCCGGGAAAGCAGCCACGGCGCGATCCACGCTGTCCTCGCGCAGCAGGTGCAGCATCGGGTAAGGCGAGCGGTTGGTGTAATTCTCGATATCGTCCGGCGCAGTGCCCGCAAATTGATAGTGCGGATGCAGGCTGGCCACCTGGAACGCATCGTTGAACTCCGGCTCCGCTGCCGCAAGATCGACCGTATCCTGAAAATCGTTGAAATCGAGAAAGTCTGTGAGCACATATGGGTGGATCAGCAGCGTGGTGTCGATCTTCTCGGGGTCGGCATCCTGCAACGTGCGCAACTCGCTCATCAGCTCTTCCAGCAAGGCCTCCGGCGTAGTCGCGCCACTGACCACGTAGCGTATCTGCTTCTTGGCGTGCACAGCCTTGGCGAACGGGCACAGGTTGAGGCCGATGACGGCTTTTTCCAGCCAGAGCTGGGTGGTGGCAATGATGGATTCCTTGGTCATTTATTCTCAACTAAATCAATAGTGCAATCTCGTAGGGGCGCGATTCATCGCGCCCCTACATCCCCATCAGCGGAGGCTCATCCATCAGCGCGATCTGCTCGCGCAATTCCAGGATGCGATCCTGCCAGTAGCGCTGGGTATTGAACCACGGGAACGCGGTGGTGAATGCCGGATCGTCCCAGCGCCGCGCGATCCACGCGGCGTAGTGGATCAGGCGCAGCGTGCGCAGCGCCTCAACCAGATGCAACTCGCGCGTATCGAAGTCGTAAAAATCCTCGTAGCCCGCCAGAATATCGGAGAGCTGACGCGTCATCTCGGCGCGCTCACCCGACAGCAGCATCCACAGGTCCTGCACCGCCGGCCCCGTACGGCTGTCGTCGAAATCCACGAAGTGCGGCCCCTCGTCGGTCCACAGCACATTGCCGACATGGCAGTCGCCGTGCAGGCGCAAGCTCTTTACCTCGCCCGCACGGTCGTAGCAGCGCCGCACGCCATCCAGCGCCTGCGCGACCACGCCGCGATAAACCTCGACCAGCTCGGACGGAATGAAATCATGCGCCAACAAGTATTCACTCGTCTCCAAGCCGAAACTCGCGATGTCCAGCGCGGGACGATGATGATATTTTTCCAGTGCGCCGACCGCATGGATGCGCCCGATGAAACGCCCCATCCATTCCAGCGTGTCGCGGTTATCCAGCTCCGGCGCGCGGCCGCCGTGCTTGGTAAACACCGAAAAACGAAAACCGTTGAACAAATGCAGCGTGCGTCCGTGGATGTCCAGCGCGGGCACCACCGGAATCTCGTGCTCCGCCAGCGTCGCGACGAATGCATGCTCCTCCAGTATCTGCGCATCGGTCCAGCGCGCGGGGCGGTAGAACTTCGCGATCAGCGGCGGCCCGTCCTCCATGCCCGCCTGATAGACGCGGTTCTCGTAGCTGTTGAGTGCCAACAGACGGCCATCGCCGCGCAGGCCTATGCTGTCCAGCGCATCGAGCACGGCATCGGGGGTAAGTGCGGTAAAGGGTTGGATATGCATGGGCGGGATTGTACGGCAGCGCGCACAAGGCTGCCCTATATTGCATTGAAACAGGCCACTCTTGCTATCGATCAGCCTTCCTGACCTGCCGTTTTTTCTTCTGGCTTTCCTGTATGTGCGCTTCAACACTCGCCAAAAGAATTGATGGACTTACGTCTAAAGCCTTGCTGATTTTGAACAAAATTCGGATGCTTGGGCTGTTCTTGCCCAACTCAATTAGTGAAATATAGTTTCGCTCCACTCCGGCATCAAGGGCGAGCGCCTCCTGCGACAGCCCACGCTGTTTTCGCAAAGACCGCAACACCGCACCCAATGCCTCTTCCGGCTCCATCCTCGTCCTTCCCCCTTGGGGTTGAAACTACGGATGAATGCTGTTACTGTTTTCATAATATATTGGGCAATATTAAATCGCGGAGCGGCTTGCGCTCAGAAAATCTAGATGTTGTTTACAGACAAGGAAAATCATGCAGACAATTCTGTTAACCGGGGTGACTGGCCAAGTAGGGTCTGCGCTTGCCCCGTTGTTGCAAGAAAAAGGATACCGAGTTTTGTATCTGATCCGTCCAAACAGCGAGAAGGATGCGCAAGCTCGTCTCCGTGAAGTTCTGCCCAACCTGCGAGAAGGATTGGATATTGCTATCAACGGTGATGTCACCCTACCCAATGCGGGCATGAATGAGGCAGACATTCAGGCGTGGGGACAGAAAGTTGACAGGGTTATGCATGGGGCAGCGTCCACCTCATTTAATGAGGCCAAGGTGGAAATAACCCAGCACACCAACGTGAATGGAACTCGCAACATGCTTCAGTTATCGGAGAAATTGCGCGTATCTGATTTTCACTACATGAGCACGGCTTACATTTCAGGGAGTGCGGGAATTTTTCATGAAACAGATTTTGATGTGGGTCAGGAGTTTACCAATCCCTATGAGGCTTCAAAGCTTGATGCTGAACGGGTGGTTAGAAACTGGAGGAACGGCAAATTCACCATCCATCGGCTCCCCATTGTTTTAGGCGATTCCAATCACGGGCGTGTACGGACATTCCAAGGCTACTATGGATTCTTCATGCCATTCTGGAGGTTGCTACAAACTTGGCGACAGGAGTGGGAAAACGATCCACAAAGCTGCTTGAAGAACGGGGTGAGGTTTGAAGGGAGAATTCTCGAACTACCGCTACGTATAGACTGTTCCCACACATCAGTGGTAAATCTGGTGTCCAGCGACTGGGTTGCTGGCATGCTCACCAAGTTACTGGGAATACCCAGTACCAGCCAGACCTATCATCTTGTTCACCCCACCCCACCGAAAGTTCGGACAGCAATAGAAATATCTCTCAGGCATTTGGGCATTTCCGGAGTCCGCTATGACGACAATATTGTGGAATTGTCAGGCTTGTTACAGCAGATACAGGCCGGAGTGGACAAGGCCATCAACAAGTACCACCGGCACTACATCAAGCACGGAACAATTTTTACTTATGACAACTTGAAGCGAACCTTGGGCGACCACTATGTCCCGCCGCCCATTGTTGACGAAGCCCTACTGGCGAAGATGCTGGATTATGCGATGTCGGTGAACTTCGGGCAGAAGAGTCGGTGAGAATAGTCTTCTGTCAATCCGCTGCATGGCTCGGTTTTGAATGGGCAGCATCAAACGAATCAATAACGAGAAAGGAGATTGTATGTTTCGCAAACAGCTTGTTATCACTTGCACATTAGCCTCATGCCTCTTGATGCTTGGCTGCGCTACAGGAGCACGGGTTGATGGAACCGGAAATGCTACAGGCGGAGGGGCGGTAATTACGAATTTCAACATTCCTTGCATAACGAGCGGGAAGATTTCAGTTGGTTGTGATGGTCAAACACCTACACAGCAAGGCTCATCATGGGCTGCACCAGTATCATCTCAGCCGCAAGTCTACACTCGACCTAATGGTTACATTCAGCCAGGCGCTGTATTCCCATATGGATCGGCGGTAAATTGCCCTCAGGTAGCGATTGGGAACGGAATGGCGAGATGTCAGTAATTATTTTGGCGGATCAATGGGGTTGGCTCATACTCGACTGATTTTGGATCATACCGTGGAAATCTGCCTCTGCAACATTTCGCACAGGCGGCTGACTGCCTGACGGCGAACTTCAGATTTCGTTTTCGCAAATGACTTGGTCACCAAACCAACATTCAGTGTCACCACCCGATCAACCCTGATCCAGCTTGGTTTTGGCAGGTACCCTTCAGATAACGAATCGTTTTGCAGCGGCTCCGCATTGGCATGATGGGATCGTGAGCTGATCGCCATGCCGATGAAATCGCCATATTCGTCGGGCGTAGTCAACATCAGTACAGGTCGGCGCTTACTCGCCGAGGCATCGGTGAATGGAAATGGCAGCAACACCAGCTCCCCTGCCTCAAACATGATTCCACACCTCGTCGTCCGGGTTGTCCCAAACGTTAGTGAGAGATTTTTCCTGGGCTTGCATCAGGTCGCTCCACTGCGTTTGTTCCTGGCGCGACTTGAGATAGCCGATGAAATCCAGCACTTCCTTCACCTGCCCTTCCGGCAATGCCTTGATTTGCTCCTGCACAATTTCAGCCAGTCCCATGTTCATCTCCCTCAATAGTGTAATGTTACCGCTTTTCCCGCCCTGATTCAGATCATCCTTTTGACAGCAGCTTCAGCGCCTGCCGGATACCGTCCGACACATTGGCATCTTTGGGCAATTGCTTCGCCGCCCAGTCAGCTTCCTTCTCGTTGTAGCCCAGCGCCTGAAGGGCATTCACGATGTCGTTGTTGGCCGATGCGACCGCCGCGCCTTGCGATGAGCTTGAACCCGTCACGACGAACTTGCCCTGCAATTCCAGCAACAGCCGTTCGGCGGTTTTCTTGCCGACACCGGGTATCTTCGTGAGCCGTCCCGCCTCCTTGTTCGCCACCGCGACTGCAAGATCGTTCAGACTCAGGCCCGAGAGCACCGAGAGCGCGAGCTTGGGGCCGACGCCGCTGATCTTGAGCAACTGGCGGAACGCGATGCGCTCCTCGTGGGTGATGAACCCATACAGCAGGTGCGCGTCCTCGCGCACGATCAACTGGGTGTGCAGCACGACTTTTTCGTGCAACACCGGCAGGTTGTAGAACGTGCTCATCGGCACGTCGAGTTCGTAAGCCACGCCCTGCACATCCAGCAGGATTTGCGGCGGATTTTTTTCCAGCAGGATTCCGGTTAAACGACCGATCATTTCAAATGTGTCCCAAAAAATTTATAACTTCGTCATTCCCGCGCATGCGGAAATCCAAGTGGTTGAATTATCCCC
The DNA here is from genome assembly GCA_016218415.1 of Nitrosomonadales bacterium. GTDB lineage: Bacteria > Pseudomonadota > Gammaproteobacteria > Burkholderiales > Gallionellaceae > Gallionella. The sequence goes on from JACRED010000032.1 coordinate 36,761, forward strand.
GCGCAGCGGGACGATATTTTGGCTTTGTCTGCTGCGCAGGATTTTTGTTTGACTGGATACCCGCCTGCGCGGGTATGACGGCTGTTTGAAATGTGCAGCATCAAACCAGCCTGCCGTTCTTCATCCGATACCCCGCGGTCGCCAGCTTGCCCATGCCTTGACCGCCGTTCGCATGCGCGATCGCGCAGGCCAGCGCATCCGCCGCGTCCGGGCTGGGTGTGCCGGACAATTTCAACAGGCGCTGCACCATCTCCTGCACCTGCTCTTTTTTTGCATGGCCGTTGCCGACCACCGCCTGCTTGACCTGCAAGGCGGTGTATTCCGCCACCGGCAAGTTCGCCAGCACCGCCGCGCAGATCGCCGCGCCGCGCGCCTGTCCCAATAGCAAAGTGGATTGCGGGTTGACGTTGACGAACACTTTTTCCACAGCGACCTGTTGCGGCTGGTGCTGCGCGATCACCTCGCCCAGCGAATCGAGGATCACTTTCAGCCGCTCCGGCAATTCGCCGTCCGGTGTCTTGATGCAGCCGCTGGCGACGTAGTGCAGGCGCTGTCCTTCTTTGTCGAGCACTCCAAACCCCGTTATGCGCAAACCGGGATCAATGCCGAGGATGCGCATTAATGCTCAATAACAGCGGTGGTGTAGACCTCTTGAACGTCATCCAGGTCTTCCAGCGCGTCGAGCAGTTTCTGCATCTTCACCGCGTCGTCGCCGGTGAACACCACTTCGTTGGCGGGCTTCATGATGACTTCGCCGAATTCTGCCTTGTAGTCCGCCGCTTCCAGCGCCTGCTTCACGTTGACGAAATCGTGCGGGGAGGTGATGACTTCGATGCTGCCATCGTCGTGGGTGATGACGTCTTCCGCACCCGAGTCCAGCGCAACTTCCATCAGGCCGTTCTCGTCGGTGCCCGGGGCGAAGATCATCTGCCCGCAATGATGGAACAGGAACGATACCGAACCGTCGGTGCCGAGATTACCCCCGTTCTTGGTGAAGGCGTGGCGCACGTCGGCGACGGTGCGGGTCTTGTTGTCGGTCATGCAATCCACCATCACCGCCGCGCCGTTGATGCCGTAGCCTTCGTAGCGTATCTCCTGGTACTCCACGCCCTCAAGCTCGCCGCTGCCGCGCTTGATCGCGCGCTCGACGTTGTCCTTGGGCATGTTGTTGGCGTAGGCCTTGTCCATCGCCAGGCGCAGGCGCGGATTGCCGGTCGGGTCGCCGCCACCCATGCGCGCCGCCACGGTGATCTCCTTGATCAGTCGCGTGAATATCTTGCCGCGCTTGGCGTCCTGCTTGCCCTTGCGGTGCTGGATGTTTGCCCACTTACTATGACCTGCCATGCTTTCCTCCAAAATCTGCTTGCGGTGTTTTACAAAAAAAACGTTGCGCGATGGTATCATTTCCGCCCTGTTAACCCAACATTCCAGCCCTTAACGAAACCATGACCGAACCGCTGCTGATTGCCAAAAACAAGCAACAAGAACTGCACCTGCTGCCGCAAATGGCGAACCGCCACGGGCTGGTCACCGGCGCGACCGGCACCGGCAAGACCGTGACGCTGCAATCGCTGGCGGAGTCGTTCAGCCGCATCGGCGTGCCGGTGTTCCTGTCCGACATCAAGGGCGACCTGTCCGGCCTGAGCAAGGCGGGCGGCGGCAATGCCAAGGTTACGGCCCGCGTCGAACAGCTCAAGCTGGAGAACTTCAAGCATCGCGCTTATCCGGTGACGTTCTGGGATGTATTCGGCAGGATGGGCCATCCGCTGCGCGCGACAATCTCGGACATGGGACCGCTGCTGCTCGGGCGCATGCTGAACCTGAACGAAGTGCAACAGGGTGTAATGGCGCTGGTGTTCAAGATCGCCGACGACAACGGCCTGATGCTGCTGGACCTGAAGGATTTGCGCGCGATGGTGCAACATGTCGGCGAGAACGCATCCGAATTCACCACCGAATATGGCAACATCTCCACCGCCAGCATCGGCGCGATTCAGCGCGGGCTGCTGCAGATCGAGACACAGGGCGGCGACCAGCTGTTCGGCGAGCCGATGCTCAACATCGCCGATCTGATGCAGACCGACAGCAACGGTGACGGCATGATCAACATCCTCGCCGCCGACCAGCTGATGAACTCGCCCAAGGTGTATTCCACGATGCTGCTGTGGCTGCTCGCCGAGCTGTACGAAAATCTCCCCGAAGCGGGCGACTTGGCCAAACCCAAGATGGTGTTCTTCTTCGACGAGGCGCACCTGCTGTTCAACGATGCGCCTGCCGTATTGCTCGACAAGATCGAGCAGGTGGTGCGCCTGATCCGCTCCAAGGGCGTCGGCGTTTACTTCGTCACGCAGAATCCGGCGGACGTGCCGGACAAGGTGCTGGGGCAACTCGGCAATCGGGTGCAGCACGCGCTGCGCGCCTTCTCGGCGCGCGACCAGAAGGCGGTGAAGGCCGCCGCCGAGACCATGCGCGACAACCCGACGCTCGACGAAGCTGCCGTCATCACCGAGCTCGGTGTCGGCGAAGCGCTGGTCTCCTGCCTGGACGAGCATGGCCGACCCGGCATCGTCGAGCGCGCGCTGATCGTGCCGCCTCAGGCGCAGATCGGGCCGATCACCGATGCGGAACGCAAGACCGTCATCGAAAGCTCGCTGCTCGCTGGCCATTACGAAAAAGCGGTGGACAGGGAATCAGCGTATGAAATGCTCAAAGGGCGCGCCGCCGAACAGCAAGCCGCCCCGGCTCCGGCCTCGGGGCGCAAGCCCGCGGGGGAAATGGCTGGCGGCGGACTGGGCGGGATGCTGGGCGGCGTGCTGGGCGGTGGCGGCAACCGCCGCGAAGGTGTAGGCGAAGCGCTCGCCAAGAGCGCCGCGCGCGCCATTGGTTCGGCAGTGGGGCGCGAGATCATACGCGGCGTACTGGGCTCGCTGCTGGGTGGCGGTCGCCGCCGCTGACAGCACGTTTAAAGGGAGTACGCGAAATGAAAACTATCCTGATTGCGAATCCCAAGGGCGGCAGCGGCAAGACCACGCTGTCCACCAACATCGCCGGATACCTCGCCAGCCGGGGGTTGCGCGTGGCGATGCTCGACCTGGACCGGCAACAGTCCTCCGCGCTGTGGCTCAAGACACGGCCAGACGATCTTCCGCGCATCCGCACACTGGACGAAAAGAAGGATCACCCCGGCGACTGGCTGGTGATCGACTCGCCCGCAGGACTGCATGGTAAGAACCTCGTCCATGCCGTCAAGCTGGCGAACCGGATCATCGTGCCGGTCGCGCCGTCCCTGTTCGATCTGGATGCCAGCCGCGACTTCCTGAAAACACTGGCCGAAGAAAAAAACGTGCGCAAAAGCAAATGCCGGATCGGCATCGTCGGCATGCGCATGGAGTCGCGCACCCGCGCCGCCCAGGCGCTGGAATATTTCCTTGCTTCTCTCGACCTGCCTGTACTCGCTTACCTGCGCGAAACGCAGGTGTATGTGAACGCCGCCTTCGAGGGCAAGTCGCTGTTCGACCTGCCCCACTACCTCGCAGAGCGCGAACTCGAGCAATGGGCGTTTTTGCAGGAATGGCTGGAGCAGGACTAGCGCCCCTTTCTTTAATTAATTGCCTAGACTGCACGGGCATGACCTCACAACTATTTTCAACAGACTAAGCCATGACGACACTAACTCACTCTCCACTCAAGACATACGTAAATCGGTATTTACCGGTCATTATGATGCTCGTCAGTGTTACGGTTGCCATGCTTGCCTATCTGCAGGCAGCCCATTTTCCATTTTTCGCAGATGATAAAGCATATATAGAATACGGACCGTTGACCGAGCTTGCATTCAGCGACCTTTGGAAATTATTTCTACAACCTTACAACCCGTTTTCCGAATTTCTCCCACTTCGCGATTTCTCATATCGATTTGACATCAAGTCGTTCGGTTTGAATCCGTTCGCATTCCGGATGCACAACTTAGTCTTGTATTTGTTATGTTCTCCATTGATTTACTTCGCTACAAAAAAATTATTCGAGTGCTTTCCAGCACAAAAATCCGCCAATACAACCTGGATGGCTGCTACCGTTACAGCGTTATTCATGTTACACCCATCACACACCGAAGCCGTAGTCTGGATCAGCGGACGCAAGGATGTTATGGCCGGCCTGTTTTCGATACTTGCGATTTGGCTGTCCATGCACACCCACCGCAACAATGGCTTCTCTGTCCGCTATGCTTCAGCGACGCTGATTGCCCTATTGGCCGCCATATTCTCAAAAGCGTCTGCTGTTACAGTTGCGCCTGTTATTTCATTGCTCTGGCTCCTCTTCTGGAAAGATATTCCTGCCGCAAGCAGACACCGTTCACTTCTGATCTGGCCACTGTCAAGCCTGGCTCTCGGCCTTTTTACCGCATGGTTTTTTGCAACCAGTATAGAACGTGCTCCTTTTTACCTTGGCGCTGAGACAGCTTCGCGTTTTTTCGCGATACTCGGATGGATGGCTCGGCTCGCCATCAGCTCTGAAAGCCGTCATTTTTATTATCCGGTATTCGAGAACGCCAGCTTCCCGTACATGGTTGCCCTCGGTATCGCCGTTTTGTTCACGAGCGTTATCGGCGTCATCCTGATATTCAGGAAGCGGGCGTTATGGAGTTTTGCGGTTCCTGCGTTTTTCCTGATTTGCATTCCCAGCCTTCAGCTCATTCCTTACAGCCCGCCTTCGCTGGTGTCTGACCGCTTTATATTCCTTGCTGCCTGGCCGGCAATCATGCTCGTCGTCGCCATTGCTTGGCGGATAAAACCCCTTCCCAGGATCATTTTTCTGATGGTGATTTTAGTCACATGGAGTTATGGCACGATAACGCGCGTTCCCGAGCTGAAGAATCACGTGACCATAGTCAAGGCGGACTTTCGCGCCTATCCCAATTACTACATGCCAGCCACATACGCTATAGTTGATATTACGTTACCGGACAATTACTATGACGAATCGATTGCGATTGCGAACACCATTTCTATCCCCGAATTGCGGGACGTTATGCTCAAGATTATTGACATCCATCATGGCGCTGATGCGGATGCAATTGAATCCGGCAAACTCCATAACTCAATTCGGCTGCTATGGGAACTCAAAGACAAGATAAAACAATATCCGGATCAAGCCAAATGGGATATGCCTGTCGCGAATCTCTGGAAAAAATTACTCAAATTTCTTTCAGCGGAATGGGAAGTTTTGGTTCGAAGCTATCCTGATAACGCATTAGTTGCCTACAATGCCGGGGTGTGGAGTCTCGAAATGAATGTACTATGGAAGGCAGTCGAATATTTGGAAGCTGCCACAAAATCTCCCAATTTGCCAAAAGACACACTCGGTTCAGCCTATCATAATCTTGGCATTGCGCTACTTAGGTCGCAAAGACCTAACGACGCCGAAAAAATATTCATTGCCGCCATAAAAGCACAAAGGGATCCTCAATCTATAACTTATTGTGCGCTTGCCGAGGTATACCGCCAAACTCAACGACAACAAGATGCAGCTGATGCCGAAGAGCATTGCAAGCACGGAGAAGCCGGCTAGTTTTGCCCTGCACTCAATACTTCAACCCTGAAATGCATAATGCGATAAAATTGAGCAAAGGAATATTCCACCGACGGTTCGCCTGACAAGTTCTTGCCCTTATGGTAAAGCGCCTCGCCAAGTTTCCCTGCGACATCTTCGCGCCAGAATCCCGGCAGGAAAGGCTCCAGCCTACCGAGCAGCCAGCGAAAGGGAACAAGCCGATATAGAAAATGATGCTGCGGGGTTGAAGCATATTCGGTGATCAGCACCGAGCCTCCGGGACGCACCACGCGTGCGATCTCGGCATAGGTATTCCTCCGCGCTTCGGCAGGCATTTCGTGGAAAAGAAAGAACACGATGACCTGATCGAACGCATCGCTGCGATAGCCGAGACATTCCGCATTCATGCGCGCCAGATGGCAACGATCCGCGACATGCCGGGTTTTGCGCCGCGCCAGTTGCAACTGTCCGGTCGCGGCATCGCACAGATAAACTTCATTGCCGGTACTGGACAGCAGCGACGGTGTGAGCTTGCCGTACACGCAGGTGAGTTGCAACAGCTTCGCGCCCGGCCGGGTTTCGACTTGCGCCAGCGTCTTTTTCAGCAGCGTGTCGTATTGGCCGAACAGGATCGCGTTGATGACGGATTGATGGTCGAAGAACCAGATGCCCCAGCGCCACAGGTATGCCCACCAGTAATAGCGCGCCAGATAATCCGGAACACCGTCGAGGAATTTTTTATAGAGCGGCATGACTTCAAAGACTAGAAGCTCTTTCTGCTCCTGCCTTCCTCGATCTCGGCTCTGAGATTTTTCATGCACAGGGACAACTTGCCCGCCTCGTCCGGGCCGATACCCTTGTCGAACTGGTAGATCTCGTCAAGCTTGCCGCCGCCCCGGTTGATCCCGACCTTGAAGCTTTGCCGGGATATCGCAACCAGCAAGTCCATGGTGTTCGCGAAATCCACCGTCGCCATATAGGCATCGGAATGCGCAGGGCCGCTGCGTTCATAGGTCGTGGGCAGCTCCTCGGCATCCGGCTTGATCCACGCACTCCGGATATTGCCGATGTCCAGATAACTGATACTGCCATCCCTCAGCAACGGCTTGCCGTCCTTCATCTCGACTTTCCTGGCGACGATCTTGGCCACCCCGAATGTCGCCCCGTTTTCCTTCAGGAACACCGTGATCAGCACATTGAGCCAAATATCGTCACGTGTCTCTCCGGTGACGCGCAAACCGCATCCGGATTGCCGCCCATTCTTGAAGTAATCGACCGCCGCCAGATTCTGGTTCAGCGGCACAACCGAAGGGATCAGGATGTCATGCGGCGCGGCAGCGGCAAACGCCGGAATGAAAGCCAGTGCCCAGAAAAGAATTCTTGAACATTTCATGTGCCGCCCCTCTGCATTGTTCGTGATGGAGTGCGTATTGCCCAAGGCAAGGTTAGCACAGAGAGGCGCCAGTTTTCAGCCGGTCAGACGTTAAACAGAAAATTCATCACATCGCCGTCCTGCACGACGTAGTCCTTGCCCTCGACGCGCATCTTGCCCTTTTCCTTCGCGCCCGCCTCGCCGCCGCAGGCGATGAAGTCGGAATAGGAGATGGTCTGCGCGCGGATGAATCCCTTCTCGAAATCGGTGTGAATCACGCCCGCCGCCTGCGGCGCGGTGTCGCCCTTGTGTATCGTCCAGGCACGCACTTCCTTCACGCCTGCGGTGAAATAGGTTTGCAGGCCGAGCAGGTCATAGCCGGTGCGGATCAGTTTGTTCAGACCCGGTTCGTCCAGGCCGAGGTCGGCGAGAAATTCCTTCTTGTCTGCATCGGCCAGATCGGCCAGTTCAGCTTCGATCTTGGCGCACAGCGCGACGACCGGCGCACCCTCCTTCGCCGCGTGTTCGCGCAGCTTATCCAGATGCGGGTTGTTCTCGAAGCCGTCTTCCAGCACGTTGCCGACATACATCGCGGGTTTGATGGTGAGCAGGCACAACGGCTTTAGCAGCAGCTTGTCGTCATCGCTCAGTTTGAAAGTGCGCGCGGGTTTTCCTTCGTTCAGATGCGGCAGCAGTTTTTCCAGCAAAGCAACCAGCTTGATCGCATCCTTGTCGCCGGACTTGGCCTTCTTGCCGTCACGCTGGATGGTGCGCTCCACCACCGCGAGGTCGGCCAGCGCCAGCTCGGTGAGGATCACCTCGATATCCGAGATCGGATCGACCTTGCCCGCCACATGCACCACGTTGGGGTCATCGAAACAGCGCACCACGTTGACGATGGCATCGGTCTCGCGGATGTTGGCCAGAAACTGGTTGCCCAGCCCTTCGCCCTTGGAGGCGCCCGCCACCAAGCCGGCGATATCGACGAACTCAACGATGGCCGGCTGCATCTTTTGCGGCTTGACGATCTTCGCCAGCTCGTCCATGCGCGGATCGGGCACTTCAACGATGCCGACGTTGGGTTCTATCGTACAAAAGGGATAGTTCTCCGCCGCGATGCCCGCCTTGGTCAGCGCATTGAACAGGGTGGATTTGCCCACGTTGGGGAGGCCGACGATTCCGCATTTCAAACTCATGTTTGTTTCCTTGGTTAATTACTGTGCAGCTTCAACATCGCCGCCTCGGTTTTTCCTTCAATGACCAGGTGCGCGACGCTTTGCGCTTTTTGCATGGCCTCACCCATCAGCTCGCGCTCTTCGCGGCGCGGGTCGCTCAGCACGTAATTGGCCACTTCGGCGCGGTCGCCTGGATGGCCGATGCCGATGCGCAGCCGCCAGAAATCCTTGTTGCCGAGCTGCGCGATGATGTCCTTCAGGCCGTTATGCCCGCCGTGCCCGCCGCCGATCTTCAGGCGCGCCACGCCGGGCGGCAAATCGAGCTCGTCATGCACCACCAGGATTTCTGCCGGCGCGATCTTGTAGAACTGCGCCAGCGCGCCTACGGAGCGGCCGCTGTGATTCATGAAGGTTTGCGGCATGAGCAACAGCATTTCGTGGTCGTGCAAATGGCCGCGTGCGGTCAAGCCGTGAAACTTGGCCTCGCTCTTGAAGCTCAACTTTTGCGCGCGCGCGAGTTCGTCCACCCACCAGAAGCCGACATTGTGCCGGGTGGCCTCGTATTCGCGTCCGGGGTTGCCCAGACCGACTATCAGACGTATCGCATTCAATCGCGCTTCCCGAATCTCTGAATGAAAAAACCCGCCACTGCTTTCGGCATGGCGGGTTTTACAAGAATGAGCCCTTGCTTATTTCTTGGCTGCCGGAGCCGCAGCGCCTGCCTTGGCCGCTCCTGCTGCTGGCGCTGGCGCCGCTGCTGCGGAAGCGGCTGCGGCGGCTTCTGCCTCGGCAGCCACTTCAGCTTCCAGCATGCCGCGCGGCACCTGCACGGTCGCCACGACGGCTTCGGCAGCATGCGTGCCGTGGGATGCGACTTCCACGCCGTTCGGCAGCTTCAGGTCGGATACGTGCACGGAATGGCCCAGTTCCAGTTTGGACAGGTCCACTTCGATAAAGGCCGGCAGATTCTTGGGCAGGCAGGTGATGTCCAGTTCGTTCATCACGTGGCTGATCTTGCCGCCGCCGACCTTCACGCCCGGCGCGATGTCGGCATTCAGGAAGTGCAGCGGCACCTTGATGTGCATCTTCTTGTTCGCGTCCACGCGCTGGAAATCGATGTGCTGGACTTGCTGGCGGAACGGGTGCATCACGAAGTCGCGCAGCAGCACTTGTTCTTTCTTGCCATCCAGATTCAGCGACAGGATGGAAGCATGGAAAGACTCGTTGCGCAGCTTGTAGTAAATCTCGTTGTGATCGATGTCGATCAGGCTCACGTCCCCCACGCCATACACAACACCTGGCACGCGGCCGGTGTTACGCAGACGGCGGCTCGCACCCGTACCTTGCGCCTTGCGAATTGTTGCATTGATTTCGATAGTCATTTTACTTCTCCAAAAAACGGAATCGTCCGCGACCAGACGATCCCTGTGTTGCGACAGCCAAAATGGCTGCCGCCAAAACTTTTACAACGCGCCCTACTCGGTAAACAGCGAGCTTACCGACTCTTCGTTATTGATGCGGCGTATAGTTTCCGCCAGCAATTCCGCGGTGCTCAATTGACGGATGCGCTTGCAATTGCGCGCCGCTTCGCTCAGCGGGATGGTGTCGGTGACCACCAGCTCGTCCATCGCGGAACTCTCGATGCGCTCGATCGCCGGTCCGGATAATACCGGATGGGTACAGTAGGCCAATACGCGGGCCGCGCCCTTTTCCTTCAATGCGTTCGCCGCTTCGCACAGCGTGTTGGCGGTATCCACCATGTCGTCCATGATCAGACAGGTGCGCCCCGCCACTTCGCCGATGATGTTCATCACCTTGGCCACATTCGGCTTGGGGCGGCGTTTGTCTATGATCGCCAAGTCCGCATCCAGTTGTTTGGCCAGCGCACGTGCGCGCACCACGCCGCCCACGTCCGGCGACACCACGATCAGGTTCGGGTAGTTGTGCTTCCACACGTCGGACAGCAGGATCGGGCTGGCATAGATGTTGTCCACCGGGATATCGAAGAAACCCTGGATCTGGTCCGAGTGCAGATCCATGGTCAGCAGACGATCAACCCCGGCGCTGCTCAGCATGTCCGCCACCACCTTCGCGGTGATCGCGACCCGCGCCGAACGCGGGCGGCGATCTTGGCGCGCGTAGCCGAAATACGGCATCGCGGCGGTGATACGTCCGGCTGAAGCGCGCTTCAGCGCGTCGACCATCACCATCACTTCCATCAAATTGTCATTGGTCGGCGCGCAAGTGGATTGCAGCACGAACACGTCCCGGCCGCGCACATTCTCAAGGAGTTCCACCATCACTTCGCCGTCGGAAAAACGCCCTACCTTGGCGCGCCCCAGATGGATATGCAGATGCTGCACGACCGCTTCAGCGAGCTGAGGATTGGCATTGCCGGTGAACACCATCAAGCTGTCGTAGGACACGTGGACCCCTTTAAAGAATCAAAACAACCGGCCTTAAAACTGGCTGGGGAGGTAGGGATCGAACCTACGAATGCCGGAATCAAAATCCGGTGCCTTACCACTTGGCGACTCCCCATCTGTACGGGCGATTCATGAATCGCCCCTACGTCAATCTGACACCCAATCATGCAACGGATGCCTTGCTAAACCCTGCGCGACCACTCCGCGCATCCCTTGCGGCAATTGCCGCAATACCGTTTCGGCTTCACTGCGGCTGGCAAACCCGGCGAACACGCACGCGCCCGATCCGGTCATCATCGCTGCGCCGTAACGACCCAGCCAGGCCATGTAACTCGCCACTTCCGGGTAAAGATCGCACACCACGGATTGCAGGTCGTTGCGCAGCGGCAAGTTCTGCCCGCTCAAGAGGGCGCGCATTGTGATGGAAACCGTATCCCGTGTCAATTCCGGATGAGCAAAAATTCGCGCGGTCGGCACGTGTGCGGGCGGGAACAGCACCACATACCACGCCTCCGGCACGGGACAGGCTTGCAGTTCCTCGCCCACGCCCTCGGCAAACGCGTTTTCGCCGAATACAAACACCGGCACATCCGCGCCCAGCCGCAGGCCAAGCTGCATCAACCGCGCGCGAGGCAAACTCAGCGCCCACATGCGGTTCAGCGCGATCAGCGTGGTCGCCGCATCCGAACTGCCGCCGCCCAGCCCGCCGCCCATAGGGATGCGCTTCTCCACCGTGATGTCCACGCCCAGCGCGCAGCCGGCCTCGGCCTGCAACAGCCGCGCCGCACGGACGCACAGATCCTGCTCCTCGGCCACCCCCTCCACGGCATTGGTGCGATGCACCTCCCCGTCCTCGCGCAGCGCGAAATGCAGGGTGTCGTGCAGGTCGATGAAACGGAACAGGGTTTGCAGCAGGTGGTAGCCATCCGGCCTGCGCCCGACGACATGCAGAAACAGGTTGAGTTTGGCCGGAGCGGGACAGGTTAACTTCATTGCGGATTCCATTCCCACTCGTCGATCAGCAACAACAACTGCATATCCTCATGGCTCAGTTGCATACGCGCCGGCAGGGTGTCGGCATAGCGCAAATAGCGCACCTCCCAGCCATCCTGGCTCAGCGCGGCAATGCGCCCGCTGTCGTCGCGCCCGATCTGCGCGGGCGTTCCGGGATCGGCCATGCCCAGCACCCAGTGATGCAGGCCGTTCAGCGGCAGATGCCAGCCCAGCACCTGCTGCATCAGCGTCTCGACATCCCCGGCCTGGTAGTGTTTACCGTCGCTGTCCAGCGTCGCATTTTCGTCGTCGCGATAGACGCGCGCGGCAGTCTGCCCCAAAGGCGCGAGCAACAATATCTCGTCCGATTGCGCCCTGTGCGTCCAGCGCAATCCGGCGGAATGCCGCTCGCCGCCATAGCTGATCGAGACGCGCCCGTTCATCGCGAACGGCGCGGCTTCGGGTTGTATGGGAGGCGCAACCGGCGCTGGCGGGGGAGACAACAATGCGCAGCCGCTCAGCAGGACGACGGGAAGAAGCTTAAGCCAGCGTTTCAAACGGGCCTCATCAAGGCATCAGACGTTTCATCACTGCGGGCAGCACCGCATTCTCCGGATTGGCCTTCAGGCTGTCCCGCAATACTTTTTGCGCTTCATCCTTGTCGCCGCGCTTCCACAATGCCTCGCCGAGGTGCGCGGCGATCTCCGGATCCGGGTTGAGGGATAATGCCCGCCGCAGCAGCTTCACACTCTCGTCGAGATTGCCGGTCAGGAAATAGCCCCAGCCCACGCTGTCGATGATCGCGGCATCGTCGGGGGCAAGCTGCAGGGCTTTTTTCACCAGCTCCATCGCTTCCGGAATGCGCTCGTTGCGCTCCAGCAGGCCATAACCCAGCGCGTTGTAGGCATGCGCGCGATCCGGCTCGATCTGGATCAACTTGCGCATCAATTGCTCGAATTCCTCGTGCTTGCCGTTCTTCTCGGCCATCATCGCGGCTTCATAGAGCAGCTCGGGCTGGTCAGGCCACTTTTCCAGGTTTTGCCGCAACAATTGATAAGCCTCGGCAAATTGACTGGCGCCGCGCAATATCTGCGCCTCGGCCATCACCAGCTTGATGCGCTGCTCATCGTCGGCAGGCTGAACCTGTTGCAGATGCTGGCGCGCCTCCGCCTGCCGGCCCTGCTTGCTCAACAGATAGGCGATGCGGATTTGCGCGGTGAAATAATATTCGCCGCCCTTTATCTGCCGGTAGTAGCCGATCGCCTCGTCTTCGTTCTTCTTCGCCTCGCCCAACTGGCCGAGATAATATTGCACGGTATCCTGATCCTTCTTGCCCTTGTCCAACGCCAGCTTGAGCTGCTTCTCTGCGTTCGGCAGATCGTTCAACTGCAATGAGATCAGCGCGATGGCATAGGCCATGTCCGGATTATCCGGATTCTGTTCCGCCAGGCGCTGGAACTGGTCGCGCGCCAACTCGTACTGCTTTTGTTCCAGTAATGCGCGCGCGTACTGCAAACGGACTTCGCGCGCATCCGGGTACTTGGCCAGATAACCCCGCAACACTTCCAGACCCTGCTGCGGCGCGCTCTTCTGCAGCAATTGCGCCTCCAGCGAGGCAGCCATATCCCATTCCGCGCGCTGTTCGCGCGCCCGCCTGGCTTCGCCCAGCGCCAGCTCCTCTTCTCCGGCGGTACGGGCCAATTGCGCAACCGCCCAATGTGCCTCGGCCACAGCCGGATAAGGCGCGGCGAGTTCGCGCATCAGTTTCAATGCCGCCGGCTTGTCCGGATAGGGAGCCAGCATTTGATATACCTGCATGAAGTTCTGTCCGGCATGCCTCTCATCTGACTCCAGCACCCCGGCAAGTTCGTCGCGCGCTTCGTCGAGCCTGCCGGTGCGCAACAGTACCGATGACAGCATGCGCTTCGCCATCAGCGAATCCGGGTCGGTCTCCCGCCATACCCTGAGCGACCCGATCGCCTTGTCCATCTCGCCGGACCGGATCGCGATGTGCGCGGCGCTCATCGCAAGACGCGGGTCGCGGGTCTTTCTGGCCAAGTCCGAACTGCCCTCGACGGCCAGCGCCATCTCGCCGCGCTGGCCGGCGATTTCGGACAACAGGAACTCGTAGAGCAACTCGCTGCTCAACTCGACATTCGGCAGCGGCATTGAAGCCGCTGCCTGCGGTTCATCCTGCTCAACGGGGTCCACAACGGCCTCCTGCCTGGGAGCTTGCGCGCAAGCCGTGAGCAGCAGACCGGAGAGGATGATGTATTTGAACTTTGTCATGACGATACTGCTTTTGATGAGGTCGCACATAATAGGTTATATTTAACCGAACTCACAACCACGACAGTGACCTCGCCTTGTCCCATGCCACTACCGAAATCACGCTTTCCGCGCGCCACCTGACACGAAGCTTCGGCAGCCAGACCGTCATCCGCGATATATCGCTGGAATTGAAGCGCGGCGAGGTGCTGGGCCTGCTGGGGCACAACGGCGCGGGCAAAAGCACCACGATGCAAATGCTGACCGGCTGCCTGCTGCCCGACGATACCGGCACTAAGAAATGCAGCATCGAAGTCTGCGGCATCGATCTGCTGCGCCACCCGGCCTTGGCCAAGGCGCATATCGGTTATCTGCCGGAAACCCCGCCGCTGTACCGCGAGCTCGGCGTGGACGATTACCTGGCCTTCGCCGCCCGCCTGCGCGGCATGCAGCCCGCAAAAGTTGCAGATGCGCTTGCGCTGACCAAACAGCGCTGCGGCCTGACAGCGGTCGGACACAAGATCATCGGCACGCTGTCCAAGGGCTACCAGCAGCGCGTCGGCATCGCGCAGGCCATCATCCACCAGCCGGACGTGATCGTGCTGGACGAACCGACCGTCGGCCTCGACCCCTCGCAAATTCGCGAGGTACGCACGCTGATCCGCGAACTGGGCGACGCGCACAGCGTGATCCTTTCCACACATCTGCTCGGCGAAGTTGTAAGCATCTGCGACCGCGTCGAGATCCTGCATCGCGGCACGCTGGTCTACAGCGGCACGACCGCCGAGCTGGACAGCCACGGCGGTGTAGCGGGCAACCTCGAGGAGAATTTCATCCGCCTGACGGAGTCGCAGGAAACGGAGGCACAGCCATGATCCGCCTGATCGCCCTGCGCGAGTTGCGCAGCCTGTTCGTGATGCCCTCCACCTGGTTCGTGTTCGCCGCGCTGCAATTCATCTTCGCCTGGTTCTTCCTCAACGCGCTCCAGACCTTTCTGGATTTCCAGCCTCAACTGGCCCAGATCGCCAACGCGCCCGGTGTGACGGTCATCATCGCCGCGCCGCTGTTCAACATGGTGGCGCTGCTGCTGATGATGCTGGTGCCGATGTTCACGATGCGGCTGATCGCCGAGGAACGCCGAAACCAGACGCTTGCCTTGCTAATGTCATCCCCCATATCCAGCCGCCACATCGTGCTCGGCAAATTTTTCGGCCTGCTGGTTTTCCTGCTCGCGCTGACCTGCTCAATTCCGCTGATGTTGTACTCGCTGGCTCCCGGCACGCATCTCGACCACGGTCTGTTGCTGGGCAACTGCATCGGCCTGCTGCTGCTTACCGCCAGCTATGTCGCGCTGGGCCTGTATATCTCGTCGCTGACCGCCCAGCCCATCATCGCCGCCCTTGGCGCAGTGGCTGTGCTCGCCGGACTGTGGCTGGCCGATCTCGGCGCATCGGCGCCCGGTTCTCCCTGGCACCTGGCCTCGCCGCTGCACCACTTCCGGAATTTCAACAACGGCTTGCTGGACAGCGGCGATGCCGCGTTCTTCGTGCTGTTCAGCGCGGCGTTCCTGCTGCTGGCGATGCGCCGCATCGACAACAACCGCTGATCCGCATTCACAATAATTGCTGGTAACGATAAGCCATGCCGCGTAAATTCCACCTCTCTCCGTCCATGCGCAACGCGATCTTCCTGTTGCTGCTGGCCGCCGGCGCATCCGGCCTGGGCTATCTCGCCACCCGCTACCACATACAGCGCGACATCACGCACAACGCCAACAACAGCCTTGATCCCGCCAGCGTGGAGGTGCTCGGCAAACTGGCGGGGCCGGTCAACATCACCGTATATGCGACCGAGCAGGACGCGCGCCTCGGCGACATCCGCAAGATCATCCGCGACTTCCTGTCGCTCTACCAGCGCTACAAGCCCGATATCAATCTGGTGTTCGTCGATCCGTCCAAAGAGGAGGAAAAGACCCGCGCGGCACGCATCCAGCTCAACGGCGAGATGGTGGTCGAATACGCCGGGCGCAGCGAACATCTGACCCAGATCAACGAGCAGATCGTCACCGGAACGCTGCTGCGCATGGCCCACAGTCGCGACCAGACCGTGATGTACCTGGACGGGCACGGCGAACGCAAGCTGGACGGAATCGCCAACCACGATCTGGGCGTGCCGTTCGGCGCCAAGCTCAAGCAGAACGGTTTCAGACTCAACAGCCTGAATCTGGCGTTGACGCAGGAGGTGCCGGGCAACATCAGCGTGCTGGTGATCACCCAGCCGCAACTCGACCTGATGCGCGGCGAAACGGACAAAGTGCTGCGCTACATCGAGCGCGGCGGCAACCTGCTCTGGCTGGTGGATGCCGAGCCGCTGCACGGGCTGGAACGCCTCGCCGAAAAACTCGATCTGCTGCTGCCGCCCGGCATCGTGATCGACCCCGCCGCCGCCGAGATGAACGCGCCCGCCACTTGGTCGCTGGGCGCGACCTATCCGCCGCATGCGATCACGCGCAACTTCAACCTGATCACCGCCTTTCCTTCCGCGCGTCCGCTGATCGCCAATGACCACAACGGATGGGAGCGCCGGGCACTGGTGGAAGTCGCCCCGCGCGGCTGGGTCAGCCGCAAGATACCGAAAGACAAACCCGTCTTCGACAAACAGCATGACACCCCCGGCCCGGCGATCATCGCGATGGCGCTGCAACGCCACATCAACGACCGCGATCAGCGCATCGTCGTGGTCGGCAACGGCGCCTTCCTCGCCAACAGCTACGCGGGCAATGGCGGCAATGTCGATCTGGGTGTGAACATGGTGAACTGGTTGTCAGGCGAAGAACATCTCATCACGCTGCAACCCCGTTCCGCAAAGGACAGCAGCCTGATGCTGGGCAAAATGCATCTCAACATCCTCGCGTTCGGCTTCCTGCTGGTCATCCCGCTGCTGCTGGCGGGTACGGGAATATTCATCTGGTGGAAACGGCGTAGAAGCTGACGTCAAAATCCCTGCTCGCCCGGGCGCGAGACAGAGGCGACGGATATCAACTGACGGAACACCCGGTTTGCCGGTGCGCCATGCAGTTACCCTGTCGCGAGCCGATCATCGCACCCTCAATTGCACCCTTTGAATTGATTGGCTGCGCATTCCCGGGCCAGCTTATGCGCTTCTTCAATTTGCCCGGGTGTCATTGCCGAAGCCACCGTGTCGCGCCGTTTTATCGTATTGGCATCTCCGGAAACGGCAGCCAGGTTTAACCACAGGAACGCGCGCACATTGTCCTGAGAAAATCCTTTTCCTTCTGCATACATCACCCCGAGGTTGAATTGCGCTGAAGCATTGCCCTGTTCCGCGGCCAGCCGATACCATATCGCCGCCTCGGCATCATCCTGAAGCACACCCTGGCCTTTGTCGTATATCACCCCGAGATTCAACTGTGCCGAAGCATCGCCCTGCTCTGCAGCCAGCCGATACCATTCTGCTGCCTCGGAATAGTCCCGAATAACCCCTTGGCCGTTCTCATACATCAGCCCGAGGTTGAATTGCGCCGCAGCATCGCCCTGTTCTGCCGCCATCCGGTAACACTTTACCGCCTCGGCATAATCCCGGGGCACACCCTGTCCGTTGTCATACATCACCCCGAGGTTGAATTGCGCCGTAGCATCGCCCTGCTCTGCGGCCATGCGATACCATTTCGCCGCCTCGGCATCGTCCCTGGGCACACCCTGTCCGTTGCCATACATCACCCCGAGGTTGAATTGCGCCATGGCATTGCCCTGTTGCGCCGCCAATTGATACCATTTCGCCGCCTCTGCATCGTCATGAGGCACACCCTGCCCGTTGTCATACATCACCCCGAGGTTGTATTGCGCCATGGCATTGCCCTGTTGCGCCGCAAATCGATACCACTTCACCGCCTCGGCATCGTCATGGGGCACACCCTGCCCGTTGTCATACATCACCCCCAGACTGAACTGCGCCCTGGCGTCACCCGTCTGGGCAATACGACGAAACGCTTTCAATGCGGCCTCGTAGTCCTGCCGCTCATAGGCACTGCTGCCATCCTCATATTCACCGGCCCGCGCAACACTATTGCAAACAACAGCCAGCACTATCATCAAACAAATTCCACGCATTGCCTCTCTCCTTGCAAGCCGGGTTAATCCCCGGCCAGTTCATTAATATTCGTGTCGAGTATAGTATTCTTTCCGTGGCTGCGGCAAAAGTGGCAAAGTGTCAGTATTTATTAGCGGACACACCCAAGAGAAAACCGCCGTGCCATCACTGCACTGACCTGTCACGTTGAAGGATTAGCTGTTTGATACAACCAACGATGCAGTCGATTTGCAGCGTCGCAATCAACCGAGAACAACCCTATGCCCGAGCTTCCCGAAGTCGAGACCACACGGCGCGGCCTGGCCGCGCACCTCACCGGCCTGACCATCGCCGACGTCGTGATCCGCAACGCCAGCCTGCGCTGGCCCATACCGAAAAACCTGCCCAGGCTGCTGCGCGGACGCACCATACTCGCGCTCAAACGCCGCGCCAAATATCTGCTGATGGACTGCGGAAACGGCACATTGATCCTGCACCTGGGCATGTCCGGCAGCCTGCGCATCCTCCCCGCAAACACGCCGCCGGAGAAACACGATCACTTCGATCTGATGCTCGGCAACGGCACGCTGATGCGCCTGCGCGACCCGCGCCGCTTCGGTGCCGTGCTGTGGCATAGCGGCGATGTGCACGCTCACCCGCTGCTCGCGAGCCTCGGCCCGGAGCCGCTGGAAGACGACTTCAACGCACGCTATCTCTATCAGGCCACGCGCGGGCGCAGCGTCAGCATCAAGCAATGCATCATGGACAACCGCGTCGTGGTCGGCGTCGGCAACATCTACGCCAACGAAGCGCTGTACCGCGCCGGCATCAAACCGCAACTCGCCGCCGGAAAACTCAGCCTGCCGCGCTGCGCCAGGCTGGTCGGGGAGATCCGCGCGACCCTGGCCGAAGCCATCAAACTCGGCGGCAGCACGCTGCGCGACTTCGTCGATGCCTCCGGCCAGCCCGGCTATTTCCAGCAGACCTATTGGGTGTACGGCAGGGCCGGCGAACCCTGCCGCCGTTGCGGCGCGATTATCAAACAGATCAAGCAGGGGCAACGTTCCAGTTTTTACTGCCTGTCTTGCCAGAAGTAGCCTGTGCTAGAGTTGCGCACAACAACCAGACCGGAGGAACCATGAAATACATCCTGCTCACCGTTACACTGCTGTTCACCGCCTGCGACAAACCAGCCACACCGAAAATCGCCGCGCCGCAACGCGAGGCGCTTGATGCGGCCAAAGGTATAGATCAGGCCGTGCAGCAAAATACCGAAGAAACAAAACAGCGGGTCGAGGACGCGGAGAAGTAGGGGCACGGCGCGCCGTGCCCCTACCCGTCAGGTGCCAACCGCCTTCCCCAGGATAAACCGGACCATGCGCCCCTTGCTCGCCATCGCTCTGCTCGCCTTCGTTCTCGCGCAAACTGCACATGCGGAAAAACTGCCGCGACCCGATCATGTTGTGGTGGTGATCGAGGAGAATCGCGGTTACTCGCAAATCATGAATATGCGCAACAGCGGCTCCTACATCCATGCGCTGGCAAAGCGCGGGGTATTGTTCACCCGGTCTTATGGCGTCACGCACCCGAGCCAGCCGAATTATCTGGCGCTATTTTCCGGATCCACACAGGGAATCGACAGCAATAGCTGTCCGCACACTTTCAACGGCGACAACCTCGCCTCGTCTCTGCAGGAAAAGGGCTTGAGCTTTGCCAGCTATGCCGAGTCGCTGCCTGCGGCGGGGGATTTGAGTTGCGCGTCCGGCGCGTATCAGCGCAAGCACAATCCGGTGGCGAACTGGCAGGGGACGCGCCTGTCCGCCGAGATAAACAGGCGCTTCGTCGATTTCCCCGAGGAATTTTCCAAGCTGCCGACCATAGCTCTGGTGATCCCGGATCAGGATAACGACATGCACGACGGCGATTTTGCGCGGGCGGACGCGTGGCTGAAGTCCCGCATCGAGCCTTATGTTGAGTGGGCGTTCACGCACAACAGCTTGTTGATACTCACCTGGGATGAGGACGATTACCGCGAGGGCAACCGCATCGTCACAATATTCGTGGGGCCTATGGTAAAGGCGGGGGACAGCGCGCAACGCATCGACCACTACAACCTGCTGCGCACGCTGCTCGACTTCCATGGCTTGCCCGCGCTGGGCGCAAGCCTTGATGCGGAGCCGATCAAGGGTATCTGGGAATAAGCCGGGCGGTGCAATCGCTGCGCCACCCGTCCTGCAGGCCGGAGACTACTTGCCCTTCGCTGCCATCAGCCTCTCGTACTTGGCCTGCAACTGCTCCTTGCTTTCCACGTTGTTGGAATCTTTGGGAATGCAATCCACCGGGCATACTTCCACGCATTGCGGGGTGTCGTAGTGGCCGACACATTCGGTGCATTTGTTGGGGTCGATGACGTATATCTCATCGCCTTGCGAGATCGCATCGTTCGGGCATTCCGGCTCGCACACGTCGCAATTGATACATTCGTCGGTAATTATCAAAGACATCGCTTTTCTCCTGTTTCAAATCAATCCTGTTTCAACTCAATCTCTGGGAAATTCATTTTTCAGCAGCAGTTTTTCCATCACATAGGGCGAGACGAACTTGCTGACATCCCCGCCGAAGCGCGCGACTTCGCGCACCATCGTGGCGGAGATGAACGTGTACTGTTCCGCCGGCGTCAAAAAGAGCGTCTCGACTTCCGGATACAGATTGCGGTTCATGCCGGCCAGCTGGAACTCGTATTCGAAATCCGACACGGCGCGCAATCCGCGCAACACCACGCGCGCATCGTGCGACTGCACGAAGTTCATCAACAGGCCGCTGAATCCTTCCACCCGCACGTTGGCGAAGTCCGCGAACACCTCGCGCGCAATCTCCACCCGTTCCGCCAGATCGAACAACGTGTTGGTGCGGCTTTCCGCCACCGCGACGATGACCTCCCCGAACAGGCCGGCGGCACGGCGCACCACGTCCTCGTGTCCGCGCGTGATGGGGTCAAACGTGCCTGGATAAACTACTTTGATCACTTGTGAACACTCAATAGTTGGTAATGCACCTGCCCCGCCTTGCCGGATTTGATCACCTGCCACTGCGGCGGTACCTCTATCGCCGCGCCGGACTCGACGTACACCACGCCTTTCTCGTTCAGGCGTTGCGACAGGATTTCCAGCAACCTGGGCAGATAATCGCTCTGAAACGGCGGATCCAGGAAGATCACATCGTAGCGCTGCGCATCCCGGGAGGCGAATTCTAGCCCATCCTGAGCGTGAACGAAAACATTCGCGCACCCCAGCTTCTTAACATTCTCCTGCAATGCCCGCAAAACGGCGCGATTCCGCTCCACCATCACCACCCGCTCGGCGCCGCGCGACGCGGCTTCGAAACCCAGTGCGCCGCTCCCCGCGAACAGATCCAGACAGGTGCGCCCGTACATGGTCTGCCCCAGCCAGTTGAACAGCGTTTCGCGCACGCGATCCGGCGTCGGGCGCAAACCTTCCGCGTCGGGAAAACTGATCATGCGGCTGCGCAGTTCGCCGCCGATGATCCTGACTTTATTCATGCCGGCGCCCGCTAGTTGACTGTCTGTTCCGGCGCGCCGACGACCACCGTTGCCATCGCCTGCGGATCGATGTGGCGCGCAAAAGCATCGCGTATCTGCGCGACGCTCACCCGCTCGATCTTGTCCGTAAAATCGTCCAGATAGGTCAGCGGCAGATCGTAGAAACCGATCACGCTGAGGTAGTCGAGTATCTTGCGGTTGCTGTCGATACGCAGCGGAAAACCGCCGACGATGTTGTCCTTGGCTGCTTGCAGCTCCTTTCCGGTCGGGCCCCTGGCAATGAAATCCGCCAGGATATCCCGCACCAGTTTCAACGCATCATCGGCCTGCTCCTTCTTGGTTTGCAGGCCGATCTGGAACGCACCGGGCTGCTTGAGCGGCATGAAATAGCTGTACACGCTGTAGGCCAGCCCGCGCTTCTCGCGCACTTCATCCATCAGGCGCGATACAAAACCGCCCCCGCCAAGAATATAGTTGCCGACATACAGCGGAAAGAAATCCGGGTCGCTGCGCGACATGCCCGGCGCGCCGATCAGGATGTGGCTCTGGCTGGCGGGATGCGGGATGCGCTGTTCGCTTGCGGCGATCTTCATCGACACTGCGGGCAGGGCCGCGGGCAGGGCCAACACGGGCAGTTTCCCGGTGAGCTGCTGCGCGATCGCCTCCGCCTGCGCGCGCGTCACATCGCCCATGATCGCAACGACGGCACCGGCCGCGTTGTAATGCGTGCGATAAAAGTTCGCCAGGTCCGGCACGGTGATCTTCTCCACATCGCCGACCTCGCTGACCCGCCCGTACGGATGCGCGCCGTACACCGCCTTCTGGAACGCCTTGTCGGCGATACTTTCCGGCTTGGTCTCGGCCTCCTTCAGCGACGCAATCACCCGGGCTTTTTCACGCGTCAGCACCTCCTCCGGGAACACCGGCTTTTGCAGCACCCGCGCCATGATGTCCAGCGCCTTGTCGCGCACTTCCGCGCTGCTCAAGGTGCGCAGCGAAACGCTGGCCCTGTCCTGATCCAGCGCCCCGCCCAGCATCGCGCCGATATCCGCCATGTTTCTCGCGATATCATCCTCGCTCAATCCCTCCGCACCCAGGTCCAGCAGATGATGGGTCAATCCCGCCACGCCGGATTGTTCCGGCGCATCGAAGCTGCTGCCTGCCGGAAAATTCACCGCCACATCCAGCATCGGTATGTCGTGATCTTCCACAAACAGCACTTTCGCGCCGCTGGCGCTTTGCCAATGCTGGATGTTGGGCGTGGCCAAGGCGATGGCGGGAACGCAGCACAACGCGATCACTCCGATCAACCCGGCAAATCCGGTTTTAATGTTAGTGGCCATGGGTCATTCCTTTTCCTTGATGCTTGGTTTTACCCGAAAGCGGCTGCGGATCGAGCACCGCGACCGTCAGATTGTCATCCTGCAAAAATTCCTTCGCGACCTGCTGCACCTGCTCGGCCGTCACCGCCTGAAGCTTCTCCAGCATCAGCGGAACCGCGCGATGCCCGAGGCCGATACTCTCCATCTGGCCGATCTGCATCGCCTGATAGAACAGCGAATCGCGCTTGAACACCTCGCCCGCCATCACCTGTGCCTTGACCCGCTTCAACTCGTCCCCGCTCACGCCTTCCTTGACCAGCAGCGCGATCTCCTGGCGCAGCGCAGCCTCGACATCGGCCACTGTCTTGCCCTCGCTGGGTGTGGCTTCCAACGTGAACAGGCTGGGGCCCCGCGAAGTCGATTCGTAACCGGCGCCCGCCGAGCTGGCGATCTGCTGCTCGCGCACCAGATGCTTGTTGAGTCGCGCCGACTCGTTGCCGTCCAGCACGCCGGCCAGCACATCCAGCGCGTAAGGCTGCCAGTCCTGCTCGGGGTTTCTGATCGTCGGCGTGTGGTAGGCCATCACCAGTTGCGGCAATTCGGCGGGCGCTTTCACTACCAGACGCTTGATACCCGCCTGTTGCGGTTCGGTAAAGTAGCGGCGTTCCGGCAGCACACTTTTCCGGATCTTGCCGTAATAGCGTTGCGCCAGCGCGAACACCTCATCTGCTTTCACGTCGCCGGCGATGACCAGCGTGGCATTGTTCGGCGCATACCAGCGCTCATACCAGGCCCAGGCATCGCCTGCCTTAAGCGCATCGAGATCGCTCATCCAGCCGATCACCGGATGCTGGTAAGGATGCTCCTGATATAACGTCGCCATCATTTTTTCATACAGCAGCGACTGCGGGTCGTCGTCGGTGCGCATGCGGCGTTCTTCCTTCACCACATTCACCTCCTTGGCGAATTCGGCTGCGGAAAAATTCAGGTTGCGCATCCGGTCCGCCTCCAGCTTCATCGCCAGCGGCAGCTTCGATTTGTGCAATTGCTGGAAATACGCGGTGTAATCGCTGCTGGTAAAGGCGTTCTCGCGCCCGCCCGCCGCCGCGATGCGCTTGGAGAATTCGCCCATCGGCACGGTCTTCGTGCCCTTGAACATCATGTGCTCCAGCACGTGCGCGATGCCGGTCTTGCCGGTGATCTCATCCATGCTGCCCGCCTTGTACCAGATCTGCTGCACCACCACCGGCGCGCGGTGATCTTCCTTGACGACGACTTTCAGTCCGTTCGCCAGCGTACGCTCGAACACCTCGGCGTCGGCTGCCGCCGGCAGCCCCGCCAGCAATGCGATGCATAACAAATAAACTCTCATAACCCTAGCCCTCTGACGATTAAACGGCATAAAATGCGCCGCGCATTATGCCCCATTTTCCCCGGAGACGAATCCCCGCCCCGCACGCCGTGTGAGGTTAAAAATGGCGCGCAGACATGCAGGCAATCCACCGCCATTCAGGAGAGCGTCATGACCGAACCCATCATCATCTGCCCGAGCTGCAAGTCGGAGATCAAACTCACCGAGTCGCTGGCCGCCCCGCTGATCGCGGTGACCCGCCAGCAATATGAGCAGAAGCTGGCGCAGAAGGATAGCGAGGTCGCGCAGCGCGAACAGGCTATGCGCGACAGGGAACAGCAGCTGGCCGAGGACAAGCGCAAGCTGGATGAACAGGTAGCCGGTCAGGTCGCCGAGAAACTGAAGGCCGAGAGCGCCCGCATCGTTGCGGAAGAATCACGCAAGGCCAAACTGGCCAGTGCAGCCGAACTGGAAAACAAGGCCCGCGAACTGGCCGAGTTGCAGGAAATGTTCAAGGCCCACGACGCCAAACTGGCTGAGGCGCAGAAGACTCAGGCCGATCTCATCAAAAAGCAGCGCGAACTGGACGACGCCAGGCGCGAACTGGAACTCACCGTTGCCAAACGCATACAGGAGGGCCTGAACGCCACGCGCGAGCAGGCAAAAAAGGAAGCCGAGGAAGAACAGAAACTCAAGGTGATGGAAAAGGAGCAGACCATCGCCGCGATGCAGAAGCAGATCGAGGATCTGAAGCGCCGCGCCGAACAGGGCTCGCAGCAATTGCAGGGCGAGGTGCAGGAACTGGAACTGGAAAACCTGCTGCGCGCAAAATTCCCGCACGACCTGATCGAGCCGGTCGCGAAAGGCGAATTCGGCGGCGACGCGCTGCAACGGGTCGTCAGTCCCGGCGGGCAGCCCGGCGGCACGATACTGTGGGAATCCAAGCGCACCAAGAACTGGAGCGACGGCTGGCTGACCAAGCTGCGCGAAGACCAGCGCAACGCCAAAGCCGATATCGCCGTGCTGGTCAGCCAGGCGCTGCCCAAAGGCGTCGAGACCTTCGATGTTGTCGATGGCGTATGGGTGACCCACCCGCGCGCCGCGATCCCGGTCGCGACCGCGCTGCGCCACACGCTGCTGCAGGTGAGCATGGCGCGGCAGGTGTCCGAAGGCCAGCAGACCAAAACCGAGATGGTTTATCAGTACCTCACCGGCCCGCGCTTCAAACAGCGCGTCGAAGCCATCGTCGAGGCATTCTCCTCGATGCAGGAAGACTTGGACAGGGAACGCAAGGCGATCACCAAACAATGGGCCAAGCGCGAGGAGCAGATCGCGCGCGTGATGAACGCGACGGTGGGCATGTATGGCGACCTGCAGGGCATCGCCGGGAAGTCTCTGCAGGAAATAGAGGGATTAAACTTCCCCGCTTTGGGCGATAATTCATCCCAGCAAAATTAACAGCGGTGCCGAAATGTTCAGTTTCCTGAAGAAAAACAAACCCGATGCTCCAGATGAAAAATCAGACGGCGGCTGGTTCTCGCGCCTGAAGACCGGTCTGGCGCGCACCGGTAACCAGCTCACCGGCCTGTTCAGCGGCGGCGGCAAGATAGACGACGATCTCTACGAGGAACTGGAAACCATACTCGTCACCGCCGATGTCGGCATAGACGCGACCCGCGCACTGCTGGCTGACCTGCGCCATCACGTCAGGGAACATCGCCTCAGCGAAGCGTCGCAAATGAAAGAAGCGCTCGCGTATTGCCTGCTCAAACTGCTCAAACCGCTGGCGCAACCGCTGCAAGCCCACACACACAAGCCTTTCGTCATCATGATGGTCGGCGTCAACGGCGCGGGAAAGACCACCTCGATCGGCAAGCTGGCGAAATACCTGCAAGGCCAGGGCCTGTCGGTGATGCTCGCGGCGGGCGACACATTTCGGGCGGCGGCACGCGAACAACTGATGACCTGGGGCGAGCGCAACAACGTCACCGTGATCGCACAGCAAAGCGGCGACGCGGCGGCAGTGATTTACGACGCGGTGCAGTCCGCGCAGGCGCGCAAGATCGACGTGGTGCTGGCCGATACCGCCGGACGGCTGACCACCCAGGCGCACCTGATGGAAGAGATCAAGAAGGTCAAACGCGTGATCGCCAAGGTAATGCCGGATGCGCCGCACGAAGTGTTGCTGGTGCTGGACGCCAACACCGGACAGAACGCGCTGAGCCAGGTCAAGGCCTTCGACGAGGCGCTCGGCGTAACCGGGCTGATCCTCACCAAGCTGGACGGCACAGCCAAGGGCGGCGTGATCGCCGCGATTGCCAAGGCGCATCCGATCCCGGTGCGCTTCATCGGCGTGGGCGAGGGGCTGGACGACCTGCGCCCGTTCGTGGCGGAGGATTTTGTTGCGGCGTTGCTGGGGTTGGATGAATGATGTCAAAAAACCACTTTTCCGCAGATTACGCAGACTTACACAGATTAAAACCATGTGCGATGAAAACGAACTCGACAACAGTCGTCAATCTCCGGAGATTATCTCGCAATCCATATCTGCGTGAATCTGCGTAATCTGCGGACAACAGGCTTTTCACAATGATCTCCTTCAACCAGGTCAACAAGCGCTACCCCGGCGGCTATCAGGCGCTGAAGAACGTGTCGTTCAACATCGCCGAGGGCGAGATGGTGTTTCTGACCGGGCATTCTGGCGCGGGCAAGAGCACGTTGCTCAAGCTGGTCGCGGCGATCGAGCGACCAAACTCAGGCAGCGTGCTGGTCAACAACCAGAACGTCGGCGTGCTCAAGGGACGCGCGCTGCCTTACCTGCGCCGCAACCTCGGCATCATCTTCCAGGATCACAAGCTGCTGTTCGACCGCAGCGTGTTCGACAACGTGATGCTGCCGCTGCAGATCTGCGGCTTCGACCACCGCGAGAGCGTCAAGCGGGTGCGCGCCGCGCTCGACAAGGTCGGTCTGCTCGACCGCGAAAAATCCCATCCCATCGCGCTGTCCGGCGGCGAACAGCAGCGGCTGTGCATCGCCCGCGCGATCGTCAACCGCCCGGCCATCCTGCTCGCCGATGAGCCGACCGGCAACCTCGATGCAGACTATGCGCGGAAAATCATCGCAATATTAAAATCCTTCCACCAGGTCGGCGCAACGCTGCTGATCTCCACGCATGACAGCAACGTGCTGAGCGATACCGGCGTTCGCGTGCTCGCGCTACAGCATGGGGAGTTGCAACCCGCTCCGACAGGAGCCGTGCCGACATGATGCATACGCTCACCCTACACCTCGGTATTTTGCGCGCCGCGCTACGCCACATCTTCGCTTCGCCGCTGGCGGGCGCGCTCAACATCGCCGTCATCGGCATCGCGCTCAGCCTGCCCGCCGGGATGTATACGCTGCTGCAGAATGTGCAGAGCACGGTCGATAAAATCTCCGGCACGCCTCAGATCAGCCTGTTCATGGAAATGAATGTGCGTACGGGCGATGTCGATGTCCTGCGCAAACAGCTTGACCAGAATCTCGCGATTGCCGGCATCGAATTCGTCCCGCGCGACCGGGCGCTGGAACAACTCAAACACAGCACCGGGCTCGCCGACGTGATCGCCGGACTGGAAAAGAATCCGCTGCCGGACGCCTTTATCGTCCATCCGAAATCCGGCGAAGCGCGGGAGCTGGAAGCGCTGCGCGCCGAACTGGCGAAACTGCCCGGGGTGGAACAGGCGCAACTCGATTCGGCATGGGCCTACAAGCTCGAAGCTCTGCTCAAATTTGGCAGGGTCGCGGTGCTGATACTCGCCGGTCTGCTCAGCATCGCGCTGGTCGCGATCACCTTCAACACGATCCGGTTGCAGATCATCACCCAGCGCGAAGAGATCGAAGTCGCCAAACTGATAGGCGCGACCGATTCATTCATCCGCCGCCCCTTCCTTTATTTTGGCGCGACACAGGGATTGCTCGGCGGCATCGCGGCGTATCTGATCGTCACTGCCGGCCTGCTGCTGCTCAACAGCCCGCTGGCCGCGCTCGCGCAACTCTACGCCAGCGATTTCACATTGCGTCCGCTGTCGCCGGGCGACAGCACCACGCTGCTGCTGTTCTCGATGTATCTGGGCTGGATGGGCGCGTGGCTATCCGTGGCGCGGCACCTGTCGCGGATCGAACCCCGCTGATATTCAGCGGATGCGCCGATCTCCCAGCGCATCGAGCAGCGGGCCGAGAAATTTCTCATAAGGCCGCCAGCGCTCGACCGCGGATTTGTATATGGGCCGGCGCACCTGCGCGTAACTGGCGGTGCTGACCATGCGTTTGTTATTGTGAAAATCGATGCAGGCCTCGTTCCATTCCAGGTCGCAGTAGCCGATCAAACGTCTGGCCTGGGATTCCTGGTCGGCCACGATATCCTCATAGCGCACCTCCAGAAAAGCACCGTCCGGCAATACAGTTCGCCAGTGCTCCATCAGCCGCGCATAGTCGGCGTAATAGCGGCCCAGCTCGGTCAAATCGTAGGTTTGTTCAAGCCCGTTGATGAACAATGTCGTAAAGCATGAAAAGCAGGTGTCCACCGGATTTCGCCGGACGTGGATGATTTTCGCGTTCGGCAGCATCACATGTATCAGTCCGACCACAAAGAAATTTTCCGGCATCTTGTCGGTAATGCGCTGCGCATCCGGCGCGTGCCGGCGCAGCCTGGCAACATAGTCCCGCCCCCATCCGGACAGGTCAGCCCGCTCAAGCGCCGACAGATTGGCCGGAAAGACTGCTCCCGCGCCGCCCGGATCGCGCTGCGCAATTTCCAGCAAATGGGACAATTCGCCCGCGCCGCACACATCCGGATGACTGGAGATGATCTGCTCGACCAGCGTGGTGCCCGAGCGCGGCATGCCCAGCACAAATATCGGCGCCCGTGACGGATCGCCTCCCCCGCCCAGACTTGCTATCGCCGCCCCATCAAAAATCCGGATGATGTCATCGACTCGTTGGGTCATGCTATCGGCGCCATAGTCAAGAGTTGCGCGCTTCAGCCGGCATCCTTCCGCGAAATGCGGGAAAGCCCGATCGTAATCGCCGATATCGTCAAAACACTTGCCCAGCGTGAAATGCAGCGAGATCGCATCCTTGCCGGAAAGCAGCGATGGCAGGGTTCGTGCCGACTGTTCCACCGCTACCAGCGCGGCCAGATTCCCGTCTCCCGGCTTTACTTTGCCGATCTGCGCAAGCACGAAGCGTGCTTCCAGGTTATCCGGATTGATCTCCAGCACCCTGCGGAACAGCGTTTCGGCTTCCGCCATCTCGCCGCTCTCCATGCACAGCGACCCCAAATAGAGCATCACTTCATGATGCTTCGGATCGAGTTCCAGCGCGCGAAGGTAACATTCCCTGGCGCCTTCAATATTGCCGAGGTCACGCAGGATCACCCCGAGATTGACCAGCGCAGGTGCGAAATCAGGTTTGATCTGCAACGCGCGGCGGTAACAGGACGCCGCCTCGTCAAGCTGCCCGAGGTCTCTCAGCGTGCTGCCCAGGTTGTTGTGCGCCTGTATGAAAGCGGGTTTGATCTGCAACGCGCGACGGAAACTTGCCGCTGCGTCATCCGGCTGGCCGAGGTCTTTGAGAACCAGACCCAGATTGTTGTGCGCTTCGGCGAATTCAGGCCTGATCTGCAATGCGAGACGTCCGCTTTCCGCCGCTTCGTCCAATTTCCCGATAGCGCGCAACGCGCCCGCCAGATTGGCATGCGCTTCGGCATCCTGCGGCAGCAATTCCGCCGCCCTATGCAATGCGGTTAACGCGTCCTTCCCCTGCATCTGCAGGGACAATCCCAGCATTTTCCAGACGATGCCCGCGTCGGGACGACGATCGAGCAGTATGCGCGCGCAGCTTTCCAGCTCGGCATAGCGGCCGGTACCGAACAGAATGTCCAGATAGTTCAACTCACCGGATTGGTAAGGCTCAGCTTTCCCCATACAGCAGTTCTTGTATTTCTTCCCGCTGCCGCAAGCACATGGGGCATTTCTTCCAGGCTTCATGCCACCCCCTCCCGATTATTTCTCCACCCGGAGTTCCATGCCGCTGACCCCTTCGTGATTCCGCCAGTTTATAGCACCGGCACAAGAATGGCAGCATAATGCTGCCCACATGATTCGGGAGGAAAACCGTGCGGGAAGGAGTCGTCTTTATTGCTGCAACGCTGGCGCTGGCCTTGGTGTCGCGTGCTTCGCTGCGCAAACCCGGCTCGCACGGGTTCTATCGATTTTTTGCCTGGGAATGCATGCTCGGATTGTTCGTGCTGAACATGCAGGTCTGGAATGCAACCCCGAATTCCACCTATCAGATCATTTCCGGATTGTTGTTCTTCGTCTCTCTGCTGCTGGTGCTTTCCGGTGTCGGGTTATTGCAACTGTCCGGCCAACCGGGTCCCGAACGGAACGATGCCACGCTGTTCGGATTCGAGAAGACCACCACGCTGGTCACCACCGGGGTGTATCGCCACGTCAGGCACCCGATTTATGGTTCGCTGCTCTTTCTCTGCTGGGGATTCTTTTTCAAGCAACCCTCGCTGACCGGCGGTGTTCTCGCCACAATCGCGTGCGGATTTATCGTGGCCGCCACGCGCGCCGAGGAAATCGAGAATATCGGCTATTTCGGCGAGCAGTACCGGGAGTACATGCAGCGCACGAAGATGTTTGTGCCGTTCATCCTGTAAACCGTCGCGCGCGATAATCCACAGGCATTACACAGCTAGTTTTTCTTGAGCACCTTCATTCGCTCGCCGAACTCCCTGGCAAAGTTGCGCATCGCATTGGCCGCATCCTTTTCCCCGGTGGCGCGCTCCAGGGTGTCGGCCATGGATACCAGGTTCTGGTGATAGAACTGCTTCATTTCGTCCACCATCATGTCCCTGGTCCACAGGTCGATGCGCAAGGTGGTTTTCTCGTTCTCATCCCATAGCGCGATCATCACGGCCTTGCTGGTGCTTTCCTTGTGCGCATCCGAGGCGCTCCAGTCGATTTTCGCGGGCATGTTCTTTTCGTCCAGCGTGACGGTAAATTTTATTTCTGATTGTTTCATTGCGGGTTGTCGCCTTTATGTTTCCGGTTGAGGGTGCGCGATTATCGCCAAAATGATGTGCTTAGTCGAAATTAATGTGCCCTCATGCACATCTTTCCGGCGCCGCTCATCGTCAAACCCGACCATTCGTTCCCCGCACACCGACACTTGTCCGGACAAGCAGCCATTTGTCCCGCAGACTTTGACCAGCCAGCCGCAGCTTAGTAATCTGCGCGCACTTTGCAATTTTTCCGCAGCACCAAGTCATTCAAATAGCTGCCTGACAATTGCAATGAAGAGGGAACGAAGGCTGTGACTCTCTGCGCTTCCCCCTCCTCTCCCCTGTCGTTCTGGAAACATTGAAAGGAATGCGATATGTCCGGTTCAAATACGAAATCGATCTTTATCAGCCACACCTGGTCGCAGAACCAGCAGTGTTGGAAGAAGGTGGTCGGATGGCTGGAAAGCGATCCGGATTTTGCGTGGAAAAACTGCAGCTCCCCTGATACTTCGGCGCTTCCGGACAGGACTTCAAAATCCCTGTCCGAGGAAATCACCCGGCAAATAGCCTCTGCCCAGGCGGTGATCATACTTTCCGAGATGTATGCGGCGAACAGCGACTGGATCGATTACGAGATCAGCGAAGCCAAGCGCCTGAGGAAATTCATCATCGGGGTGGCGCCGCTGGAACAGGGCAGCATCCCCCATAAAATCCGCGAAGCCTCGGACCTGATGGTGAGCGGCCATAGCTCGAGTTTGCTCAGCATGGTCAAATACATCGTGTGAACTGCCCGGAGGGTGGGACGCCACCGTGTTAGCGCAGTGTCAGCAGAAAGATATTCTCATGCAGGCGGCTCAAGCCGCGCGCCTTGAAATGCGGATTTTGAGCAAGCACATCCTGTTGCGCGAGCAGGCGGATTTCGGCGTAATCGCGATACAGCGCCCGCACCTCGTCCGATGAAACCGCAAACGGCGGGCCCTGCATTTCCGACTGGGGATAATCGAAGGCCACCAGCAGTATCTGCGTCGCGGGCGGCAGTATGCCCACCAGATGCCTGACATAGCGCAGCCGCATCTCTTCGGGCAATGCGATCAGCGCGGCGCGGTCGTACACCGCAGTCACATTCGCCAGATCATCTCCGCTCAAATCGAAGAAATCGCCGCACAGCAGGCAGAGGTCATCCGCCTCGCGGCGATCAAATCGTTCCCCGGGGATGTGGCGCGCGGCATAACCGTTTTCCCTGAAAAACGCCTGCACCGCAATATCGCTCAGCTCCACACCCGATACCCGGTGTCCCTGATCGCGCAGCCAGCGCAGGTCGCGGCTCTTTCCGCACAGCGGCACAAACACTGCACTGCCCCGGGCAAGGTTCAGTTCGGGCCAGTAGCGGCTCAGGTAGGGGTTGACCTCGTCCTGGTGAAAGCCGATCTCCTGCCTTTCCCATCGCTCCAGCCAGAATTCACTTTTCATATCTTCCCCTCTGCGATGCGGTCACGAATGGAACGGCGCCGGAATTCATGCTTCCATTTCCATCAACACATCGGTGAACTTCTCCAGCGGCACCGGCTTGCCGAACAGATACCCCTGATAAAGCTTGCATCCGGCTTGCTCGAGAAAATCGCGTTGCGCCTGGGTCTCAACGCCTTCCGCGATCGATTCCATATTCAGATTGGTGGCCATGCCGATGATGGTCTGCACGATCACCGAATCAGTCGGCTTGATGCCGATGTTGCGCACGAATGCCTGATCCACTTTCAGCTGGTCAAGCGGCAACTGGGTCAGGTAGGAGAGCGACGAATAGCCCGTGCCGAAATCATCCATCGAGAACCGCACGCCTATCTTCTTCAGCGCGTGCATCTTGATCACGGTATCGTCGACGTTGTCGAGCACCATGCTTTCGGTGAGCTCGAGTTTGAGGCGCGAGGGATTGATGCCGGTTCTCCTGATCAGGTCATCGATCAGTGTGACAAAGTCGTCCTGATGGAACTGCCGCGCGCTGACATTCACCGCGATCTGCAAATCGCGCGTCAGCGGGCTCGCTTCCCACAGCTTGATTTGCTCGCACACGGATTCCAGCACCCATTGCCCGATGGACAGGATCAGTCCGGTCTCTTCCGCCATCGGGATGAATTGTCCGGGGAACACCATGCCCATCTGCGGATGTTCCCAGCGTATCAGCGCCTCCGCGCCTATCGGCCTGGAATTCTGGTCGACCTGCACCTGGAAGTACACGTGCAACTGCCGTTGCGCGACCGCCAATCTGAGCGCGTGCTCCAGTTCGCTGCGCGCCTCGAGCGCCGCCTGGGTATGGGGGTCATAAAAACGCACGGTATTGCGGCCGGCATTTTTGGCCTGGTACATGGCGGCATCGGCGCGCTTATGCACTTCCTCTATCGTCACCCCGGCATCGCGGAACATGGTTACACCTATGCTGGCGCTGCAGTTGTAGATGAAATCGTTGAGATAGTAGGGCTGGCTGAGCGCCTTCGAGACCTTGTCCGCGATCATCAGCGTCTGCTCCGACGCGGATTGTTCGTTTTCGCTCAGTTCGCCCAGCAGCACCACGAATTCATCGCCGCCCAGGCGCGCCACCGTATCGGACGCGCGCACACTGGCTTTTATTCGCTTCGCCACCTCGATCAGCAACAGGTCGCCCATGCCATGACCCTTGGTATCGTTCAATGTTTTGAAGTGGTCCATGTCCAGGAACATCAGCGCGCGATACTGGTTGCTGCGATTCGACTGCATGATCGCGTGCTCCAGCCGGTCCTGAAACAGCCGGCGGTTGGGCAAATCGGTGAGCGGGTCCGAATAGGCGAGATGGTAGACGGTCTTTTCGCTTTCGTTGGCAAGCTTGTTCAGGTCATTCGTGCTTTTGTTGACGGTTCTGAGTACCAGCAGCGCCTCGACCAGGATCAGCAGCGTGATGATGATCAGGTTCAGTTCCACACGACCCTGAACATCGTCGATGTCCTCGGATTGCGAGGCCACCACTCTTGCGGCCAGGCTTTTGTATTCCTGCTCGGTCTCCGCCGAGATTCGCGCCAGCCGTTCGGCGAACGACCTGTCCATGTCGTTCACCGCGCGATCGGCCTGGAATGCCGCAGCACCTCCTTGCGCCAACGGATACCGTGCCAGCGCCTCGCGGCACAGCCGTCCGATATCCCGATGCAAATCCAGAAGCGAATCCAGGTCGGCCACCTTGTCTTGCTCGTGCGCGCTGACTGCGGCGTCCCGCATCGTTGCGATCGCCTTGCCCACGTCTTCTTCCTCGCGCAGGAAATTCTGCCAGTACCCCTGCATGCTCCGCGCATCCCCGCCGCGCAGCAGGACATCTTTCCATTCCTGCACCTGGCGTCCGAAGGCTGTTTGCGCATGATGCGCATTGACCACCTGCACTTCCTTGGATGACAGCACCACCACATTGTGATGCGAGGTCGTTTCAAGATTATCGATATTCCGGTAGAGCTGGTACAAACCGATCAGCAACACGCAGGGGAACATCACCAGCCCCAGCAAGAGCACATATTTCTTGCGCCTTGTTTTGGCATTCTCGGCAAACCATCCTTTGATATCCATCAATTCTCCCTGTCATCAGGACTTTTTTACGCGTCCCGCGCGCACGGTATTACGCACAGTGTATCGGCATGTTGATTATTATCAAACCAAGCCGGAAATTATCCCCTGGCCGCGCTTCCAGCCGCGGCTCATTCGCTGACTTCCCGCATCCCGGTCTGGTATATCCTGACATTGTTCCGGCCATTCTTTTTGGCATGGTACATGGCGATGTCGGCACTTTTCACCAGCCGCTTTTCTTCACTGCCATGTTCCGGATAGACCGCCACGCCTATGCTTGAGCCTATTTGCAGGGTGTGTCCGGCCAGTTCGAACGGCTGGTTGAGCGCCAGCCGTATCTTCTCGCCCACCTTTCCGGCATCCTGCTCCGCTTCGACCGCGGGCAGCAGGATCACGAACTCGTCACCGCCGATACGCGCCGCAGTGTCCGATTCGCGCAGGCAATCCTGAATGCGCAGTGCGACTTCCCCGAGCAACAGATCGCCGACGCCGTGGCCGTAGGTGTCATTGACCGGCTTGAACCTGTCCAGGTCGATGAACATCAGCGCCAAACGCGCGCGGTTCCGGGAGGCGGCGGCGATCGCCTGTTGCAGGCGGTCATTGAATAGCGCACGGTTGGGCAGGTGGGTGAGCGCGTCATATTGCGCCATGTGCTGCATGTGCTCCTCTATGTCCTTGCGCTCGGTGATGTCCGTCGATATGCCGCACAACGCATAAATGCCGCCATCGTCGTGCCGCAATGGAAGTTTGACCGTCATGAATACCTGCGTGACTCCGGTCAGCACGTTGAGATTGGTTTCTTCGGTCTCGAGCGTCTCCCCGTCCTGAAGTACGCGGAGGTCATCCCTGCGCATCCTGGCGGCGGTGTCCGCATCGTAGAACTTGCTGTCATCGTAGCCGACGATTTCCTCCATGGGCGCCGCGAAGCGCTCGCGCAACAGCCGGTTGGCGAACAGGTAGCGCCCGCGCGTATCTTTCATATAGATATAGGCGCTGACGTTTTCCAGAATGCCGGAAAGCAGTTTCTCGTTTTCCCTGAGCGCCTGATCGGCATGGCTGCGGCCGAGCGCGATCTCCGCAAGGTTGGCAGTCTGCTCGATCAGACTGATTTCCGCATCGGTCGGCTTGTGCGTCTGGCGATAATAGATGCCGAAAGTACCGAGCACTTTTCCGGAAGCCGAGCGAATCGGTTCCGACCAGCACGCGCCCAGCCCTGCCCGGCCTGCCAACTCCCTGAAGGAGGCCCAGTAAGGATGAGTCCGGATATCTTCGATAACGATACGCTGGCCGGTAAAGGCCGCCGTACCGCAGGAACACGCGCCTATGCCGATCTCGATCCCGTTCAGGGCATCACAAAAAAAACCGGGCAGGCTGGGCGCCGCGCCTATTGCCAGATGTCTGCCTTCACCGTCGAGCAGCATGATGCCGCACAGCATGGTGGGCTGGTGCTGCTCCACGCCGCGCACGATGGCCCCCAGAATGTCGGGGAGAGGCGCGCCATGCGCCAGCAGTTCCAGCACGCGATTGCGGGTCTGTTCGCGTTGTTCGGACTGTTTGCGCTCGATGAGGTCACGTGCATGTGTGCGATTGGCACGCACAAAA
The DNA here is from genome assembly GCA_016218415.1 of Nitrosomonadales bacterium. Lineage (GTDB taxonomy): Bacteria > Pseudomonadota > Gammaproteobacteria > Burkholderiales > Gallionellaceae > Gallionella. The sequence goes on from JACRED010000032.1 coordinate 73,095, forward strand.
TAATAAACGGCGGCAGCCGTGCCGCAGACCAGCAACAGAACGGCTGCTACCACCGCACTTCCACTCCCTGAACTGCCATTGCCGGATGGCACAATGCGGCAAACAGCCGCATCCGTGCAAGATTGATAAGAAACATAGGGGAGAACGACAGGCATCCCGCACGGGATGCTCCAGGCAGATTATTCACGCCTCCGCCGCAACCGGCAGGCAAGGCACCGACAAGCAGGCTAGGGCTGAAGAAATGCCAGGGCTTGCTCTGCATCTTTGCGCAACGGGCTTCCCGGATATTTCTTGATGAAAGCGGCAAAAGCAGCCTGCGCCTGAGGGACACCATCCGTTTCAGCCAGCTTCATCGCCGCCTTGAATGCATCCAGCTCTTCCGCTGCTATCGTCTGGGCGGACGCATCGCCTTTCCAGTAGATGTCTTCCGATGAAACCGCAGCGCCGCGAACACCGCCGGTCGCATTGGTTGCGGTCACCCGTTTCTGGGGCGCCAGCGACTCTATCTTGCTTCTGAGCCTGTCCCAGAAACTGGCGACGCCGCTCTTTTCACCCGCATAAAGCATCTGGGAGCCGAGCGTCAGCGCCAGCAAGGACAGCACAATTAACTTTTTCATCATATTCTCCTTAATGTCGGTTGATACATTTTGATTCTACTGCGAAAAACGGTGCGCTGCATGGCAGCCCCTCTTCTATAGTGCGTTCAAAAGCTCCAGAGCCATCGCCTTGTGCTTTTCCTTGACTGCGGGATCCAGCTTGACTGCCTTGACAAAAGCGTCCTTCGCACTCTTGGTGTCATTCAATGCCTTGTATGCCTTTGCCAGGTTGACGAAAATATAAGGGTCCGTCGAGCCGGACTGCGACGCCGCGAGATAGGCCTTCTGCGCCTCGGAATATTTCCCGTCGAGCATGTGTATATTGCCCCGATTATTCAGGGCCGCCGCATTTTTCGGCTGCACGCTGATCACTTTATCGAAGTACTTCATCGCCTCTTTTCTGTCGCCTATCTTGGCCAGTATGATCCCCACCTGGAGGTGCGACTCCATATCGGCGGGATTTTTCTGTATTGCCTGTAGATAGCGCCGGGTCTTCGTCTGCGAACTGATCTTGAGCATGGACGCAAAATCGCCCGGAAACTTCTTTTCGACATCCGCGCCGGCTATGTCGGGGGTTTTGAATGTCGAGCTGGGCAAAGTGGCCGGTTTGTATATATCCCATGATTTATGGATATCCAGTATGTTGAGTCCCTTGCCTTTCCACTTGTAGTAATTTTCCGCGCCCAGCTCCCAAGCCTTGGTGAAAGGACGGCCAACGACCGTGGTTTCGACAGGTATCCACAGCAGGCCATCATGTATCACAAACATGTCGTTCATCGTATACCCGTCCTCGTCCGCCTTGATGCCCGTGGAGAACATCATCAGCAAATGATCGGGCACCTCGAGCATCAGCGTTCTGATCCCCATCCCCTCGAGTGCTGTCGAGTAAAACGTTACCAGATCGACGCAGTCGCCCGATCTGCGCTCCAGTGTCTCGCGGGGGTACTGGACATAGTCGACCGTATCGATCTTTTCCGTCGCCGTTTTCGTCAGCGATACCTGGTAAGGATTGGTGGGGTTCTGAATGTAGGTCAGCCCCATCACCCCCATGGCATTGAACAACAATGCCGCCAGTTGCGATTCATCCTTGGTTTCGCTGAACTGGGTGGCCACAGCGCGCGCAAAGTTGATGATGGGCGTATCCTTGGGCGTCACGAATGAAGCGACGCGATCATGCTCATCCCAGGTCATGCGATGCTTGTCATAGACCGTGATGGTGGCATTCTTGCTGTACAGATCGCGCACCCCGTCGAGGAAATAGCCGGCCTTTATTTCCGCCTGTATGGAACTGTCCTCGGTGATATTCAGGATATTGTTGTTGAATACCGACTTGAGGGTGATCTCCTCGCTCTGCCCAGGCAGCAGCCTGTCTATTTTTCCTTCGGTCGGATAGTCCATGAAATTATTCAACATGAAACTGACTTTGATATTTTCTATCAGTTTGTCAGTGTTGTTGATCAGCCTGATGCGGCCTATCCCCTCTTCCTCGTACAATTTATAGGTGTTGGAAAAGACGTCGTGCAACTTCACCACCTCTATTTCCAGCGGCTCGGTATTGGACGGAAGAGTGGCGGCGATCACCTCGAATTTCTCCGATTCGGTGCCGTCAGTGCTCAGGGTGGCAACATGCAACGAGTACTGCGTGTTGGGTGCCAACGAATCCCTTACAAATTCCGGCAGGGTCGTTTCGCCCACCTTGGTGAGCACCTCGCCCGCTTTCTGGTAGATCAGGTAGGCCTTGAAATACTCGGTTTCGATCGGCTTCCAGCTCAGCTTGAGCTGCATAGGGGACGGCTCAACCTGGACGCCCGCCAGCTTCGGCGGACTGTATTTTTTGGGAACGCCGCTTACGCTGTCGCTCCTGGGTCCGACGAATCCATACTGCGTTTCCCCGACCACCCGGTAGTAGTATTTCCTGTCCGGCTCCAGACCTTGGTCGGTGTACTGATTGGTCTTGCTGGTGGCGACCTGCACAAATGCCGAGTTATCGCCCTGCGACCGGTATATCTGGTATTGCTTGACGTATGGCAATTCGGATGCCGCCCAGCGCAATTCGATTGCGTGCACTGCGCCGGTCGCCGCCAGTTGCGCAGGCGCGGTGGGCGTATGCAGCGTGGTGAACGTCTGCAAACGTTTGTTGCCGCGCTCCGAGATCGCGAACGTCTCGTCGCCTGTCGCGGTGATCGATTGCGGTTCGCCAAGCTCCCCGGCGCCATTGCCGTTGGCCGCAAATGAGCGGACATATTGGCCTTTGTGCGTATACACCTTGACCTGGTTAGAATCCAGAACGAACACCTCATCCCGTGTCACCATCAGGGACACGGGCTTCTTGAGCGCGCCTTCTCCGGCTTGCTTGCCCAACACGCCCATAGGTTCGCCCTTCGCAGAGTAGATGGCAACGATAGCGCGTCCTTTATCCAGCACATAAATCGTATCCTGGGCATTGAGCGCGATCGCCGTCGGCTCGTCCAGCTTGCCGGCCGAATCGTTGCGAATTTCCTTCAGGAACACGCCGTCGCTGCTGAATGCCTGCACCCTGCCATTGCCGCTATCGGCGACGAATATGGTGCCCGCACTGGAGATCGCGATGTCTTCCGGATCGTCGAATTCCCCGTTGTCGCTACCCGACGCGCCAAAACTCATCTGGACAGCCCCGGCTCCGTCCAGCTTGACGACGCGCTCCTTCTTTTTGTCCAGCGCCCACATGCCTCCGCTCTTGTCGAAGGCGATGGACGACGGCGCAAGATCGTTCAGCCTGATTTCACCGGCCACCGCGCCATTGACGATCTTGACCAGCTTGACGTTTTTTTTATCGCTCTCGTCGATGCCGTATATCGCTCCCTTGCCGTCCCAGACGATTTTGCCCAGCGATGCGGGAACCAGCTGCTCCCATCTCACCGATACTCTTGACGGGGTTTTAACGGCGGGTTCGAAGGGTGCGCCCGCTTCGACCCTGAACACATCGGCCATTCCTTTCTCGCTGTCGCCGACAAACACCTGCCGATCCTGATCCGTCGCCAGTCCCGCCAGGCTCGCAAACTGGGCGCGGCCCTTGCCCTTGGAACCGAATGAATACGCGAGCTTGCCATTGAAATCGTATTTGTTGATGGCGAATGAATCGCGATCCGCCACATAGATGCCGTCCCGCGCGATGCTCAGCGCCACCGGTTTGCCGCCCGCAGGAAGATGCCTCAGGTAGGCCCCGTTCGGGCTGTACACCTTGATCAGGCCATCGTCCTTGTCCAGCACATAAATCTGCCCCAGCGCATCGATCTCGATATCGACCGGTTCATCCAGTTTGTAGGGCAATTCCTTTTCCTTGGCGGCAATGTTTTCAACGGCGCTGTCTATCTCCAGCGCAGTCAAATAGACGCCGTTGGTCCCGTACAACTGCACCCGTTTGTTGCCCGTATCCGCCACATAGACGATGCCGTCCCGAACCGCGACGCCTGTCGGCGAACTGAGGGAATTGCCGCCCTTGTCCCCGAAACTTCCCTTGTAATTTCCCTGCGGGGTAAACATCGCGACACGGTCCGTGTCGCTGTCCACCACGTAGATCACATCCTTGTAGGTGGCGACCGCCTCCGGCTGCTCAAGCACCGGGTTCCCTTTGCTGTCGTTCGCCTGCAGCAGGACAAGTTGCCTCCCGTCCTTGTCCACAACGTTGACGGCGCCGCTCTTTTTCGCGAAATAAAATCTCCCCTCGCTCCAGCCCAGCAGTTTTTTCATCTCGCCCATGGCAAGTTCCTGGACCAGCTCGACCCTTGAAAATCCGGTCGTATCCGCGCAGACAGAAGCAGACGTGATCAAAGACAGAATCGCAGCCGTAACAATACGCATATCAAACACCGCCCCTTATATTCAAATTGGTAAAACGCCCATCGGCAACATGTCCGCCCCGGCACCACGACTACTTGTCCGAGCGGTTGGTCACTCCGTCCCATCCCTCGGGAGGAGGATTATTCTTGTAGTGTTCGCATCGCTCCCAATATATTTTGCTGGGCCGGTCTCCCGGCTTCTCTTCCAGGATGGCAGCGATGCATCGCTGGGCCTCGTCCCATCTGCGCGCCCGATAGTGTTCCAGCGCCTCGTCGAACTTCGCGGCCCATTTTTCCAGCGGATCGGATGACGGGCCCAGCAGTTCGAAAATTGTAACAGGTATCTGTTTTCCGACCACCCTGATACGGTCCAGCTCCCGGTAACGGTAAGCATCGCGGGTCAACAGATAAGTCTGCTCGCCGATCAGGAAATCCACCCCGTAATATTTTGCCGCGCTCTCCAGCCGCGCAGACTGATTGACCGTGTCGCCGATCAAAGTGTATTCCATTTTCTTGCCGAACGAACCCACGTTACCCGCCACCACCTCTCCCGATTGCGCGCCGCCGCGGATCGAGAACGGCACCACCCCCTCGGTGGCCCATTTGGCGTTCAGCCGCGCCATCTCCTTCTCCATTTCAAGGACGCATGCAATGGCAAGCTTCGCGTGATCGGGCTGCGCGAAAGGTGCGCCCCAGTAGAACATGATGCCGTCGCCGATGAACTTGTCTACCGTCCCGTCAAAACGGTCGATCACCTGCACCATCGCGCCGAGGTACTCGTTCAACCGGGTCACGACCTCCTGCGGGGAGCGGCTCTCGCTGAAGCTGGTGAATCCCCGGATGTCCGTGAACAGCACCGTCACCTCTTTGTTGTCGCCGCCTATCCGCACCACCTCATGTTCCTTTTCCAGCCGGTCGACCAGCTTGGGCGACAGGTAACTGGAAAACATCGAGCGCATCTCCCTGGCGCTGCGGTCCAGCACCAGGTAACGGAAGCTGCCGCCTATCAGCAGCGCGACCATCACGGCCAGCGGCGGGTAGATCATGCTGACCCAATGACCCTGAACGAACACCCAATAGGACAGCCACACATAGGCGCAGGAAAGCAGAAATGCCGCCGGGATCGCGACATACAAACGCAAACGCATGGTCAGATAGAAGGTCACCAATCCCGACACGACGATCAGAGCCATGTCGAACAGCGACTCCAATCCGGTGCGGCGGATGAAGCGGTTGCTGATGATGTTGTCGGCCACGGTCGCGTGCAACTCAACCCCCGGCGCGTTCTTGTCGAACGGAGTCACGCGCATATCATAGACACCCAGTGCGGTGGCGCCCATGAAGAGCACTTTGCCCCGCAGCATCTCCGGCGCGACCCTGCCGTTGACGATGTCGGTAAAGGAATAACGCGGATAGCTGCCGGCCTTGCCGGTGTAGTTGATCCACATCGAGTAATTGCCGTCTACCGGAATGCGCCTGTCGCCCAGGCCGACCTCGAACGAACCGGGCACGAATTCCTTTTCGCCCAGCGCCGCCATCGCTCCCCTCAAACCCAGCGAGGGCACCAGCTTGCCGTCCGCCTCGACGAGCAGCCTGTTGCGGCGGTTCACCCCGTCGTCTTCCGGCACCAGATTGATATGCCCTATCCCTGCGGCAACCTGCTCGATCTCCGGCAGCGTATGTGTGCCGCCCACCACCCTGAGCTCGTTGTCAAAATCAAACACGACCGCCAGCTCGACATTGCCCGCCTTTTTGACCGCCGCCGCGAAAGCGCGGTCTACCGCCGCAGTTTCGCGTTCCGGAAAAAACGCATCGACGAGCAAAACCTTGGCGCCTGCCGCCGACAGCCTCTCGATCAGGCGCACGTATTGCGTCCTGGTCCACGGAAAGCGTCCCAGCTCGGCGATACTCTTGTCGTCGATCGCCACGATGGCGATGTCCGGGCTGGGCGGAATGGCGCCGCGCAACTCGCTGAACCTCAAATCGTAAGTCTTGGCTTCAAACGCCTCGAAAAAGGAATTCTGGCTGTAATAAAGCCAGACGACGACGGATACCGAAACCAGGGCCAGCAATACCGGGGCGACCCTTGATTCCCCACCCATGAAAATCTTTTTCAGCAATGACGAGACCATATTGTTTTCATTTTCCCTGACAGAGTCTTGCGGGGCATCTCAACAGACAACCCCAGCCGACTTGTGGGCATAATGACAAGAAAGCGGCTCCAAGACAAGCGGCCTCCGCGTGTTTTAACTGCGTACTATGAGGGTGTGTTGCCGAAGGTGGCGGGTACCGATCCTGTGGGCGCATTTATCGCCAGCGCGCCGTGGGGCGAGGCTGGCCGGTGACGCGGATGTCGCTGGTAATTAAACGTGCTGTCCCCTGTTGTCTATTCTGCTGCCAGCAATAAACGTGATCCTGAGGTTTTTATCTCAATTCGTTAAAAAAAAATCGACTCCGGGTTGAATGGTCGGGTTAGGTGCCACATGCTCAAACTCACCAATTAGTCCCAATAAAACCGGAGATTCCGCCATTTCGCCATTTCTGGGGTGACATCAATCGTGTATGTTGTCCAGCCATCTTGCGTTCGAGCCCGCCATTCGGGTCCGGGGCGTTCGATTGCATCAAATTCAGTTACTACCCGAAAAGTGCGAGGTTTGCGACAACCAGGAGCAAATCGAATTCGAGCGCGCGACCAAGTGAAACTAGACGCAAGGTTCCAAAACCATGAACCGTCAGAATCAAACGGCCCACCCCGCCCTTCATATGAGATCGTACGCCTAATTGGCCGACGAACCGTGAGCGGCTTGGCAAAGGTCGTAATTATGCGATGCAGTCCAGTAATGCTCTCCACAACGGGCGTACCGCTGTTGACAGTGACGCTCTCGGGCCTTTTATTTCCGTAGACCTTTAGCTCCACCATTTCCGTAATGCCTGGCTTTGTAACTTCGATTTGATATGAGTGAGATACGCTGAAGCGGTCTCCGCAGTCACTTATCGTTACCGTCGCGAGTTCATTCAAAATGATTAGATCATGCGAGGGCAGTTCGAGATTGAGGGCCGGGGCAAGCTGTTCGAGACCACTGGCATAGCTCTTCCGAAAATCTGCCCAAAGAATTGAATTCAACAGGCTCGGCATGCGGCACGTTCGATAAAAAACCGGTACTACGTGCGCTCGCTTTCTCGCGAACTGCCGCATGAGTGCCTCATTCAGTTCCCGCTTCGCAAACTGAGACATAAGAAAGTCGGGACTTATCACGGGTAGAAAGTAGTCAGAACGGCCTATTGCGTCGCCAATTGCATCAACGAGGGATTCTCCGGGCTTTAGCTTCCACCGATCAATCCATACATCCAGACCAGATGTCATAAGATCCTGCGCTAGGCGCTCCGCGAACGGGCCATCCTTGCGCGAGTAGCTAATAAAGAGCTTCTTTGACATCACTTTTTGTCCAGAGATCGTGTTATTGACTAGCACCTAACGAATGAAAGGGACTTCCCCGTCCCGAGGTTGCGGCGGAAGCCGCAGACGGCAACAAGTGCCATGATGGAATCTGGTCATTTCATCAAGACCACGAAATGGGAAGTCCATGAACATTATCACCGTAGGAATCGATCTCGCCAAGAACGTGTTTGCCGTACACTGGGTAGATGATACTGGCCGGCCCGCCCTGGTCAAGCCGAAAGTTTCGCGCGCCGACTTGCTGCCGCTGATTGCTAACCTGCCGCCATGCGTGATCGGCATGGAAGCCTGTTCTGGCGCACACCACTGGGCTCGGCTGTTCAGGGAACACGGGCGCACCGTCAAATTGATGGCCTCCAAGTTCGTCGCGCCTTACCGCATGACCGGCCGTCGCGGCAAGAACGATGCGGCGGACGCCGCAGCAATCTGCGAGGCCGTCACCCGTCCGGCCATGTTGTTCGTTCCGATCAAGGAAGAACACCAGCAAATCATCCTGTGTCTGCACCGCACCCGGCAAGGATTCGTCGAAGAACGCACCGCGAGCTACAACCGCCTGCGCGGCCTGATCGCCGAGTTTCACAGGTAATCGGGGACAAACCACGAATTCCCGCCAAGCCCGATGAATTCTCGCTTGCCGCCGCCCCAGCCGCGACTCCCAGCGCGCTCAGCAGCAACACCGCACTTCCTGTTTTGCATGTCATCTCTCCTCCCCAGTCGAGTTGTTGCCCCGCACCCTATCCCGCCATTTCCGCCCCGTCAACAGGGCCTCACAGCAAGTCGGGTTGGTTCGCTGAGAGTGCTGTTGCCCGGCCTGCCCCGCCTTGCCCTCGCTTGCCCGCCGTCCGTGCGCGGCTTTAATCTGTTGGTGGATACCCATTGCAACCGCACCCGGTCATCGGGCTTGCCGCAGTGCCGGGAAGGAATAAATTGAGTCCGCCCGATAAAGAATTTACAATCCGCCGCATGCCCAGGCGCACCGCTCCCGGAGAACCATGAAATGCATGACCCGGCCAGTTTATTGCTCGATATCTCCGGAATGAATATATGAACCTTCTTGAAAAAGCCATGCGCCAGAAAGCGATACGCGCATCGCGGCAAAACGGCCAAGCTGCTGAAACCGAAACTCCGGCCGCGTCCCTGCCTGCCACCCGCCCGCTGCCCGTTAAGTTGCTGCTTGCCGGCGGGGCAGGCATTACGCTGGCGACCGCAGCAATAGGCATGCTGCTCGCCCCCACTGACCATGCACCCGCCAACGCATCGCCGACCCAGGCGATGTTCGCCCCGAAAAACATAGACCAATTCGCCACGGCTCCGGACACGCCGGTCAAGGGGGATGAAGGCCGGCAAAACGTGGCCACTTTTGTGGATGGCTGGGTCCGGGCATGGTCGGCAAAAGACGTGGACAAATACCTGTCCGCCTATGCCCCGGAATTCAAGCCTGCCCACGGCTTGAGCCGGCCGGCTTGGGAAAAGCAGCGCCGCGAGCGCCTGGCCAAATACAAAAAAATCGAGGTGGCGCTCGCCAATCTGACGATAGCTGCGGAAAAAGATACCGCGACCGTGGAATTCATCCAGTCTTTCAAGGCGGACGATTTCTCCGAATCCGGCTTGCGCAAGCGGCTGGACCTCAGGCTGCAAGACTCGCGCTGGGTGATAGTCAGGGAAACCAGCAGTTAGCCGCAGCAACGGGTAACCGGGATGCGCGCCCCGTTGTATGGACGCGAAAAGAAGAAAAGGATGGTCCCGGCGCGAAACCGCCGCGACAGCGGCGGCTCGCCAAACCGGTGAGAAGGATTACAGCTCTTTGGCGTGCTTGGCCAGATATTTCGCCACACCTTCAGGTGAAGCATCCATACCGGCCTTGCCCTTGTTCCAGCCTGCCGGGCAGACTTCACCGTGCTCTTCGGTGAATTGCAGCGCATCCACCATACGCAGCATCTCGTCGACATTGCGGCCCAGCGGCAGATCGTTCACCACCTGATGGCGCACCACGCCCTTTTTGTCGATCAGGAACGAACCGCGATAAGCCACGCCTTCAGCGGCTTCCACGTCATACGCCTTGCAGATTTCGTGCTTGACGTCGGCCACCAGCGTATAGCCGACCTTGCCGATGCCGCCCTTGTCCACCGGGGTGTTCTTCCATGCCAGATGGGTGAATTGGGAATCGATGGAAACGCCGAATACTTCCACGCCGCGCTTCTTGAATTCGGCCAAGCGATGATCGAAGGCGATCAGCTCGGAGGGACATACAAAGGTGAAGTCCAGCGGGTAGAAGAACACCACGGCATATTTGCCCTTGGCGGCCTTGGAAAAAGTGATGTCCTTGATGTCATTGTTGCCCATCACCGCAGTGGCGGTGAAGTCCGGTGCGGCTTTGCCGACGAGTACAGCCATGATGCTCTCCTTATGTTGATCAAAATTCTGGGGTATGGAATTTAGCCAGATGAGTTGGGGCTGTCAACCACAATATCTATCGCGCGGTTCAGGCCGCTTTCCATTCGAACTGGATGCGGTGCAACTGCGCATACACGCCGCCTTTGGCCAGCAGTTCGGCATGCGTGCCGGTCTCGACGATCTGGCCTTTTTGCAAAACGACGATGCGGTCGGCTTTTTCGATCGTGGACAGGCGATGCGCGATGACCAGCGAGGTGCGGCCCTGCATCAGGGTCTCCAGCGCGGCCTGCACATGGCGTTCGGATTCGCTGTCCAGCGCCGAGGTCGCTTCATCCAGGATCAATATCGGCGCGTTCTTGAGTATCGCGCGGGCGATGGCGATACGCTGGCGCTGGCCGCCGGATAGGCGCACACCTTTTTCGCCGACCAGCGTCTGCAAGCCGTTCGGCATGTCGCGGATGAATTCCATCGCGTGCGCGGCCTGTGCGGCGGCGATGATCTCCGCCTCGGGCACTTCGCGCATCTGCCCGTAGGCGATGTTGGCGGCGACGGTGTCGTTGAACAGCACCACTTCCTGGCTGACCAGCGCGATGTTGGCGCGCAGGCTGGCCAGCGTCAGGTCGGCCAGATCGTGCCCGTCGAGCGTGATGCGCCCGCTGCTCGGCAGGTAGAACCTCGGCACCAGATTCGCCAGCGTGCTCTTGCCGCTGCCGGAGGCACCCACCAGCGCGACCGACTGTCCTGCCGGAATTTCCAGGCAGACATCGTTCAGCGCCAGCCTGTCATCCTGCTGGTAGGACAGGGTGACATGCTCGAATCCCAGGCTGCCCTGGGCGCGTCCTATCGTTGTCTTGCCGGTATCGGTCTCGCCGGGCGTGTCGAGCAGTTCGAACACGCTTTCCGACGCGGCCAGCCCGCGCTGCACGAATTCGCTGACGCTGGTGAGCCGCTTCAGCGGCGCGGTCAGCATCAGCATCGCGGCGATGAAGGACAGGAAGCCGCCCACCGTGGTTTCGTCGGTGCGCGTCTGCTGCATCGCGATGTAAATGATGACAGCCAGCGCGATCGCCGCCACCATCTGCACCACGGGCACGTTGATCGCGGCGGCGGCGGCCTGCTTCATCGTGTGGCGGCGCACCCAGTTGGCCTGCTCGCTGAAGCGACCGCCCTCGTACTGCTGGCCGCCGAACAGCTTGACCACCTTGTGCGCGGTGACGCTTTCCTCGATCACCTGCGTGATGTCGCCCATCGCGCGCTGCGAATCGCGGCTGGCTGTGCGCAGGCGGCTGTTGATCGTGCGGATGATCACCGCGATCACCGGCACCATTACCAGACTGAGCAGCGTGAGTTTCCAGTTCAGATAAAACAGCCAGCCCAGCAGGCCGACGATGATGATGGAATCGCGTATCGTGATCGTCACCACGCTGGTGGCGGCGGCGGTGACCTGAGTCACGTCGAAGGTCAGTTTGGAAATCAGGTTGCCGGTGGCGTGATCGTCGTAATAGCGCGTGGGCAGCGCCAGCAACTTGCGGAACATCTCGTCGCGCAGATCCATCACCACCTTGTTGCCCACCCAGTTGATCGCATAGGTGCCGACAAAGGAAGCGATGCCGCGCACCAGAAAGATCACCAGGATGAACACCGGTGCCAGGCGCATCACGGTCTCGTCCTTCTGCACGAATGTCCCGTCCAGCATCGGTTTCAGCAGCGCGGGCAGCAGCGGCTCGGTGGCCGCCGTCACCGCCATGCCGAGTATCGACAACGCGAACACGCGCCAATAGGGTTTGACGTAGCCGAGCAGGCGCAGGTAAAGCTGGGAACTGGTCATTTGCATAGGCGCGCACTCTAGCAGGAAGAAGCCAGGCTTGCAGCCTGGCTCGGGAGTGCACTGCCCAACTTTGGATTCAGACGATGTCTGACGGTGAATGTGTCTGCTGCTTGTAGATCAGTTCGAACGTAACCTGTGCCGCAACAGCGCAAGCGATGTACAGCAATGCGACCGAAACATAGGAGCTGTAGTACTGGCTGACACGCGACGCGTATTCGACCGCGCCCATGTCGGCAAAACGTTCGGAGAACAGATAAAAGGTGGCGTTGGAAAACATGAAAGCGAAACTGTTGGCGGCCCATGCGGCCAGAACCAATCCGATCATCCCCTTGCCCTGTATCGTGTGCCGCAACGCGAACCAGCGCCCAACCAGCCACAGGCTGCCATAGGTCGGGATCAGGAACCAGTAAGCCGGGGTCATGCACCAGTCGCTGGTGCCCTGTACGGAGGTCGCGTAATAATCGATCAGTCCCGCTTGCAAAATCAGGATGATGAAAGCCGCGACAGACGCGCGTGCAGAACAGCGGGACAGGTAGAGCCCGCCCAGGAAAAACACCGCAAGCGAAGCGTCCGGCAACGTGACCGCCGATCCGAAATGACCGAACCGGGTAGCCGCCATCATTGCGGCCAGTGCCGCAAAGATCGCGATGGTTTTGGTTTGAATATTTTTCATTGCATCCCCTTATTTGAGTGCCTGTTGCGATGCCGGCAACAATACACCAAGCCCGTTAAAAAGCAAAGCCAAGAAATGCAAAGGCGGACGGGCCGCCTTTGCTTTAGCCGGCCGTTTTACGGCTGGTAATTCAAACCGACGAACAGCGTGCGGCCCAGGGTGTTGTAGCCGTGTGCCAGCATGTAATCCCGGTTGAAAAGGTTATCCACTCGCGCAGAAAATTCCAGCACTTTATTCAGCTCATAGCGCGCCGTCACATTGACCACATCGTATGCCGCCAGTGATGTGCGCGCGAAAGTGTTGATGTCGTAATCGGTGCGCGCACTGCTATGTTGCCATTCGCCACCCACTGTCGACTTCCCGATCCGATGCGCCACCCCGAGATTGGCGAACGATTTGGCACGGCGCAGCAAAACCTGGTCGTTTGAAACATCACGGGGATTTTGCAGCGTCAGGCTGGCCTGCGCCGAGGTATTTCCGAACTCGCCGGAATAACCCAACTCAGCGCCATTGATATGGACAGAATTCAGATTCTGCAGCGTCCATGTGCTGTCTGCCGCTATCAGGTCGGTGATGCGATTGTCGAAATAGGTGGCATGCAGCTGCTGCCCGCCTGATACATAGCGCAGGCCGACTTCCTTGCTGTTCGAGCGTTCAGGACGCAGAGCGGGATTGCTGCCCCAGGCTGCCGGCGCATACAGGTCGTTGAAGGTCGGCGCCTTGAACGCACTGCTGATGCTGACCGTAGCACGCAAACTATCCGTGAATGACAGGCCATATCCGATCAGGCCGGTGTTGGTCACACCGAAGTCAGAGTAGTGATCCTGGCGCAGGTTGAGCTGCACCTGCTGAGTGCCGTATTCGGCCACGTAGCCCCCAAGCATGCTATTCACACTGCGCGCAGTCTGTGCATACAGCGTATTGGAATCGACCGATTGCTCCAGCCGCTCCACCGCCAGATTCACTCTTTGCTTATCCGCAAGCCGCACTTCGTTCTGCCAGACCAGTTGTTTGTTGTTGGTATTGATGTGGCTGCTCTCCGCGCCGTTCAGATAACCTTTGCTATCGTCCATTCCTTGCGCCCAGCTCAAATGGCTTTGCCAGGTATCGGTCAGCCGGTTATCAGAAGCAACCGATATTTTGCGGATATTGGCGACTGCATGATGCAGGTCTGTCGGTGCATTTCCCCAAGCACCGCTGACGTCGTATGAACTGTCGCCGCGTGTGCTGAAAAATGAGGCTGACAATTTGTGGCCGGCACTGATCGCGTGTTGAACCTGCGCATTAAATGTCGTGTTGTCATACCCGTCATTGTCGGGATTGGCTGTTGGCGCAATATCGGTATTGATCGCCGATACGCCATTTGATGTCACCTTGCCCGCATTGACGCTGAAAGAGGTTGCTTCCGTACTCCCCGAATATCCGGCTGCAAGGCGTTTTGTGCCATGGCTGCCGATACCCGCGCTGGCGCTAAAGTCTGGCGTGCCGCGCCCGCGCCTGGTAAACAACTGGATCACGCCGCCTATGGCTTCCGATCCATACAGGCTGCTGACATTGCCGCGCACCACTTCGATACGCTCTATGCTGTCCAGCATGATGTGTTCAAGCGCGGTCGTTCCGGCAGTCGCCGAACTGATACGCACACCGTCCAGCAGTACCAGCACATGGCTGGAATTGGTACCACGCATGAAGGTACTGGACTGATTGCCCAGCCCGCCGCTCTGGTAAATCTCCACCCCTGCTACATTACGAAGCAGTGTCTGCACATCGGACGCACCGGACTGGCGGATCGCCTGCTCGTCCAGCACCGTTGTGTCGGCAAGCGTTTCATTTAAAGGTTGTTCCATACGCGTCGGCGTCACGATGATCATCTCCATCGGAGCTTCGGCGTGCGCGGCAAAAGGTAATGTGATCGCACCGAACAGCGCGACTGTGATGAATTTTTGTTTCATGGCTATTTCCTGAGTAAGTTCCAAGCGTCCCCGTTGGAATGTTATGAATTCAGGAAATGTTGAGGGTGGTAAATCCAGATTACGAACTGCGCTACCGTTCATATGATCCCGATGCGCCCGCCCGCAGCATCTCCTGTACGTTTGCGCTCCCAGGCCGGTATCCGGGCTCACAAGTCTTGATCTGCCGCCTTCCCATGATGATTAATCACAGTGGCACACTGGCAGATCCGCACTTGCTTACCGTTGCGGGGGCAGCTCAGGCATGGGGAAACTATGTTCCCGCACCTGCTTCCCGTTTAACTCGTCTGCAAGCAGACAAGCACCTCAAAGCGGCGCGCACTTTACCACAAAGCTGCCTGATACTGATGCGGCCAAGATTCGCACGGCCCCTACAAATAGCTTGCACAAGCCCCCCTTACTGTTTGACTTATCAACACTTTTCAAACTATAGTCAGCACATGGAAAACGAATTGACCGCTCTGGAGAACAAACTCGCGCAGCTGATACAGGTGAGCGGCAAGTTGCGTGCGGAAAACCACCAATTGCGTCAAGAGTTGGCGCACGCTCTCAGCAGCAATCGCCTATGCAGCGACAAAATGGAAACCGCCAAGGCGCGCCTTGAAAAACTGCTGACTTCTCTCCCCGAAGAACAATCATGAGCAACACGACAAAAACGCTGGATATCAAGATTCTAGACAAGGAGTTACGCATCGCCTGCCCCGAAGATGAACGCGGCGAACTGCTTGATGCCGTTGCCTATCTGGACAAAAGGATGCGCGAGATTCGCGATGCCGGAAAGATCGCCAGTGTCGAGCGCATTGCGCTGATGGCCGCGCTGAACATCACCCACGAGCTACTTACCATCAAGGTCGGCAAAGGAATTGACCTCGCCGACTTTAAGCGTAGAATGAATTCCATGCAGGCAGCGATCGAACAGGCATTAGCCGAACAAGACACGCTGTTTTAGGTTTGTCCCCTGCGGTGTTCGTCAGGCTCATATATTCTTTGAACCAATAAGCTTTGCTTAAGGCCGTAACCTTTGATGTTGCTGTTGTGCGCGTCCCCCCTGGATTTATCCTTGCGGCGGACGTACCTGATGTGACTTGGAAGCGGCCCTCTTGAACCCAGGTTCAAGATGCTGGGTCAACGGCACAGGCGGGGGGCTTTTTTTCCAGTGCGACCTTTACGGGTCGCACTTTTTATTTGCGGGCCCCCTGAAAACGGAATAAGACCATGCGTTACTGGCTGATGAAATCCGAACCCACCGATTGCAGCATCGACGATCTTGCCGCACTGCCGAATCAGACCGTGGCCTGGTATGGCGTGCGCAACTATCAGGCGCGCAACTTCATGCGCGACCAGATGAAAGTCGGCGACGGCGTGCTGTTCTATCACTCCAACTGCAGGGAGCCTGGCATTGCCGGTATCGCCAGGGTCGGCAGCACCGCTTATCCCGATGCCACGCAGTTCGACAGCAAGAGCAAATACTTCGACCCCAAGGCCACGCAGGAACAGCCGCGCTGGTTCAATGTCGATGTGCAACTGGTGAAAAAGATCGCGCTCATCAGCATCGATGAATTACGCAAACACCCCGAGCTGGAACGCATGCGCACTTTGCAGCGCGGCAACCGGTTATCCATCACGCCGCTCGATCCGGACGAGTGGGCATACATCACCAAAAAACTGGCGCGCAACTAGCATGGAATGGTACGCGGCGTATCTGACGCTGGGTGCAATCGCCGGATTTCTCGCCGGGCTGTTCGGCGTGGGCGGCGGCCTGGTGCTCGTGCCTGTGCTGCTGCTCCTGTTCGACGCGCAGCAGTTTCCCGCCGAACATACGATGCACCTCGCGCTCGGCACCTCGATGGCGGTCATCCTGTTTACATCCCTTGCCAGTATGCGCCAGCACCACCGGCACGGCGCGGTAATCTGGCGCGTGGTGTTCAGCATCACCCCCGGCATCCTGCTCGGCGCCGGCATCGGCGCACTGTTCGCCTCATCCATTCCGGCGCACAGGCTGGGGATCTTTTTCGCGCTGTTCGTCTATTTCGCGGCGGCGCAAATTTTGCTCGACAAGCGCCCCCCAGCCTCGCGCCAGTTGCCCGGCTGGGCAGGCATGACAGCCGTCGGGACATTCACCGGCTGGGTCAGCAGCATGGTCTCCATCGGCGGCGGCACCCTCATCGTACCCTTCCTCATCTGGTGCAACGTGCCGCTGCGCCACGCCATCGGCACTTCCGCCGCAATCGGTTTTCCGGTCGCAATCGGCGGCACGCTGGGCTACGTGTTTACCGGCATGAATATCCCCGTGCTGCCCGCATCCAACCTCGGCTTCGTCTACCTGCCCGCGCTATGCTGGGTCGCACTGGCCAGCATCATCACCGCGCCGCTGGGCGCGAAAGCCGCACATCGCATGAAAGTGGCATTGCTGCGCAAACTGTTCGCCGTACTGCTGATCGCTTTGGCGACCAGGCTGCTGCTCAAGGTTATCGCCTGACAGACGTGGCCTCCGTGTACCGACCGCAAGAGATGCAATAATGCCGCATGGTTCTTACCGATAAAAATTCCGTATCGCCCGCAGACATCCGCATCCGGCTTGATGCCCTAGCCGCGAACTTTGCTCCGGCAGAAGGGGCGCTGATACGCCGCGCCTGCGAACTGGCCGAACCGCTTTATGCCGGCCAAGTCGAGCTGACCGGCACACCGCTGCTGCAACACGCATTCGGCGCGGCAGCCATTCTGGTCGGCATGCACATGGATCACGAGACCATCGCCGCCACGCTCCTGCATGCCGCGCCGGATTATCTGGATGATTGGCCGGAAAAAATCGAAAAGGATTTCGGTCACAATGTGAAGATGCTGGTTGACGGCATTTCGCGGATGGAACACATCCGGCAATTCAGCGAGATGCCCAGCCAGCACAAAAAGGGC
The DNA here is from genome assembly GCA_016218415.1 of Nitrosomonadales bacterium. Classification (GTDB taxonomy): domain Bacteria; phylum Pseudomonadota; class Gammaproteobacteria; order Burkholderiales; family Gallionellaceae; genus Gallionella. The sequence continues at coordinate 90,744 of JACRED010000032.1, forward strand.
AAGGACAAGGACGATGCGGCGCAGCAGATCGAAAGCCTGCGCAAGATGCTGCTGGCAATGGTGCAGGACATCCGCGTGGTCTTGATTAAACTCGCCGAGCGCACCCAGACCCTGCGTTATTTGTCCGGCGCCGACAAGGACCAGCAGAAACTGATCGCACGGGAGACACGCAGCCTGTTTGCCCCGCTCGCCAACCGGCTCGGCGTGTGGCAGCTGAAATGGGAACTGGAAGACCTGTCGGTGCGCTATCTCGAACCGGAGCTATACCGGAATGTCGCCAGGCTGCTCGACGAGCGGCGCGTTGACAGGGAACGCTACATCGCGGAAGTAGTCGCCCGGCTCAGGCAGACACTGGCCGGGGCGGGCGTACCAGCCGAAGTGACCGGCCGCCCCAAACACATTTACAGCATCATCAACAAGATGAAGCGCAAGCAGATCGAGTTCGGCGAACTTTACGACGTGCGCGCGGTGCGCATACTCGTGGGCGGCAAAGCCAGTCCCGATGTGGATCATGGGGCAGGAGTGCCGCCTCCCGCCCCCTCCCGCAACCGGCTGCTTCGCAGTAACGTGTCGGAGGCGGACATCCAGAACTGCTACGCGGCGCTCTCGGTCGTACACGAACTGTGGGAACCGATCGCCAGCGAGTTCGACGACTACATCGCCAACCCGAAAGGCAACGGTTACCGCTCGCTGCACACCGCCGTGATCGGACCGCGCGGCCTCGCGCTGGAAGTGCAGATACGCACCCGCGAGATGCACCAGCATTCCGAACTCGGCGTTGCCGCTCACTGGCGCTACAAGGAAAACAAAAAATCCGATGCCGGCTTCGACGAAAAGATCGCCTGGCTGCGCCAGATACTGGAGTGGAAGGAAGAGTTGGCCGACAAGGGCGAACTGCAGGAGCAATTCAAGAATGAATTGTTCCACGATCAGGTTTACATGCTCACCCCGCAGGGCAAGGTGATAGCCCTGCCCAAGGGCGCGACCCCGGTGGACTTCGCCTACGCCTTGCACACCGACCTGGGCCACCGCACGCGCGGCGCCAAGGTGGACGGCAGCATCGCCCCGCTCAGTTACAAATTGCAGAACGGGTCACGCGTGGAAATCCTCACCGCCAAACAGGGCGGACCGAGCCGCGACTGGCTCGCCCCGTCGCTAGGCTTTCTGCAAAGTTCCAGCGCCCGCGCCAAGGTACGCGCATGGTTCAGAAGCCGGAACTACGACGAAAGCATCGCACAGGGCCGGACGCAACTGGATCGCGATCTGCACCGTCTCGGTGTCACCTCGATCAACCAGGAAAAGCTCGCACAACGATTGCACTTCAACAAGCTGGACGACCTGCTCGCCGCGATCGGACGCAACGAGATCACGGCGCATCGCATCGCGGTCGCGATCCAGGAAGAGCTGCCGACCAAGGTGATCGAAATCGCCAGGCCCGCCGCCTATCGCCCGTCGACACAGCGCACGCAAAATGCCGACATCACGGTCGGCGGCGTGAACAACCTGATGACCCGCATCGCCAAATGCTGCAACCCGGTAACGGGCGATCCTATCGTCGGTTACGTCACGCGCGACCGGGGCATCACGATACACCGCGAAGACTGCGCGTTCATGCTGCACCTGATGGAGAGCCGGCAAGACCGCAAGCTGACGGCGCGGTGGGAGGCATAGCAGAAATGCCGGTCTTCAGCTACTTGCCGGGCGTGGAACTTCAACTTGATTTGTCCTCTGATTCACGGCAGGATGGAGCTTGCGGAACCCGCCCAAGTCCGATTCCGAAGAGACACGCCGGAAGTCCGGAATCAAGCCAAATGCGGGCTTATCAACACGAGAATAGAGAACGAGAGATTATGAATACGGAAGTTACTGCAAGGTCTCCCTGCCTGGGCGATTGCAACCCGAACAAAGATGGTATTTGCCTCAGCTGCTTCCTCTCGCTGGAGGAAAACGACCGGTGGAATCATGTCAGCAATCAAGAGCGCCTTGTTATGGTGGAAAATGCCCATCAACGACAAAAAGCACAGGCAGAGGGCCTGTCGATGACCGAAATCGGAACAGGCTCCGGTGATTGATCCAACTGCAATGTGCAAATACGATATCGTTAACCTTGGCTCTGGTTGTTCTGATCGTTGCCAGTAAACAGGAGAATTTTTTCATGGCATCGACGAGTCAAAATGTTCACGGAATTATCCGCGCTGCATCTGGCGCATGTGCCGGAATCGACGGCGGTTCAGCGCAAGCGCCTGAATCGGATACAGCGGCATTTGTGCCGATCCAAACCGACATGGTATTAGCCATCGCCTCAGAGCACGGTATCGGGATTACCAGGGACGCCGCAGCCGAATTGCTGCTAACACTGACGGAAACTGTGCGTAGCCGCCAGGTACTGTTTAGCCGCCAGGCACTTGCCGGATGGTTGCCGGGAATTGAAAACGCCGCTGATGATTCAACGGCAGCAGTGCTTACCGAGGCAATAGGATGGGCTGCCAACAGCCATTTCGAACAAATTAAAGCGAAATAAAAAGCATGAATCCGTCAGCCCGGGTTCAAGAGGCGATATCGGGGCCGGCAATATTACCGCCTTGGGCCGCAGCCTAAGCCTCTTGTTTTTCGACAGGGGCTGTATTTAAAGCTTTGGGCAGGACACTGGACATTGGCGGGAATTGCCTGAGTTCGGGCCGCAGTTTATTGCCCAGGTATTTGTATACCAGCAGCGCATGGTCACGGTAATACGCAACCAGATTGGAATGGGGATGAAATGGCCTGAAGAATGGCAAAGCCCTCACAAAATTCTGCCACGACTCGTCCATCGTGACCCCGCTTGAACAACGGTAAGCCAACTGCTCTCCCAATGGAGTGTTACCCTGGACCCAGGTTTGCACAATGCCGAATTTCTCCGGGTTCTTGGCAATGGGCGCCCCGGCATCAAGGCCGAAAGGCCCGCTGTTGATGGCGTAGATATAATCCCTGTTGTCATTCAGGAAGTTGAGGGTATCGGCGAATTCCTGGTGGGTTTCCGTCGGAAAACCGCAAATAACGAAAACATGGTTCGCTATTCCGGCTGCGTGCGCATTTTTCATGACTTCCGCGACCTCGTTGACTTCTGTCCCCTTGCCCATCAAGTCAAGAATGCGTTGATTGCCGCTCTCCAGCCCCCACAATAAAAACTTGCATCCGGATTCGGCAATTTCCTTCAGCACCTTCGGAGTGAAAGTCCGGTTGGGTTTCGAATATGCATAATAAGTAATGTCCAATCCCGAATTCTTGATAGCCTCTGCCAGGCGAACAAACTGCCCCGGGGCGATCATTTCATCAACGAAGGCAAAATTACGGAGCCCCTTATCCACAAAGTGCTGAAGCACTTCAATTATCGCGTCCAATGATCGCACCCGATACGTATCCCCGGCGGAAAAATAGTGTACGCAGAAAGTGCACTTCCGCCAGTAGCAACCGCGGGAAAGCAGAAGCGGAATGATAGGCTCGGGTGAATAGTAGGCATTCACATCAAGGCCGCCAAAATCGGGAATCCCGAATTGATCGACATCTTTCTGGAATATCGGCGGTTCTTTCACGACCTGGCCGGATTCCCAATACACCGCCCCGGCTATGCCCTTGGGATTTCCATCGCTGCTCAACAGCTTCTTGAGCGCTTCTTCACCATCTCCGGACACAATCACGTCCGCGGCTTCGGGATACCATTTCATAAAATGTTCCGCGCCATCTATCAGGCAACTCCCACCCATGAAAACTTTCAGCATGGCCTGTTGGCGCAGGAATCTTCCCAGTGCGGCCCCGACGGGAAGCTGCTCGGAAAAGATCATGGATATACCAACGCAACTTGGCTTCAATGCCAGTATCTGCGCGATGCAGTCCCTGAGCAGCGGTGAAAGCTGTTGAGTGCGTTCCCATTCCGCGCAATCCGCGCTTAACATTTTGGTTGCAAACTCGATGAATCTGGAGAATACGCCACCACACTGTTCATATACATCCGGTCGGCTCAGCAGAATGTCGTTATCCACCCCCCGCATAACCTTGGCGGCCTGGAGCAATTGCTCTTTGGTACAAGCAAGTTTGGCATAGACCTCGTCGCTCAGATTGCCAGTCCCCGATTCTATGCCGGACAGAATCTTGTCAAGAAACGACAAATTCAAATCCAGCAATTTGACATCCCACTCCGGCAGTTGTCGCTCGACATAGCCCTTCAACATCGCGATCCCAAGCGGAGGTGATGTTGATATGGTTAGAGGTGGAAAAACCAGGACCAGTGTTTTCTTAGCAGTTTTCATGCAATTTCCTTGACTAAACAACCACAGACTCAAGCCCGTGTGTTTGAATATGAACCGGTTACGCGGCGTACTGAACTACGCGTCTCAATCGGGTTCCATCTTGAAATCATTACAAGTTTTAGGGTAATAGTGATGTAACCACTCAGTAGTAAGATACCTTGGAAACCCTGAAAAGTGAAGTTATTTGCAATATCACACATCCCATCACTAACAGAGTTTGAAAGCGCCGAGCAAAATTAATTCCAAGCGTAACTGCAAAATAAAAAGTCAAACTTAATCAGCTGCTTGCTTTCACCTTGAGCGAATACCCCAAACAGAATTTGTCGATTAATCCGAGCATGTCGAGTCGATAACATCGAGCCGCCAAGTTTCGCCATGCATCCAAAGAAGTTCTTCGCGCCGCATTGCATCAAGTTATCATAAGAACTGCATTGGCAACGCAATAATTCTCACGAGGGTGAATAGATATGCAGCGGACTTTTTGTGCATTGTCGTTGTTAATGTTGTTGTGTCTGACCGGCTGCTCTACGACCCCCAATGATCCCGCCCTGCTCACCTACGACCAATCCCAACTTCCTCCTCCCGACATCAGTCTGAGCATCCCCGGTCTCGGCCCCTGCACGGACAACCCGGACCGCACGCTGCATCTCAATTCGCAGCAGCCTGTCACCGTCATGGTTCATGGTTGCCATGGCTCGACGGGACGTTTCCGCGCGCTGGCAGAAGTTATGGCGTTTCATGGCCAGCAAACGGCTTGTTTCACTTACGATGATCGCGACAGCCTGATGGTGAGTTCCGGCCAATTGGCGAACTCGCTCGATACGCTATCCGCGCAACTGGACAACAAGGAGATCACGGTCGTCGGACATAGCCAGGGCGCGTTGATCGCGCGCAAGGCACTGGTTACGGACCGGCCAAATCCGGTGCAGGACAAGAAAATGAATCTGCGCCTCGTGACAATATCCGGCCCTTTTTCCGGGATCGCTTCGGCGGAACAGTGCGGATCGCCCACCCCGTTCATGATGGCATTGACGCTGGGATTGGTCAGGCCACTATGCAAGGTCGTGAGCGGCGACAAGTGGTTTGAGATCACCTCAGCCTCGGACTTTATCCGGCAGCCGGGCGAGTTGCTCGGCCAGGTGCGGACGCATCTGAAGATTGACACTGACGAACGCGGCACTTGCCGCCGCTTCAACGATGCCGGCACCTGCGTGGAGAGTGACTATGTGTTCAGCCTGGATGAGCAGAACCAGAAGCCGGTCGACGAGGCCGCCGTTCTGAAGAAAGTCGAAATCAAAGCGGGCCACGTGGAGATCGTCGGGGATTATCGCGTTGTCCCGGTGAAGCTGATCTCGCTGTTCCAGCAATACGGCATCCTGAATCCGACTGAGGCGGACCGCAGCGCAGCATTCAACCGGCTGCTGGTAAAACTATATCTGGCCGATGTATCGAACACAACGCAGGCTGCAACTCTTGATGTGAAGCGCTGAGATGCTTGTCTGAGCGCGACATCACCAGCGATCCCGGACAGGTTGTAATTGGCGACAACAGTGCTATATTGAAACGGGCTGCAGGCAAATCCGGGCAGCCTGTTCGATCGAAAGCAATCTTTTTCCAAGGAGGATACGCGATGAACTTTCCCAGAATAGCATTACCCATCATCCTTTCCCTGTTGCTGCTCGCCATTCCCGGCTTGTCAGCAGCGGAGGATAATGCGAGTGCCGCAACGCGCACCATGGCTGAAATCCTGATCGGCCTGCATCATTATCCCAGCGATGCCGACAAGGACAAGTTGAAAATGCTGGCTGCAGATGTCACGACTTCCGCCCATGAAAAAACCATTGCGCAGGCGCTGTTGAATCTTAAACACAAGCCCGCCGACGCGGACAAACCCAGGCTGGAAGCGATTACAAAAGATGCTGCCGCTCCCGCTGCAGTGAAGAGTCTGGCGGGCATCCTGTTAAGCCTGAACCATCAGCCGACCGACGCTGATACCGCAGAGTTGAAGCGAATCGCCAAGTAGCTCAGGGCGGCGCAATGTCCCGCGGACATTGCGCCGCATGGACTGGGAAATTGAGGCCAATCGCCCGTGCGGGTTATCCTTAGCAGCACAGCCAGGCTAGCGCCTGACCCCACATACAGCGCTGGATTGCTTGACAAGCCTCGCACACACTTCTACTTTGCCGGCTGCCTGATCTCGCTGCGAAAGGATGCATCATGTCCAGACAAATCTATGTGAATCTGCCCGTCAAGGACCTCAACAGATCGGTCGCATTCTTTACGCAGCTCGGCTTCACCTTCAATCCCCGGTTCACCGATGGCAACGCCACGTGCATGATCGTGGCCGAGGGTATTTTCGTCATGCTGCTGGTGGAGAAGTTCTTTCTGGACTTTACCTCGAAATCGATTTGCGATGCCAGAAAAAGTGCTGAAGTGATGCTGGCCTTGTCCTGCGAGAACCGCGCCGAAGTGGACGAGCTGGTGCGCAAGGCGCTTGCAGCTGGCGGCACCGTCCCGCGACCGCCGCAGGATCTCGGCTTTATGTACGCGCTCGACTTCAAGGATCCGGATGGCCATATCCGGTCGCCGTTCTATATGGAACCGGGCGGCGCACCCCAGGAAGAAAAAGCATGAAACCGCGCATCACTGTCATCACCCTCGGCGTGGACGATCTGGAAAGGTCGCTCGCGTTTTACCGCGACGGCCTTGGCCTGCCGACTCAGGGCATCATCGGCAGGGAGTTCGAGCACGGCGCGGTTGCGTTCTTTGATTTGAGTGCGGGCATCAAGCTTGCGGTCTGGCCGCGCACCAGCCTCGCGCGCGACACCGGTATCGCTATAGGACAACCGAACGCGACCGAATTCACCATCGGGCACAATGTAGCTTCGAAGCAGGAAGTCGATGCGGTCATGGAGCAGGCAAGGCTGGCAGGCGCGGTGATCGTCAAACCCGCGCGGCCAACGTTCTGGGGCGGTTATGCCGGATATTTTCAGGACCCGGACCAGCATCTGTGGGAAGTGGTGTGGAATCCGCAATTCGATATTCGTGAGTAGCCGCACTATTTGGATCAAGGACACCATCATGCTCAAACTCATCGCCATTCTCATCATCGTCGTCATCACGGCCATTCTCGTTCTGGCTAGACTGAAGCCGAGCACTTTCCGCGTCGAACGCTCTGCCATCATCCATGCCTCACCCGACAAGGTATTTGCGTACATCAACGACTTCCAGAAATGGAAAGCATGGTCTGCCTGGGAAAAAAAGGATGTGAACATGAAGACGACCTACAGCGGCCCGCCCAGCGGCAAGGGCGCAGTGTACGAATGGAACGGCAACCGCAATGTGGGCAGTGGCAAGCTGGAAATTGTCGAATCCAGCGCACCCAGCACAGTGATCATCAAACTGGATTTCATCACGCCTTTCGAAGGGCACAATCAGGCGACCTTCACCCTGCAACCCGTGCCAGAAGGCACTAAGATCGTTTGGGTGATGGACGGGCCGATGGCATTCATCCCCAAGGTGTTCAGCCTGTTCATCAGCATGGACCACATGATAGGCAAGGATTTCGAGGATAGTCTGGAGAGTTTGAAAGCAGTCGCCGAGAAATAACCGACTTTTCAACTGGAGGACACATCATGCAAAAGATCACCCCGTTCCTGTGGCTCAACGATCAGGCCGAGGAAGCCGCGAATTTCTATGTCTCTGTTTTCAAAAATTCAAAAGTGCTGAACATGGAGCGTTACGGGCCGGAGGCCGCCGAGGCTTCCGGCAGGCCGGAGGACTCGCTGATGACGGCGAGCTTCCTGCTCGACGGTCAGGAGTTCGTGGCGCTGAACGGCGGCCCGGTGTTCAAGATTTCGCCCGCCATCTCTTTCGTCGTGAACTGCGAGACGCAGGCCGAAGTCGATGAATACTGGCAGAAGCTCACCGCAGGCGGGGAGGAAGTCCAGTGCGGCTGGCTGACTGACAAGTTCGGCGTTTCCTGGCAGATCGTTCCCGCTCAACTCGGCAAGTTGCTGGGCGACCTGGACAAGGTTAAAGCCGGCAGAGTGTGGCAAGCGATGTTGCAGATGAAGAAGATCGACATCGCGGGTTTGCAACGGGCATACGATCAGAGCTGAGCAAATCCGGCGGGCAAATCCTTGGACTCGATCATAAACATGCTGGGAGGCGGCGACCGGCGCTCCATCGGCAGGTCGAACGAAGCCGTGGCCCTGGTGCTGAACAAGCCCGAGCTTTTCGCAGCACTGATCTCCGGCATCGCGCTGGACGATCCGCTGGTACGCATGAGGTGTGCCGATGCCGCAGAAAAGATCACCGCCCTGCATCCCGAATATCTGCGCCCGCACAAGCGCACTCTGATTGAAGAATTGAGCCAGATCGAACAGAAGGAAGTGCGCTGGCATATCGCCGCGATGCTGGCACGACTGCAACTCACGACGCAGGAGCAGCAGCGCGTGGTGGAGATACTGCTGTCCTGGACCAACGACCGCAGCAGCATAGTCAAGACACTCGCGATGCAGGCGCTTGCCGACCTGGCCATGCGCGATGAAAAACTGAAGCCGCTGGTGCGACGGCATATCTGGGAACTCTGCGTCATCGGCACCCCGGCGATGCGCGCACGAGGAAAACATCTGCTCGCGGCACTCACCGGCACGGGGAAAATTTCAGGCGAACGGCGCGTGAGTCCTGAAATCACCGCACAGCCAGACAAGCTGGAGGATATTCCCAACATCGGCAAATCCATCGCATCCGACCTGCGCTCGCTCGGCATCCTGAATCCGCAACAGCTCGCCACGCGCGATCCGCTGAAAACTTACCTGGCCTTGTCTGACAGCATGGGTCATCGCCACGATCCCTGCGTGCTTTACACCCTGATGGCAGCCCGGCATTATCTGGAGAGCGGTGAGTCCATCCCCTGGTGGGAATTCACCGGACAGGGAAAGGAGCTGCTCGCCGCGCATCCAAAAAATAACCGGAAATAATTCACAGGAGGGCACATCATGTTCACCCAAGCGACTTTAAAATTCCTGGACGAGCTGGAGAACAATAACAACAGGGCATGGTTCGAGGACAACAAACCGCGTTATGAATCGCTGGTGCGCGAGCCTGCCCTTGAATTCATCGGGGCGATGGATCCCGTACTGAAAACCTTCGCCCCGCACTTCCGCGCGGAACCCCGCAAGGTCGGCGGCTCGCTGATGCGCGTGTTTCGCGATACGCGTTTCTCGCGCGACAAGACACCGTACAAAACCAACATCGGCATCCAGTTCCGGCACGAGCTGGGCAAGGACGTACACGCGCCCGGCTTCTATGTGCATGTCGCCACGGACGAGTGCTTCTTCGGTGTGGGCTGCTGGCATCCGGATCCGGATGCGCTGGGAAAGTTGCGCGACTTCGTTGCGAATAAACCGGAGAAATGGTTCGCCGCGCGCGACGATAAAAAATTCGCCGCACAGTGGACACTATCGGGCGACAGCCTGACCCGTCCGCCGCGCGGCTACGATGCCAATCATCCGGCAATAGCGGATATCAAGCGCAAGGACTTCGTCGCCCTCGCACCCTTGTCTATCAAGGAAATCACCGGAACTGGTCTGGTCAAACTGGCCGGCAAACGCTTTGCGGAAACGGCGCCGCTCATGAAATTCCTGTGCGAGGCGCTGAAAGTTTCCTACTGAACAACTACGGAGGTGTGCGATGACAAACAATCCCGTCAACTGGTTCGAGATTTATGTGCAGGACATGGCGCGCGCAAAGCGCTTTTACGAATCTGTCTTGCAGACCAAACTCGAAAAGCTCGACAGCGGCGACCTGGAGATGTGGGGTTTCCCGATGGATATGGGCCGCTTCGGCGCTTCCGGCTCCCTGGTCAGAATCGAAGGCGCCCCTTCGGGCGGGAATAGCACACTGGTCTATTTCAGTTGCGCCGATTGCGCAGTCGGGGAGGAGCGCATCCGCGCGGCGGGCGGGCAGATACACAAAACGAAATTCCCCATCGGCAAGTACGGCTTCATCGTCCTGGCGACGGACACCGAAGGCAACATGTTCGGCTTGCATTCGATGCAATAGTCCGGCCAGCCGCATCATTAACCGGAATTTCCACCCGCATGATGTCGGTCGCATGGCATCATGCCATGCCGCCCGCACTAACTCCCCAGATACGCGCGCTGCACCGCATCGCTGCCCAGCAGTTCGCCGGCTGCGCCCGACAGCGTGATAGACCCGCTTTCCATCACATAGCCGCGCTGGGCGGCCTGCAGCGCGAGCCTGGCATTCTGCTCGACCAGCAGAATGCTCATGCCCTGTGCCGCGATGTCGCGTATCGTCTCGAAGATCTTCTGCACCATCAGCGGTGCGAGTCCCATGCTGGGCTCATCCAGCATCAGCAGGCGTGGGCGGCTCATCAGCGCGCGCGCCATCGCGACCATCTGTTGCTCGCCGCCGGAGAGGGTTCCGGCCAACTGGCCACGACGCTCGGCGAGGCGCGGAAAGAGTTCGTACATGCGCGCAAGGTCTGATGCGATTTCATGCTGGTCATTGCGGCTGTATGCGCCCATCTGCAGGTTCTCATGCACGGTGAGGCGCGCGAATACGCCGCGACCCTCCGGCACCAACGCGATGCCCATAGACACGCGCTGATGCGCCTCAATATTGTGCAAGCTTTTACCGTCGTAGTGGATCTGTCCGCTGGAAAGAGGCAGCAAGCCCGCCAGCGTCTTCAGCGTGGTGGTCTTGCCCGCGCCGTTGCTGCCGATCAGCGCGACCAGTTCGCCGGGAGCGATGTGCAGGTCTATACCTTTGACGGCCTGGATGCCGCCGTAGGCAACTTGGAGGGAGCGGACTTCAAGTAGGGGCACGGCGCGCCGTGCCCCTACCGGAGAAACCGTGCCCCTACTCATCTCCACTCCCCAGATAAGCGGCGATCACGGCGGGATCTTTGCGCACATCCTCCGGCACACCCTCGGCTATTTTCCTGCCGTAGTCCAGCACCGCGACGCGGTCGCACAGCCCCATGATGAGCTTAACGTCGTGCTCGATCAGCAGCACGGTGATGCCGCGATCGGGTATGGTTTGCAGCAGCGCTTTCAGGCTTTCGGTTTCGGTGGCATTCATGCCTGCGGCGGGTTCGTCGAGAGCCAGCAGCAGCGGATCGGTAGCCAGTGCGCGGGCAATCTCCAACCGCCTTTGCTCTCCATAGGACAGATGCTTGGCGAGGGTCTGCGCGGGCTTTTCGATCCCGACATAACGCAGCAGTTCGCGCGAGCGTTCGGTGATCGCGTGTTCCTCACTGCGTGTGGCACGGTCGCGCAGCAACGCGCCAAACACGCCCGCGCGGGTGCGCACATGGCGGCCTATCATCACGTTTTCCAGCGCGGTGAGGTTGGCGAACAGCCGGATGTTCTGGAAGGTGCGCGCGATACCGGCCTTTGCCAGCACATGGGGCTTGCATGCCTGATATTTTTTCCCGTCGAATTCAAATCCGCCCGCGCTCGGCTGGTACAGTCCGGTGATGACGTTGAACAACGTGGTCTTGCCCGCGCCGTTCGGACCGATCAGGCCGTATATTTCCCCGCGCCGGATGTGCAGCGACACGTCGCTCAGCGCACTCAATCCGCCGAATTGCTTGCCGATCGAGGAGAGTCGCAGCAATGGTTTCATGTCTGTCATAGCGATTCCGGCGCCTCATCGCTACCCAGCTCGCGGCGGCGCACGCGCGAAGGCAGCAATCCCGCCGGACGGTACAGCATCATCACGATCAACGCGGTGCCGAACAGCAGCATGCGCAGGCTCTCCGGATCGACGACCGTCTTGCCGAACAATGCCTGTTGCAGCGGCACAACGCTGTGGCGCAATACTTCGGGCAATATCGCCAGCAGCACGCCGCCGAGGATCACGCCGGCGATATTGCCCATGCCGCCCAGCACCACCATGCACAACACCATGATGGATTCCATCAGGCTGAAACTTTCCGGGCTGACGAAACCCTGGAAGCCGGCGAACAGCGCGCCGGACGCGCCGCCGAACATCGCGCCCATCGCGAACGCCAGCAGCTTGAGGTTGCGCGTGTTGAGGCCCATCGCCGAGGCCGCGATTTCGTCCTCGCGTATCGCCATCCAGGCACGGCCGATGCGCGATCTTTCCAGGCGCCGCGAGACGATTACCACCAGCGCGGTGAATGCAAGGAACAGATAAAAATACAGATGCACCGACGGGAATGCGATGCCGAAGATATTCTGCGTGGCGCTCAACGACACGTCCGCGACGCGGACCGGGTCGATGCGGCTGATGCCCTGCGGGCCGTTGGTCAGGTTGATGGGCGCATTAAGGTTGTTCAAGAAGATGCGGATGATCTCGCCGAAGCCGAGCGTGACTATGGCGAGGTAATCGCCGCGCAGGCGCAATGTGGGCGCGCCGAGCAGCATGCCGAAACTGCCCGCCGTCAGAGCCGCCAGCGGCAGGACGATCCAGAACGACAGATGCACGCCGTCTGGGAACGCCATCGGGAAGGCAAGCGCCAGATGCGGAGATCCGGTCAGTGCGTAGCAATAGGCACCCACCGCAAAGAACGCGATGTAACCCAGGTCGAGCAGGCCCGCGTAGCCGACCACGATGTTCAGCCCGAGCGCCAGCATGATGTAGAGCATCGCGAAATCCGCGATGCGCACCCAGCCGCGCCCGAGCAGCGCGTCGGTGATAAACGGCAACAGCAACAACGTGATCACAAGCGCGGCAAGTTGCACCCCCGATTTTCGGACAAGCTTCATGCGCGTTCAGCCAGCCTTTCACCGAGCAGTCCGGATGGCCTGAACACCAGTACGGCGATCAGCACGAAGAACGCGAACACGTCCTGATAGTTACTGCCCATGAATCCGCCGGTCAGGTCGCCGATGTAACCCGCTCCCAGGCTCTCGATCAGCCCGAGCAGCAACCCGCCCAGCATCGCGCCGCGCAGGTTGCCGATGCCGCCCAGCACCGCGGCGGTGAAGGCTTTCAGACCGAGCAGAAAGCCCATGTAGTAATGCGCCAGGCCGTAGTTGGCGCTGACCATCAACCCGGCTATCGCGGCCAGTGCCGAGCCCAGCATGAAGGTGATTGAAATCACACGGTTGATGTCCACGCCCATCAGTTGCGCGGCGTGCTGGTTTTCGGCCACCGCGCGCATCGCGCACCCCAGGCGCGTGCGGTGCACCACCACCATCAGCCCGGCCATGATCGCCAACGCCAGTATGAATATGACGATCTGGATGTCGTTGATAATCGCGCCGCCGAAGTTGTGTGTATCGTTGGAGATCAGTTGCGGAAAGGAATGGTACTCGCGACCCCAGATCATCATCGCCAGATTCTGCAGCACGATGGACACGCCGATCGCGGTGATCAGCGGGGCGAGGCGGGACGCATGGCGCAACGGACGATAGGCGATGCGCTCGATGCCGTAGCCCAGAACCATGCAACCCGCCATCGCCACCATGACGCTGAACAGCAATGCCGGCACAGGCGGAACCCCCATACCCAGCAAGGCAGTGAGCGCAGACAATGCCAGCATCGCGCCTACCATCACCACTTCGCCATGCGCGAAGTTGATCAGACCGAGAATGCCGTACACCATGGTGTAACCGAGCGCGACCAGCGCGTAGACGCTGCCCTGCACGAGGCCGTTTATGATCTGTTGTAAGAGGATTTCCATTGTGGGCAAACAAAAACGACACGCAGGGGTGTCGTTCAAGTCCAAGCTTCAGATGCGCATCACTGCGCCACCGGTGCGATCGCGCCCAGCGTTTCCAGCGGTTGCCATTTTGCCTGTTGCACCTGATATACGGTGATGGCGCCGCCCTTCAGATCGCCTTTTTCATCGAACTGTATCCTGGCGGTCACACCGTCGTATGAAATGCCGGCGAGCGCCGGCAGGTATTTCGCCGGGTCCACCGAATCAGCCTTCTGCATCGCGGCTATCATCACGTTCACCGCGTCGTAACAGTAAGGCGCATACAACTGGATAGGCTGGTACTTGGCGACAAAACGCTTTTCAAATTCCTTGCCGCCCGGCATCTTGTCCAGCGGCACACCGGGCAGTGATGCATAAGCGCCTTCCGCCGCATCGCCCGCGAGCTTGATGAATTCCGGCGTGTAACCGCCATCTCCGGTCATGAATTTCAGGTTCAGCGCAAGCGCCTTGACCTGCTTCGCCATCGGCCCGCCCTGTGCATCCATCCCGCCGTAGAACAGCAGATCCGGCTTCTTGCCTTTCACCGCGGTCAGCACTGCGGTGAAGTCCATCGCCTTGTCGTTGGTGTATTCGTGCGCGACGATCTGCGCGCCATTGGCCTGCGCGGCCTTGATAAATTCATCGGCCAGACCCTGTCCGTAAGCGGTGCGGTCGTCGATCACCGCGATCTTTTTCGCGGCCAGATTTTTCGCCGCATACTCGCCCAGCACCCGGCCCTGCTGCGCGTCATTTGCCATCACGCGGAACGCGGTCCTGTAACCCTGCGCGGTGTAGTTCACCGCTGTGGCAGAAGGCGATATCTGTGCGATACCGTTATCGTTGTATATCTTCGAAGCGGGAATGCTGGTGCCGGAATTCAGGTGGCCGATGATGCCGCTGACTTTGTTGTCCACCAGCTTTTGCGCGACGATGGTGGCAGTCTTGGGGTCGGCCTGATCGTCTTCGCTGATCAGTTCGAAGCGCACTTTATGTCCGCCGATAGTAATTCCCTTGGCGTTGGCGTCGTCTATCGCCATGCGCGTGCCGTTCTCGTTGTCCTTGCCCAGATGAGCCTGCGGGCCGGTCAATGGTGCCGATGCGCCGATGCGCACGACCAACTCACCGGATGCCCCCTGACCGGTGATAGAAGAATTGGTGGTGGGAGATTTTTCACACCCTGTCAGGGCGAGTGTAATAACGGCAAGCAATAGCGGATGTATGAAACGAAATGGCATGGTTAACCCCTGTAAAAATCCGTGCTGATTATGCAGAGGCGTCGCTCGGCTTGTCAATTTCAGCTAAACCGCAGTCAACAAAAAAGCCGGCTTGCGCCGGCTTTTTTGAGGATTGCTCCTGTATTGCTTAGAGACCCAGAATGAATGTAACCAGTTCTTTGATCTCGGCTTGCTTTGTACCTGCAGCGTCGTTAGCTGGCATAGGCATGGTACCCCAGTTGCCGGAACCGCCTTTGGACACTTTAACTACCAGTGCGTCCATAGCCTTGGCATCGCCTTTGTACTTCTTGGCAACATCAGCCCAAGCCGGACCAACCACCTTCTTGTCAATTGCGTGACAAGCTGTGCAGTTCATCTTCTTTGCCAAAGCTGGCATTTCTGCTGCCATTGCGCTACCAGCAACCATCAAACCTGCTACAGCCACACCTGCGATAATAGATTTCATTACTTTAATCTCCAAATTTATGAATAAAACAGCCTAAAAACTTGCGAAGGTCTTGCCTTCACTGCCAATTCTAAACAACTCCACCTATTTTGCCAACCAACTTTTCCGGTCAACCTCTCAAACTGGCTTATCCGTCGGCATGGCAATAACGCCTCTATCCGGAATAAGGTTGACATGTTTTTCAAGTCCATATCATGTTTCTGCCGGCAAGGTGGCAGTGCGACTGCCCGATAAAGCCGCTAAATAACCTCGGCACGGTATTCGACGATCAGCGTATGCCTGGCT
Source organism: Nitrosomonadales bacterium (assembly GCA_016218415.1). Classification (GTDB taxonomy): domain Bacteria; phylum Pseudomonadota; class Gammaproteobacteria; order Burkholderiales; family Gallionellaceae; genus Gallionella. The sequence goes on from JACRED010000032.1 coordinate 106,698, forward strand.
CCCGCCGCGACCTTCACCACATTCTCAATCGCATTCACCGACTCCACGCATACCATTTCACGCCAGCCGTCCGGTTGCCCCATATCGCCCATTTTATCGGCCTTCTCGACCCATGGTGTCCAAACCACGGTAGACAGGCTGCCTGATTTGGCGACATGGATACGCCGCTTTAGCTGGTCGTCCTCGATTACGCACTCGGCGGCGGTATTGATGTATACGCGGTCGGTCTCGCCCGAGAAGGAGATCGCCCCCGCCTGCGTCTTCAGTGCGGAACCGCCCACCTTGTCCCAGTAGTCGCAGCCCGCCAGCCCCCGCACACGCACCGCACCGATGTCGCCGATCCGGAAATAGGTATGCAGCGCCTCGCCGATCACAAAGTCCGTGACGCCGGTGTTCTCGGTGGCCAACTCCATGCGCAGTGTCTCGCCTACAACCACGGTGAGATTCAGCGTACAGTCGTGCGGCCACTGCGCGCGGGTCTTTTCGCTCGCAACCAGTCGCAGGGTGAGGCGCGTCGCACCACCCGGCTCGTTGCCCGACTCGACCACCTGCCACGGAACGGTACGCGCAAAACCATGTCCCGGGAAGCCGGACTCGGATGCATGCGCGCCGAACCACGGCCAGCACACCGGCGCGCCGCCGCGTATCGACTTGCCTGCCGCCAGTTTGGCATCACGCGACAGCCATATTACCGGCACGGACTGGTTCCCCGGTTTCCAGGTCATCAGATGCGCGCCTTGAAGGCACAGCGAGGCGGTCGCCTGCGCGTTGCTGATCTCGGCGACGATCAGGCCGCTGGCATCCTCGCGGAAGCTCAGTTGTCCCGCGATGCCGAATTGTGTGTTCAATTGCTGTGCTGTGTTCATGCTTTTATCCTCAAATTAAGTCAATTGGCCCACGAAAACCACGAAAGGCACGAAAAATATTGGCCTATTTCGTGTTTTTCATGAATTTCGTGGACATCCATTTTCCAGAAACTATTCTATCTGCGTCACGTCGCGCACCGCGCCTTTGTCGGCACTGGTCACCATCGCCGCGTAAGCGCGCAACGCTGATGATACTTTGCGCTGGCGCTCTACAGCGGGCTTCCATGCCTGCCTGCCTTTCGCTTCCATCGCCGCACGGCGCTGCGCCAGCTCCGCATCGGAGATCGCAAGGCTGATGTTGCGGTTCGGAATGTCAATCTCGATGCGGTCACCCTCCCGCACCAGCGCTATCGCGCCGCCGCTCGCCGCTTCGGGCGAGACGTGTCCGATACTCAAACCGGAAGTTCCGCCGGAAAAGCGCCCGTCGGTCAGTAACGCGCATACCTTGCCCAGGCCTTTCGACTTCAGATATGAGGTGGGATACAGCATCTCCTGCATGCCCGGCCCCCCCCTGGGTCCTTCGTAACGGATCACCACCACGTCGCCCGCGACGATCTGGTCGGCCAGAACACCCGCCACTGCCGCGTCCTGGCTCTCGAACACGCGCGCGCGCCCGCTGAATTTAAGGATGCTGTCATCCACGCCCGCCGTTTTCACGATGCAACCGTCGAGCGCGATGTTGCCGTGTAACACCGCCAGACCGCCGTCCCGCGAATAGGCATGGGCTTTGTCGCGGATACACCCCTGGGTGCGATCCGTATCCAGTTCGGGATAATGCACAGCTTGCGAGAACGCGATCGTGGTGCTGATACCTCCGGGTGCAGCGCGAAAGAATTCCCGGACATCTTTATCGTTGCTCTGCTTGATGTCCCATTTTTTTAGCCCGTCGCGCAGGGTCTTGCTGTGCACCGTGGGAACTTCGCCGTGCAGCAGCCCGGCTCTATCCAGTTCGCCCAGGATCGCCGCGATGCCGCCCGCGCGATGCACGTCCTCCAGATGGTATTCCGACGACGGCGCAACCTTGCACAGCGTAGGCACATGGCGCGACAGCCTGTCCATATCCTTCATCGTGAAATCCACGCCCGCTTCGCTTGCGATGGCGAGCAGGTGCAACACCGTATTGGTCGAACCGCCCATCGCGATGTCCAGCGTCATCGCGTTCTCGAACGTATCGAAAGTGGCGATGCTGCGCGGCAACACCGAGGTATCATCCTGCCCGTAATAGCGTTCGCACAACTCGACGATCAGGCGTCCGGCCCCGAGGAACAACTGTTTGCGCTCGGCATGGGTCGCCACCAGTGTACCGTTGCCGGGCAGCGACAATCCCAGCGCCTCGGTCAGACAGTTCATCGAGTTCGCCGTGAACATGCCGGAGCAGGAACCGCAGGTCGGACAGGCGGAACGCTCGATGGCATCCACCTCTTCGTCGCTCACGCGGCTGTCGGCAGCGGCCACCATCGCATCCACCAGATCCAGTCCTTTGACCTTGCCCTGCCAGCTGACCTTGCCCGCTTCCATCGGCCCGCCGGACACGAACACCACCGGGATGTTCAGCCGCATCGCGGCCATCAGCATGCCGGGCGTGATCTTGTCGCAGTTCGAGATGCACACCAGCGCGTCGGCGCAATGCGCGTTGACCATATATTCCACCGAGTCGGCGATCAGGTCGCGCGAAGGCAGCGAATACAGCATGCCGTCGTGGCCCATCGCGATGCCGTCATCCACCGCGATGGTGTCGAATTCCTTGGCGATACCACCCGCTTTCTCGATCTCGCGCGCCACCAGCTGCCCCAGATCCTTGAGGTGGACGTGGCCGGGCACGAACTGGGTGAAGGAGTTGGCGATGGCGATGATGGGTTTGCCGAAGTCGCCGTCGGTCATGCCGGTGGCGCGCCACAGGGCGCGTGCGCCGGCCATGTTGCGGCCGTGGGTGGAGGTGCGTGAACGATATTGCGGCATGATGTCTTTCTAAAAGGTTGAAGCACGTATAATCCGGCCTGCGATTTTACCCGAATCCATCATGCTCGTTCACCCGCAATTCGATCCAGTCGCCATCCATCTCGGCCCGCTCGCGATACACTGGTATGGCCTGATGTATCTGGCCGGCTTCCTGACCTTTCTGTGGCTGGGGCGCAAGCGCATCGCCACACTGAACCATCCCCTGATCGACGCGAAATTTCTCGACGACCTGCTGTTTTACGGCGTGCTTGGCGTCATCCTGGGCGGACGGCTCGGCGAGGTGCTGTTTTACAACCCCGGTTATTATTTTTCCCATCCGCTCAAGATTCTTGCCGTCTGGGAAGGCGGCATGTCATTCCACGGCGGGTTTCTCGGTGTACTGATAGCCATGGCCTGGTTTGCGCGCCGGCAACGATTGCCCTGGCTGCAGTTGATGGACTTCATCGCGCCGCTGGTGCCACCCGGGTTGGCGTTCGGCCGTCTCGGCAACTTCATCAACAGCGAGTTGTGGGGCCGCCCCACCGATGTGCCGTGGGGCATGGTGTTCCCCAATGCGGACAACCTGCCGCGACATCCTTCGCAGCTATACGAATTCGCGCTGGAAGGGGTGGCATTGTTTATCCTGCTGTGGCTGTATTCACGCAAACCCCGTCCGGTGGGTGCGGTCTCAGGCCTGTTCCTGGTCGGCTATGGCAGCTTCCGCTTCCTCGCGGAATTTACGCGCAATCCGGACGACGGCATCTTCGGCCTGATGACTTTCGGTGTCAGCATGGGTCAGTGGCTCAGCCTGCCGATGGTGATTGCCGGCGCGCTGATGATGTCAACCAGCCTGCGCCGGCCAACTTGACACCCGCACAGCGCTCGCACACTATTCCTGCCATCGCATATCGCTGAAATACCACTTTGGACGACATTTCCCTGGGCGCACTACTTGGCGTGCTGTTGCTGCTGATCATTCTTGGCGCATGGTTTTCCGCCGCCGAGACCTCCATGATGGCGATCAACCGCTATCGCCTGAACAGCCTGATCCGCAAGGGCAGCAAGAGCGCGAAGCTGACCTCGCGGCTGCTCGCCAAGATAGACAAGCTGCTCGGCTCCATCCTGTTTGGCAACACCCTGCTGAACGTGGCTGCCGCAGCCGTGACCAACGTGGTCGTCATGCGGCTGTTCGGCGCCGACGAACTGACCCTGCTGATGGGAACGCTGGGCATCACCTTCGTACTGCTGGTGTTCAGCGAGATCATGCCGAAAATACTCGCGGCCAGCCATCCGGAACGCATCGCCCTGCCCTCCAGCTATCTGCTCGCGCCGCTGATTACCCTGTTCCATCCGGTAGTCTCCGTTGCGACCGCCATAGTCAAAGGGCTGCTGGCAGTGCTCAAAATCAAGGTGCAGACCGACCAGAGCAAGCAGAAAATGACGATAGAGGAATTGCGCGGGCTGGTGCTGGATGCCGAGCATTTCCTGCCGCGCAAACACCAGAAAATGCTGCTGAACCTGGTCGATCTGGAACGCATCACCGTGAACGACGTGATGATTCCGCGCAGCCAGATCGAGGCGCTGGATATCAACGCCGGGGCAAGCGAACTGCGCCAGCAGATCATCACCTGCCACCACACGCTGCTGCCTGTCTATGCCGACACCCCCAGCAACATCATCGGCATCCTGCACATCAAGCGTGTGCCCGCGCTTTTGCAGGAAGCCACGCTGGACATCGCGCAACTGCGCGGGATACTCCACGAACCCTACTTCATCCCGTCCGATACGCCGCTGCTCAAGCAACTGCAGCAATTCCAGGAACGCCACACGCGTCTCGGGCTGGTGGTGGACGAATACGGCGAACTGCTCGGCCTGGTGACGCTGGAAAACATCCTCGAAGAGATTGTCGGCGAATTCACCACGCAATCGCCCTCCCAGACCGGCAAATTCCTGCGCAACGAGGATGGCAGCTTTCTGCTGGAAGGCAGCAGCAGCCTGCGCGAACTGAACCGCAAGATGGGTTTCCATCTGCCGCTGGATGGCGCAAAGACGCTCAACGGGCTGATACTCGAACACCTGGAGGACATACCGGAAACCGGTACCAGCCTCAAAATCGCCGGTTATCCGATCGAAATTATCCAGACCCAGGACCGCATCGTGAAGGTGGCGCGCATTTTCCCGGCTCAACCGAAAAAACAGGGCGATTCGTGAATCGCCCCTCCCGCTTTACAATGGGCGCAAAGCTCGGCATCATGCCTGTCAGGAATTACAGAACACCAAGGGAGACGCCATGGCTGTCGCACCAAAAGAACAAAAGGTAAAAATAAAAGAATATAACTACGCCTGGGAAGGCAAGGACAAAACCGGCAAACAGGTCAAGGGCGAGATGCGCGCGCCCGGCGAAGCCAGCGTATCCGCACATTTGCGCCGCCAGGGCGTCAATATCGTAAAAATCAAACGCCAGCGCGATACCGGCAAATCCATCACCGCAAAGGACATCACGTTGTTCACCCGCCAGTTGGCCGTCATGATGAAATCGGGCGTCCCCCTGTTGCAGGCTTTCGATATCGTGGGCAAGGGTCATAGCAACCCGTCTGTCGCGCGGTTGCTGCTGGACATCAAGACCGACGTGGAAACCGGCAGCAGCCTGCAGCAGGCATTCATGAAACACCCGCTGTATTTCAATGCCCTGTATTGCAATCTGATCGGCGCGGGCGAAGCTGCCGGTATCCTGGACGGATTGCTGGAGCGCCTGGCGACCTACATGGAAAAAACCGAGGCGCTGAAGAGCAAGATCAAATCCGCTCTGTTCTATCCGATTTCCATCATCGTCGTGGCGTTCATCATCACCGCCGTGATCATGATCTTCGTGATCCCCGCGTTCAAGGAGCTGTTTTCCGGTTTCGGCGCCAAACTGCCGACCCCGACCCTGGTGCTGATGGGAATCTCCGATTTCTTCGTCACCTACTGGTACCTCATTTTCGGCGGGATAGGCGGCGGCCTGTACACCTTCTTTTATTTCTGGAAGCGCAGCAAAAAATTGCAGGATTTCATGGACAGGGCGTTGCTGAAACTGCCGGTCTTCGGCGAACTGATCCGCAAGGCCACGATCGCCCGCTGGACCCGCACCTTGGCCACGATGTTCGCCGCCGGCGTGAACCTGGTCGAGGCGCTTGATTCGGTTGCAGGCGCCGCAGGTAACGTGGTGTACTACAACGCGACCAAGACGATACAGCGCGAAGTCAGCAGCGGTTCCGGATTGACGGTGTCCATGCAGAACACCGGGCTGTTCCCGAGCATGGTGCTGCAAATGGTGGCGATCGGCGAGGAGGCCGGCTCGCTGGACGCCATGCTCGGAAAAGTGGCAGACTTCTTCGAGGCCGAAGTGGACGATGCGGTAGCCGCGATCTCCAGCCTGATGGAACCGGTCATCATGGTGGTGCTCGGCACGCTGATCGGCGGCATGGTGGTCGCGATGTATCTGCCGATCTTCAAGATGGGTGAAGTCATTTAATGGCGCTGGGGAATGGGGAGTGGGAAGTGGTGAGTAGAAAGAGCATGGTAGTAAATAGGGGAGTTGCTGCGGTTTCCCCCACTTCCCACTCCCCACTCCCCACTCACCCTTCGCTCCAATGAGTCTCATCGAACTATTGCAGACGGTCCCCGCCGCCTTCGTAGGCGTGTGCCTGGTGCTCGGCCTGATGGTCGGCAGTTTTAGCTCCGACATAACCCGCAATCGGGTTAGTCTTCACAGAAACAGCCGACATGACTGAACTATTTCAGCTCCTGCAATCATCACCGTTCATGTTCACTGGTACGTGTGCCATATTGGGCCTGATGGTCGGCAGTTTTCTCAACGTGGTGATCCATCGACTGCCGAAGATGCTGGAACTGGGCTGGCAACAACAGTGCGCCGAACTGCGCGGCGAAGAACACTTAGACGCCCCCAAATACAACCTCGTCTTCCCGCACTCGGCCTGCCCGCATTGCAACCACGCCATCCGCGCGTGGGAAAATATCCCCATCGTCAGCTACCTGCTGTTGCGCGGCAAGTGCGCAGGCTGCGGTGCCGCCATTTCGCCGCGTTACCCGATCATCGAAGCGGTCAGCGGCATCCTGAGCGCCTGCGCGGCATGGCACTTCGGCTTCGGCCCCGCCGCCGCAGGCGCATTGCTGCTGATCTGGGCATTGCTGGCGCTGACTGCGATCGATCTTGACACGCAACTGCTGCCGGACGACATCACCCTGCCGCTGCTCTGGGCCGGTTTGCTGTTCAACCTGTTCGGGGTCTTTACCGATTTGTATGGCGCGGTGATCGGCGCAGCGGCCGGTTATCTCGTGCTTTGGAGCGTGTACTGGGCATTCAAGCTCACCACCGGAAAAGAAGGCATGGGTTACGGTGATTTCAAATTGCTTGCGGCGCTCGGTGCCTGGCTGGGCTGGCAGATGCTGCCGCTGATCATTCTGTCATCCTCGCTGGTCGGCGCGATCGTGGGCATCACGATGATCGTGGCGCTCAAGCATGGCCGCAACATCCCGATACCGTTCGGCCCCTATCTGGCGGGCGGCGGGCTGATCGCCCTGTTCTGGGGACAAACACTGACACAGGGTTATCTGCATCTGCTGGCCGCACCATGAGTTTCGCAGTCGGACTCACGGGCGGGATAGGCTGCGGCAAGAGCACGGTAGCCGGCCTGTTTGCCGAACATGGCGCCGGCATCATCGATACCGACCTGATCGCACACCAGCTGACGCAAGCCGGCGGGGAAGCCATCCCGGCCATCCGTGCAGCGTTTGGCGATGATTACATGGGAGCCGACGGCGCGCTGGATCGCGCCAGGATGCGCGGGTTGATATTTTCGGATAGCGCCGCCAAGCGGCGGCTGGAACTGCTGCTGCACCCGCTGATACTCGAGCAGACCGGGGCGCAATTGCGGGAACTGCAATCCAGGCCCTACATCGTCACCGTCGTGCCCCTGCTGCCGGAAAGCCCCGCCTTCCGGCAACTGGTCCGGCGCATACTGGTCGTGGATTGCGCGGAGGACAAACAGATCGAACGCGTCATCCTGCGCAGCAACATGGCCCGCGAGGAAATACGCGCCATCATCGCGCAACAGACGCCGCGCGCCGCAAGACTGCAACTGGCCGACGATGTGATACACAACGATGACGGCCCGGACAAGCTGGCCGCGCAGGTGGCGGTTCTGCATCAACGCTACCTGAACGCGCGAAACAGTATTTGACGATACAAGGCTATTCAATATATCGTTCGCAACTGGCAATAAATCCAACAACATCGGGCAATGGCAGCGTGATCAGCTACGAATATCCTCTCAATGAAAAAGTGCGCACCCTGTTGCGCCTGGAGGATTTGTTCTCGCGCATGGCGCACTTCACCAACCTGAGCCACAGCAACGATCACCATGCGGCCATGTCCACGCTGTTCGAGATCCTCGAGGTGGTCAGCCGCGCCGACCTGAAATCCGAACTGCTGCAGGAGCTGGAGCGCCAGCGGCGCGTGTTATCCAGCCTGCACAACAACCCGGCGATTTCGGAAGCGGCCCTGGACGCGATACTGGGAGAGATCGACCAGGTTTCCGCGAACCTGCTCGGGATGAGCGGCAAGATCGGCCAGCATCTGCGCGAAAACGAATGGCTGATGGGCATCAAGCAGCGCGCCGTCATGCCGGGCGGCACCTGCGAATTCGATTTGCCCTCCTATCACTACTGGCAGGAACAGGATGTCAACCTGAGGCGTGAAAATCTGCGCGCATGGCTGGCCCCGCTGCTGCCGCTGGAAGCGGGGTCCAAGATCGTATTGCAACTGTTGCGCGAAAGCGGCAAGGTGTTCCACTTCATCGCGCATCAGGGCTCGTTCCAGCAAATGCAGGGCGGGCGCATCGCCCAGATGCTGCGCGTCAGGCTGAGCAGCGAGCTGGCGTGCATACCCGAAGTGGGCGCCAACAAATATGCGATCAATATCCGCTTCATCGCCGCCAACTATGCGGCTAAATCCGCGCTGCTCGATCAGGATGTGCCGTTCGAACTGACCTTCTGCAGCATCTCCTCGTAATACCAGGCCTCATGTCGCCAGCCCAAGCGCCGCCTGTCGTGACCTGCCCGCAGTGCGGCAAAGAACACCAATGGGATACCAACAACCGCTTTCGTCCGTTTTGCAGCGAGCGCTGCAAGCTGATCGATCTGGGGAAATGGGCCAACGAGGAATATCGGGTAGCTCAACCGGTCGACAAGAACGAGCAGGAATACCCCGAGCCGCCTCACCAGGCCTGACGCAGCAGCGCGATGCCGTGGGCACCGTGTTGCCATGCTGTCTGCATATCGACAGGCTGTAGCCCGCCCAGCGCATACACCGGTATCGATGAACCCGCCGCAATCGCCGCAAAACTCTCCCAGCCCAGATGCGGCGCACCCGGATGCGACTGCGTAGCCAGCACCGGGCTCAGCAACGCGAAATCGCAACCCAGTGCTTCGGCGCGGCGCAACTCCGCCGCGTTGTGACACGAAGCCGCGCACCACTCCGCATCGGGACGCGCGCGCAACTCGGCCAGCTGCGCGCCGGTCAACTGGACGCCGTCCGCACCGACCTCCCGCGCCAGCGCAATGTCGGCGTTGATGATCAGGCGCGCATCATGGCGCCGCAGCAGCGGCAACATCCTCAGCGCCAGCTCGCGCATCGCCACCCTTGAATAATCCTTCTCGCGCAACTGCACCAGCCGCAAGCCGTTATGCAGCGCGGCTTCCAGCCGGCACATGAATTCGCCCTCTCCCAGTTCGGCCACATTGCTGATCGCATACAGAGTTGGCAATGACAGCGCGCGCAGGATGGGCGCATTGGCGGGCAACAAAGGAGAAACCACAGCTTGTCCCCTCTCCCCTTCCGGGGAGAGGGTTAGGGAGAGGGGCGGTTGCCACGCAAACTGCTGCCCCTCATGCGGATGCAGCTCGCCGCTCCATGCCGTCACGCGAAAGAAATTCAGCCGCACCGTCGCATGCGGATAGGTGTACACGCGCGTCAGCCAAGGGTAAGCGGTGGTGACCGTGATGCCCAGTTCCTCGCGCAGCTCGCGCACCAGCGCATGGTAGGGTGTCTCGCCGGCTTCGATCTTGCCGCCGGGGAATTCCCAATAGCCGGCCCAGATTTTGTCGGGAGGACGTTGGGCGAGGAGGAAGGAGTTGTCGGGGCGTTGCAGCACGGCAGCGGCGACTTCTACGATTTTGGTTTTTTCAATCGGGGTGTTCAATGAAACCTCGTACTTAATTTAGGCCGTTCGCCCTGAGCCTGTCGAAGGGTCGCCGCAAAGCGGCTGGCACGCTGTGATCCATACGAAAAACAAAATCAAAACCGCCGGGGGTAGCCCGGCAGCTAGTCACTTTTTCTTGCTTCGCCAAAGAAAAAGTAACCAAAAAGAAGGCGACCCCGGTTTGCCGCCCCTGCGGGGTTCCCTGCGTTGCTCGACTGGTCAGGCGGCTGCGGAACTCGCGCTACGCGCTCAGACAGTCCTCGCCGACTACCCCTGACCAGCCTCCGCTACTCGGCGGCGCACAGGGGAGGTAAAGCGAAATTCAAAACCAGAAATCGTATGGTGGGCACGATGTGCCCACCATACCGAGCTATCACTCACCACGGCTTGAAATCCATCCTTTCAAAGCCTCCGCTCGTTGCCGAATAAGATTTGCATGTTCTGATGTTGCAACCGAAGGCCACATACTGCCGGTTTGGTTGCGGTACCCCCCTTCAACCCAGTCTTTGCAAAATAACTCCCATGACCGTTGGTTGGCAATAAACCAATCAATTATTCCATTGCTTTCGGCCACCTTAGTCGCATGCGCAATAATAGTTTGTAATTTTTCGTATTCTTCTTGGTAGTTTCGATACGCATGTTGCGTCATCTCAGCCTGAGTCAACGGAAGGTCGGCATAGGCGGTCACCCAAAGTACCGCATCAATACCGTCGGTCAACTCTCGAATAGAGTCAATTATTCTGAGTGCATCTTCTCTGTTGAGCACAAGCTGCGCTGCCGCTTCATGAGCAAAGATGTGTCGCAAGCGGAACGCCTCTTCTGTGTTTCGGTAAAGGGTCTCAACATCGTTAATGATAAAAGGCGCATCAAGAAAGCCATTCCGCTTATGGTATGGGTCAATTACCTTCCCGAGAAGAGACTTAAGATCGATATCAAGCAGCTTTTCCAACCATATATGAATATCTGAAATGGAGTTGCAGCTTGCAGATTTTGCTATCACCTCACCAAAAGTAAAGTCCTCGCCATGGAAAAATGAGATTGCATCCCTTATTACAATTTTTTCTTTCACTAGGTCTGCGACTCTGGAGCGGTAAGGTTCACCACGATTGATGAGATGAATTACTGTTCCTCTGAAATAAGTTTCAAGAGCGGCGATGACTGCAACAGGAGCATGACGATACATTTCAGGGGAATCAGACAACACAACTGCCTCACGAAGATTCCTGAGTCGAAATCCGACATCGAAAATTACTGCCTGCCAATCTTTCACAAAAAGCCTTGAGCGAACTTCGAGTAGCTCTTTTGACAAACGCTCAGCTTTCATCAATCGTCCCCATCAATTCGTTTGGTAGTTTGTCCTGACTTTCAGAAACCATGTTCATGGTTCTAATGTGCCTGAGTCAAATTGTTTTGACTATTAATCATAGTATGGTGGGCAACTTGTTGCCCACCTGTTTTTTTGGTTTTCGCTTTTCTTCCCCTGTGCGCCGCCTCGATCAGACGCAAGGAAGCGGAGGTTTAGGCGAGCACTGTTCGAGCTCCGCAGGGAGGCGCGTTTTGTGTGCCTCACCAGGGCGAGTTGCGCAGCCCCGCTTGCTTGCGGCTGATCGAGGGCACCCGAAGGGCGGCAACCGGGGGCGCTTTCTTTGGGTTACCTTTCTTGGCAAGACAAGAAAGGTAACCAGCTGCCGGGCTGCCCCCGGCGAAGTTGCCTTTGACTAGCTGCCAGTCTACCACCGGCAACACAACCCCCTGTGTAGCAGATCATTGCCGCGTCATATAATGAAGCTCCGTATCCAAAGCTGTTATGACGAAGCTAATTTTATTCTTGTTGCTATTCACGACCAACAATATGGCCTGGTCGGATGCTTCTTACCAAGGATTGCAGGTGGATGTAAAAAGAGACGGCCGCTTATACAACTTCAGCGCCAGTTTCGATACGCCCCTGACGAAATGTGCCGCCTACAATTACCTGATTGATTATGAAGCCGAAAGAAACCTGCCTGGCGTCGTTGAATTATTGGCGCATCGGCAATCTGCCAACAAGGTTAAAGTCGAGCTTACGGCTGAGGAACGTATCTTGTTTTTTAAAATTCAGATTATCTCTGTCATGGAGTACACGGAAAAACCTTTTGACAGCATCTCTTTCATACAACTCGCGGGCAAGTCGAAACTGTTTCAGGGAACATGGGATATTGAACCGGGCCAACAAGGCAGCGCACTCAGGTTTAATGGGCTGTGGGAACCGAGCACCAGGGTTCCCTTGTTTATCATTGACCTGTTTATAAAAAGCAGTCTCATTAACAAGTTCAGCGCAATTGCCCAATTGGCAGAGAAGCGCAAAGACATGCCGCCAGTTAGCTGCGTAGACTGAAGGGGGCCATAAATATAGCCGCCGTGCTGCCCCGGCATCAACCTTTTTTCTGTATCAATTCGATCTTGTAGCCATCCGGGTCTTCGACAAACGCGATCACCGTGTTGCTATGTTTCATCGGCCCCGCCTCCCGCACCACTTTGCCGCCGCGCAGTTTTATTTTTTCACAGGCAGCGTAGGCATCTTCCACTTCAATCGCGATATGGCCGAAAGCGTTGCCGAGCTCGTATTTTTCTACTCCCCAATTGTGCGTCAGTTCGATCACCGCGCTGCTGGCTTCGTCGCCGAAGCCGACAAACGCCAGGGTAAATTTTCCATCGGGATAATCCTTGCGGCGCAGCAGCTTCATGCCGAGCACTTCGGTGTAGAAGGCGAGCGATTTTTCCAGATCGACTACGCGCAGCATGGTGTGCAGGATACGCATCAGATTTCTACCTAACCCGCCTTCTGAATCCAGAACTGGTACATCCCGTAAAACGTGTCAGGATTTTCGTTCTCAAAAATCTCCCACTGGCCAAGATTCGTGGCGGTGCGGTCATCAGGGAAGCGTTGCTTGTAAGCGTGAAGGATATCGGCATCGATTTCGAATCCGAGGAACATCAGATTATTGTCCCGGAGAAATGCCTCGATCCCGGTTAGCGTCATGTGATGTTCCTGGACGTGAAACAGTAAATCGCGGCATGTGCTGATACTGTAAAAATCCATCGATTTCAATGTGGTTCCGAAATCAGCGCTTTCATCTAAATCCATCAAATCCTGGCGGCATCGCCGGATCTCATTGGCCGTCGAGCCGTAACCCTGTTCGGCGATGAAGGTTCTTATCCGGGCAACATTCCGTCGCGCTACCGCACTATAAAAACCAAGCTTCATGAAGCCGCCGGGGCGAAGCAGCGACAGAAGCACGCGCCATCCCGCTAGCGGGTTATCAAGGTGGTGGAGCACTCCGACGGACTCGATGACATCAAAACTGCGGTCGAGTGTTTCCAGTTTCATAATGTCAGCTTGAGCATATTCAATTGACAAGCCCAGCTCCCGCGTCTTCCGCTTGGCGTAACTGAGGCTGGCCATGCTCAAGTCGATAGCCAGTACCCGCGTCCCCTGGAATCGCAGTGCTGTTTCAATTGATTGATGGCCGGTGCCACAGCCGGCAATCAGAATTTCTGGTTCAGTATGCTTTCCATACGGCTGAAAAGGCATTAAAGGGAAGAGTTGGCGAAGCGTGCCGTCGACAGTCATCGACTTGCCCACCGGCGCTGTCTTGATCCAGCGCGGGTAGGGATTTTCTTCGTATTGGTTCTGAACCAGCAGTGATACTTCATCGTCGATGTTGGTCAGCCGAAGAATGGTGGCGCGTTCTTGCAGCTCTTCCTCTGGTTCGCGAACTTGTTGCACCAGCACAGCAGCAATTTCCTCGGGCCATTTACCAAACAGCAACTGGCCAGAAAGCGGAACGGAATAAAGCGGAAAATAGGCGGCTACCGCTACCAGCCAAAGTGCTGGCGCCTGAGCTTTGGCTTCCAGTGCCGCAACCAGCGAGTCCCGCAATGCGCCAGCTTTCCGGATTTCGTCGTCGGTGTGGAAAAATACGTATTCATTGATGAAACATTGGCGTGCCAGCGCACTGTAGAAACCCAAGACGACCTCATTCTCGGCCTCGGCAGAAATTTTTTCAGAAATTGTATCGAGCAGCGCCCACCTGCACATGGTCAGGAATCGTTCCAGCTTGATGTCACAGATCGGCGTCGAGTTGAGCAAGGCGCGCAGTAACGGATCGGCGGCAACCGCGGCAAGACCATGGGAATCAAACAGCTCCTGTGCTGCCAGCATTCGCGGCCACGCACTGGTTGCCCGTGTTATGCATTCCCCAATTGTCGGGTCGAGTTTGACAAGATCGGCGCAGGCCTTTGCCAGTTCGTTTGGCCGGCCCCACGGCTCGGACATGGCGCGAACCATGGTATCCCGAAAAGGCTTGGCGGCGTTCGGGAACTGGATATGCTTGACGCAGGCGACGAAGATGTCCCTGGCTTTCGTTGTTTCCCTGATCTGAAGAGATTGATTGACGATGTTCAGCGCCGTCATCGACTTCCCTTGGGCGTTAAGCAGCAGAGCAAGATTGTTGTGTGCCTCAACGAAATCGGGCTTGATCCGCAACGCCCGCCGATAACTTGCCTCGGCCTCGTCCAGCCGATCCATTTCATGAAGGGTGAGGCCAAGATTGTTGTGCGCCTCAACGAAACCAGGTTTGATCCGCAGCGCCTGCCGGAAGGTTGCCTCGGCCTCATCCAGCCGAGCCAACTCCTTGAGGGTGTTGGCAAGGTTGTAATGCGCTTCAGCATCATTTGGCAAGAGCTCCGTTGACTTCAG
>JACRED010000033.1 GCA_016218415.1 Nitrosomonadales bacterium
GAAAATTTCGGTGCGGTTGTTGCCGCGCAGAATGATGTGTTGCGGCTGTCCGGGGATAACGAATCTGGGTAGTCGCGCCATTGTTACTCTCCGGTTATGGTATGGCGGCACTATACAGCGTGATTAGCCGCCAATCAATCGTGTCTGACCCCATTGAATTCGCATTGAATTCGAGCTTGTCGAAGTGCTTCACTTGCGAAGCTGGTGGTTCGACAAGCTCACCACGAACGGTTAAGTGAACAGCATTGCGGTCGGGCCTTGTTTCCAGGGGCGACTGGAGTGCTTACCGACACCCGGCTATTTTCCGAGCGCGACATGGGCATATCCGGCCAGCTCGACCAGCTTTGCCGCGTGGTTGTATCTGAGCGCCTGCGCCAATAGCTGCCGGATCTGCGGCCGGTTTTCCAGATCGGGATGCGCCATCAATATCTCCGCCCAGAGTACGGCGATGCGCTCGTCTTGGCGATAAGCCAGATGGTCGCCCATTTCCTCGGCCAGTCTGGGCAGTACCTCGGGGTCATTGGCACGCTCACGCAGGCTGGCGTCCGACAACACCGGAGAAAAGAAAAAATTCTCGTATTGCCGGATCAGCGCCGCGTTCTGCGGGGTGCGCCTGACCACCAGGATCGCCGCCTCATCGCGGTATACCTCCGCCCAGTCCCGCTCGGGGAACAGCGTGCCCAGCTCGCTCTCGGTGTCGATGATGGCGTAATCGATATTCCATTTGGCCAGATTGTCGGGATGGCTCACGAAGTAGAACGGGTCGCCGAACACCCTGCCCATGTTGTACTGGAAAATCCTGCGTTCCGGCGTGATGCGATAGGAGAGATAGCCGCCCAGATTGCCCGAGTTGTACATATGGCCGGTGATGCCCTGTTCCTTGATGAAGTTGACCGCGCCGACCGGGTAGAAATTCTCATCCACGCTGTAATCGAAGCCCAGGTCGTACATCTTCATGTAATAGTATTTGTCGTTCTCCGGCGGCGCTTCCGTCCCGCCGAATTTGACGAGGTAGCCATCGCCCAGCAGCAGGACGCCCGCGACGGCCAGCGTGGCGGTATGCAAGCTGGCCTCCAGCTTGCCCCGGGCCTGCCGGATGCTGGTTCCGAGCAGGCTGGCGATGACCGGCACCAGCACGATGGCCGCCACGCCGGTGACACGGTTGAAGCGCAGCGCCGCCCCGCCGAATACCACCATGAGCAGCAAGTGCGTGACATCCAGCCTGCGCCAATTGCGCAACGCCAGCAGCACTGCCCAGACGAGCAGCAGGATGAACACCTTGAATTCATCCCAGTTGACCGGCGTGAATTCCGTGATGACCTGGTTGAAATCGGCCTCCCCGATCACGTAGCCGACGAAGATGCCATACGAGCGCAAGCCCAGCGGATTGACCAGCATCGCCAGCATCGTCAGCGCAAAACAGCGATTGAGATACTTCAGCTCCGCGCTGGCCAGCGGCTGTTGGCGCGGCAACCAGCGCTTGGCGTTCTCCCCGGCGACGAACAGGGTCAGGAAGGTCAGGCCATACACGGCGCCATGCAGCCAGTCCCACGCCACCAGGATCAGCGGGATCAGCCAGAGTATGCGGCGCGGCAGCCGATTGCTGCGGAAGCCGTACAGGATGAATCCGAGCAGCGCGGTGTTAAACAGCGAAAACAGCTCGGGGCGTTCGTGATAGCGATTGATCCCGGCGAACACCGCCAGCACGCACAATAACGCGGCGATGCCGGATCGGGTGTTTTCATTGCGCAGGGTGCGGTACAGCGTCCAGACCATCAGCGCGACCAGCAACAGCTTGAATCCCAGCAAGCCGTAAGGGCCCAGATGGTCCCAGACCAGATAAAAAATGATCTGCCCCAGCCACTCATGGTTGGCGAACTTTTCGCCGAAATGCGTGTAGGAAAAAACCTCCCGGCTGACGATAGTGGCGGTGTTGACCATCTCGCGCCCGTTGGCCAGATGCCAGTACAGATCGAAATCGAAAACGGGATAGGTGACGAGGACGATGGAAAAAAACCACACCGCCAGCAACGCCCAGCGGTCCCCGGCTAGAGCGCCGGTTTTCCAGGGAGGCATCACGCGGCTACTCCCCATCATCTTGCGCCGCCCTCAATTGACCATCGTGATTTCATCAGTCGCTCCGCCACATCATAAAATTCCGATCAGCCGCATGCCCCGATCGCGCCGCAGCTGGTGCAGAACTCGCAGCCGTCCTTCTTGATCAGCGTGGCGTTGCCGCATTCCTTGCACACCTTGCCGGTGATGGCTTTGATGCCGGTGGGCCTGATCTGCCCTTCCGGTATTTCCAGCACGCCCATCTGCCGCACCGGATAACCGTGTTCGTCGAGGATGCCGAGCATGGAGTAACGGTGGATGATCAGCTTGGCGACGTAGGAGACGGTAGAGGGATAGCTTTCCATCTTGACGCTGCCCGGCACGCGTGCCATGAAGTCGCCCAGCGGTTCGCCGAAGTTGAGCAGCTTGCGCAGCTTCATGCCTATCCAGGCCGGGTCGATCACGCGCATGTCCAGGCTCAGCACCTTGCACAAGCCGTCGAGTGCGCGCGGATACACGCCGGACAGCCACATCGAGTAGGGACGGCGCTGGCCGTCGGGCAGCACCAGCTCCTTCAAGCCCAGCACGAAATCGTCGCCGCTGCCCGCGTTGGCGATGTCCACGGTCCAGCTCATCGTGCCGTCGGTGCCGGTCTTGGGTTCCTTCTTCGCGAACAGCGCGTCCATCATCGGCGTGGTCGCGCCGTCGCTGATCTCCAGTGCGCCCAGTTGTTCGATGCGGTATTTGAGCAGATGCGCGAACGCGGCAACCAGACTGGGCATACGCATCACCTCGCCATTGGGCGGCATCGGCATGTCGAAGGCGTCGTCGCCCGCGGTCTTCATCAGCATCTCCAGCTTCATGCGTATCCACACCGGGTCGCGCGTGCGCATGTCCATAGACAGCGACTTCGCCAGCGCGCCGAGTCCGCGCGGTTGTTCCGAACCGTTCACCCAGACTTCAAAGGGGTGATTGCAGCCATTGGTGGTATGCGACACGAACGCCACGAAGCTGCCGAGCGGATGCTTGACCACCTGCGACACCCAGCCCGCGCTGCCGTCCGGCAATGCGGGGCGTCCCGGCCAGCGCAATGAGGCGAGCGCGGGGGTAGGCGCGGCATCCAGCACGATGCGTCTATCCTGGTCGAACACGAAATCCTGCGGCTGCTCCTCTTTTTTCTCCGGTGTAACAGACAGCACCGAACCCAGCACGCTGTTCGGTCTGTATGTTGCCAGCCCTTTTAATCCGGCCTTCCACGCCTCGGTGTAGAGATCCTTGAAATCCTCATAGGGATAGTCGGCGGGGACGTTGACCGTCTTGCTGATCGAGGTGTCGATGAACGGCGCGACGGCGGCGACCATCTTCATGTGGTCGATCGCCGAAATCTCCAGTGCGGTGACGAAAGCGGGCGGCAGCTTGTTCACGTCGCCGCCCTGTTTTTTGAAGATGCGCCAGGCGTGATCTTCCACCGAATAATCCTTGGTTCCCCCCTCCGCCATGCGTTTTTTGCGCGTGTAGAACCACGAGAAGGCCGGCTCGATACCGTTCGAAGCGTTGTCCGCAAAAGCCAGCGAAATCGTGCCGGTGGGCGCGATGGACAGCAGATGGCTGTTGCGGATGCCGTGCTTTCGTATCCTGCTCTTGATCTCGTCCGGCAGGCGGGCAGCGAAGCGCGGCGCAGCCAGATATTGATTCGCATCCAGCAGCGGGAACGCGCCGCGCTCGATGGCCAGATCAACCGAGGCGAGATAAGCCTCGTCGCGCATGATGCGCGTGATGTCGGCGGCAAACGCGCGCGCTTCGTCGGTATCGTAACGCAAGCCCAGCATCACCAGCGCATCGCCCAGCCCGGTGAAGCCCAGCCCGACGCGACGCTTGTTCTGCGCTTCCTGCTGCTGTTCCGGCAGCGGCCATGCGGTGACATCCAGCACGTTATCCAGCATGCGCACCGCGACGCGCACCAGTTGCTTGAACGGCTCGTGATCGAATCCCGCATGCGGCGAGAACGGGTTCTTCACCATGCGCGTCAGGTCGATGGAACCCAGGCAACAGCAGCCGTAGGGGGGCAAGGGTTGTTCCGCGCAGGGATTCGTAGCCTCGATCACTTCGCAATACGACAGGTTGTTGTCGCGGTTCATCAGGTCGATGAACAGCACACCCGGCTCGGCGTGGTCGTAGGTGCTCTCTATGATCTGCTTCCACAGGTCGGCGGCACGCACCTTGCGATAGATCCACTTGCCGTCGGCGCGGCGCGTCGCGCCCGCCTCCTTGAGCGCGGCGGACGGCTCGGCGATATGCACCAGCTCGAATTCTTCGTCTTTCTCCACCGCCTGCATCAGCGCATCGGTCACGCCGACCGAGATGTTGAAGTTGCGCAGGTCGCCCTGGTCCTTGGCGCCGATGAATTTTTCGATATCGGGGTGGTCGCAGCGCAGCACGCCCATCTGCGCGCCGCGCCGCGCTCCGGCGGATTCGACGGTTTCGCAGGAGCGGTCGAACACACGCATGTAGGAGATCGGGCCGCTGGCACGCGAATTGGTGCCTTTGACGTGCGCGCCCTCGGGACGGATCGTCGAGAAATCGTAACCGACCCCGCCGCCGCGCCGCATCGTTTCGGCGGCCTGCTGCAGCGCGTCGTAGATGCCGGGCTTGCCGTCGCTGACGCCGGAGATCGCGTCGCCCACCGGCTGCACGAAGCAGTTGATCAGCGTCGCCTGCATCTTCAGGCCGGCGGCCGAATTGATCCGGCCGGCAGGGACGAAACCATTTTCCTGCGCGAGGAAAAATACCTCTTCCCACTTGGCGCGCTGCTCCGGTTTCTCCGCCTGGGCCAGACCGCGCGCCACGCGGCGGCGCACATCCCCTATGCTGGTTTCGCCCGGTTCGGCGTATTTTTCCAATAGCACTTCGGTGCTGATTTCTTGCGTCATTGCTGATGTCCCTTAAAATTACCCTGCTTCTTGAAAAAAGGCTATTGATCCGAGAAATACACTACGCCAGCAGATTCACCAGTCCGTCCAGCCCGACAAAATTCAGCGCATAGCTGGCCTGTTCGCGCACCACCGGTTTGGCATGGTAAGCGATGCTGATGCCTGCCTTAGCCATCATCTTCAGGTCGTTCGCGCCGTCGCCCATCGCGATCACCTGCCCGGGCTTCAGCTCCAGCTCATCGCGTATCTTCACCAGCCAGTCGGCCTTGCCCTGAGCGTCGAGGATCTTGCCCAGCACCCTGCCGGTCAGCTTCCCGTCCACGATCTCCAGCGTGTTGGCGTGGGTATAGTCCAGCCCCAGTCGCGGCTTGAGCCGTTCGGTAAAAAACAGGAAGCCGCCCGACACCAGCAGCGTCCTGATGCCGCGCTCCTTTAATTTCGCCAGCATGATTCCGGCGCCGGGATTAAGTTGCAGGCGTTCGTCATAGACGCGCTGCAAAGCGCTCTCGTCCAGCCCCTCCAGCAGCGCGACACGGCGGCGCAGGCTTTCGGCAAAGTCGATCTCGCCGCGCATCGCCGACTCGGTAATCGCCGCAACCTCGGGTTTGAGTCCCTGCATGTCGGCGATCTCGTCTATGCACTCGATCGAGATCAGCGTCGAATCCATATCCATCACAACCAGCCCGAAATCCCCGAGCGACCGGCCTTGCGGCACGTAGCCGCAGTCGAGCCGGTTCTCCAGGCAATAGGGCGCGATGCCGGGATGCGGCTGCGCCCCGCTCAGCCGCCAGGCATGTTCGGCGGTCTGTTCGGTGCGTTCGGATTGCGCCAGCTTCGCGAGGTGATCGAGATGCGCGGCGGGAATGGCGTGGGTGGACTGGATGACGAGATTCATTGTCTGGAAATGGAATGGATAGCTATTGCATGGTTGAAAGGTGCGACTTGGTGCATTTTAATTCAATTCCGGAGTCAGGCAGGGAAGTGTCGGCTCGGGCAGGTTTGCGAGCGGAGCCGGGGAATGATGGACGGAACGGGGAATGGCTTCCCGTTACCGTTATTGCGGCGCCTTGAACGGGATCAGCGACTGGGTGATGCGCATGTCGCGCCGTTCCTGCACCAGCGACAGGAACTCGTCGGGCGGGAGCGGGCGGCTGAACAGGAATCCCTGCGCCTGGTGGCAACCATGCTCCCGCAGGAACGCGACCTGCTCATCCGTCTCGACGCCTTTCGCGACCACCGTCAAACCCAGGCTGTTCGCCAGCGCGATGATGGTCGTCACGATCGCCGCATGATCCGCATCACCGGGCAGGTTTTTGATGAATGCGCGGTCAATCTTGAGCAGGTCTATAGGATAGTTCCGCAGATATCCCAGGCTGGAAAAACCGGTGCCGAAATTGTCCAGCGAGAATTTGACCCCGATGCGTTTGATCCCGTCAAAATTGGTGAGTATGGATTCGTTCATGCCCGTCAGCAGGCCTTCTGAAATATCCAGATGCAGCCAGCGCGGGTCGATCTCGGTTTGCTCGACCACATCCGCCACGATCGTAGCCAGCCCGGCCGACGCGAAATGGCGCTGCGACAGATTGACCGCCATCGTGAAATTGCTCATGCCCTGCCCGCTTCCGCGCCATGCCTGCAACTGCGTGCAAGCCTCGGTCAGCACCCATTCGCTGAGCGGCGCGATCAGTCCGCATTTCTCCGACAGGGGGATGAATTCTTCGGGAGACAGCCAGGTGTCATGCGCATTGGGCCAGCGCAGCAACGCCTCCGCACCGACGATCGCGCCCGTCTTCAGATCGATGACCGGCTGGTAATACAGCCTGAACTCGTTGTTCCCAAGGGCGCGCCACATCTCGTCCTCGATCTGCGCCTGCTGTTGCACCTGCTCGCTCATGTGCTCGACGTACATCTGGTGCCGGTTGCGTCCCAGCTGCTTGGCGCTGTGCATCGCCAAACCGGCATTGCGCATCAGCGTTTCCACATCCTTGCCGTGCTCGGGATAGAGGGCGATACCGATACTGGCGGTCAGGTGCAGTTCGCGTCCCTCCACCTCGACCGGGAGGGCAATCGCGCCCAGCATCTTCTTGGCGATCTGGAACAAATTCACGCTGGAACGGATATCGGGCAGGCTCACCACGAATTCGTCGCCGCCGATGCGGGCGATGGTGTCGCCCTCGCGCAGGCATGACGTCAGCCGCTTCGCCATGACTTGCAGCACCTTGTCGCCGACATGATGGCCCATCGCATTGGTGATATTCTTGAACTCGTCCAGGTTGACATGGGCCACGGCCAGCAAATTGCTGTGACGTTCCGCCGCCGCGATCGATTGCTTGACCCTGTCCAGCAAAAGCACCCGGTTGGGCAAGTCGGTCAGCGCGTCGTATGTGATCGCGTGCAGCAGGCGCTGCTCGGCTTGGCGTTGCTGCGCATCCTGCCGCCGGATGACGATGTCCGCATGCCGGACTATAAAGAACAACGCCCCGTAAAGCGCCACCAGCACCGCAATCACGCTCATCACGAGGAAGCGCTCCTCCCTCGCATCATTTGCCAGCAGGTCCGTGACATCGGTATAGATTTCCAGCACGCCCTCGATGGGGGCGCTCTCACTGCTGCGGATCGCGACATAACTCGACAGGGTGTCACGATTCGAGATCACGCCATCGAAAGATTTGAACGTGTCGAAATGGCTCACTTCGCTCAAAATCCATCCCTGCCTCGCAGACAGGAAACCGGCTTCTGCACTGTAATCGGCGCCTATCTCGTCGAAATCGGTGGAAAACAGGATGTGCCCGTCGGGCTGGATGATCTTCACCTTGATCGTGCGGGTGTTGCGCATCGCTTCGCGCACGCTACTATCAAGCCTGAGTATGTCCGGGTGACGGCCCAGTCTTGCACTGTCGATCTTGCCAGCCAGTCCGGACAAACCGCGGAAGGACGGCCAGATGATGTTGGTAAAAGCCCGCGTCAGGGCCACGTTTTGCCTCTCGCCAAACTCCATCAGGCGATCCCGCTCGTAGTACTGGTGGAGTGCGCCGAGGACAACTGCTGCCGATACCATCGAGACCAGGCTCGCGATAGAAAAATAGCGCAGCAATCGAAACATGTGCTTCCCTCGTTGTGCGGTGCGCCCGGCCTGTCGCCCGGTAACGGTGGACAACCTGATACGACCTTACGCGCGATGTTCCCCGCGCCTTGCATGCAACTATGCTTGTGGAAATGGCTGGTGTCAGACACCCAACCGCTCTGGACACCGAAATGGGTGTTTCTGCGGCGCATCATATTGGAACGCTCCGGACACTGTCAACGCGAAAGGTCGAAGCGAATTACTCGGGAAAGCCGAAATGCGTTTGGAGCGCATCATGCGTCACGCACAAGCAGCTTCGCCATGCCCGATTGATAGACTACCGGTTTTCGGATAGCGTGCCGAAGGACGCGGCAGGTTTGTGTCCGGGGCGGCGATCAAATGACAGTGCGCGGCATCGGAGAGACAGGCCGTGAAGCGGAATCATCAATACAATTTGACGCCGCGCAATTTGATTGCGGTACATTTCATCTATCCAGAACAGCGAGGTTCAGACCATGTCCAAGCTCTGTCCGAAAATCATCCTTGAAGGCACCCGCCTCACCTGCAAGACCGAGATCGCCTTCGCGCTCAACGAGCATCCGCGCATCGTCGGCCCGCGCAAGTATCGCTATCACTCGCCTATCATCTCCGCCGAATGGTGCGCGTTCACCAATTTTCCGTGGGGGCGCGGCCTGATCAACTTCGAGCCGCAGGAAGAAGAACTGGCGATGGAAACCTACCGTACCTGGGTGCGGATGTTCGAGTTGCAGCGCTATTACTCGTGGATCGTCGACCGCTTCCACATCTCCACCCAGATGTATCAGCTGCGCAAATACGGCAAACACTACGATTTCAAGTGGCTGGAAGAGCGGTTGCTGCCGCTGGGATTCCGCCTGGTGTTTTGCACAAGATCGCCGGAATCATTCGCGGCAGCGCGAGCCGAACGGCTCAAGGTCTCCGGCAACCCGTCCCAGTACGACAACCTTCAGGCATTCATCGACGATCAGGAATTCATGCGCCAGTTGATCGGGCTATCCACCCTGCCCGTTTTCACGGTGGACATCTCGGACAACAACATCCCGAACGCGGTCGAAAAGATCGCAGACTGGATGGAACAAACCGGCGGCCTCTACATGTAACGTGGATGGCAATCACACCATGAACCCGGACCATCACTGCTGCCGAACTGTTCCCCTGCACCGGTCCGCTGTCGGCGCGATCCTGCATCTGATTCTGTTGATCGCCGCCATCGTCCTGCTCGCCGCCTGCAGCAGCAAGGCCAAACAGGAAGCGCTGCCTGCGGGCAGCCGGGTGCTGGCGCTGGGCGACAGCCTGACAGCGGGGGCCGGCGTGGCTGCCGAAGCGGCATGGCCCGCGCTGCTGGCGAGCCGGACCGGATGGGAGGTGATCAATGGCGGGGTAAGCGGCGACACCAGCGGCGCTGCGTTGCGGCGTTTGCCGTCACTGCTGGAGCAGCACGACCCGGTGCTGGTGCTGGTGACACTGGGCGGCAACGACATGCTGCGCCACCTTCCGCAACAGGAGACAGTCGCCAACCTGCAACAGATACTCGCACTGATCAAAGCGCATGGCGCAACGCCGGTACTGCTGGCGACGCCCAACCCGAGTTTGTTCGGTGCCGTATTCCAGCATCTGTCGGCGCCCGATTTCTACCGGGAGATAGCCGATATGCAGCAGGTCCCGCTGATCGAAGACGCGATCGCCGAGGTCCTGTCCAAACCGCAACTGAAAGGCGACCCCCTGCACCCCAGCGCCGAAGGGCACGCGCTGCTGTCCGAAAAGATCTTCGGGGAACTGCAAGCGATCGGTTACGCCCGCTAGCAGCTTGCCGGATAGTCACCCGCCCAGTTTATCGTCATGCACTACCAAGCGCCTGCTTCCAGCTGCGCAGCGGGACACAGGTTTGCAAACGATAGACGGCACGGCCCGCCAGTGCGGCATGTATCTCGTGCCCCACGGCAGATGCGACATCCAGCGTGGCATCTCCATGCACATCCGTTAACCTGTCATAGGCCGCATAGGCATGGCGGACCGGAATCACCGGATCATCCTCCCCGTGCAGCAGGTGCAATGTCGTTAACCCGGGCGCTTTATCGGGCAGCTGGGCAAACCGGCCGGAAAACGCCACGACCCTGCCGATGCTGCCGTCATGCGCCACGCTGAATTCCAGCGCCATGATCGCGCCCTGCGAGAATCCGACCAGCGCGGTGTCCGGCTGCAAAACCCGGAAGCGACCCTGCGCCTGCCGCACCAGGGCATGCAGCGCCGGGATGGCCTCGGCAACACGCGCTGGCCGGTTTGCTTCGGTCACGCCGTTTATGGAGAACCATTGCCGGCGACTTCCCCCGCCATCAAATGGAAAAGTGCCGCCCGGAAGCAGGAAAGCGGCATCCGGGAATGCATCCCTGAGCGTGTTGGCCAGCGGCGCCAGGTCGGACGGTGTTGCGCCCACACCGTGCAGCAAAATAAAAAGCTGCCTGACCGCCCTGGTCTTGGGCAGCAATTCGATACCGCGAAAAATCTGTTCAGCCATTTTTTTCTCCGGCCAGACCGGTGTATGCATGCCAGTGTATGAATACTGGCGCTCGCAATCGTTCAGTGCGGCGCTGCCGCATCCCGCCAGATATAAGCATCCATCGCCAGGCCGCCGTAGGCAAAACTCGGGCGATAACGTGCAGGCGTTTCGTTGCCCGCCGCGCCCAGCGCAACGAATAGCGGCAGGAAGTGCTCTTCGCTTGGATGGGCTTCCGCGCCATGGGGTGCGGTGCGATAGGCGAGCAGCGCCGACATATCCTGCGCCGCCAGACGACCGGCGACCCAATCGGTAAAGGCCTCCGCTTTCGGCAACGGTGCATCGCCCGCCTGGGCGCGCCTGTCCAGCCAGCCAAAGTTGTGCGTGATCGCGCCGGAACCGACGATCAGCACGCCTTCCTCGCGCAAGGGCGCCAACGCCCGCCCCAGCTCGAAGTGGGTTGCAGGGTCGGCGTTGCGCACCAGCGAGAGTTGCATCACCGGCACGTCGGCTTGCGGGTACATTGCCGAGAGCGGCACCCAGGCACCATGATCCAGGCCACGGCGGCTGTCCATCGCCGGATCGATATGCAGACCCGCGGTCAGTCCGGTCGCGGATAGCAACGATACGACCCGCTCGGCCAGTGCCGGCGCGCCGGGCGCGCGATACTGCATACGATACAGTTCGGGCGCAAAGCCGGAGAAGTCGTGTATGGTTTCGGGCGCATCCGAGCGGCTGACCGTAGGCTGGAAAGCCTCCCAATGCGCCGATACGACCAGGACGGCTTTGGGTTCGGGGACTGACAGGCCGATCTTGCGCCAGCAGGCCACGGCATCCGGTGAGCTTAACAACGCATCCGGCGCGCCGTGCGATACAAAAACAACGGGCATACGTTTGGACATATCAGTCTCCAATCACCCTCGGGAATGCATCTGAGAATTCCGGCTCGTCACCCGTAAGGCTAGGAACGTGTCTCGCCGTCCAGGCTCAGCCGCCCCGCGCCGAACACGGTGAAGGCCAGCAGCCCGCCCGCGATCGCGAAATTCTTCATCAGCATGATCTGCTGCATCTGGTCTGCGCCGGAGTGGAAGATCAACCCGGCTACGATGGTGAACCCGGCCAGCAGGAATGCCACCAACCGGGTCTGGAAGCCGAGCAGCAATGCGATCCCGCCGCCCAGTTCCAGCGCGATCACCAGCGGAAGCAACGCGCCGGGAACACCCATCGAGGCCATGTAACCCTGCGTGCCCGCGTAACCCGCGCCCAGCTTGCCGAAACCGGCAACGATGAAAATCGCCGAGGCCATCACCCTTGCGGCGACGGACAGCGTCGCGCCGACTGCGGGTTGGTTGACCAGATTCGCGATGCTGCCGTTGAACTGCTTGAAAATAGTGTTCATGTCATGCTCCTTATGGGTTGAGAAAAAGTGATCAGGCAAAAAGCCCGTTGTTATAGTCATGCAACGCCTGGTGTATCTCCTGCTGCGTGTTCATCACGAACGGCCCGTACTGCACGATGGGTTCGCGCAACGGCTTGCCCGCAACCAGGATCAGCCGCGCGTCTTCCAACGCCTTGATCGTCACGCCATCGGCGCCCGGTGTGTTGCCCAGGATGCCCATGCGGCGCGACGCCACCTGCGCGTCACCCACCGTCACCGCCCCGCGATACACATAGATAAAAGCGTTATGCGAGTCCGGCAATACCGTCGAGAATTCGGTCCCGGCAGGCACATGGATGTCGAGATACACCGGCTCGGTAAACTCGCGTGTCACCGCTCCGGCCACGCCGTTGCTGCTCCCGGCGATCACCCGCACGGTCACGCCCTGCGGCGTGACATATTCTGGGATATCGCCAGCGGGAAAATCGCGATACCAGGGCTCGGCCATCTTGCGCTGCGAGGGCAGGTTGAGCCAGAGCTGAAAACCTTCCATCACGCCGTCTTCCTGCTCAGGTATCTCGGAGTGGATCACGCCGCGTCCCGCCGTCATCCACTGCACGCCGCCGTTCTCCAGCAGCCCTTCGTGCCCCGCGCTGTCGCGGTGGCGCATCCGGCCGGACAGCATGTAGGTCACGGTCTCGAAGCCGCGATGCGGATGATCCGGGAAACCGGCGATGTAATCGTCCGGGTCGTCGCTGCCGAACGCATCCAGCATCAGGAAGGGATCGAGACGCTGCTGCAATTTTCCGGTCAGCACGCGGGTCAGCTTCACGCCCGCGCCATCCGAGGTGGCGACACCCTCGATGAGACGTTCGATGCCGCGCGATTGTTTTAGTGCGACAGGTGGTATGGTATTCATGTTCACTCCTTTCATGACAGCATCTGTATATCTGAATCAGGCCGGTTCCAGCACACTCAACCGGCTGACCGCCTCGGTCAATTGAGCCTTCAATTCCTCGTTCCTGAGCATGCCGCGCTCGACATCAAAATTCTCGTAAAAATTCGGGATGGCCAGACTGGCTTTGACGTGGCCCGCAAAGAACGGCGCAGAACCGGTCGCCGCAGTCAACACGCTTGCGCCCCCGCGTGCACCCGGCGAGGTGGCGAGCATCACCATGGGCTTGTCCTGAAACACCTTCTTGCCCATGCGCGAGGACCAGTCGAACAGGTTCTTGTACGCCGCGCTGTAGGAACCGTTGTGCTCGGCGAAGGAGATCATCACCGCATCGCTGGCCGCCAGTTTTGAGAGGAAGGCTTTTGCCAGTTCCGGATGACCCAGCTCCGCTTCCCTGTCCTCGCTGAACAGCGGCAACTCGTAATCGTTCAGATCCAGCACTTCGACCTCGGCACCCTCCACCAGACTGGCGGCATAGGTCACCAATTGCTTGTTGATCGACTTCCTGCTGTTGCTCGCTGCAAACGCTACCAATTTCATGATGGGTACCTCTGTGGTTAGAAAGTGAGTGCATCATAGGCGGCTCAAAAAGATAGATAAAGCCCAGTAACTGAGATAAACTGTTCCACAAATGGAACAAACCAACATCTCTGCCGATGATTACCTGCTGTTCGTCGCCATCGTCGAACAGGAAAGCATGGTGCGCGCCGCCGAACATCTGGGCATGCCCAAGGCCACCGTCTCGCGCCGCCTGACCAATCTGGAAGCGGCACTCGGTCAGCGGCTGCTGTTGCGCACCACGCGCCGGCTGACACTCACAGAGTTCGGACAGGAGTTCCTCGAACATTGCCGGCGCGTCGCCGAAGAGGTCGCTTCCACGCAGGACTTCGTGCGCAGCCAGGAAGAGCGTCCACGCGGGCGCTTGCGGGTTTCGATGCCGGGAGAATATGCGAAGCAGAATTTTTCGCGGGCCTTCGCCACCTTCATCGAGGCCTATCCCGAGATACAGCTCGATCTCGACCTCACTTCGCGGCGCGTGGACCTGATCGGCGAACGCTTCGATCTGGCGATACGCATGGGTACGCTGGACAACGATTCGGCGCTGGTGGCGCGCAAGATAGACGAACAGGGCCTGGGCCTGTACGCCAGCCCGATCTACCTTGCGCTGCATCCCGCGCCCAAACACCCCGACGACCTCGCGCATCACACCGCGGTGCGCCTGATGTCGGCACGGGGGGCTCCCGTCGTCTGGAAGCTGCTGCGCGGCAAATCGGTCTGGGAAGGAACACCGCCCGGCAGGATCACGCTGAATTCCATGGACGTGATCCAGCAGCTATTGCTCGACGGTGCGGGCATAGGCGCATTGCCCGACCGCTACGCGGCCAACGATGTCCGCCTCAAGCGTCTGGTCAGAATCCTGCCGGAATGGTGCCTGCCCGCCGTTCCCGCCTGGGCGGTCATGCCGATGCGCCGCTACCTGCCCGCCAAGACCCGCGCCTTCCTCGCGCATCTCGAGCAGTTCATCGAGAAGGGTTAAGCGAGCGTGCGCGGTTGCGGATTGATAGCACATATGCTACCTTTTGCCGCATGACTCAACTCGTTATCGATACCGATGTTTTTGTTGCGGCGCTGCTCTCACGCAACGACAGCAGTGTAGCTCGCGAGGTCATACGCAGGTGTTTGCAAGGCCACTACCAGCCATTATTCGGCGTGGCGCTGTTCACCGAATATGAAACGCTGTTATCGCGTGACAAATTATTCGCCAATTGCCAGTTGGGCCCGAAAGAACGCGAAACAGTTTTTGCAGCGTTGCTCAAGCAGGCGAGATGGATAGAAATATATTTTGCATGGCGGCCCAACCTGCAAGATGAAGGCGACAATCACCTGATCGAACTGGCCGTCGCAAGCGGTGCGCAAGCCATCGTATCGCGCAACACCCGTGATTTGAAAAATGCGGAACTGCTTTTTCCCGACACCAAAATTTTGACCCCGAAACAATGCCTGGAGGTATTCAAATGTCCACCATGACCATCAGACTCCCCGACGATAAGCACCAGCGCCTGAAACAGCTCGCCAAGTCACGGCATCTCAGCATCAACAAACTGGTGGAAGAGCTCACCACCTCGGTTTTGTCGGCACACGATGCCGAAGTCCGCTTTCGCGCCCTTGCCCTGAAAGGCAATCCGAAAAAGGCGCTGGCATTGCTCGACAAGTTGGACAACACCAAGTAATACGCGGGTCGGGCGGAGCCCCTCCCATCCAATCCAGCGCTGCCTGACAACCCATGCCCTCCTCCCGCGACCGCTGGCTGCTCCCCCTCGGCCTGTTCATTCTCTCCGCCACCTGGGGCTACACCTGGGTGCTGGCCAAGCAGGCGCTGGACTTTGCGCCGCCCTTCGCTTTCGCGGCAGAGCGCAGTATCGGCGGCGCGCTGGCTTTGTTCATCGCGCTCAAATTCCTCGGCAGACCGCTCAAGCTGATTGCGCCCGGCCCCACGCTGACTATCGGCCTGTTCCAGATCACCGGCTTCATGGCGCTCTCGACCTGGGCGCTGGTGGAAGGCGGCCCCGGCAAAACGGCGGTGCTGATCTTCACGATGCCGATCTGGACTCTGCTGCTCGCCTGGCCGGTGCTGGGCGAACGCGTCCGCGGCACACAGTGGCTCGCCGCGATCAGCACCCTGGCCGGACTGCTGCTGATCATCGAACCGTGGAACATGCACACCAGCCTGTTCAGCAAATTCCTCGGCCTGATGGCCGCATTGTGCTGGGCCATCGGCACCGTTCTGATCAAACGCCTGCGCTCCCGGCAGGCGGTCGATCTGCTCTCACTGACCGCCTGGCAGATGCTGACCGGCGCAGTGCCGCTGATCCTGCTCGCGGTCGCCGTCCCCGAACATGCCACCGACTGGACCGCGACCTACATCGGCATCCTGGCCTTCATGTCGGTGGTCAGCACCGCGTTCTGCTGGTGGCTGTGGATCACCCTGCTCGACCGGGTGCCCGCGTGGGAAGCCAGCCTCTCCGTGCTCGGTACGCCGGTGGTGGCGATCGTTTCCGCCCGCCTGACGCTGGGAGAAGATTTCAGCTTCGGCGAGGTGACGGGTATCCTGCTGATAGGCGCGGGACTGGCGCTGTTGTCGCTGATCGGCTGGGCGGCCAGCCAACGTAGCGCGATGAAGTAAAGCTGTTACGGAATGAAGGATTAAACAAGTAAGGGGCGATATACTGGCGGAAAAAATCAATTCAAGCTTGCTCCCTTAAATCAGGAACGAACATGAGCCAGAACGCCAACCCGCTCTCGAACAGCGAGCCTTGGAACCTCGTCGCCGACGGCTACGCCGAGACCACCATGCTCGTGTTCGAGCAATTCGCCGACGAGGCCATCGCCGCCAGCAAACTCAAACCGGATTCAACCGTGCTCGATGTCGCCTGCGGGCCGGGCACCTTGGCGCTGCGGCTTGCGCACCATGCGGCGCAAGTGCACGGCATCGACTTCTCCGAAGCCATGCTCGCCGTGTTCCACAACAAGATCGAACAAGCCGGACACCGCAACATCGCCCTGCACTGCGGCGACGCGCAGAACCTGCCCTATGCGGATGCAACCTTCGACGCTGCCTTCTCGCTGTTCGGCCTGATGTTCTTCCCTGACCGTAAACAGGGCTTCGCCGAAATCTACCGTACCCTCAAACCGGGTGGCAGCATCGCCATCACCAGCTGGGCGCCCGTGGACCAATCGCCCGCCATGCAAACCATGTTCGGCGCACTGCGCGCCATCAAGCCCGACCTGCCGCAACCGCAACGCGCCATCGCCACACTGGAGAACCCCGAAGTATTCAAGCAGGAGATGCAAGACGCCGGATTCCGCAACGTCGAGATACGCAGCGTCACCAAGGCTTTCCCCATCCCTTCCATCCCAGAATTCTGGGACTTTATGGTCAAGGGCAGCGCACCGATACAGATGATGAAAAAGGGATTGGGCGAAGAGTTGTGGCGCGAGAAGGAAAAGCTTGCGCTGGCTTGGCTGGAGGAGACGCTGCCCACGCGGAAGATGCCGCTGACTTCGGATGCTTGGTTGGGGGTGGGGGTAAAGTGATGAATGGAGGGTGCGAAATGAAAAAAGAGAAACTCAAAATCACCGAATCCTGCGGCAACGTATTTCTCGATATCGGCTTCTCGCCGGAAGAAGCCACCATCCTCGCGATGCGCTCCGAACTCATGTGCCGTCTCGAAATCCTGATCCGCGACAAGCAATGGACACAGGCAGAAGCCGCGCAAGTACTCGGCATCTCGCAATCGCGCGTCTCCGACCTGATGCGCGGCAAGTTCGAAAAATTCAGCCTGGACATGCTGATTACGCTGGCGACCAGAGCGGGAAAGAAAGTTGAATTGAAGATGGCGGCTTGATTGAAAAAGAAATCGTCTCCGGTACTTTTGGTTATATTTGGATGCTAACAGCGCTCTATATTGGGTGCCAACCAAACACAGCAGGAAAAAATGGACGCTCAACGTTTGAGCACATTCTTCTCAAACTAGTTTAAGCGCGATTTCAAAAGCATACGGCATAGGAGAACGAACAAATGGAGGCTTTAAATTTTTCTACGCACGCAATCGAAGGGCTGCAAGAAAGTGCCACTCACTTCATGCCCGGCATGCCTAAGACAGCCAGAAATATTCTTCGGATAGCTGATTTATTGAAGCAAGCCATTAAGTTCAGACTCCCAGACAACGGTGACCTTTTTGAAGATGCCCTTCGCGCACTTCCGGCAATTTTCAGGCTTCCTTATCCGATTGTTGCAGCTGAATTTAGAGTTACGACCGATCAGCTTGGTCAAGGTCCACTTGCCGTGCGTGGAGAAAATTTAGACAGAAGTTCAAAACGAATTGCTTTGGCAATTGAGATTAACACTGACAATTTTGATGCCTACTCTTGGATGCTGCCACAAAGCAAATATGACCTGCTTACTTTAGATGGTGCTATCGCCATAATCCCGGTGTTTTACATTGATGCCAAACAACATTGGGCGATTCCTCCACTTGGTATTGCTATTCTGTCCAAGAAAATTGACAGCACTCCCGCTCTTCTTGAGAGAACCAAAGAGATATACGGAGGAGATATTCCAAAAGGAACGAAACAACTTCCATTAGAAATGCACACAATGGATTTAATGCCAGAATATGCTCACGAACTAGAAATAGAACAGGGGGTTTCGCATGTTATGGCGACTGCCCAGCAGGATACTCATGATGAAAGCCGCGCAATCATGGGGTTAATTGAAATTCTTTCCTGCAACAATGTCCGTACCGAAACTATCCCTGCTCCAAAAGCGCTAAATAAAAAACGGACGGCTAAAGGCAAAACTCCGTTGTATGAATTTAAGGTACTGACTTTAGACTTTCAAGATGTACATGCCGTAAAAACCACCTCCTCACAAAACACCCATGCCTCACCTCGAATTCATTTGCGCAGAGGGCATATTCGCAGATTGGAAAATAAAACCATTTGGGTAAATGCCGCTGTAGTGGGCAATCGAAAGTTAGGAATTGTTACTAAAGATTATTCTGTGAACCCACTTTAGGGGCAACAACACAGAGAAAACCCAAAGCGCAAGCAATAAGGAGTCGAATTGTTCTCGCATACTCCCTGACCAGCACAAGCCCATGACACCCGAGGAGATCACCGCCCACCTGCACAGCCTTGCCGACCCGGTGCGGGCGCAGCATGCGGTGCGCTATTTCAAGGCCGAGCCTGGCGGATACGGGTATGGCGACTGCTTTCTCGGCCTTGCCGTGCCGGTGGTGCGCCAGGCGGTGAAGCAATATGCCGGTGCCACGCTGGGTACCGCCGCCAGGCTGCTAAAGTCCGAGTACCACGAGATCCGCCTGTTCGCGCTGTTGCTGCTGGTCAGGCGCTTCGCCAAGGGCGACGAGGCCGAGCGGGAAAAGATCTACCGGCTCTACCTGAAGCACACGCGCCACATCAACAACTGGGACCTCATCGACAGCTCCGCCCCGTACATCGTCGGCGATTACCTGCATGACAGGGACCGCGGCATCCTAGATCAACTGGCGCGCTCGGATTCGCTGTGGGAGCGGCGCATCGCCATCATGGCCACAGGCTGGTTCATCCGCGCCGGGCAATATGACGACACGCTGCGCATCGCGGCGCAGTTGCTGGACGATCCGGAAGACCTGATCCACAAGGCTGCGGGGTGGATGCTGCGCGAGATCGGCAAGCGCGACAAGGCGACCGAGACCGCATTCCTGAAAGCGCATTGCCGCACCATGCCGCGCACGATGCTGCGCTACGCGATCGAAAAATTCGGCCCGGCAGAACGGCAGCGCTACCTGCGCGGCAATGCGTGACTGCGGGTGATATTGATCCGGCACGCATTGAACGCGATTTCAGTTCGTGCTGAGCCTGTCGAAGCGCATGCGGAATCAAAGGTACCCCAGTCAAATTGTTTTTGAATGTGTATGGCATGGTTAAAAATCGCCAATCGGATCCAGCACCTTATGTTTTTTCTGGAGTTGTGACCTGCTCCCCGTAGACCGTACCACCTAGAAGTTAGTAAAGTCCGCTTTTGAAGAGAGGCGGAAATGAAGAAGAGTCGATTTAGCGAAGAACAGATCATCGGTTTCATCAAAGAAGCTGAAGCCGGAATGCCAGTTGC
>JACRED010000004.1 GCA_016218415.1 Nitrosomonadales bacterium
ACAGAATGCCACCTGCGAAATTTGCAGCGCTGCACCGGCAAAACGAAGATGGAGCAATACAACCGAGCTATGAAATAGTTTAAGCTCGCAACCCAAGGGCTTTACTATTGATTGATGGTAGGGCTACGGGGGGCAGGTCACACCAACGCAATATGTATTAGGCTTGGGTGAAACGACCTCGTTATCCGCTACTGCTATTGATCCGTCGGGAGCGATTTTGTCCGGTATTGCGCCGAGGTGGTCGAGTGGTGACACAACCATAGCGACCGTTACCAGTTCAGGCTTGGTAACACCAACGGCTCAGGGTACGGTCACCATGACAGCGGCAGTAGGAGCCGTGAAGGCATCAATTCAGATTGAAGTGGTTTGGGCGGTTACCGATGTGGATTTTTCCGGGCCCATCACTGTAAAGCTTGCTTCAGGCTTGCTGCACGGATTCAGTTTTGGCCCGTCGTCCACTGTGCCACCAAGCGCTCTGATTTCTCCGTTAAACTTGGGTTACTGGCGTTCCATTCCGGCAATGATTCCAATCAGTACTGCCAAGAGCTTTGGCGCACGTTACGATATTGCTTTGTCTGATTTGTGGGGTTACCCATTGAATAATTGGCCAAATGGCAAGCCTTGGTTGAATTTGCCAGCATATGGTGCCTTCATAGCGCAGGTTGCGACTCAATTGAATGGCTCCGTAGATTACTGGGAGGTTTGGAACGAACCAGATATAACCACCGTCACCCCATTTTGGGATGGCACGGAAACTCAGTTCTTCGACACCTATCTGGCAGCTTATACCGCCTTGCGTAGCGTGCTCGGCCCGGACGCACTAATAGTGGGACCAAGTATCGCCCTGTATGACCAAGGTTTCCTGGATCGTTTTGCCGCTTACTGCATTGCGAATCATTGTGAGGCCAATGTCCTCAGTTGGCATGAAGGTGATGCTCCCACCGCAAATCTTGCGGCCAGAATTATGGCAACGCAGGCGCGCTACGGCCTCACCTCAAGCAATGCTGCTTTAAACGTCAAGGAGATTCATATTAACGAATACAACGGACCGGGCCTGACCCACAAACCGGTAGACTCATTGTTATATCTTCAATATTTTGAGCAGGCAGGTGTCGATGCTGTTGCGAGAGCCTGCTGGGCCGATATAACAGGTGCCAGTGAATGCTATAACAACACATTAGATGGACTCATAACACCAGTAACGTTCAACCCCAGAAGCGTATGGCACGCGTATAGGTTGTACGCACAGGGTGTGGCCGGGCGGACTACCAGTAAACCATCGCGGCAAGAGCTAATGTCAATTGCGTCAGTAATTACAGGCACAGGAGCGACTTCTCCGACAACGATGTCCGCTCAGGTACTTACTGGTGCGAGCAATGCAGCGACACTTCCAGCTACAAAACGTATTGGTATTCGATTTCATGGAATTTCATCCGTCGCCGCGTTGGCAGGCAAACCAGAGGTCTCCATGCAATTGATGAAAGTTTCCAATTCGGAGGAGCAAGCGTCGACGGGGCCTGTGTTTGTAGCGCAGCAAATGTTGGCTGTAACAGGAGACACTGCAAGCACCATCATTGAGGGGGCTGAGATTGCAGCACTTTATCAAGTTGTGTTGTTACCTTGAGACAACAATGGATAGCAAAATCAATAGAGTCAAAATCGATTGATCCGCAGGTAAGTCAAACTCGTCGGCCTGTCGCCGTCGGTTTTGCCTTTATTTTCTGTTGCAATTGAAATCCAGACGATAGATGATGCATGTCATCAGCCAATCTTTTTCGCAGTAACTGCCGCTCCAACCCATGCATACCCTTTTTACCTTCACGTTCCGACTCTGCCTGTTCGTTTTAGCTTTACCCATGCTTGCCCACGCAAGTCTTCCGCAATCTTCCAATGTGCCCGGCGGCGTTGCGATTGTTCCGCTCGGAAACGTCACTACCGATGCCGAGATGCCGCAAACATGGCTGGGAGACCAGCCTGTACTCGTGACATCCGATCAAAATCAATGGTACGCGGTGGTTGGGCTGGCGCTGAATACGACGCTTGGCACCCATCAGTTGCGCGTAAGATGGGTGAGGTGACAAAAACGCTGAGCTTCGAGGTCAGCGCCAAGGATTACCCCGAGCAGCACGTCACGATCAAAGATCAAGGCAAGGTGCAACTGTCGCCCGAGAATGAGGAGCGCGCCGCCCGCGAGATTGCCGTCATCAAGGAGTTGAAGCTTCACTGGCGCGCTGCGCAGGATACCGACCTGGCTTTTATTATTCCCGCTGAGGGGGTGTTGTCCGGGCGTTTCGGATCGCGGCGTATCTTTAACGGGGAGCCGCGCAATCCGCATGTCGGCCTGGATGTGGCAGTTGATCGCGGTACGCCGGTCATGGCGAGCGCGCAGGGTGAGGTGCTGGCGGTCGATGATTATTTCTTCAACGGCAAGACGATATTTCTCGACCATGGCAACGGGCTGATCACCATGTACTGCCATATGGACCGCATTGACGTGCAAGCCGGCGAGACGGTTGGCAAAGCGCAGCCTATCGGGCTTTCCGGAAATACGGGGCGCGCCTCCGGCCCGCACCTGCACTGGAGCGTCATACTTAACGGTGCGATGGTCGATCCTGAGTTGTTTCTTCCGGTTGAACATCAGTCTCAATAATTGTCGCAACAGCGCTCCTTAAATTGCGCTACTTTGAAACTGGATTAGTCGCAGGTACTTTTTATATCTTGGGGGTTTTTGGTGGGAGAGGGTGGGCTGCTCTCCCAATTTGTTATCCAAAGATTCGAGGGGGCAGCAGTGAATTTTGTCAGTTCGCCAACCGAGATGACGACCAGTGTCACCGATGCGGTGCTTGTCATCGAATGCATGGTAATCACAGCCTCGCTGTGGCGCCTTTCCGGTAAAGACCGCTGGAGACAAGCGCTATGGTGCTGGGTGTTTGGCTTGATGACGCTATCTTCGCTGCTCGGTGCCATTGCACATGGATTCGAGTTGTCGGACTTCACTCGAGCAGTACTCTGGAAGCCCCTTTATCTGAGTCTGGGGGTTCTTGTCGCCCTGTTCATGGTGTGCGCGGCTAATGACTGGCAGGGGCGGATTTTTGCGCAGCGTCTCGCCCCGTGGGCTATTGCTGTGGGCGCAGCCTTTTACGGGATCACCGAATTATCGGGCGGCGCATTCGCAGTATTCGTTGCCTACGAGGCGGCCGTGATGTTGAGTGCCCTGGCTATCTACTTCTATCTGGCGGTGGCCCGGCGATTGAACGGGGCGGGGGTGATTGCCGCGGCAATCGTGGTCAATCTTGTTGCTGCTGGCATACAGGCAAGCTCTGCCTATATCTGGATTATTTTTCCTTTCGACCACAATGGAATTTTTCACCTTGTCCAGATGGCGGGCACAGCGATGCTCGGATTGGGCGTGCACCTCAGTATGCGTTCCAACGTCGGGTAAGTACCTGGCGAAGTGGCCCGCCTGACAGCGGTCAGGCAGCAGGCGAGGTTTCGATTTCCAACGCGTCGCTAACAAAACAAAAAGCCCACCCGTAAGGGGTGAGCTTTTTGTTTTGTTGGTGGAGGCGGGGGGAATTGAACCCCCGTCCGCAAGCCCTCTACAGGCAGTTCTACATACTTAGCCATGTTATTTGATTTGATCCCGTACACGCCAACCGGCGGGCTGGTAAAGGACGAGTCACCTTGTTTTTAGCTCCGATCAAAGTGACCCTGACCGGCACGATTCTGTGTAATTTACCTCACTCATCTCGGCCTTGCGGCTTTGAGCCACTCCACAGACAGCATGGTGTGAGGTTCAGCCGACTAAGCGGCTAAAGCGTAGTTTTCGTCGTTTGCGACTAGTTTTTTCCAGCTGATTTACGAGGTTGCGGGTCCTCGGTATGCCCTACGCTGCTTTGTAACCCACGTCGAAGCCAAGTCGCCCCCGGTGTGTTTTTGCTATTTGCTACGGTGCTGATTGTAACAGAGACTCAGAGGGTCAGATAAGCGAGAAGTTCCGTAGGCTGGTTGACGCTGCCGTGTGCGTTCCAGTTTTCGACCGACATATCGTCGCTGACATAGCCGTAACTGGCGATGATGCCGCACATGCCGCTGGCGTTGGCAGCCTGCATGTCGCGCAGGTCATCGCCCAGATACAGGCATTGTTCAGGCGTGACGCCGATGATCTCGCAGGCCTTGAGCATAGGTTCGGGATGCGGTTTGGCATGGGCGCAGGTGTCCCCGCTGATCAGGCAGGCGGCGCGATCCGCATAGCCCAAGGCTTGCATCAGCGGCAGGGTAAAACGGTGCGGTTTGTTGGTGACGATGCCCCACTTGATGCTGCGCTGCTCCAGTTCATCAATAAGTTTGGCCGTGTCGCCGAACAATCGGCTATGCACGCAGATGTTTCTTGCGTAGTAGTCGAGGAAGATGTCGCGCAAGGCCTCGAAGTCGGGATGCTCCGGCTCGATGTCGAAGCCGGCCTTGAGCAGGCCGCGCGAGCCGTGCGAGGCCTGCGGGCGCAGCGCTTCGAGCGGCAACGGCGGCAGATTGCGCGAAGCGCGTGCGTGGTTCAGCGCGGCGGCAAGGTCGGGCGCGGTGTCGGCGAAGGTGCCGTCGAGGTCGAACAGAACAGCCTTGATCACCATCAGTCCTTGCGGCAGGCGATCATGTAGTTCACGTCCGTATCTTTGCCCAAGGAGTAAATCTTGGTGAGCGGGTTGTAGCTCAGGCCGGTCAGGTCGACCAGGTTCAGTCCGGCATTGCGGCAAGACTGTGCCAGTTCGGAGGGTTTGATGAATTTGGCGTAATCGTGCGTGCCCCTGGGCAGCAGGTTGAGCAGGTATTCCGCGCCGATCACGGCAAACAGGTAGGACTTGGGGTTGCGGTTGAGCGTGGAGAAGAACACCCAGCCGCCCGGCTTGACCAGCTGCGCGCAGGCGGTGATCACGCTTTGCGGGTCGGGCACATGTTCGAGCATTTCCATGCAGGTGACTACATCGTAGTGTTCGGGACGCTCGGCGGCGAGCGCTTCGACCGCGACCTTGCGGTATTCGACCTGCTTGCCGCTTTCCAGCAGGTGCAGTCTGGCGACTTGCA
This sequence comes from Nitrosomonadales bacterium, assembly GCA_016218415.1. Lineage (GTDB taxonomy): Bacteria > Pseudomonadota > Gammaproteobacteria > Burkholderiales > Gallionellaceae > Gallionella. The sequence continues at coordinate 5,080 of JACRED010000004.1, forward strand.
GCGGTTTGTCGGACAGGTCGATGCCGGTGACGTTGGCGCCCAGTCCGGCCATGCTCTCCGACAGGATGCCGCCGCCGCAACCGACATCCAGCACGGTTTTTCCGGCCAGTGCCGCATGGCGGTCGATGTAGTTCAGGCGTAACGGGTTGATTTCATGCAGCGGCTTGAATTCGCTGTGCGGGTCCCACCATTTGTGGGCCAGTTGGGCGAATTTTTCGAGTTCGATGGGGTCGGCGTTGGTCATGGCGGTTACTTGGGTGGTGGGCGGGTGACTGTACCAAAACTCGGTGCTTAAGCCAAATGCAGCGGACTGTGAAGCGGGTGGTTCAGGGTAGCTTCGCTGTGCTAAAATGCGCGCTTTGTCACACGCTGCAATTAACGAGGTAAGAGTTAATCCATGGAACAGCAATTCGCCAAAGAAACACACCCCGTCAGCCTCGAAGAGGAGATGCGCAAGTCCTATCTGGACTATGCGATGAGCGTGATCATCGGACGCGCGCTGCCGGATGTACGCGACGGACTGAAACCGGTGCATAGACGCGTGCTGTTCGCGATGCACGAGCTGTCCAACGACTGGAACAAGGCCTACAAGAAATCGGCGCGTATCGTCGGCGATGTGATCGGTAAGTACCATCCGCACGGCGACACCGCTGTGTACGACACGATCGTGCGCATGGCGCAGGACTTCTCGCTGCGTTATCCGCTGGTGGACGGGCAGGGCAACTTTGGTTCGGTGGACGGCGATAACGCGGCGGCGATGCGTTATACCGAGATCCGCATGGCGAAGATTGCGCACGAGCTGCTGGCCGACCTGGACAAGGAGACCGTGGACTTCGGGCCGAACTACGACGGTTCCGAGCACGAGCCGCTGGTGTTCCCGTCGCGTTTCCCCAACCTGCTGGTGAACGGTTCGTCGGGTATCGCGGTGGGCATGGCGACTAACATTCCGCCGCACAATCTGAGCGAGGTGGTGGATGCCTGCCTCGCGCTGCTGAAGAATCCCGATCTGGATATCGACCAGCTGATCGAATATGTGCCCGCACCGGACTTTCCGACCGCCGGTTTCATCTACGGTCTGGCCGGGGTGAAGGAGGGCTACCGCACCGGTCGCGGTCGCGTGATCATGCGCGGACGCACCCATTTCGAGGATATCGGCAAGGGCGAGCGCCAGGCCATCATCATCGACGAGCTGCCCTACCAGGTGAACAAGGCCAACCTGCTGATCAAGATCGGCGAGCTGGTGCGAGAGAAGAAGCTGGAAGGTATTTCCGAGATACGCGACGAATCGGACAAGTCCGGCATGCGCGCGGTGATCGAGCTGAAGCGCGGCGAGAACGCCGATGTGATCCTGAACAAGCTGTACAAGGACACCCAGTTGCAGGACAGTTTCGGCATCAACATGGTCGCGATCATCGACGGCCAGCCCAAGCTGCTCAACCTCAAGGAAGTGATCGACGCGTTCCTGCGCCATCGCCGCGAAGTCGTTACGCGCCGCACGATATTCGAATTGCGCAAGGCGCGCGAACGCGGTCACATCCTGGAAGGTCTGGCGGTCGCGCTGTCCAATGTGGACGAGATCATCGCGCTGATCAAGGCTGCGCCGACACCTGCCGATGCCAAGCGCGGGCTGATGGATCGCAGCTGGCGTTCGTCGCTGGTGGAAGACATGTTGAGCCGCGTCAGCGACGCGTCTCGCCCGGACGGTCTGCTGCCCCAGTATGGACTGGTCGGCAAGGGCAACGAGCGCGGCTATTTCCTCTCCGATGCTCAGGCGCAGGCGATACTGGAACTGCGCTTGCAGCGCCTGACCGGCCTGGAGCAGGACAAGATCGTCGGCGAATACCGCGAGGTGATGGACAAGATCACCGATCTGCTCGACATCCTGGCCAGACCCGAGCGCGTGACGCAGATCATCGGCGACGAACTGGTGGCGGTGAAGTCCCAGTTCGGCGACAAGCGCCGCAGCGAGATCATCACCCACACCCATGACATGAGCATGGAAGACCTGATCGCGCCGGAAGACGTGGTGGTCACGATGTCGCACGGCGGTTACATGAAGGCGCAGAAACTGGACGAATACCGCGCGCAGAAGCGCGGCGGACGCGGCAAGCAGGCCACGGCGACCAAGGAAGACGATTTCATCGACAGCCTGTTCATCGCCAACACCCACAATTACATCCTGTGCTTCTCCAACCGCGGTCGCGTGTACTGGCTGAAGGTCTATGAAGTGCCGCAGGGCAGCCGCATCTCGCGCGGCAAGCCGATCGTGAATCTGTTGCCTCTTGAAGAAGGCGAGAAGATCAACGCGGTGTTGCCGGTCAGCGAATTCGTCGAGGACAAGTTCGTGTTCTTTGCCACTGCGAACGGCACCGTGAAGAAGACGCCGCTGAATGATTTCTCGCGTCCGATGAAGCGCGGCATCATCGCGATCAATCTGGACGATGACGACCGCCTGATCGGCGTTGCGGTGACCGACGGCCAGCATGACGTGATGCTGTTTTCGAACGGCGGCAAGGCGGTGCGATTCGACGAGAACGATGTGCGCGCGACCGGGCGTGCTTCGCGCGGTGTGCGCGGAATGAAGCTTGCGCCCAAGCAGCAGGTGATCTCGTTGCTGGTGGCCGAGAACGAAGAGCAAAGCGTGCTGACCGCGACCGAGAACGGTTTCGGCAAACGCAGCCCTATCGTCGAGTACACCCGCCACGGGCGGGGCACGCAGGGCATGATCGCGATCAAGACTTCCGAGCGCAACGGCCAGGTGGTCGCCGCGACGCTGGTGAACGTCGATGACGAGATCATGCTGATCGGCTCCAGCGGCGTGCTGATCCGCACCCGCGTCAAGGAAATCCGCGAGATGGGCCGCACCGCCCAGGGCGTCACGCTGATGAACGTGGAGAAGGGCGACAAGCTGGTCGGTTTGAGCCGCATCGCCGATCCGGAAGAAGAGGAAAGCTAGGAACAAAGGCGCAAGGATCAAGATACAAGGTGCAAGGGAAAAGCAGAGCAGAGGGTTTTCACGAACCTTGCACCTTGGCCCTTGTTCCTGATTTTGTTCCTTGACCCTTGCCCCTGATCATTTTTTGAAAACTGGGAGTAATAAAACATGACGATCTACAATTTCAGCGCAGGTCCCGCAGTATTACCCAAGGCAGTGTTGCAGCAGGCGCAGGCCGAGTTGATCGACTGGCACGGCAGCGGCATGTCGGTAATGGAGATGTCGCATCGCGGCAAGGAATACATGGGCATACACGCCCAGGCCGAGGCCGATCTGCGCGAGCTGTTGAACATCCCGGCCAACTACAAGGTGCTGTTCCTGCAAGGCGGCGCGCATCTGCAATTTTCGATGATCCCGTTCAATCTGTTGCGCGGCAAGGCTTCCGCCGATTATGTGAATACCGGCGAATGGTCGAAGAAGGCCATCGGCGAGGCGAAGAAATTCTGCAATGTGAACGTCGTGGCGAACAACAGCGACAAGAATTGCACCTATGTGCCTGACTTCAAGAGCTGGGAGCTGGACAAGGATGCGGCCTATGTGCACTACACGCCGAACGAGACCATAGGCGGCGTCGAGTTCAACTGGGTGCCGAATGTCGGCAAGGTGCCGCTGGTCGCGGACATGTCGTCCAACATCCTGTCGCGCCAGATCGATGTGTCGAAATTCGGCCTGATCTATGCGGGTGCGCAGAAGAACATCGGCCCTGCCGGCTTGACGCTGGTGATTGTGCGCGAAGACCTGGTCGGGCATGCCGATCCGCGTCTGCCGACGATGCTGGATTACAAGACACACGCCGACAACGATTCGATGTACAACACGCCGCCGACCTATGGCATCTACATGGCCGGGCTGGTGTTCCAGTGGCTGAAGCAGAACGGCGGCATCGCCGCGATGGAAAAAGCCAACGTCGCCAAGGCGAAGCTGCTGTACGACGCCATCGACGCCAGCAACGGTTTCTATGTGTGCCCGGTGAACAAGGCTGACCGTTCGCGGATGAACGTGCCGTTCACGCTGAAGGATGCGAATCTGGACGGTGACTTCCTGAAGCAGGCGGATGCGCGCGGCTTGCTGCAACTGAAGGGCCACCGTTCGGTGGGCGGCATGCGCGCGTCTATCTACAATGCGATGCCGCTCGAAGGTGTGCAGGCATTGGTCGGTTTCATGAACGAATTTGCCCGTAGCAAAGGCTGATCATCATGGCTAGGAAATCCGCAAGCAAGACGTTCCAAGTCCTGACGCTGAACAAGATCGCTGCGGTCGGCCTGAATCGTTTCCCCGCCGAGCGCTATGTCACCGGTACCGAGATCGCCGAGCCGGATGCGATCCTGGTACGTTCGCACAACATGCTGGAGATGCATATCCCCAAGACGGTGATCGCCATCGCGCGCGCCGGTGCGGGTACCAACAACGTGCCGGTGAAGAAGATGAGCGAGCGCGGCGTGCCGGTGTTCAACGCGCCGGGTGCGAATGCCAACGCGGTAAAGGAGCTGGTCATCACCGGCATGCTGCTGGCCTCGCGCAACATCGTCCCGGCGCTGCATTTCGTCTCGGGCCTGAAGGGCGACGACGCGACGCTGCACAAGCTGGTCGAGGATGGCAAAAAACACTATGCGGGCACCGAATTGCGCGGGCGCACACTGGGCATCGTCGGGCTGGGTGCGATCGGGCGGCTGGTTGCCGATGCCGCGATCGGACTGGGCATGAACGTGATCGGCTTCGACCCGGAGATCACCGTGGATGCGGCGTGGAGTCTGCCTTCCCAGGTGAAGAAGGCGCACAGTGTCGAAGACCTGCTCAAGCACAGCGACTTCGTCAGCCTGCACGTGCCGCTGCTGGACGCGACGCGCAACCTGATCGACGGCAAGCGCGTGGCCACGATGAAAACAGGTTGCGTACTGCTGAATTTCTCGCGCGATGCCATCGTCAACGAAGACGCTATCCTGGCGGGGTTGGAGAGCAAGCATGTACGCAGCTATGTGTGCGATTTCCCGACCAACAAGACGCAGAACAATCCCGGTGTGATCGCGCTGCCGCATCTGGGTGCATCCACGCAGGAAGCCGAGGACAATTGCGCGGTGATGGTGGTGGACCAATTGCGCGATTATCTTGAGCACGGCAACGTGGTCAACACGGTGAACTTCCCCAACGTCACGATGCCGCGCGAATCGGCTTTCCGCCTGGCGATCGCCAACAGCAACGTGCCGAACATGCTGGGGCAGATATCCACGACGCTGGCCGCCGCAGGCATCAACATCCACAACATGATGAACAAGTCGCGCGGTGAAATGGCTTACACGCTGGTAGATGCTGATTCCGCCCTGCCGCCTGCATTGATCGCGCAAATCGCTGCCATTCCGGGTGTGCTGATGGTGCGCGATTTGCCTTTGCCCAAGACGGCATGAGCGAAAAATTAAAACAGCTCCGCGAGCAGATCGACAGGCTGGATGACGAGCTGTTGAAACTCGCCAACCGGCGCGCCGCGCTGGCGCAACAGATCGGCCATCTCAAGGAAGACGGTACGGTGTTGCGCCCGGAGCGCGAGGCGCAAGTGCTGCAACGCCTGCAGGGCAACAATAGCGGGCCATTGAGCAATGCCGCCGTGGCGCAGTTGTTCACTGAGGTGATGTCGCAATGCCGCGCGCTGGAAGCGCCGTTGACGGTTGCCTATCTCGGCCCGGAGGGAACATTTACCGAGGCGGCTGCCCTGAAGCGTTTCGGCAGCGCGATACAAGGGCGGCCGTGCGCGACGATAGACGATGTGTTTCATGCTGTGGAAAGCGGCGCAGCCCATTACGGTGTCGTGCCTGTCGAAAATTCCACCGAGGGCGCGGTGGGGCGCACGCTGGATATGTTGATGCAAAGCACGCTGCAAATATGCGGCGAAGTGATGTTGGCGATCCATCAATGCCTGCTCGGCCAGCACTGTGGAATAAGCGCGGTCAAGACCATCTATTCGCATCCCCAATCGTTGGGCCAATGCCAGGGCTGGTTGAATACCCATCTGCCGCACGCCGCGCGCATCCCCGTCGCCAGCAATGCCGAGGCGGCGCGGCTGGCCGCAGAGAACCCGAACAGCGCGGCTATCGCAGGCAGCCAGGCCGCAGCAATTTTCGGCCTGAACGTGTGCGCTGAAAACATCGAGGATGACGCCAGGAACACCACGCGCTTTCTGGTGTTGGGCAATCAGCAAGTCGCGCCGTCCGGCAACGACAAAACTTCGTTAGTCATTGCTGCGCCTAACCGCCCCGGCGCGGTGCACGGCCTGTTGGCGCCATTGGCCAGACACGGTGTCAGCATGACCAGGCTGGAGTCGCGTCCGGCGCGTTCAGGGCTTTGGGAATATGTGTTCTACATGGACATCGAAGGCCATCAGGCTGACGCCAAAGTTGCTGCCGCTTTGGCTGAACTGAAACAGGCCGCCGCGTTCGTGAAGGCGCTGGGTTCATATCCGGTCGCTGTTTAGGGCGTCATTCCGGCCTGACCACAGGTCAGCTTATCCTGAGCCTGTCGAAGGGCCGGAATGACGAAGTTTTTGGGAGCTAATTCCAATTCGCAATAGAAACACCAATAATTTTTTGTAGGGCGGGCGCAGCCCACAAAAGCATCCGCGTGGGCTGCGCCCACCCTACAAACCCCTGTTTTTAATGCGAATCGGAATAAGGGGTTTCCCGGTAATGTTTTGAGATGAGTATGAATTATTCTGATCTGGCTCCGGCCTACATCCGCGCTATTGCCCCTTACCAGCCCGGCAAACCGATCTCCGAGCTGGAGCGCGAGTTGGGCATAACCGGCATCGTGAAACTGGCTTCGAACGAGAACCCGTTGGGCGCGAGCCCTAAAGCGGTCGCTGCGGCGCACGCCGCATTGGGCGAGATCGGCTTGTATCCGGACGGCAATGGTTTTGCGTTGAAAGACGCATTGGTCAAGCGCTATGGCGTGGCGCACGATCAGATCGTATTGGGCAATGGCTCCAATGATTTGCTGGAGTTATCGGCGCGCGCTTTTCTGACCGTCGGCGACAAGGCGGTTTATGCCGATCATGCTGTTGCCGTGTACGCGCTGGCGACGCAGGCGGTAGGCGCGACCGGCCTCAGCGTCGCGGCCAGGGATTTCAGCCACGATCTGGAAGCGATGCGCGCGGCAGCGGTGGCACATGGTGCGAAGATAATTTTTATCGCTAATCCAAATAACCCGACCGGGACATTTTTATCTGGCGATGCCTTGCACGCGTTGTTGCGCGCCTTGCCCGCGAATATCCTGGTGGTGCTGGACGAAGCCTATAACGAATACCTGCCGGTGGAATGCCGTTACGATTCGGTGGCGTGGCTGAAGGAATTACCCAACCTGATCATCTCGCGCACCTTTTCCAAGGCTTA
>JACRED010000034.1 GCA_016218415.1 Nitrosomonadales bacterium
GAAACGACTCCGCGCCGATGATAGTGTGGATTACCCATGCGAAAGTAGGTCATCGTCAGACTCCTTACAAAGCAAAAACCCCCAGGTGAAAACCTGGGGGTTTTTGCTTGGGGGGGTGATTTGCAAACTCTTGAGCCTGCGACAACGCGCTTGCGTATCACAGGTGGTTATTTACTTGTAGCCGCTCGATTCCGGAGAGCTGTCGTCCATGTCTCCATGGGGTTCCTGCCCGTACGCTTTGACGAACACTTCGCGCTCGTTCTTTTTTGTGGGGTGCACCGGGACATCCATATTGTGGCGGATGGTGTCTTCGCAATAGTAAATAATGTTGCGCTCAATGTTGTGCAACATGCTGTGATCGAGGAGAAAGCCTGCATCGACAAGGCGATTCTCCAATTCTTCCAGCGTGTGGTGCAGCAAGTTGTAAGAGACGCGCAGCGTGTTCTGGGTTGCCCCGAGTTCGACTTTGCAGTCTGCCAGTGTCGACAGAAAATGGCGGGCATGCTCGAACTGGCCGTCTGGTAGCGGGCTCAATACAATATTGCGCTGTTTGTCCAGTTCTGATGAGTGAGCCATATACGCCAGTCGTATGAAAATTATTTGCCCTGCAGTATGCGCATTCCCTTGAGCAGGTTAATTGCCTGATTGAGCTGGTAGTCGTTCTTGGATCCAAACTCGGCCGCAGTAGCCTGTGCTGCATCCTCTTTTGCGCCTGGAGCAGGCAGCGTGTTCCTGGCCTTATCGGTAGGCTTTTCATCCGAAGGTTTGTCATTGATCAGATGCTTGTCCAAGTCTGCTTCACGTAAGCGCAACAGCCCGGCATCATGACCTGAAGTGGCTGGATCCTCAACTACAATGTCCGGAACGATGCCCTTGGCTTGTATGGAGCGCCCGCCCGGCGTGTAGTAACGCGCCGTGGTGAGTTTTATCGCAGTATTGTTGCCAAGCGGAAGTATGGTCTGCACCGAACCCTTACCGAAGGTCTGTGTGCCCATGATGACTGCGCGTTTATGATCCTGCAGTGCGCCGGCGACAATCTCGGAGGCGGATGCGGAGCCGGCATTCACCAGCACGACCATCGGGACGCTCTTGATGGAGTCATCCAGGTTTTTGAAGTAATCGGCTTTGCCATTGCCGCGCAGATAATGTTCCGGGTTGGCGGTCAGGCGCATCTTCGCATCTTCGGTGCGGCCCTCCGTATAAACCACCAGCGCATCCTTGGCGAGAAATGCCGCTGAAACTCCGACAGCCCCATTCAGGAGTCCTCCTGGATCATTGCGCAAATCAAGCACCAATCCGTTTAGCGGGCCATTGTTCTGTTTGATAAGATTCCCGAGGGCCGTTGCGAGGTTCTCAGCAGTCTGCTCCTGGAATTGAGTGATGCGTACAAACCCATAACCAGAGTCCAGCAGTTTGGATTTTACGCTCTGTACCTTGATGACCGCGCGCACCAGGGTAATGATCAGCGGTTTGGGCTCATCCTTGCGGATGATGGTCAGTATGATTTTGCTGCCAGGCTTGCCGCGCATCCTTTTGACCGCATCATTGAGGGAGAGTCCTTTGACCAGCGTATCATCCAGCTTGATGATCAGGTCGCCGCTCTTGATACCGGCATGATAAGCGGGCGTATCTTCTATCGGAGATATGACCTTAATTACGCCATCTTCCATGCCGACTTCAATGCCGAGCCCGCCAAATTCACCGTGCGTTCCCTCTTGCAGTTCCTTGAAAGCATCTGCGTCCAGATAGGTCGAGTGTGGATCCAGCCCGTTCAGCATCCCGGAAATGGCTTCGGTGATCAGTTTCTTGTCGGTAACCGGCTCGACATAATCGCTTTTGATGCGGCCAAACACTTCGGAGAAAGCGCGCAGTTCTTCCACTGGAAGCGGGGTGGCAACGGTTTCCTTTTCGGCATTTGCAGCAAAATGCAGGCTGACCGAAACACCTGCAACCAGACCCAAACCGACCAAACCTGCTTTTTCCAGAAAACGCATAATTTCCTCAAATGTTATTTTGTTGCCAGCCACTTCATCGGGTCGAGCGGTTTGCCCTCGTGGCGCAGTTCAAAGTATAAACCGAAATCTTCGTTGCCGCCGCTGTTCCCTGTTGCGGCAATGGTGTCCCCTCCGCGCAGCACATCACCTACCTGTTTATAAAGCGTTTCATTGTTGCCGTACAGGCTCATGTAGTTGTTGCCGTGATCGATGATGAGCAGGTTGCCGAAACCGCGAAGCCAATCGGCAAATACGACCCGACCTGCAGCGATGGCTTTGACCGCCTGGCCGCTGGAAGTTCTGAGGAACAAGCCTTTCCACAATACCGTGCTATCAGGTCGCGGGGTATTGAAGCGATTGGTGACCCCTCCCTTAACGGGCAAGACCAGCTTCCCCTTGAGTTGCGGGAAGGGGCTTCCGTCAAAGCGGTCGTCCGGCAAATTGTCATTACGGAAAATGGAGTTGGACCTTCGCTGTGCAAGCATCGCGGCGATCTTTTGTACCAGTTGAGAGAGGCGATTTTCGTCGCGTTGCAGATGTTTGATCTCGCGGCGTTGCTGGCGCAATTGCCGCGAGATTTTGCCCAGCGTCTGCTGCCGTGCGCGTTGCTGTTTTTCCAGCAGGTGGCGCTGGGCCGATTGCCGGGCTTGCAGTGATGCCAGCTCTGCACGTTGCTCCCGCATGCGCTTGCTCACCTCGTCCAGCCTGGCAAGGTTGTTGCGCAGGAGAGTGAGCCAGCTCGCACGGTCTCGGGCAATGTACCGGTAATACTGCAAATCACGGGCGGTCTGATTGGGGTTCCGTCCGCTTAGCAACAATTTGAGATGTTCCTGCTTGCCGCCGAGATATTGCTGATACAGCAGCCGGTTAAGCAGGCCCTGTTGCTGCGCAAGATTGCCGAGCAGGCCGCGTTCCTGTGCTTGCAATCCGTTGAGTTTCAGATCGGTTGCCTGCCGCTGTGCGGCGAGTTCGGCAAGTCTGCGGTTGATATCGCTGATCGCACGCTCAGATTCGCGCAAATCATCAGCGGCCTCCGACTTCGATTCGCTGGTTTTGTTGATTTCGCGCTGTACCGCGGAAATCTTTTTGCGCAAATTTTCCAGTTCCTGCTGTTGATCGGCTTGCGCCGTCCCGATCAACAGCAGGCTGCACAGAGCCGCTGCAAACAGGTGCGCGAGCCGGGTCACCTGAGCTGGATCAAACTGCGCCCGGTCATTTCTGCCGGCTGCGGCAAGCCCATCAGTGTGAGCAGGCTGGGGGCGATATCGCGCAACGCCCCGTTATCCGCCAGTGTCGCCTTGCGGCCGATATACAGGAAGGGAACCGGATTCAGCGTATGCGCGGTATGGGCCTGATGGGTGGTGTGGTCTATCATTTGCTCGGCGTTGCCGTGATCGGCGGTGATGATGACTTCGCCGCCGACGGACTGCATTGCCCTGACAACACGGCCGATGCAGACATCCAGCGCCTCGACAGCTTTGACGGCGGCATCCATATTGCCGCTGTGCCCCACCATGTCGCCATTGGCGTAATTGCAGATGATGGCGTGATACTGCCCGCTCAGTATGGCTTCCTCGAGTTTGTCGGTCACTTCGAATGCGCTCATTTCGGGCTTGAGGTCATAGGTCGCAACTTTGGGCGAGGGTATCAGGATCCGGTCTTCGCCAGGGTAGGGATGCTCCTTCCCGCCGCTGAAAAAATAGGTGACGTGCGCGTATTTTTCGGTTTCGGCGATGCGTAGTTGCTTCAATCCCAGGCTGGAAATGTATTCGCCGAAACCATTGTGTATGGCTTCGGGTGTGTAGGCGCAAGGCAAATGGAAATCCTCGCCATAGCTGCTCAATGTGACAAAGCTGGCAATCTTCGGAAAAAATGAACGAGTGAAACCGGTGAATCCGGCGTCTGTCAAAGCGCGGGTGATCTCGCGGGCACGGTCGGCACGGAAGTTCATGAACACCACCGCATCGCCATCCTGCATGGAAGGCGATGCGCCGCCGGAAGTGATGGCGGTGGGTTTGACGAACTCGTCCGATTCGCCGCGCTGGTAGGCCTGCTCCAGGCCGTGCAGCGCATTTTTCGCGGTGAAATCCGCGCGTCCCTGGGTGAGCAATTCATAGGCGGGCTGCACGCGTTCCCAGCGGTTATCGCGGTCCATCACGTAAAAGCGCCCGATGATGCTGGCGATTTGCCCCACACCCAATTGGTCGCATTTCTGCTGCAACAGCTGCAGCGATTGCGCCGCGCTCCTGGGCGGGGTATCGCGGCCGTCCAGAAAAGCGTGGAGATAAACTTTTTTCAGTCCGCTGCGCGCGGCCATGCCCAGCATCGCGAAGATATGATCCTCGTGGCTATGCACGCCGCCCGGTGAAAGCAGGCCCATGATGTGCAGCGCGCTGTTGTTCGATTTGGCCTGTGCGATTGCTCCACTCAGCGCGGGATTGGTGTAGAAACTGCCGTCCTCGATAGCCACATCCACTCGGCTGAGTTCCTGATATACCACGCGGCCCGCGCCGATATTCAAGTGGCCGACTTCGGAGTTGCCCATTTGATGGGAAGGCAAGCCGACGAATTTTTCGGATGCGTTGATCAGCGTGTGTGAATAATCGTGCCAGAGTCGGTCCCAGTTGGGTTTGCGGGCCGCCAGCACAGCATTGTAATCGGTCTCTTCGCGGTAGCCGAAACCGTCCAGAATGAGCAGTAAAACAGGGGTGACGTTCATTGATGTAGAATATAAACAGAAGGTAATATTGCGTAACCGCATTTTAGCCGAATTCGCTCCTGTTGGCGCGAGATACGGCAGATAACGAGAGAGCGAAATTATGCCAAACAGGCTGATAGACAAGGAAGAGGATATTTTGCAGGCGGCGCTGGCCATCAAGGCCATCGCGCATCCGTTGCGATTGAAGATCTTGTGCGTGCTGGGCGACCAGGAAGTCAGCGTGCAGGATATCGTGGAACTGGTGGGAACTTCGCAGAGCAATATTTCACAGCATCTGGCGATATTGCGCGACAAGGGGGTGCTGGCGACACGCAAGGATGCGAACCGTGTCTTTTACCGCATCGGCGATTTGCGTACCCTTAAACTGGTAGGAATGATGCGCGATGTGTTTTGCAGCGTTTAACACCCATTCTGCGCGCCGTTCCGGCGTCGTATTGAAAGTTTGAGCCAGCACGCATTGTCGCCGGGCGCCTTGCGGCGCAAGGCCAGACTGGAATCCCTGCCCGAGATTGAATTCCCCGCCGACCTGCCGGTGGTGGCTAGGCGCACCGATTTGGCGCGCGCGATAACCGAAAACCAGGTGGTCATCGTGTGCGGCGAGACCGGTTCGGGCAAGACCACGCAGTTGCCGAAGATCTGCCTGACGCTGGGGCGCGGCGTGACAGGCGTGATCGGCCACACCCAGCCGCGCCGCGTCGCGGCACGCACCGTGGCATCGCGCATCGCGTTCGAACTGAAGACCGAATTGGGCGGTGCGGTCGGCTTCAAGGTGCGTTTTCACGACAAGGTGTCGCCGGACACCAGCATCAAACTGATGACCGACGGCATCCTGCTTGCCGAGATACACAGCGATCCGCTGCTCAGGAATTACGACACGCTGATCATCGACGAGGCGCACGAACGCTCGCTGAATATCGATTTTCTGCTCGGCTATCTCAAGCAACTGTTGCCGCGCCGTCCCGACCTCAAACTCATCATCACCTCGGCGACGCTGGACGCGGACCGCTTTGCAAAGCATTTCGGCGCGCAGGTGATCGAGGTGTCCGGGCGGAGTTATCCGGTGGAGACGCGCTATCGGCCACTGGAAATCAGCGAAGAGGGAGAAGCGCAGGACGTACCTCAGGCGGTGAGCGCGGCGCTGGACGAGCTGGCAGCCGGAGAGCTCAAAGGCGACGTGCTGGTGTTCCTGCCCGGCGAACGCGAGATACGCGACACCGCTGAAGCATTGCGCAAGCACAATCCGCCCGGCGCGCACCGCAAGACCTTCGACGTGTTGCCGCTGTACTCGCGGCTCTCGGCGGCGGAGCAGGACCGCGTGTTCAAGACCGGCGGGCAGCGGCGCGTGGTGCTGGCGACCAACGTCGCGGAAACCTCGCTGACCGTGCCCAACATCGGCTACGTGATCGACTGCGGCCTGGCGAGGGTGAACCGCTACAGCATCCGCCAAAAGGTCGAGCAGCTGCACATCGAGAAGATCTCGCGCGCAGCGGCCAACCAGCGCGCCGGGCGTTGCGGTCGCGTGATGAGCGGCGTGTGCATCCGCCTGTACGACGAGGCGGATTTCCTGCAGCGCCCCGAATTCACCGACCCGGAAATCTTTCGCGTCTCGCTGGCGACCGTGATCCTGCGCATGAGCGCGCTGGAGCTGGGAGAAATAAGCGAGTTTCCCTTCATCGAACCGCCCACACCCAGGATGATCGCGGACGGCTACCAGTTGCTTGCGGAATTAAACGCGATAGACGATGCGCGCAAATTGACCCCGCTCGGCCACGAGCTCGCCAAACTGCCGCTCGACCCGAAGATCGCGCGCCTGCTGCTGGCCGGACGACAATACCACTGCCTGACGGAAATATTGATCATCGCCAGCGCGCTGTCGGTGCAGGACCCGCGCGATCGACCGCTGGACAGGCAGGAGGCGGCGGACGCGGCGCACAAGCGTTTTGCCGACGAGCGCTCCGATTTTCTCGCTTACCTGAAGATATGGGCGTGGTTCGAGCAAGCGGTCGCGGGCAAACAATCCAACCGTCTGCTCGCGGAAGACTGCCGCAAGAATTTTCTGTCGCCGCTGCGACTGCGCGAATGGCGCGAACTGTACCAGCAGTTGCACGGGCAGGTCGCCGAGATGGGGATGCGCGGCAACGAGCAACCCGCCACCTACGAGCAGATCCACAAAGCCCTGCTGTGCGGCCTGCTCGGCAACATCGGCATGAAGAGTCTGGGCAGCAACGAGTATCTGGGGGCGCGCGGCATCAAGTTCGTCATCGCGTCGAATTCGGTGCTGGCGAAAAAAGGCACGAAGTGGGTGATGGCGGGTGAGCTGGTTGAGACACATCGCTTGTTTGCGCGCTGCCTGGCGCGCATCGAACCGGAGTGGCTGGAGGAAACAGGCGCGCATCTGATCAAGCGCCATTATTACGATCCGCACTGGGAAAAGAAGGCCGCGCAGGTGGTGGCCTACGAGCGCAGCACGCTGCACGGCCTGTTGCTAAACGCCAAGAAGCGCGTGCACTATGGCCCGATGAATGCGGCCGAGTCGCGCGAGGTGTTCATCCGCCAAGCGCTAGTCGGCGGCGAGTTCGAGACGCGCGCGCCGTTCTTCGCGCACAACCAGAAACTGATCGCCGACATCGAAGCGCTGGAACACAAGTCGCGTCGCCCCGATGTGCTGGTGGACGACGAGCTGATCTTCGCGTTCTATGACAGCCGCATTCCACGTCAATTTTCCGGACATGACATCAACAACGGCGCATCGTTCGAACATTGGCGCAAGGAAGCCGAGCGCAATGATGCGAAACTGCTGTACCTGAAAAAAGACGACCTGATGCGCCACGAGGCGGCGGGCATCACCACCGACCAGTTCCCGCCGCAGTTGAAGATCGACAACATCAGTTTCGCCTTGAGTTACAACTTTTCGCCGGGCAGGAACGACGACGGCATCACGCTGACCGTGCCGCTGGCGCTGATCAACCAGGTCAGCGCGCCGCGCTGCGAGTGGCTGATACCCGGCATCCTGGCGGAGAAGGTCGCGCAGCTGATCAAGACCCTGCCGCAGAAATTGCGCCGCCATCTGGTGCCCGTGCCGGAATTCGCCGCGGCGTTCTGCAAGGAGGTGTCGGCAGCGAATACGCCGCTTTTGCAAGCGCTGGCGCGTTACATCCGCGAGCAGAAGCAGCTCGACGTGCCGCTGGATGCGTTCCGCCTCGAACAACTGCCGCCGCACCTGCTGATGAATTTTCGCGTCGTGGATGAGCATGGCAGGCAGCTCGGCATGTCGCGCAACTTCGCGCAATTGCACGGCGAGTTGGCGCCGCGCGCCGCGCAGATGACGATCCCCGGGGCGAAAGATGCGCGGGAAGAGAAAAGCGTATCCGTTTCAGATCAACGCTACACCTCGTGGAGTTTCGGCGGCTTCAGCGAGACACGCGAAGTCAAACGCGCCGGACAGAACGTGACGTTGTACAACGCGCTGGTCGATGACGGAGATGCGGTGCTGCTGCGCGCCTTCGATACCCGCGATGCCGCGCAGGCCGCGCATCGCGGCGGCTTGCGTCGTTTGTTCATGCTGCTGCTGAAAGAGCAGGTCAAATACCTGGAAAAGAATCTGCCGGACGCGCAGCGGCTCGGCATGTTGTTCATGCCCTTTGGTACCCAGCAGGAATTGCAACAACAGATACTGGCGATGACCTTCGAGCGCTGCTGCCTGAGCGACCCTCTGCCTGCCAGCGAAGCGGAATTCATCACGCGCGGCAAGGAAGCGAAGAACCGCCTGCTGCTGATCGCACAGGAACTCGCGCGGCTGGTCGGCAACGTGCTGGCTGAATATCAGGCCGTGCAAAAGAATCTGCCGCAACTCAAGGCGCACAACCAGGCTAATCAGGACGTGCGTGCCCAGCTCGAATGGCTGTTGCACGGGAAGTTTATTCGCGACACGCCATATGAGCGGTTGCAGCATGTGCCGCGCTACCTGAAGGCGATCAACCAGCGCATCGAGAAACTGCGCGGCAATCCGGCCCGCGACGCGCAGTGCATGGCGCAGATGCAGCCGCTGACCCAGGCGTGGCAAAAGCTGCGCCAGGCGCAGCAGGGCAAATCCGATCCGCGCGTCGACGAATTCGCCTGGCTGTTGCAGGAGCTGCGCGTATCGCTGTTCGCGCAGGAGCTGAAGACACCGGTGATCGTCTCGGTGAAAAGGCTGGAAAAAATGCTGGCGGGGATCAGGACGTGATGGTGCGGCCGTGTGCAGTGATGTGTCGGCCCATGCCGGCGTTGCCATCCGGCCGGGTTCACGGCATGATGCGCACCCTTTCCGATACTTTTGCAGGCGCAGCTCTATGGATCCCGTGAGTCCCCTGCCGGCACTGGCCTGCATGCTGGTGGCCATGGCTACGGCCTTTTTCCTCGTGAAGCAGTTCGGGTCACCGCCCGGTCTGGGTCGCTACGCTTCGATTGACGGCCTGCGCGGCTACCTCGCATTTTTCGTGTTTCTGCACCATTCCTGCATCTGGTATTTCTTTTTGCGCACCGGGCAGTGGCAGGCGCCGCCTTCCAACCTGTACAACCATTTCGGCCAGGGCAGCGTCGCGCTCTTTTTCATGATCACGGGTTTCCTGTTCTTCTCGAAACTCATAGACGGCAGGACCAGAAGCATAGACTGGGGCAAGCTGTTCATTTCCAGGCTGCTGCGACTCGTGCCGCTCTACCTGTTCGTCATGCTGCTGCTCTTCATCGCGGTGGCCATCCTCTCCCGCGGCGAGGTCTACGAAGCCGTCCCTGGTTTGCTGAAGAGCGCCGCAAGCTGGCTGGCCTTTACGATACCCGGCGCACCCGACCTGAACGGCATCGAACACACCTTCATCATCGTCGCCGGCGTGACCTGGTCGCTGCCTTACGAGTGGCTGTTCTACTGCGCGCTCCCGATACTGGCGCTTGCGGTCAGAGTGACGCCCCCGCTGGCTTACATCGTGTTCAGCGTTGCCAGCGTCGCGGCGCTGGTGATGTTGAGCCCGCGCATACACCCGCTGATATTGGTCGCGTTCCTGGGCGGAATGGCGGCATCCCTGCTGGTGCGCATCGAAGGGTTCCGCCGATTCGCGACCGGCAGGATAGCGACAGTGATCCTGCTCGGGTGCATTGCGACGGCGGTCAAAGTGTATCCGTCCGCGTTCGGATATGCCCCCCTTTTGCTGCTGTCGGCGGCCTTCGTGCTCATTGCATGCGGAAACAGCCTGTTCGGGATATTGGTCAGCCCAGTCTCGCGCACGCTGGGTGAGATGGCATACAGCATCTACCTGCTGCACGGTATCACGCTCTTTACCGCGTTTACGCTCCTGCTGAATGCAACCGACATCCATCGGGCGTCTCCGCTCACGCATTGGCTGCTGATCACAGCGCTCACCCCGGTGCTGTTGTGCGCAAGCTACGCCACGTTCCGGTGGATCGAAAGTCCCGCGATGCACAGCACGACGGCAGTCACGGCTTGGCTGCGTTCACGCCTGACGCGGCGCGGTCGCGAGACGGGGCAGTGAGCCTGGCGTCAACCCGCTGCTTCGGTTCGCGCCCGCCACATTCCCCATAACGCATCTTCCAGATTGTGCGCAAAACGGCGTTCGTCGAACAGCGGCGATGTCCTCACCTGTGCCCGTAACCCGGCTCTCAGCGCGGACAGCCGGGGCAAGTCTCCGGCCAAAGCGAGCGCTCTGGCGACATAGTCTGCGCCGCTCGTGGCGATCCAGTCCTCCAGCCCGGCTGCCGTCAGCAGGCTTGCGCCCTGCCGGGACAGCAGCGTATCGCCCGCCAGCGTTAAAGTCGGCACGCCCATCCACAGCGCTTCACAGGTGGTTGTACCGCCGGGGTAGGGGAACGTATCCAGCATCAAGTCCACCTCGGCGTGGGCGGCCAGATAGGCCGCGCGGGGAACGCCGCCGAGCAGCGTCACCCGCGCGGGATCAATGCCCAGATGCCGCAGGCGTTGCAACATCTGTCCGGCCACCGCCGGGTCACCCAGTTGCTTGCATTGCCAGCGCAGCCGCGAACCGGGCATAGCGGTCAGGATATTCGCCCATATCGCCAATACTTCGTCTTCTACTTTGGCCAAGTTCTGGAAGCAGCCGAATGTGACATGCCCGTTCGAGATCGCGGGCAGCGGCGCAACCGGCAGGTCGATCTCGGGCGGGCTGAAACACAGCCGCGTATCGGGCAGATACCACAGGGTCTCGGTAAAGTATGCGCGCTGGTCATCGGGCACGCCGACCCGGTCCGCGATCAGGTAATCCATTCCGGCCACCCCGGTCGTGGCGAAATAGCCCAGCCATGCGGCCTGCACCGGCGCGGGTTTCCAGGCGAATACCGGCAGGCGGTTAAGCGCGGTGTGTCCGGAAAGATCCAGCAGGACATGCACGCCGTCGGCGTGGATCAGGCGCGCGGCCTCCGCATCGCTTTTTCCCGTCAACGGTTTCCATGCGGCGAAGCAGGGCTTGATGCGGGCGGTGAGCGCGTCGCTCGCCGGTCTGGTGGGGTACGCGATCAATTCCACGCGCGCGGGATCGAGCTGCGCCAGCAGGCTCTCCAGAAAATAGCCCACCGGGTGATTGCGCAGATCGCCAGACACCATGCCGATTCGGAGTCGCTCCGGGCGCGTTGCGCAGCGCCAGTTCGAATACCGTGCCGTGACCCGGCTGTCTGCCATCCGGCCATAGCGGCGGGCCTCATCCAGGCGGAACTCCGGGGTGAGGCGGGCGGTATAGTTTAGGATGAACAGCAGGCTGCTTTGTGCATCGAAATAACCCGGCTTGAGTGCCAGCGCGCGGCGGTAACTTTCGATCGCGCCATCGATATCGCCAAGGTCTGTCAGCACAGAGCCGATATTGCCGTGCGCTTCGGGAAAATCGGGTTTGATCTCCAGCGCCCTGCGATAACAGGCCATCGCGGCATCGAGTTGATTGAGCTCCTTCAGGACGGACCCCAGATTATTGTGCGCTTCAGCCGAGTCGGGATTGATCTCCAGCGCCCTGCGATAACAGGCTACCGCAGGATCGAACCGGCCAAGTCCCTTGAGGACGTTGCCCAGATTGATATGCGCGTCATATAGATCGGGCCGGATGGTGACCGCCTTGCGGTAGTAGTCCGAGGCCTCTTCAAGTTGCCCGATATCCTTGAGGACATTGCCCAGGTTGTAACAGGCATCGGCAAAATTCGGATCGATCGCGATCGCGCGGCGGTAGCTGGCCAGCGCATCGTCGTATCGCCCGAGGTCTTTCAGGGCCGTGCCCAGGTTGTTGTGCGTATCGGCGGAATCGGGCCTGATTTTCAAGGCACGCAGGTAACTTGCCGCCGCCTCGTCAAATTGCCCTAGGTCTTTCAGGACATTGCCGAGATTGCCATGGGCTTCGGCGTAATTAGGGTTGAGCTGCAACGCGCGGCGGTAGCTGGCCGCCGCCTCATTGAGCAGCCCGCGACCCTTCTGCACCACCCCGAGATTGAAATGCGCCTCGGCATCGCCGGGCATCAGCGCGGCGGTTTTCTGGAACGCGGCCAGCGCATCCTTGCCCTGCATCTGCAAGGCTGCGCCCAGCAGCTTCCATGCGAAGCCCGAGCCCGGATATCGCGCGGCCAATGCGCGCGCCCGGCTCTCCAGCTCGGCGTAGCGCCGGGTGTTGTACAGCGCGACCAGCGGGCTGAAATCGGCGGGCGCCGGCCCGGTCGTCACGGCTTTGCCTTCGCAGCAATGCTTGAATTTCTTGCCGCTCCCGCAGCTGCACGGGTCGTTCCTGCCGGGCTTCATGCCGGCGCATCCCTGCGCGCCTGCCACATCCCCCACAGCGCATCTTCCAGATTTCGCGCAAAACGCGGCGCGTCGAACAGCGGCGACCTCCCTGCCTGTTCGCGCAGCCCGGCCCGCAGCATGGCCAGCTTGTGCCGATCATGCGCGAATGCAATCGCTTTGGCGATGTACTCGTCCTTGCTTGCAGCTATCCATTCATTCAGCCCGGCAGCCGCGAGCAGACTGGCACCCTGCCTGGCCAGCAGGCTGTCACCCGCCAGCGTCAAGGTGGGCACGCCCATCCATAGCGCTTCACAGGTGGTTGTGCCGCCGGGATAAGGGAAGGTGTCCAGGATGAGATCCACTTCCGAATGAGCGGCCAGATAGTCTTCGCGGCGAAGCGCGCCATGCAGGGTCACCCGGGCGTGGTCGATACCATGCTGCTGCAGGCGTTGCAGTGTTTGTTCGACTACCGCGGGGTCTGCCAACTGATTGCATTGCATGCGCAGTCTGGCTTCGGGCAGCAGGGCGAATATTTTTCCCCATACAGCCAGCACCCCGTCGCTCACCTTGGCCAGGTTCTGGAAGCAGCCGAATGTGAACTGCTGGTTAGTCTGTGCGGGCAATGGCGCAACAGCAAGGCCGATATCGGGCGCAGAAAAACACAGGCGGGTGTCGGGCAGATACCAGATGGATTCTGTGAAGTGCTGCCGCAGCGCTTCCGGGACGCCAACTTCATCCGCCAACAGGTAGTCCATCCCGGTCACGCCCGTGGTGGCGAAATAGCCCAGCCACGTCGCCTGGACGGGCGCGGGTTTCCAGGCGAACACCGGCAGGCGGTTGTGTGCGGTGTGCCCCGCAATGTCCAGCAGCACATGCACCCCGTCGGCATGGATCAGTCGCGCGGCGCCTTCGTCGCTCTGGTTGTGCAAAGTCCGCCAGGCGGCGAAATGCGGACGGATGCGCGCGGTGAGCTCGTCTGCCTTCTGGCTGGTCGCGTAGGCGACCAGTTCGACACGGGACTGGTCGATCTGCGCCAGCGTGCTTTCCAGAAAATGTCCCACCGGATGGCCGTACAGGTCGCCGGAGACGATGCCCACGCGCAGCCGTTGCGGTGCGGCAGCGCATCGCCAGGCGGTGAAGCGCCCTTTGGCAAGCCTGGCCGCCACGCGGCCATATTGGCGGGCTTCCTCCAGGCAGGTTTCGGGTGAATATTTCGCCGAGTAATTCAGCACGAACAGCAGATTGCTGCGCGCGATGACATTGTCCGGATCGAGCTTCAGCGCGCGCCGGTAACTTTCCACCGCCTCATCGAGCAGCCCGGCATCCTTGAGGAAATTGCCGAGATTGTTGTGCGCATCGGCGAAGTCCGGTTTGAGCTTGAGCGCGCGCCGGCAGCAGGCGATGGCCTCGTGCACCTGGCCGATCTCGCGCAGTGCCATGCCCAGGTTGTACAGTGCGCCCGGCGAATTCGGCTTGATCTCCAGCGAGCGGCGGTAGCTGGCGGCCGCATCCCGGTACTGCCCCCTGTCCTTCAGCGCGTTGCCGAGATGGTTGTGCGCTTCCGCGTCGCCGGGAAAAAGTTCGGCGGCCTTTTGCAGCGTGGGCAGGCTGTCCTTGCCCTGCATGTGCAGCGCGGCGCCCAGCAGTTTCCAGCCGGTCGCGAAATCCGGATACTGCGCGAGCAGCGCGCGGGCGCGGCTTTCCACCTCGGGGAATCGTCCGGCATTGAGCAGCGCCAGCAACTGACTGGCCTCGGACGGCTCGGGCGCGGCGTGGCGCGCCGTGTCCTTGCCTTCGCAACAATGCTTGTATTTCTTGCCGCTACCGCAACTGCACGGGTCGTTTCTGCCTGGTTTCATGGGTGACGTTATGGATAAAACATGTGCGCGGCATTTTAACAGTATCGTGCCCCGCCGCTGCCCGAACGCGGCGAAGACACCCTCTATCGAAACGGCAAATGTCGTCGCGCCAGTAATGGCAGCCGGATCGATGGGCGGCTTATACTGTACCCATTCAGGACCGTGCGAGACAGGAAGAATGATAGTGAACCGTATGCATTTTAATATCCCCGGCAGGATGATGACCGCGCTGATCGCAGCCAGCCTGGCCACTCCCGCAGTGGCGGATGACGCCGGCCGACCGAAGGAGATTGAACGGGTCTACGCATATCAGGGCAAGGACATGAAGGCCTACGGTGGCGAGGTTAATGCCGACATCGCCCGTCTTGCGCAGCTGTTCGCGGTCGCGCCGGAGTCCAGGGCGGGGGATATGCCGCCAGGCGCGGGAGAAGAAAAAGGCTGGCTGGGCATCGCGATGAATCCGGTCGCGCTACAGGCCAAGGAACCCGGCGCGGCACCGCAGCAGGCTGTCGAAGCGGCCAAGGTCATGCCGGGGTCGCCTGCTGAGACTGCGGGCTTGCGCGCGGGCGACCTGATCGTCGCACTCGACGGCGCACCCGTCGAGAACAGGGGCGACCAGACGCTGCCCGCTTTCCGCATGGCGATTTCCGGCAAACGACCCGGCGAAAAACTGAAGCTGCAAATTTTGCGCGGCAACACCCCGCTGGAACTGGAAGCGACGCTCAAAGCCTATCCCCGGGCCGACCCGGTGCTCAAGCCGCATGCCGATCTGGAGCAGCAAGTGCAAGGGAACGGCAAGCCATTGCTGAACGAGCTGCTGGAAAAAGAAGGGTTGGCCGGCGAGTTTGCGAGGCTCGCCGGAGAGTTACGCAACGAGACCGACAGGGTGGACAGCCCGCTGATCCGCAATGAAGGTTACAACCCGTTCCGGTTGCAGGAAGTGAATTACATCATGTACAACCCGCTCGATTTGCCGATGGTGTCGCGCAAATTGACGGACAGGTTGCACGGGAGTTACGGCAGGACGCGGCACGATCTTGCCGCGCTGCTGCGCACGGCGATGGATGAGCTGGACATGACCGCACTTCCTGCGGTGCAGGCCGGCAAACCGCCCGCCGATCTTGCCGGATATATCGGGCGTCTGGTCACGGCTATCCGGCATGCGAATGCCGAGCGTGCCGCAGTCCTGTCGGTGCTGGATGCGGAAGAGCTGGAGTTTCTGTATGCAAACGTGCCCGAACTTCTCGGGGGTAACCCGGAACCGGATAACCGCGAACAAACCGAAGCGGAGGAACAGGCAGGCGAAGCGCGCCTGCTCAGGATATTCCAGCTCGTGATGAGGCTGGACCTCCCGCGCCTGCTGAACGCCTCTGTTGAAGTGGCACAAGCGCTGGATATCGATGCGCTGATGTCGCTGGACAAAAGCGCCGCGAAGCTGGCGCGTTATCCCAAAGGCTGGATCGTGCACAGGGAAAACAACCTGACGGTGATCGACACACCCGCGGGGCGCGTGCTGATAGGCGGCGGCCAGCGCAACACCTACACGGAAGATGCCGCGCTGATCCTGGACTTCGGCGGCAACGACAGCTATCTCAACCATGCCGGGGGCAGCACGCGGAACTATCCTTTCTCCGTCGTCATCGACCTGTCCGGCGACGACACCTATTCCACAAGCGATGACTTCGCGCAGGGCGCCGGCTTGCTGGGAGGAGGGTTTCTGATCGACCTTGCAGGCGATGACCGCTACACCGCGAAGCATCATGCCCAGGGCGCCGGGATACTCGGCGTCGGAATGCTGGCCGATCTGGCGGGCAGCGACCAATACACCGCCGTCAGCATGTCCCAGGGCGCGGCCAATTTCGGCGTGGGTATGCTCGCGGAGGGCGGCGGCAACGACCGTTACTCCGGCAACTATTTCGTGCAGGGTGCCGGATACATCAAGGGCTTCGGCGCCATCGTCGAAGTCGCGGGCAACGACGATTATTCTGCCGGCGGCCTGTATGAGGATTTCCGCGCGCCGGAAAAATCCTACCAGTCGATGTCACAGGGCTACGGCTACGGCATGCGCCCGTCGGAATTCATCGAGGCCTCGGGCGGCATCGGCGTGATCGCCGAGGCGGAAGGCAACGACACCTATGTCGCCGACTATTTCGCGCAGGGTTCCAGCTACTGGTTCGCGCTCGGCATCCTCGACGACCGCAAGGGACACGACCGTTATATCTCGGGGCGCTATTCGCAGGGTGCGGGGATACACATGTCCGCCGGCGTGCTGCTCGACGGCGAGGGCGACGACAACTACCTCGCGGATTTCGGCGTCGCGCAGGGATGCGGCCATGACTACGGCATCGGTTTCCTGCTCGACAACGGCGGCAACGACCGCTATATCGCCGGCACCATCGCGCAGGGGGCGGGGAACAACAACGGCATCGGCGTGCTGTCCGACAATGGCGGCGATGACGAGTACTATCTGAAGAGCCTGGGTCAGGGGCGCGGCAACTTCGAGCCCGCGCGCGACCTCGGCAGCTTCGGCTTGCTGTTCGACACCGGCGGCGGGAATGACACCTACACGCAGGGCGGCAGGAACGACAGCCTCAATTACAAGACGCAGTGGGGGATACTGCTGGATACGCATTGAACGCTTCCGCGCCGGAAACGAGGCGCCTGGCCAGTCTCAAACGCAGACTGGCGATACGGGGAAATCAATCCGGTTTCTGGATCCAGAACTGGTACATGCCGATGAATGCGCCGGGGTTCTCGTTCTCATAAATTTGCCAGTTGGCCAGGCTGGTCGCCGCATGGTCTTCAGGGAACCGCCGCCGGTAGGCGTATACAAGGCCGGGCTCGTTTTCAAACCCGAGGAACTGCAATTTGTCTTCCCGCAGAAAAGCCGCTATGCCCGCGATCGTCATGCGGTGTTCCTGAACGTGGAACAGCAGATCGCGGCACGCGCTGGTACTGTAAAAATCCGTTGTGGTGAATACCGATTCCAGCGTGGCTTCGTCGTATGAGTCCAGCAGTTGCTGGCGGCACTGGCGGATATCACCGGCCGTCGAGCCGTAGCCGTGTTCCGCGATAAAGGCGCGCGCCCGAACGATACCCTGCCGCGCCGCCTCGCTGTACAGGGCGATTTTCATCACCCCGCCGGGGCGCAACAATGACAACAGCACCCGCCATCCTGCATAGGGGTCTGCAAGGTGATGCAGCACGCCGGCCGACTCGATAAGGTCGAAACTGCGCCCGAGCGAACCCAGCTTTATGATGTCCGCCTGGGCGTACTCGATATTGGTCAGGCCCAGTTCCTGCGATTTCCGCTGGGCGTAACTGATGCTGGAAAGGCTGAGATCGATCGCCAGCAATTTTGCACCGCGAAAGCGTTGTGCGGTCTGGATCGAATGCTGGCCGGTACCGCATCCTGCGATCAGGATCTCGGGATGGGTGACCGCCTCCAGCGACTTGAAGCGGGTCAGCGGGAAATTCTGGCGCAGCACCTCGTCTATCGTTCTGGCGGGGGCGGCAGGCGCAGTCCTGATCCAGCGGGGATAAGGGTTCTCCTCATACATGCTGCGCACCTGCAACGACACCCCGTCGTCGATGCCGGTCAGGCGCGGGATGCCGGCCCGGAACTGCCGCTCTACCGCAGGTTCGCGTACCTGTTGCTGCAACACGGTCTCCAACGCCCGCGGCCACGCCCTGCCCGGCAGCCGTTCGGCATTCGGGAGCGCATGGAGCGGGAAGTAGCAGGCCACGGCCAACGGCCACAAAGCGTGTATCTGGTTACCAGACTCCAGCGCGGCAACCAGCGAGTCGCGCAACTGATGGGCTTGCGCGGACTCCGCATCCGTCCACGCAAAGATGTATTCGTTGATGAAGCACTGCTGCGCCAATGCGCTGTAAAGATTCAGGACGTTCTCCGGCACGCTCTCCGATGCATGCTCATCGCCGGCGGCAACCAGCAGGCAGTGCCGCGCCATGGTCAGAAAACGCTCGACTTCGATCCCGCATGCCGGGGTCGATTCGATCAGGCGGCGCAGCAAGGTGTCATCCGACACGGCGGAAATTCCGCCTGCCCCGTACAGCTCCGGTGCGGGCAGTCGCTGCGGCCAGGACGCAGCCGCGCGCGCGATACAGGCTCCGGTGTCCGGGTCGAGCTTGAGCAGGTCCGCGCTGATCCATGCCAGGTCCACCGGCCTGCACCAGTTCTCGGAGAGGGCGCGAATAACGGCATCCCGGACAGCATCATCGACATGGGTGAATTTCACCCGCTTGACGCAATTGACGAAAGCGACCCGGGTCTCCAGCCGGTTTTCAAGCTGCAATGAACGGACGATCAAGTTGAGTGCCGATGCCGATTCGCCGCGAGAAACCAGCAGGTTGGCCAGATTGTTGAGGGCTTCGACATAATCCCCCCGGATTTCCAGCGCGCGGCGGTAACAGGCCTCCGCGCCCTGGAATTGCCCGAGGTCTTTCAGGGCGACGCCCAGGTTGTTGTGCGACTCGGCGTAATTCGGCTTGAGCGCCACGGCCCGGCGGTAGCTGACGACGGCGTCCTTGATCTGCCCGAGGTCATACAGCACATTGCCCAGATTGCCGTGCGCCTCGGCGTAATCGGGCTTGAGCCTGATCGCGCGGCGATAACTGGCGGCGGCATCGGCGGACAGCCCCAGACTCTTCTGCACCACCCCCAGATTGAAATGCGCCTCCGCATCCTTGGGCATCAGCTCCGCCGTCTTCTGGAATGCCGCCAGCGCATTTTTCCCCTGCATCTGCTGGGCAGCCCCGAGCAACTTCCACGCGAACCCGGAAGCCGGATACTGCCCGGCCACGACGCGTGCGCGACTCTCCAGATCGGCATAACGCCGCGCGTTGTACAGCGCGACCAGCTGGTTGAATTCGGCGGGGGAGGGCTCAACGGCACGCGACACGGCTTGTTCCTTTGGTTATTGTTTGCGCGCCGGTAGTGCGCGGGCCGGCCTGGTCGGCCATCAGCGCGGTATTTTAGCAGCATCGAATCTTTTTCCGCCGTTACCCGATGGGGAATATTGTTGGATAAACACGGGGGAGCTATCAAAAATGCTGTCATTCCCGCGCAAGCGGGAATCCAGACTGTTAAATTGACTGGGTTCCCGCTTGCGCGGGAACGACAACACCGCAGTTGCTCAACGATTTCCGTACTTCCCCATTTCCGGCTGCCCGCCCTCCCCAAGCCCCCCCTCATCGGTTAAGCTACGCCCCTTCATGTCCCACACTCGGAAAGCGCAATAAAATGGTACAAGGCCAATATGTAATGTCGATGCTCCGCGTGAGCAAGATCGTTCCCCCCAAGCGTCAGATCATCAAGGATATCTCCCTCAGCTTCTTTCCCGGCGCGAAGATCGGCCTGCTCGGCCTGAACGGCTCGGGCAAATCCACCGTGCTGCGCATCATGGCGAAGCAGGACAAGGAATATGACGGCGAGGTGCAGCACCTGCCCGGCATCAAGATCGGTTACCTGCCGCAAGAGCCCGTGCTCGATCCGGCCAAGACCGTGCGCCAGGAAGTGGAGTCTGCCTTGGGCGAAGTGATGGAAGCGCAGGCCAAACTCGATGCGGTGTATGCCGCCTATGCCGAAGAGAATGCCGACTTCGACGCGCTCGCCGCCGAGCAGGCACGCCTGGAAAATATCATCGCAGCAAGCGGCAGCGACGCTTCGCACCAGATGGAGATCGCCGCCGATGCGCTGCGTCTGCCGGACTGGGATGCGGTCATCAAGAATCTTTCTGGCGGTGAGAAGCGCCGCGTGGCGCTGTGCAAGCTGCTGCTGGAAAAGCCCGACATGCTGCTGCTGGACGAGCCGACCAACCACCTCGACGCCGAATCGGTGGAATGGCTGGAACAGTTCCTGGTGCGCTTCCCCGGCACCGTGGTCGCCGTCACCCACGATCGCTACTTCCTCGACAACGCCGCCGAATGGATATTGGAACTCGACCGCGGCGAAGGCATCCCCTGGAAGGGCAACTACTCCAGCTGGCTGGAGCAGAAGGGCGCGCGTCTGGCAACAGAGCAGAAGCAGCTCGATGCGCATTCCAAAGCGATGAAGCAGGAACTGGAATGGGTGCGCCAGAACCCGAAGGGACGCCAGGCCAAATCCAAGGCGCGTATCGCAAGATTTGAAGAACTGAATTCGCAGGAACACCAGAAGCGCAACGAGACCCAGGAAATCTTCATCCCCGTGGGCGAACGTCTGGGTAACGAAGTCATCGAATTCGACGGCGTCAGCAAAGCCTACGGCGACCGCCTGCTGATCGACAATCTCAGCTTCAAGATTCCGCCCGGCGCCATCGTCGGCATCATCGGTCCCAACGGCGCAGGTAAATCCACGCTGTTCCGCATGATCACCGGCAAGGAACAGCCGGACAGCGGCACCGTGAAGATCGGATCGACCGTGAAGATCGCCTTCGTCGACCAGTCGCGCGAAGGGCTGGAGAACAACAAGACCGTGTTCGACGCCATTTCCGGCGGCAACGAGATTTTGACCGTGGGCAAATACGAAACCCCGGCGCGTGCCTACATCGGCCGCTTCAACTTCAAGGGCGCAGACCAGGGCAAGATCGTCGGCCAGCTCTCCGGCGGTGAACGCGGTCGCCTACATCTGGCGCAGACGCTGATCTCCGGCGGCAACGTGCTGCTGCTAGACGAACCTTCCAACGACCTCGACGTGGAAACCCTGCGCGCGCTGGAAGATGCGCTGCTCGAATTCGCCGGCTGCGTCGCGGTGATCTCGCATGATCGCTGGTTCCTTGACCGTATCGCTACTCACATCCTCGCCTGTGAAGGCGATTCCAAGTGGGTGTTCTTTGATGGCAACTATCAGGAATATGAGGCGGATAAGCGCAAGCGTTTGGGTGAAGAGGGCGCTAAGCCTAAGCGGATTCGGTATAAGCCGATCAGCCGGTAGAGCAATTAAAAGAAATGAGGAGCGTGGATTGAAGTCAAAAATTAACAACCGATAGGGAACGCCATGATTTTTGACTTCATGAAAACTCTCTGGAGAACCATACATCGTCATCCTCTCCTGTTCCTGTGGCAATGCTTTGCAGCGTTCAGCGTTCTCTGGACAATCACAGAAGTCGCCTTCCATTTTTCAGAGTGGGCTTTATTGAAGGGGAAGAAATGGGTCTCAATCATGTGCATTGCGAGCGTTGTGTATGCATTCATATCTCGCTGGCAGGTTGCAAAGATTGTTATTTCAGTCAAACAAAGCAATGTTTCAATCGAAGTTGCCTTCGGCGATATTTTCGAATGTGATGGCATAACTGCAATCCCTGTCAGTGAATACTTTGATAGTGAGTTCGGTCTCCCAGTTTCTCCAAATAGCCTTCACGGTATATTTATTAACAAGTGCTTTGGTGGACATCCACAAGCTTTCGATGCACAGGTCTCAACTGAACTTGCTGGCGTACATACAACTCAAGTTGCAAAGGTCAAAGGCAAAACGGCGCGTTATCCAATTGGAACAACGGCAGTCCTTGGTGCGAATGGGAAGAGTTACTTTGTTTTTGCGCTTACGCATGCAGACCCGCAGACATGCAAAGCAAGTGCAGACGTGCCACTGATGTTCGAGGCTCTGTCTGGATTGTGGAAAAATGCACGAACCCATATGAATGGCAATGCATTGAACTTGCCACTTGTTGGCAGTGGCCCATCAGGCGTTGGACTTCCATCGATTGATTTGATAAACATTCTCATACTTTCGTTCATCGATGAAACGAAGCGCCAAATTATCACGCAGAGATTGCGAATCGTTTTGACATGGGATCGGCTAGATGAAGTAGATCTTCGTCAACTCAAGAAATCTTGGGAGGAAAAATAATGGCATATCGCAATGGCACTTATGTGGCTTTTCATGCGAATGGAACTAATATTCCTGGAAAATCGGATATCGACTATTACAACCTAATGAAAGCGTGGACTGCAAAAACAGACGATGAGTTCACCATGAACAACAGTCATGACAAGGCTACGGCAGTTCGGGATTCAAGCAAAAAAGCGACATTGCAAGCCTCACTTCTTGAGAGGTTAAGGAATTCAAAAAACATGGTGTTGATCATTGGTGAAACCACACTTTTAGATGATGATTGGGTGCCGTTTGAAATTGCCAAGGCCGTGGATACTTATCAAATTCCAATAATCGCTGCATATACTGGCATCGAAAAACCGATTCGTAATCCATCAGCACTCAGTGCATTCTGGCCAAGTGCTCTTGCAACTCGAATAGTTAATGGAACCGCCAATGTTATTCATATACCTTTTAAAAAGGCGGCGTTAATGGATGCAATTTCTCAGTTCTCACACAA
Source organism: Nitrosomonadales bacterium (assembly GCA_016218415.1). GTDB lineage: Bacteria > Pseudomonadota > Gammaproteobacteria > Burkholderiales > Gallionellaceae > Gallionella. The sequence goes on from JACRED010000034.1 coordinate 22,668, forward strand.
TGTGCTCCCAGCAGGAGGCGGCTTGGGAATTTATAACGATGAAGCGTACAGGGCCTTTGGCATACAAGATTGATAAATAATAATCGGGGACAGTCGAATTGTTTAGCCCGCGTAGCTCCGATTAGCGCAGCGTAATCGGAGGTATGACATTCGTGCGATTACGCTGCGCTAATCGCACCTACGCAATTGGGAGGCTATCCTGGGTCACAGTAACCAAAGGTGCCGGAGTTGAATTGTTTCGGTGTGAGGCCCCCATTCACATTGGGAGTTGAATCGAAAGGAGGCAGACCATGTCCACAGGCACTATCCGTCTTCATCGCGTACTCCGTGCAAAACCGGAGCGCATCTACAGGGCATTCCTGAACGCGGAGGCGATGGCAAAGTGGCTGCCGCCCTACGGTTTCACCTGCACTGTCCACCACATGGATGCCAGGGTCGGCGGCACCTTCAGGATGTCGTTCACAAACTTTACGACAGGTAATGGTCACTCGTTCGGCGGCGAGTATATTGAGCTCGTGCCCTCGCAAAGAATCTGCTATTCGGACAAGTTCGACGACCCGAGCCTGCCCGGGGTAATGAAGACGACGGTGACCCTGACGCAGGTGTCGTGCGGAACGGAAGTCGCTATCGTGCAGGAAGGAGTGCCCGAGGTGATCCCGCTGGAGATGTGCTATCTCGGCTGGCAGGAGTCGCTTGAGCAACTCGCGAAACTCGTCGAGCCGGTGATTCCGGATTGAAGGGACTCATGGGTTGCGCATCGCATCAGTTTCACTGATGGATATGAATTGACGTACCATCTGTTACACCGATCAACATGGATAGGAGGAGTTTAGCAATGAGCGAAATCGCAGATTACAAACTGGTTCGCAATTCAACGGTGGGGACCGAGCTCACCGAAGACAAAGCCAGGCTCCTGGCCGCGAAGATGGGCGTGCGTCATCTGCAGGATGGCGAACTTCTGATGAAGGAAGGCGAGGCCGACCAGACCCTGTTCGTCCTTGCGAAAGGCCAACTCGCCGTCACCAGCCGGGATGCCGAGGGTGTGGAACAAACGGTCTACACGATGAAGGAGGGCGAGTGCGCCGGCACCCGCGCGTTCGTCGAACAGTCGCCGCGCAAGGCGACGCTGCGTGCGGTGGGCGCCTGCACGGTCTACACGCTGACCCCGGCCGACTTCGAGTCATTGCTGGACGCTCAGCCGCGCGTGGCATTCAAGGTGATGCGCGCGCTGTTCCGCGTGACCCATGCCAACCTGGCGCGGATGAACCAGGAGAGCCGCGAGCTGACCAATTACATCTCCAAGTCGCAGGGGCGGTATTGAGTCGCCGGTGAATCAGGTATCGGGGATGTTTGTGAAGTTGAATATCAGGGCATTATCCCTCTCTGCAATCGCATTCTTTCTGCTGGCGGCGCTGCTCTATCCGCTGCTTTCCCAAACAATGGCGGAGCCGTTCTCGCAAGCGAGACTGGATGAATTGAACCGTTCCGGCCAGCCGGTGCTGGTCGCGATCCACGCGGACTGGTGTTCGACCTGCAAGACGCAGGAGCGGGTGTTGCAGGAACTGTTGCCGCAACCGGAATTCAAGCGCATCAAGCTGTTGCGCATGGACTTCGATCAACAGCGGGAGTCGGTGCATGCCTTCGGCGTGCAGTACCAGAGCACGCTGATCGCATTCAAGAACGGGCGCGAGGTGGGCCGCTCGACGGCGGAACAGAGCCAGGAAAAGATCGCGGAACTGTTGCGCCTGAGCCTGTGAGGTCGCGCTCCACAGACACCAAATCAACAGGAAAGCCGGATCGCTCCGGCTTTTTGTTGTGGATATGGCGATTGAATCGGGCGCAGTCCTCGCCCTATCGGTTATCCGTCAGGCTGGTTTGAGGTGATTGTTCACGGTAGGCGGTACGGTGTTGCCGCTGGCCTGCATGTCGATCGCTTCAGGGTGCGCCTGGTAGTGTTTCCTCAGGCAATTGGCCAGCGCCTGCTTGTTGCCGTCTTCCACCGTGCAGACATATTCGTCCGCCAGGCAGGCGATCATGCCCTTCAGCAACTGGTCCTGCGGCTTGGGCATCTTCGGGATCCATGAGGCCAGCAGCGCGCGATTCACGTGCGAGGGCAGCGAAGCCATGATGCCGATGTCGTTCTGGTCGTGCACCAGCAGGCCGGAAGTGGTGCCGCGATCCAGCGTCAGCACCTGGAAGAAGTACAGCGTGTGGTAGTCGAGCTGCTTCTTGAAATCCGCCTCTGTCGGCGAGGTGCGCTTCTCGAGCGCCGCAGACAGGATGTCGCAGTAGGTGTCGATGGCCGCTTCGCCCACCGTGCGTGCCAGCTTGATGTCGGTGTCGAAATTCCCGCTGAAATAATTCTCCAGGTAGAAGTGCGTCACGCCGCGATGGCGGCCCAGCACGGGGATGTTGAAGTAACGGTCGCCCTGCGCTGCGGCCTCGGCGTATTGTTCCGGTGCGGATTGTTTCAGCTTGTCGGCGAACTGCGCCTTGTCATCCGCATTTTCAACCGAGGGGTTGAGGTCGGCCATGACGCGCCAGTAGCCGCTGCCATTCTTCATCTCCGTCCAGCTGATGTGGATGTGCACCGAGGGCGCCAGCGGGTTCTTGGGATGGATGATGGTCGAGATCGCGGAAGCGGAGGCCAGTTGTTTCGTTGCGTCCTCGTCATACTGGACCTGCGAGGTGTTGACCGAGGCGCGGTTGAATATCGTCGCGTCGGTTGCCATGAAGCGCACGCCGCCGCCATGCTTGCCTTCATCGCGGAACCATTCGGTGGGCTCGTAAGGCTTGCCGTTGCCGAACTTCTTGCTGATCGCGTTCAGCTTGTTGACGAAGCGCTGCTGCAAGTCGCACACCAGTGCGTAAGCCTGTGTCGCGCGGGGAGATTTTGCCGGGATTCTTTTCATGATGGGCTAATACCTTATTTAATTAATATGGCTCTCGAATTTCAATTTCATTCCTGCCGAAAATGTAGCACATTTTCCGAAAGGAATTTTGATCGAAAGCAAAAGGATGCGGTGTGTCCGGATCGGGGTGTCAAATGGCCGGGCCGGGTCTGATCGAGTCCGACCCGGCCACAAGACGGCGTATCATGTGGACGAGATAGAGCGAGAGCACGGCAGCGAAGAAACACCAGACGGAGACGAAGGCTTTATTGTAGGCAGCCGACGCCAGCACCACAGACAGGGTGACCAGCACCCCGAAGATCCGGATACGCCTGTGGCTGGAGAACAGCAGCGGCACCAGGATGATCAGGCCATAGAGCATATAGGGCTTGACCGGTATGTGGATGGTGCTGCGATAGGGGACGATGAAATCGTAGAGGATGGAGTGTTCCCTGACCGCAACCGACATCCAGTCGGGATGGAGGAGCATCACGGCATAGACCAGCGCGCCCGCGAAAGCCCCGAAAGCGGCGCAGCCGCCAAAGATCCGCTTGCGCAGCTTGTCCGATTCGACAAGGTAGCTGCTGAGCGGGAGCCACCACAACCACAGAAAATGCGAGAAGAAGTGGAACCCCAGCGCGCAGGGCACCACTGCGCCGGCATTTCCCGCATCGAGTTCCTGCCATACCCTGCCCTCGAATGCCTGCTGGATTCCGAAGAAGACAGGTATCAGCGCCCACATCCGGTAGGGCTGATGCAGCCTCCCGGCTTGCCGGACAGCATACACGCCCGTGCTCACCAGCACGGCAGCGGCACTATAGCTGACAGTTGCGGAAATGCACATTGATGATAAGTGTCACTTATAATCGGCAGGCGGGGAGATAATACAAGCAAAGGGGCAGGCTCGGCACGGTATGTTTTTAGAGGCGGGCCGGGAAATCAGATCAATTCACCGTTCACAGGCGCAGGGAAAGTCATATGAATCTCGTAGAGCTGTTTCGTCACCAGGTCGATTTGCAGTCTATTCCTGCGGGACAGGTTTTGTTCGGGGAAGGCGACCAGGGCAATTTCATGTATGTCCTGATGTCCGGGACCGCCGAGATCATCGTTCACAACCGGGTGCTGGAAACCGCGGAAGCGGGCGCTATTGTCGGCGAGATGGCGATCATCGAAAATCGCCCCCGTTCGGCAACGGTCGTGGCAAAAACCGATTGCCGGTTTTTGCCGATCGAGCGCGAGCGGTTCAATTTCCTGATCCAGCAGAAGCCCGAGTTTGCGCTGCATATTATGCAGGTGTTGGCCGCCCGCCTGCGCAAGACCGATGCGATCCTGTGATTGGAACCCGGGAGCAGGCTCGGGGTAACGGTGCCGGGTCGAATGGCGATCGGCAATGACTTGCCCGGCGTACCGTGCCGGACCGGTCAAATGGATTTCAGTGCCGCCAGCGCCGCGTCGTAATTCGGTTCGTTCTTGATGTCGCCGACCAGCTCGGTGTAGCGCACGACGTTGTTGCCGTCCAGTACGACGACGGCGCGCGCGGTCAGTCCGGCCAACGGGCCGTCCGCGATCTTGACGCCGTAGTCGCGCATGAATTCGCGGCCGCGCATCACGGAAAGATTGTCCACGTTGTCCAGCCCTTCGCTGCTGCAGAAGCGCGCCATCGCGAACGGCAGGTCGGCAGAGATGTTGATCACGACGGTGTTGTCCAGGCCGGAGGCCTCCCTGTTGAAGCGGCGCGCGGAAGCCTGGCAGGTCGCGGTGTCGAGGCTGGGCACGATGTTCAGCACCTTGCGCTTGCCGGCGTAACTGGCCAGCGTGATGTCCTGAAGATCCTTGTTCACCAGCGAGAAGGAAGGGGCAGGTTTGCCCACCTGGGGAAAGTCACCGTACAGTTTTACGGGTGTGCCGCCCAGAGTGGTGGTCGGGTTGGTGATTTTGCTCATGCTGTTCTCCTTGGGTTAAGCGGGTGAGTTGGAGCCGCAGAGTCAGGCCCCGTTGTTGCCGACCGCGAATGATACTCTTTCCGCTGGCGCCCAGCCGTGCGAGTGATAGGGTTTCTTGCATCTTTGAAGCAAAGGGGGGAGCATGGCAGCGGTTTTTATCGGGCTATCACCGCGTCAGGACATCTTGCGGCGCGGCTCGACCTTTTCATTTGTTCTTCGAGGGAGGAAATCATGAATATGGATCCGATCGAGCAATTCAAATCCAAACAACGCGAGACCTGGACGATGGGAAATTTCGGCGACATGGCCGTGTTCACCACGCCCGTGGCCGGGCATCTGGTGCGCTATGCCGGGGTGACGGGCGGCCAGGCAGTGCTGGATGTGGGGACAGGGACCGGCGTAGTGGCGATCACGGCGCGCCGTATCGGCGCCAGAGTGACCGGCCTCGACCTGACGCCGGCCCTGCTCGCGCAGGCGAGGGCGAGCGCCACGCTGGCCGATCATGACGATATAGACTGGCATGAAGGGGATGCCGAGGCGCTGCCTTTTCCGGATGCATCTTTCGATGTCGTGTTGAGCCAGTTCGGGCACATGTTCGCGCCGCGCCCCGAGGTGGCGGTGAGCGAGATGCTGCGTGTGCTGAAACCGGGCGGCACCATCGCCTTCGCCACTTGGCCCGGCGAGCAGCTGATCGGCCGACAGTTCAGCCTGATCGCGAAATATATCCCGCCTCCGCCTGGCGTCGCCTCGCCGGTGCAGTGGGGCGATGTCGGTGTCGTGAGGCAACGGCTGGGCGACAGCGTGACACGCCTGCACCAGGAACGCGGCATCATGGGTATCCCGGCGCTGACCCCCAGGCATCTGCGCCTGTTCCAGGAAGCCAAGGCGGGTCCTTTCGTCCGCACTGTGCAAGCACTACAGTCAGATCCAGCAAGGCTGGAAGCATGGCGCAACGAGATGGATGAGATTCTGGGCGAGTACCTGCACGACAATGTCGTCCGCCATGAATACCTGCTGACGCGGGCGATCAAGGTCTGAAGGCGGCGTCTGGAGGAAGGACAGCTGACCGGTAACGGTTTGCAAACACGAAATGGTCTTGCAGCGTCCTTACGGCAATTCCGGACTGATGGTTTCCCCACTCGGTCTGGGTGCGATGCAGATCGGCGATCCCGGCCTTGATGAAGCGCAAGCCGCAACACTGCTGAATGCCGCGCTGGATGCGGGCATCACGCTGATCGACACGGCGCGCAGCTATGGCCTCTCTGAAGCACGCATCGGGCGCCACCTTGCCGCGCGGCGCGACGGCATCGTGCTTTCCACCAAACTCGGATACGGCGTCGAGGGTTATGAAGACTGGACCGGGTCGTGCATCACGGCAGGGATCGAGCGGGCACTGCGCCTGCTGCGCACCGACCGGATCGATATCGCCCACCTGCATTCCTGCCCGTGTGAAACGCTGGAACGTGGCGAGGTCATCGCTGCGCTGGAGCAGGCGAAGCGCGATGGCAAGGTGCGTGCGATCGCCTACTCGGGGGATAACGACGATCTCGTTTGCGCGGTGGCCACCGGACGTTTCGACGGTTTCATGGCTTCGCTGAATATCTGCGACCAGCGCGTGATCGACGCTGTGCTGTCCGGTATCGCAACCAGAGGATTCATCGCCAAACGTCCCGCTGCGAACCATCCGTGGCGTTTCAGCGAGAGGCCTGCGGGCGACTATTGCGAGGAATACTGGCTGCGCTGGCGCGCGATGGCGCTCTCCAGCCGCGGGCACGAATGGGGCGAGGTTGCGCTGCGCTTTGCGCTTACACCGCCACAGGTGTCGAGCGCGATCACCGGTACCGCGAACATTGCGCATCTGCGACAGGACGTCGCGTGGGCGATGGCGGGTGGTCTGGACGAGGACTGGTTCGGTGAATTGCGCACTGCATTCCGGCAGCATGACCGCGACTGGGCCGGACAGGTCTAGGCGGCCATCAAAAGGCGCCAAAGCTAAAAGCACACGAGTCGAATTATCATCAGGCGGGGAGTGGGATGGCGAATTCAAAATACATCGCTGGATTGTTGGGCCCTGCTATCGTCGCGATCACTGCTTCGGAAACGGTGAATATCCATATCTGGGCCGGCAACACGGCTGCGGGTGTTCATCTCAATGGCGCGATACTGTTCGTTGTCAGCCTTGCGATCATTCGGGTGCACAATCTCTGGGTACGCGGCTGGCCGGTTCTGGTGACGCTCTCGGGCTGGTTCTTCATGTTCCTGGGCCTGTTCAGGATGTTCTTTCCGGAGCTGCAACTCGAAGGCGCCAAACACACTTCCAGCATAAGCGCTGGCACGATGTTGTTTCTTGCGGCGGGCCTTTACCTGACCTACAAAGCCTATGGCCGGGAGAAGGATTGATCCGGGCAATTCTTTTTGATGATAGTTGCAGGGTGCGGTTTTTTGCCCCCATCCCGAGTTCAGTTCAACGGTCAATTCGAGCGCCGCCCGAAGGGGTGGTTTTATTTTTCGGCAGCGGCTGCTATTGTGTGCCGCAACCGTCATCTGCGGTACTGTCCGGCCGCAACTCATTTGGAGGGTTACCATGTTTTCTCCTGTCAGCATCCCCTTTGGGGCGAAAATGCTTTTCAATACGGCCACCATCAGACCCGATGTGGATTTCGAGGATGTCGAGCTGGCGCTGGGCGAGATGTGCAATGTGGTGAAAGATACTTACGGCGGAGAAAAAGGCGGATTCATCGCCGGTCAGGTTTTTCGGTTCTCCGGTTTTGTTTCCGACGAGGGGTCGTTGAGCGCTTCCAGGACAGCGGAAAAGCATATTGCGATCGTGACCTACTGGGCGTCTTTTGAGCAGCATGAGAAATCCCATGCAGACACGGTGTTCAGGGAGAAATTCGCGGCCCTGGGCAAACTGTGTCTGGAAACCAGGGAGTTGGGTTACGACATGCTGTGGCAGGGTGTGCCGGAATAATCAGGGATGAGTCGCGGGCATGACACGGTTCCAGGGCAGCAGCGCCATCGCGGACGGCACACATTTCCGGGGCGGGATCACAGCCGCCATGCACACTGGATCCGCAAGCAATTGCGAACTTCATCAGGGTTATAACAACATGCGGAATCCCTTTCGTTACGCCCTTTTCGTTTTTCTGGTTTTACTGCCGGCCTTTGCCTGCGCCGAAGCGCTTTGTCCGCCCGCCTCCGTGGATCAGCCCTCCCCCGAGTCGATGCGCGAGCTGATGAGCAAGGCGCACGACCGCGGTTTTTTGTGGCGCATCAGCAAGGGCGGGCGCACCTCCTATCTCTACGGCACGATCCATGTGGCAAAGCCGGAATGGCTGTTCCTCGGCCCGGGAGTGATGGGTGCATTGCGCGCTGCGGATACCGTCGCGCTTGAGCTCGACATGGCGGACGAGAATATCCGGCAGCGTATCTCTCAGGGGGCGGCGGCCATGCATGGCGAGGTGTTGCCGGCGCAATTGGCGCTGCGCTTGCAGCATCAGGCAGAGGCGGTGTGCGTGCCGTATGCATCCATCGCCAGTCTGATTCCGGAGTTCCAGGTCACGTCGTTGTCGGCGTTTGTGGCCCGCTGGGAAGGGCTGGATACTTCGTATGCGATCGATAGTGTGGTGGGCGGGATAGGACACGGCATAGCCAAGCAGGTGGTGTCGCTGGAGACACCCGAATTGCAGTTGCGGATGTTGCAGATGAGCAGCCGGCAGAAAACCCTCCTGTTCGTCGAGGAGGGGCTGGATGATCTGGAAACGGGGCGCGCCCGCACCATGCTGCGCCGTTCCGCGCAGATATGGGCGGAAACCGATTACGACGGGATGGCACGCTTTGGGGAGTGGTGCGAGTGCATGGATACCGAGTTGGACCGCGAGGTGATGGGACGGTTGCTGGACGAGCGCAACCCCGCGCTGTCAGAAAGTATCGACGCGCTGCACACCAGCGGCAAACAGGTGTTCGCCGCAGTCGGCAGCCTGCACATGTTCGGGGCGATGGGCTTGCCCGCGCTGATGGAGAAGCGCGGTTATCGGGTGCAACGGGTGGATTTCGACAAACGGTGACGATGACCGTGTTTGGCGTGTGATGCCTGAAATAAAACGGTATTATTCTGCACGTTTTGAATGAATTACAAAAATCGCACACAGGTTAAAGCCTGTACAGGTTTGATTCGGGGGGGGTATGGGTAACGAAATAATGCAATGTCCTATTCCGGAGAACGAGGCTCAGCGGCTAGAGGCAGTCCGTTCTTACGAAATACTCGATTCTTCGCCTGAAGTGGATTTCGACGCGTTGACGCGCGTGGCCGCTTTCGCCTTTGACGCGCCTGCGGCGGTGGTGGGCCTGATGGATTCGGATCGTCTATGGTTCAAGTCCCATTTCGGGTTGGACGTGCCGCAGTTGGATCGCCAGATCGCCTTCTGTGCCCATGCCGTGATGAAGCCAAATGAGCTGCTGGTCATAGAGGATCTGGCTGAGGACACGCGTTTCAGTAGAAATCCGCTGGTGGTTAATGCGCCCAACCTGCGTTTTTATGCGGGTGCGCCATTGGTCGATCATAAGGGATACGCGCTCGGTACGATTGCGGTGGTGGATGTCAAGCCGCGCAAATTTAGCGAGACTCAGCGGCACGTATTGCGGGATCTTTCCAAGCTGGTGATGACGGCATTGGATAACCGCCGCCGCGCATTGCTGCTTTCACGGATGGCGCGGACCGACCATCTGACCGGACTGGCGAACCGCGCGGATTTCGATGATGTCCTGAGCTCGCAGATGGCGCATACGGCACGGACAGGCGAGACTTTTGCGCTGCTCTATATGGATCTGGATGGTTTTAAGATGGCCAATGACCATTTCGGGCACGCGACTGGCGACGAGGTGTTGCGCGAGGTGGCACGCCGCTTGTCGCAGCAGGTTCGGGAACAGGATGCGCTGGCACGCATCGGCGGTGACGAATTCGGCGTGGTGATCCGCGGGGGTACGCTGGAATCCGCACAGATGCTAGCCAAACGCATTGACCATGCGGTTTCCGCACCCATTGGCATTCCAGGCGGCGGACAGGTAAGTATCGGTATTTCGATCGGCATTGCCACCTACTGCGATTCCAGCGAGCCTCATCTGGCTTTGCTTGAACGTGCGGATCGAGAACTTTACCAGGCCAAGCGGGTGAAGCGCGAACGTAACTGAAAGTGCCGGAAACTTTGGAAAGCCTGCAACCGCGCCCGGTCTGGGCGCACTTCGCCGCACTGTGCGCGATACCGCGTCCCTCGCTGCGCGAGGCGGCGCTGATCGAACATCTGACCGGATGGGCAGAGGCACGCGGCATCACCGCCGTGATCGATGGCGCGGGCAACCTGATCCTGAAGAAGCCTGCCAGTCCCGGCTGCGAAGCGATGCCCGGCGTGATCATGCAAGGCCATCTCGATATGGTGTGCCAGGCCAACACGGGCACGCAGCACGATTTCGAGCGCGATCCGATCAACGCTGTGGTGCGCGACGGCTGGGTGGTGGCGGAGAACACCACACTGGGCGCGGACAACGGCATCGGCGTGGCGCTCGCGCTGGCCGTGCTGGCAGAGCCGGGCCTGATCCATCCGCCGCTGGAAGTGCTGCTCACCGTCAACGAGGAATGCGGCATGGACGGCGCGCGCGGACTGTCGCCAGGCACCTTGCAGGGCAAGACGCTGATCAATCTCGACACCGAGGAGTGGGGGCATTTCTATCTGGGTTGCGCGGGCGGGGTGGATGTGGAGGTGCGCCACGATTGCGAACAGGAAGCTGTGCCGCCGGACTATGCGTTGTTGCGTTTTGAAGTGAGCGGGTTGCGCGGCGGGCATTCCGGCATCGACATCCATCTCGGGCGCGGCAATGCGATCAAGCTGCTGGCGGAGGCGCTGCGCGATCTGTCCGCGCATACCGATGTGCGCCTGGTCGAGATGAAAGGCGGCACGGCGCGCAACGCGATCCCGCGCGAGGCCTATGCCGTGTGCGCGCTGCACGAAGATGTGGCGTCGAATATCGACGAGTGGGTGCGGCACAGGCATGAGGCATGGCGTGCGCGGTTCGCGTCGTCAGAGGCTGACGTGTCGTTCGTGTGCAGGCATGACGACGCGCCGCCCGGTACAGCTATCGCACACACAGGGCAGCAACACCTGCTCGCTTTCCTCGATATCGCTGCAAACGGTGTCGCGCGCGTCAGCGAGGATTTTCCCGGCGTGACGGACACCTCCAGCAACCTCGGCGTGGTCGCGCTCGAGCGGGGCGAGTTCAAGGCGACGTTCAAGGTGCGCTCGCTGCATGATGCGCGCGCCGATGCGCTGGCCGACAAGCTGGTCTCTTTTGCCGACAGTTACACCTTGCGTGCCTGGAAGGACGGCGCGTATCCGGGCTGGACGCCGAATCCGTCATCGCCTTTGCTGGACCTGTGCCAGCAGGTGTACACCGCGCAATTCGGCCAGCCCGCATCGTTGCAGGTGATACATGCCGGGCTGGAATGCGGCCTGCTCGCCGCAAGCCATCCGCATCTGGACATGATCTCGTTCGGCCCCGACATCCGCGGCGCGCATGCGCCCGGCGAGCGCGTCGAAATGGAATCCGTGGGGCGCTGCTGGACTTTGCTCAAGGCGGTGTTGCGGGAGTTGGCGCGACGCTCGCCATGATCCGACTCGGGCTGTCATTGCATGCCTGGGGCACGCCCGATTTCGCGGATGTGTTCAAGCGGGAAGTCGCGCAGCACGCCGCGCAATTGCCGTTGCAACGCGGGCTTGCCATGGGCAGCCATGTCCTCGATACGCCCGTCAGCGTGGCAATCAACAGCATCACGGAGCTGAACGGGGTGATCCGGATCAGGGCGGGGATATTTTTCCAGAGCGTGATCGCCGGGTGCAGTTGCGCCGACGATCCCACGCCCGTCAGCGAGATCAACGAGTACTGCGAGATGTGCCTGGACATCGACAAAGCCACCGCCGCCACGACAGTTGCGCTGGTCACGGAATGACTGGTTGATGCAGCCGACTTCCTTATTGGTCGAATGGGGATTATCCGGTAGTATTCGCCGCGCATGGGGGCTTGGACAAACGATAAGGGGGGAGTCTATGATCTGCAGTCGAATCAACGTTTCAGCCGTTTTGGTCATCATGTTGCTAACAGCCACTGCAGTTTTCGCCGCCGACAGCGCGTCGGACATCAAGTTGCGCATGGGCAAGGGCGACCCGGTCAACGGCAAGATCAAGGTGGCAATGTGCCGCAGCTGTCATGGCGAGGATGGCAACGGTACCTCGGCGGACTTCCCCAAACTTTCCGGGCAATATGCCGAATATATCCAGAAACAGCTTTACGATTTCAGGTCAGGCGCCCGCAAGAATCCGATCATGGCGGCAATGGCGGCATCTATCGCGACCGAGCAGGACATTGTCGATCTCTCGGCCTATTTTGCCAGCCTGAACAAGATGAGCGGGGACAAGCCGGTCGCCAACAAAGCGGGCGAAGCAAGGTTTTTGTCGCTGGCCAATGGCTGCGTGAGTTGCCACGGGGATAATGGCAAGGGATTGGCGCCGGACATATCCCATGCGCCGGTGATCGGCGGGCAGTACAAGGAATATCTGGTCAGGCAGATGAAGAGTTTCAGAAAAGGCACGCGCAAGAACGATCCGGGCGGCATCATGGGTACGCTGACCAGCGAGATGACGGACGAGGAGATTGAGAATGTTGCGAGTTATGTTTCCGGGTTGTGACGCGGTCGTGGAACGTCCCTGTTGCTTTGCTGGCTGACCCTGTAAAAACGGATCGAACGTGACCAAAAAGAAGAAGACCTTGTATGAAATCCTGGAAGTCCCGCAGGATGCGACGCTTGCCGAAATACAGGCATCGCACCGGCGCCTGACCGAGAAAATACAATCCTCCGGTTTGAAACGCGAGGATGTCGATTTCAAACTGAAGGTCATCAACGTCGCGTTGCAGACGCTCTCTGACCGGAGGTCGCGGGACGCTTATGACGCGCAAATCGCATCGATTCAAGTGCCCGCCTTGATTCCCCACGACCATGCGCTTGTTCCGTCACCGCGCGCCGATTCGATGGCGTTGCAGGCCGAGGCGATGTCGCTGAAGGCTGAGGCCGTATCGCTCAAAGCGGAAGCAGTATCGCTCAAGGCCGAGGCCATGTCGCTCAAGATGAGCGTCCCGCCTTATGGAGCCGGTGCGGAACCCGGCGGTAATCAATCGGGGCTTAAAAAGTGGGCATCACTCTTCGGGGGGCTGGCGCCGCCGGTGAGGAAGGGCATAGTCATGGTGGCCAGCATGATCGCGATGCTCGCGGTTTTTCAAATGTTCTTCGTGGTGTTTGCCAATCGCCAGATCGTGGAAGCGGCCAGGGTAGAGGACAAGGCGAGCGAAAAGGTGATCATCCAGGAGTTTTATCAAACCTACGGTGTGCGGGTAAACAGCGCGGCGGAAGCGCAGCTGCTCGAGGCCGAATACCGTCGCAAGGAGCGTGAGCAGAGCACTGCGGAACGGGAAAGTCAGCGCAAGGAAGAGGAATATAAACGGTTCGTCGAGGAGTCCAGGCGCATGGGCGAGCAGGTGACCTACGAAAACAACACCGCAGAGGAGCGGGCGCGCCATGCAGAGGAGCAGCAGAAACGCAGGGAGGAGCAGGAACGGCTTGAGCGCGAAGCGGCCGAGCGCGAAGCGGAGCAGAGATACATCGAAGAGAAGCGCCGGAAAATGGGGCTCGAATAGGATGCCGGGCCGGCCCGACCCGTTGGCAATTCCCCCGGATTAGCCGCCGGTCTGGAAATGGATTATCTCGTCAGGCATATCAAGTGGATCATCGTTGCACTGCTGGTTTCACTGCCGGTATTTTTCTTTGCATACACCAGGCATGGAGCCATCAAGGAACGCGATTTTGTCGGCACATGGAAGTCCTCCCGGACCGGGACGCCTGTCCATATGCACGCCAATGGAGAATGGGAAATCAGGACCGAAGAAGGCAGCGTACTGCAATACGGGGTGTGGCAGTACGCCAACGACTGGATGATCTGGAGTTACAAAACGGGAGGAACGGTCGAGCATGATGCCAATGCGGTGCTATCCGTGCATCCCGAAGAATTTCAGGTTCGGGAAAGAGACGGGACGACTACAACCTTCAGATTGATCGGGCGATGAATTACTACGAAGTTCTGGAAGTCAGCCCGAAAGCCAGTCCGGAAGTCATCAAGGCCGCGTATAAAAGCCTGATGCAGCGCTATCATCCGGACAGGAATCCCGGCAACGCCGAGGTCGCGGAGCGTTCCGTGCTGGTGGGGCAGGCTTATGAGGCGCTTTCCGACCCGGCGCGGCGCGCAGCGTACGACACCGAGTTGAATCGGCAGGCGATTGCCCGGCTGGGCATTTCCCGTGAGCGGGACGTGCGTGCCGCTGCCCGCAGCGAAGGCAATCATCCTGGCGGGGGCGGATATTCCTGGTTTCCCTGGATGCTGCTCGCCGCGGCCATCATGTCGGGCTGGTTCGTTCTGACCCAGCAGAAAAGCAATACCGCCGCTCGCGAACCGGAATTGCAGAAGCAGCGTTCGTCTCACGAAAACAATTCCGTTGTTCAGGGTCAATCCGGCCAGGCAGGTGGCGATGGGAATGCGGAAGCGCTTCAAAAGCGGCCCGGCGAGCAGGTGGTGGATAGAAATGTCCCGATAGCCATCAAGCTGGCGATCAATTTGAGAGATGCGGATAACCGGCTGGAGAGTTCTGGTCGTGTGCTGTCTGTCCCGAAGCTGGTGGTAAAAGTGGGCACGTACGATGCGGACAAGGTCATTCGTTATTTCAACGATAACAGGGAGTCTATCGGCAAGGAATTGTCGGATAGATTGGCTGATGCCGATTATGGAAAACTGGCCAGGGCTGATGGCGAGTATTACCTGAAGGACTTCATCCTGGATGCGCTCGGCGAGATGACCGGTACGGACAGGCGCAAGGAATATCCGTCAACCAGCGAGGAGTCGCCGGGCCGTCACGGGGTGGTGGAGGTTGTGCTGCCCGATTCTTTTGCGGTGCATTGATACCCCCCCGGAGCCGATTTTTCTGCCTTTATGGATATAATGCGCGCCGCCCTGGTCCGGACGGCTGTCCGGATCGTGCAATACATTCCAACATTATCCCAGGAGAACCCCATGCAAAAATTGATCATCGCAGCCCTCGTTACTTTCTTTACCGTGAACGCAGCTCTTGCAGCCGACGATTGCGCAGCCAGGGCTGCCGAGAAGAAGCTGGCGGGCGCGGCCAAGAACAGCTTCATGAAAAAGTGCGAGAAGGATGCAGCCGCTGCCGCGCCACAAGCACCTACTTGCGCAGACAAGGCCGCCGAGAAGAAATTGGCGGGCGCGGCCAAGAACAGCTTCGTGAAGAAGTGCGAGAAGGACGCTGCTGCGGCCAAGTAAGCCGTCGGATTTTCAACGGGCGGGCAGGGCGCAGGTCCTGCCCGTTTTGTTTCGGGTCAATATAAGTTGATGGGGTGAGTCCGGAACATAGCGCGTTCAGAACAGCAGTATTTTGAAACCCATCAGTATCAAAACCGTCCCGCCGAAAATCTCCGCTTTGCTTTCGAGCCACGTGCCGCTGCGCTTGCCGATCAGCACGCCGCCCCAGCTGAAGGCGAAAGTGGTGATGCCTATGGTCAGGCAGGCGACGTAGGGGTTCGCTTCCAGCAGCGTCAGGCTGAATCCGGCCGCCATCGCGTCTATGCTGGTGGCGATGGCGAGGATCAGCATCATCCTGTTGGTGACAGCGGCGATCTCCTCTTCCACGCCTTCCTGCATGCCTTCGTACAGCATCTTTGCGCCGATCAGCGCCAGCAGGCCGAATGCTACCCAGTGGGCATAGGCTTCTATCCAGCCCAATACGCCCTTGCCGCCGACGTAGCCGATGAAAGGCATCAGTGCCTGAAAGATGCCGAAGAACAGTCCTGCCTTGAGCGGCAATCCGGGCGTGTTTTTCTTGGCGCCCAGCCCGATGGAAACTGCAAAGGCGTCCATGCTGAGGGCGATGGCCAAAATGAATACTTCTATCATGTTGCTCCTGTTCTGGTTGGTTTGTGGTGCGGCAATTCGTCTTAACCCGGCGCGTTCTTCACCCGGATGATGCGGACGACCTCCGGTATCTTGCGCAGGCTGCGCATGATATTGGCGAGGTGCAGGCGGTTGTTCACTTCCAGCGTGAAATGCAGGCCGGAGTATTCGCCCTCGTCGCTGAAATTGATGTTCTCGATGTTCGCATCCGCCTCGGCGATCGCGGCGGCGATCTTGGCCAGCACGCCGCGCTGGTTCGCGACCAGCAATTTGATGCTGACATCGAAGGGGCGGTGGATGTTTTTGTCCCACGCCACATCCAGCCATTGCTCGCCGCTGCTGCGTCCCTTGCGCAAGGTGGGGCAGTCGTGGGTATGCACCAGCAGGCCCTGGCCGCTCCTGATCACGCCGACGATGGGGTCGCCGGGAATCGGGCGGCAACACTGTGCGAATTGCACCGCCATGCCTTCCGTGCCCTGTATCGTGAATACTGCGTGCGCCGCGGTTTCGCTGGGCAGGGTTTCGCCCACGCTGGCCAGCTGGCGGGCCACGACCATGTTGAGCCGGCGACCCAGGCCGATGTCGGCGAGTATCTCCTGCCGCGTTTTGACGCCGGTATCCCTGAGCAGCTTGTTCCAGTGCGCATCGTCCATGTCCTGCGCTTTGACGCCCAGCGTGTTGAGCGCCTGATTGAGCAGCCGTTCGCCCAGTTGTGCCGACTCCCCCGACTGCATGGTTTTGAGGAAGTGGCGGATGTGGCCGCGCGCCTTGCTGGTGGCCACATAACCCAGCCATGCCGGATTGGGGTGGGCGTTGGGCGCGGTGATCACTTCCACGCGGTCGCCGTTCCTGAGCTCGGTGCGCAACGGCACCAGCTCGTGGTTGACCTTGACGGCGATGCAGCGGTTGCCGATGTCGGTATGCACGCTGTAAG
This sequence comes from Nitrosomonadales bacterium, assembly GCA_016218415.1. Lineage (GTDB taxonomy): Bacteria > Pseudomonadota > Gammaproteobacteria > Burkholderiales > Gallionellaceae > Gallionella. Next base: position 39,493 of record JACRED010000034.1, read on the forward strand.
CGAAATCCACCGCCGTCGCGCCGCGCGGCAGCGAGAGTATCCTGCCCTTGGGCGTGAACACGTACACCTCGTCGGGAAACAGGTCCACCTTGAGGTGTTCCAGGAATTCAGAGGAATCGCTGCTCTGGCTCAGGCTTTCCAGCAGCTCCTGCAGCCATTGGTGGGTCTTCTTGTGCAGGTCGTTGATCGACTCGTGGCCGCTCTTGTACAGCCAGTGCGAAGCGACGCCCGCCTCGGCGATCTTGTGCATCTCGTGGGTGCGGATCTGGATCTCGATGGGTGTGCCGAACGGCCCGAACAGCGTGGTGTGCAGCGACTGGTAGCCGTTGACCTTGGGAATCGCGATGTAATCCTTGAACTTGCCGGGTATCGGTTTGTACAGGCCGTGCAGCGCGCCCAGTGCGATATAGCAGGCGGCGAAATCGTTCACCAGCACGCGGAAGCCGTAGATATCCAGCACCTCGGCGAAGGCCAGCGATTTGCTCTGCATCTTCTGGTAGATGCTGTAAATGTCTTTTTCCCGGCCGCTCACATCGGCCTGGATATTCAGCTCGGCAAGCCTGTGCCGGATGGCTTCGAGTATCTTGTCGACCACCTGGCGACGGTTGCCGCGCGCCACATGCAGCGCTTTCGAAAGCACCGCATAGCGGTTGGGGTGCAAATATTTGAAGCTCAACTCCTGCAGTTCGTGGTGCAGGTCGTGCAGGCCGAGACGGTTGGCGATCGGCGCATAGATATCCATGGTCTCGCGCGCGATGCGCTCGCGCTTGTCGGGCGCCATGGAATCCAGCGTGCGCATGTTGTGCAGCCGGTCGGCCAGTTTGATCAGGATGACGCGCACGTCGCGCGCCATCGCCAGCAGCATCTTGCGGAAGTTTTCCGCCTGCGCATCCTCGCGGGTTTCGAACTGGAGCCGGTCCAGCTTGCTCAGTCCCTCGACCAGTTCGGCGACAGGCTTGCCGAATTTCTTCGCAACCTGTTCGGTGGTGACCTCGGTGTCTTCCACCACGTCGTGCAGCAGCGCGGCGATGATAGCCTGCACATCGATGTGCAGCGGGGTCAGGATGCGCGCGACGGCGATCGGATGGGAGATGTACGGGTCGCCGGAATGGCGCATCTGGCCTTGATGCGCCGCACGGCTGAAGTCGATCGCCACGCGGACGTGGTCGACATCCTTCGGTTTAAGGTAGGCGGAGAGTTCCTCGATCAGTAAGTCCGCGTCGGCCATTTAAAAACACGTCGGTCAGGCCTGGCCGCGGTTGAGTATTTCCTTGCCCACCTTGCCTTCGCTGATCTCGCGCAGCGCGATGACGGTGGGTTTGTCCTTGCTGTTCTCCACCAGATGGGCGGCGCCGTTGGCCAGCTGTCGCGCGCGGTAAGCGGCGGTCAGCGTCAGTTCAAAGCGATTCGGGATATGGGAGAGACATTCTTCTACGGTGATGCGAGCCATGGTTTACTCCGGTTTTTGCAGCTGGTTGATCAATGCCTGGTGGCGGGACAGTTGCTTTGCGCATGCCAGCTGGGTGGCAAGCACCACCGCATTGAGCTCGCGCAATGCCACGTTCAGGTTGTCGTTGATAATAACATAATCGAACTCTGCCACATGGGCGACATCCTCGCGCACCGCCGCCATGCGCTTTGCGATCACTTCAGCGTTGTCCTTGCCGCGCCCTTTGAGGCGCTGTTCCAGCGCTTCCAGGGAGGGCGGCAGGATGAAGATGCTGGCGCAGTCCGGGAACAGGCGCCGGACCTGGGCCGCGCCCTGCCAGTCGATCTCCAGCAGCACATCGCCCCCATCGGCGATTTTCTGGCTGATCCAGGTCTGCGACGTTCCGTACAGATTGCCGTAGACCTCCGCGCTTTCCATGAACTCGCCGCGCTTGGCCATCGCAAGGAAGATTTCGCGGGTGACGAAATGATAGTCCCTGCCATCGTGCTCGCCGGGGCGGGGGGGGCGCGTGGTATAGGAAATCGACAGGCTGATCTGCGGATTGATGTTGAGCAGGGCATGCACCAGGCTGGTTTTTCCCGCGCCGGATGGCGCGCTGATGACGAACAGGTTTCCAGGCATTTGTTACTCCAGATTTTGAATTTGCTCGCGCATCTGCTCGATAAGGATCTTCATCTCCATCGCGCTGCGCGACACCTCGGCGTCGACCGATTTCGAGCCCAGCGTGTTGGCTTCGCGGTTGAGTTCCTGCATCAGAAAGTCCAGCCGTTTGCCTACCGCGCCGCCCTGCGCAAGGATACGGCGCATCTCGCCCAGATGGCTGGCCAGCCGCGACAGCTCTTCATCCACGTCGATCTTGCTGGCGAACAGCGTGATCTCCTGGCGGATGCGCTCGTCCCATAAGTCCTGTATCGGGGCATTCTGCATGGCCTCGCGAAACCGCGCGGCGAGTTTTTGTTCATAGGCGGCGATGGCCGCGGGCACATGCGGCAACACGCCGCCGCGCAATGATTCTATCCTGTCCATGCGCTGCAACAGGAAGTCCTTGAGTTTCTCGCCTTCGCGCGCGCGCGCCGCCGAGAATTCCCGCAATACCTCCTGCAGCAGGTCGAACAGCGCGGCGCGCAGCTTGTCATAGGGAGAACCGGGGTCGGCGGAAGCGGAAGGGGTTTCCAGCACGCCATTCCACCGCAATATATCAGCCACGCTCAGGCTGCGCGCATCCGGCAGCGCAGCCTGCACCTCGCGGTTCCATGCGGCAAGCTGTTGCAGCAGGTCGCGGTTCAGCGCTGTGCCGGTTTGCGCGGATCGTGCGGCATAGTTGATGCGGCACTCCACTTTGCCGCGCTGCAACTGTGCGGTGATAGCCTCGCGCAGCGCGCCCTCGAAGCCGCGCAACTCGTCGGGCATGCGCAACTGGAGGTCCAGGTAGCGGTGGTTGACGGCGCGCAGCTCCAGCGCCAGCGAGCCGCTTTCGGTTTCCGTGCTGGCGGCGGCATAGCCTGTCATACTTAATATCATCGGGGCTTTCAAAAAAGACTGTGCTGAATGCCGCGCATTATATTACGATTGCATCCTGTGAATTTTTCCCTTTGCATATGAATTTTTCGATACACCAGGCCAGCCATATCGGTCATCGCAGGTTCAACCAGGATCGCGTTGCATATGCCTACAGCAACGACGCCTTGCTGCTGGTATTGGCGGACGGCATGGGCGGGCATATGCACGGCGAACTGGCTGCAAATCTCGCCGTCGAGACCTTTGTCGAGACGTTCGGCCTCCATGCGCAGCCCCGTATAAGCGATCCGGATGCATTCATCCCCGATACCATGCGTTACGCGCATGAGCGCATCATGAGGGTTCCGCACGATGAGGAAATGGGCGGATTCCCCGGGACGACCTGCGTCGCGATGCTGGTGCAGGACGGCAAGATGTATTGGGGGCATGCCGGCGATTCCCGCCTGTATCTGTTGCGCGACGGCGCGGTATACACCAGGACCAGCGACCACTCGATGGTGCAGCGTATGGTCGATGCCGGGATGATTACCGCCGAACAGGCGCGCGTTCATACGCAGCGCAATCAGATCACCAACTGTCTCGGCGGGGTCAGCGATCTGTTCTACGTGGAGTGCGGCAAGCCCATAGCGTTGAAATCCGGCGATGTCGTGCTGCTTGGCAGCGATGGCCTGTGGGGACCGTTTACCGACAGGGAGCTGGTCGAATCTTTCTTCGCGCTGCCCGTCCCCGAGGTGCTCGATCAGCTGGTCCAGCGCGCACTCAAGCTCGAAGAGGGGCACTCGGACAACATCACCGGCGTGGCGGTGCGCTGGGGCGAGGGCGAGTCCGCACACCATACCGATCAGCCCGTCAGCCACGTCCTCGAGATTTCCTGAGGTTTTCCGCGCCTTGAATGGCCAATTTTCATTTTTCGGGATACTTAAAATATGCGCCCCAGCCAGAGATCACCCAACCAGTTGCGCCCGATACGCATCACCCGCCACTACACCAAACACGCCGAAGGCTCGGTGCTGATCGAGTGCGGCGACACCAAAGTCATCTGCACTGCCAGCGTCGAGGCCAAAGTCCCGCCCCATAAAAAAGGCAGCGGCGAAGGCTGGGTCACGGCGGAATACGGCATGTTGCCGCGCTCCACCGGCGAGCGCATGGGCCGCGAAGCCGCGAAAGGCAAGCAATCCGGGCGCACCCAGGAGATCCAGCGGCTGATCGGGCGCAGCCTGCGCGCCGTGGTGGATCTGAAGAAGCTCGGCGAGCACACCATACAGATCGATTGCGACGTGATCCAGGCCGACGGCGGCACCCGCACCGCCAGCATCACCGGCGCGTTCGTCGCGCTCTATGATGCGGTGCGAGTTATGCTCGGCAAAGGCATGGTCAAGGAATCCCCGCTCAAGGATTTCATCGCCGCGATCTCCGTCGGCATCTACCAGGGCAAGCCGGTCCTGGATCTGGACTACCTTGAAGATTCCCTCTGCGATACCGACATGAACGTGGTGATGCTGGGCAGCGGACACTTCGTGGAAGTGCAGGGCACCGCGGAAGGGCACGCTTTCAGCCGCGCCGAGATGGACGAATTGCTGGAACTGGCCAAGTCCGGCATCGCGGAGTTGATCGCGATGCAAAAAGCGGTGCTGGAGAGGGATTAATAATTCAGTTGGGTAAACCCCCGCCCGGCTATGCCGGGGGGCTCTCAAAGGTTTGACCTTTGCGGCGGTCAAAAAAGTAAAATTAAAACAAAGCAACATCATTCCCTCCCCCTTGCAGGGGGAGGGATAGGGTGGGGGTAGAAGCCGGGCATGAGTACAATCCAAATTTCTACCCCCATCCCAACCTTCCCCCTGCAAGGGGGAAGGAGTGGTAATGCAGCCGCCTTCAGGCGGCTCACGGTTTTATTGGCGCCTTTGAGGCGCTCACCCAATAAGCCTCCGGCTTTGCCGGAGGTAATTTAACTTCATGAATAAATTTTCCACCTACCGCATTTTTGAGGAGAACGGCAAATCCCAAGGCCGCTTTACGGATCTTGCGCTCGACGATCTCGATCCCGGCGAGGTCGTCATTCAGATCCATTACTCCAGCATCAACTACAAAGACGCCCTCGCCGCCACCGGCGCAGGCAAAGTGATACGCCGCTTTCCCTGCATAGGCGGCGTGGACGCGGCGGGCGTGGTCGTCAGTTCAGACGATGCGCGCTTCAAGCCTGGCGACGAAGTGATCGTCACCGGTTATGGCATGGGCGTGGATCATGACGGCGGGTTTGCCGAATACGTGCGTGTTCCCGCCGACTGGGTGGTGCTGTTGCGACACGGTGCGGCGGAGCCGATGGGGGCGGGAACAACAGCATCGCACCTCCTCCCGCAAGCGGCTGGCTTTGCCATAACCAGCGACTTGGCGAGCGTAGTTGGCTCGCCTGGTCGAATGGCTAGTAGTTCCATCAGTAACGTGTCGGAGGTGCCGTTGCCGCAGGGCTTGACCCTGTTCGACGCGATGGCGCTGGGCACGGCGGGATTCACCGCTGCACTATCCATTCATCGCCTCGAACAAAACGAATTGACGCCCGACAAAGGCAAGGTGATCGTGACCGGCGCGACCGGCGGCGTGGGCAGTCTGGCGATCCAGATGCTGGCGGGATTGGGGTATCACGTGGTGGCGCTGACCGGCAAGGACAGCGAGCACGACTACCTGAAATCGCTGGGTGCGGCGGAGATCCTGTCGCGCAAGGATGTGGCGGTGGGCATTCGTCCGCTGGAGAAAGCGCAGTGGGCGGGCGCGCTGGATGCGGTGGGCGGCGAGACGCTGGCGTGGCTGACGCGCACCATGCAGCAGAACGGCGTGATCGCCAGCTTCGGCAATGCGGGCGGTATCGAGCTGCACACCACGGTGATGCCCTTCATCCTGCGCGGCGTGCGGCTGATCGGCATCGACTCCGCCGCGACCGCGATGCCGTTGCGCCGCCGGATATGGCAGCGACTGGCGGCAGACTTGCGTCCCGGGCGGTTGGCGCAAGTTGCGCGCACAGTGCCGTTCGCCGAGTTGCCGCAAACTTTTCCCTTGATGCTGCAGGGCAGGCTGCGCGGGCGCACGGTGGTGAAGATCATGCCGGGTGCTTAGTGCTATAATTCGCCCCCCGGAAGCTGGAGCAGTCGGCGCGAAAGTGGCGGAATTGGTAGACGCACTGGATTTAGGTTCCAGCGCCTTACGGCGTGAGAGTTCGAGTCTCTCCTTTCGCACCAGGGCTTGTTTCAGGTGGTTTCTTTGATGTCCCGGCAATCCTGCTTTGAGGGTGACAAGGTCGGTAGCAGAAACCTTACGGTTGCCAGTCAATATCCCGGTTGTTCCCCCAGGTTGTTTCATTGGCATTGACATCAGAACGGACGTTCTCTATGATGCAAGAACGATTGTTCTGTAGGTGTCCAGCCATGACCGATTCCAATTCACCGCAATCCAGAGACGCGATATATCTCGCCAGGCTGCAAGATTATTACGCCGACTGGAAGAGCATCCCCTCCTATTCCTCGCTGTGCGAGGTGTTTGGCATCGCCTCCAAGTCCTGGGTCAAGTCGATACTGGATCGACTGGGCGAAGCAGGCTACATTGAGCGCACGCCGGACGGGATGTGGGTGCCAACCCGGCAGTTCTTCGCGCGTCCCATGGCCGAGTCTGCCGTGCCTGCGGGCATGCCGGTCACGGTGAGCGCCACCCAGGGCGAGCATTACCTCATCGACGAGATGCTGATCGACACCCCCTCGCAGACCACGCTGATCCCGGTCAAAGGGGACTCGATGATAGAAGCCGGCATCCATGACGGCGATGTGGCCGTGGTGGAGAAACGCAACCTGGCCAATGTCGGCGACATCGTGGTTGCCATCGTGGACGAGGAATTCACGCTGAAGACGCTGGGCAAGGAGCGCGGCAAATATGTGCTGCTCCCGGCCAATCCCGCCTATCCGGTGATACGCCCGCAAGGCACGCTGGAGATATTCGGTGTGCTGATCGGATTGATCCGCAAGTACCGAAAGTAATCCCATGCAGTCATCCATCCATCCGGGACGCTCCGCCTCCCGCGCCTTGCTGTCTCTTGTGCACCCGAACAAGGAGCTGTTCCAGCGCCAGCGGGCGCTGTTGCGCGGCGCCGTCCCCGCAGGTTTTCCATCCCCCGCCGATGACCATGTCGAGCAACGCCTGAGCCTGGACGAGCATATGGTCCGGCACAAGGCATCCACCTTCTTCATGCGGGTCGCCGGAGATTCGATGCGCGGAATGGGAATCTTCGATGGCGATCTGGTGGTGGTGGACCGTGCCATACCCGCCGTGCACGGTTGTGTTGTGATTGCCGTGGTGGACGGCGAGTTCACCGTCAAGCAACTGCTGCTCACGCCGGATGGCCGGGTGTTGCGCGCCGCCCACCCGGATTACCCGGACATGCCGATCAATCCGGAGCGGGATTTTTCGATCTGGGGCGTGGTGCAATGGAACGTGCACAAGGTGTGAGTCGTGCAGCGCGCCATTCGTTTTACTCACCAATAGTTTCAATATTCATCATGCGCCAACCGGGGCTGGCGCAGTTCTCCCGGGCAGGGTCACGGCCTACCGTAGAAAGGGCTAAAGTGTTAGGATGCGCCGCAGTGCGTTAACAAGCTTGCCTGAGCGGCGGATACTCGGGATGAGTGCCTAAACGCGATGAATGATCGGCCTTGGAAATTTTTACATGGGATATCTTAGCCAGCGAATGTTTATTGTTCGGTCGTTATTGTTTGTTTCGGTTGTGCTTCTGTCAGGATGTGCGCTTGCTCCCGGGATGCGCTTCGACGACCGCAATGCTACGGTCGAACCGGTCGATGGCGTATCGTCCGTCACTCCGGTCATCAAAACCATCACGCCGCAGCTGATACAGCAGGAGCTGCAACTGGCCAGATCCGAAATACGCGCCGATCTCTCCGGGATCATGACACCGCCGCAGCCCTATAAGATCGGCGCGGGCGATTATCTGGCGATCACGGTGTGGGACCATCCCGAACTGGTGATGCCGGTGAACAGCATGTCGGGAACCACGGCGACGCTAACGGGCGCGCTCCCGGCGGGCTATACCGTCAGCTCGGAAGGGAAGATTCAATTCCCTTACGCGGGCGACTTTCAGGTGGAGGGCCTGACCGAGTTGCAGGCGCGCGATTTGCTCGTCAAGCGACTGTCCAGCTACATCAAGAAACCCGAAGTGACCCTGAGGGTCATGAGTTATCGCAGCAAGCGCGTTTATGTGGACGGCGAAGTCAAACTTCCCGGTATTGTCCAGATCGACGACATCCCGCTCTCGCTGCCGGAAGCGCTCAACCGCGCCGGAGGGGTCACCGCGCTGGGAGACCAGAGCCGTATCACCGTCACCCGCGAGGGGAAGACCTACCCGATCGACATGACCCGTTTGATCGCGGATGGCATCGATCCGTCGCGCATCATGTTGGGCAATGGCGACATGCTGCGCGTGAGTCCGCGTGACGAAAGCAAGGTGTTCGTCATCGGCGAAGTGAACAAGCCGGTCTCGCTGACCCTGCGCAACGGGCACCTGAGTTTGAACGAGGCGCTGGGGGAAGCGGGCGGGGTCAATCCGCAAACCGCCGATGCCAACCAGGTCTATGTGATACGCAACGCAAATGACGCGCAGCCGATCATTTACCACCTCGACGCGCACTCGCCGGTCATGTTTGCGCTGGCGGAAAGTTTCGAGCTCAAGGCCAGGGACGTGGTGTATGTCGATGCCGCCTCGATGGTGCGATTCAACCGCGTAATCAGTCTGATATTGCCGACCGCACAGACCCTGACGATCGTCAATCGCGGATTCAAATGATCCGGCGGGTACTGGTGGTGTGCATAGGCAATATCTGCCGCAGCCCGATGGCTGAAGGTTTGCTCGGGCAAGCGGTGCCGGGCGTGCAGATCGGTTCGGCGGGCATATCGGCAATGGTGGGCTACGGAGCCGAGCCGATCGCGATACAGATCATGGCAGAGCGCGGCATCGATATTTCCGCGCATCGGGCGCGGATGCTGACGGATGAGCTCGCCCGTGACGCGGACCTGATATTGGTCATGGATGAGCAGCAGAAGCAACTGCTGTCGACGCAATATCCGTATGCGCGCGGCAAAGTGTTCAGGCTCGGGGAAGCGGACGGTCTGGATATTGCCGATCCCTACAGAAAAAACGCGGAAGTGTTCCGCGGTGTTTTCTCGCTGATCGAACGCGGGGTAAACGATTGGGCGAAGCGCATAGGCAGTATCGACTAGAGAACCGGCGACAAAGGCACAAACGATATGAACCATAACACGCAAAACAATCAGGCCGGCCTGAACACGGTAGCCATCAGCGAGGACGAGACCAGTCTTGCATCGATGCTGGACAGTCTCTGGCTGGACAGGAAGCTGGTGGGGCTGATCGCGGCGTCGATATTCGTATTGGGGACAGCTTACGCATTGATGGCCAAACCGATATACGAGGCCAACCTGATCGTTCAGGTGGAAGACAGCCCCGGATCGACCAGGAGCCTGCTGGGAGAGGTGGGCGCCATCTTCGACAGCAAAACGGCCGCGTCGGCAGAAATGGAATTGTTGCGTTCGCGGATGGTGGTCGCAAATGCGGTCGACAGCCTGGGCCTGTATATCGACGCGCGGCCAAAATATTTTCCGTTCATTGGGCGCTGGTGGGCGAGCAGAAGCAAGCAGCTGGCCAATCCGGGCTTGTTCGGGCTCGGCGGATACGCATGGGGCAACGAAGCGATCGAGGTGCCGGTTTTTATCGTCCCGCAGGAGTTGCAGGAACGCGAATTCAGCCTGATCGCGGGCGCCAGCGGCGAATTCGAATTGCAGCAGCGCGATCATGACATTGCCTTAAAGGGCCGGGTCGGGGAGACCGCGGTGCTGCAGACCCCGGCGGGTACTGTGGAGATCCGGGTGGCGAAACTGGAGGCGAATCCCGGCACGCAGTTCCTGTTGCGGAAAAATTCGAGGCTGAAAGCCATCGAGGCGATGCAAAGAAATTTGCAGATCGCCGAAAAGGGCAAGCTGTCCGGGGTGATCGAGGTCAAGCTGGAGGGCAGCGACCCGCAGCTGACCGCAAAGATACTGAATGCGGTCGGCCATGAATATATCCGCCAGAACGTCGACCGGAAATCCGAAGAAGCGGAAAAAACCATCGTCTTCCTCGATTCCCACCTGCCCGAGATCAAACGCAATGTCGAAGAAGCGGAAACCCGGTACAACACGCTGCGCGACAAGAGCGGGACCATCGATATCGGCGAGGAAGCCAAGAACACATTGCAGCAGGCTGTCGGCATAGAGGTCCAGCTGCTTGAGGTCAAGCGCGTGCGCGAGGAATTGCTGTCGAAATTTACCGCCCAGCATCCCAGTGTCGTGAATGCGGACAAACAGCTGAATATCCTGAACTCGCAAAAGGCCGCTATCCAGGAACAGATCAAGAGACTGCCCGGTGTCGAACAGGACGTCATCTCAAGCATGCGGGATGTCAAAGTGGGCACCGAACTCTATACCTCTCTGCTGAACACCGCCCAGCAATTGCGCCTGGCCAAAGCCAGCAAAATCGGCACATCGCGGCTGATCGATGAGGCGGTCGTGCCGGAACAGCCGGTCAAACCGAAGCGCCGCATGGTCATGCTGATATCCCTGTTCCTCGGCCTGATGGCGGGCGTGCTGGCGTCATTCATCCGCAGGGCGATGCGCGGCGCGATCGACAGCCCGAAAATGGTCGAGGACGCGACCGGCCTGCAGGTTTACACGACAGTGCTGGAAAGCAAGCAGCAGGAAATGCTTTCCCGGAAGATACTGGGCAAGGAATCCGGGCGATTCATCCTGGCGGAAACACATCCGGACGATCTCGCCATCGAGAGCCTGCGCAGCTTCCGGGTGGCGCTGCAATTTGCGATGCTGGATGCGCCGAACAACCGGGTGATGATCACCGGCCCCACGCCCGGAGTCGGCAAAACCTTCCTGGCCGTGAATATGGCCGCGATCCTTGCGCAGGCCGGCAAGCGCGTGCTGCTGGTCGATATGGATATGCACAAGGGACACCTGCACCAGTATTTCGGTCTGGGGCGCGCTGCGGGGTTGAGCGAGGTGCTCGCCGGGGAAATCACGCTGGAGCAGGCAACCCATAAGAATGTGATGGCAAACCTGAGTTTTGTTTCCAACGGGACCGCTGTCTCCAACTCAAGCTCGCTGTTCCTCAACGAGCGCCTGCCGCAGTTCCTCGACCAGTGCAGCCGGCAATACGACATCGTCATTGTCGACTCGTCCCCCGCATTGCTGGTCTCGGATGTGGCGGTGATCGGCCCCAACATGGGCACGACTTTCATGGTGGTGCGCGATGGCACCTCCACGCTGGCGGATCTGACCACTGCGGTCAAACGGCTTGGGCAGGCGCGGGTCGAGGTGAAAGGCGTGTTGTTCAACGGCCAGCTGATGCGCATTTCCAGCCGGTATGAATACGGTTATGGATATCAGCGCGGCGGCTAACCAAACGATACCGGGCAAGCGGTGAAATAACTCTCAGCGATCAAACATGGCCACACTGCAAAAAAATTCGCGTATCGCCCGCTTAACCGTCCGCAACCGCACGATCAAATATTCCGCCCGGTGAAGCGCATCATCCCATTGTTCAGGCGTGCAGGCCCGTTGTTCAGGCTCGCCACCGAATACACCGCCGCACACATGGCCACCCGCCTGCTGGCCGCCATCAGCGGGTTGATGCTGGTGCGGCTGCTGCCGGTCAGCGAATACGGCTTTTACTCGCTGGTGCTGGCGGCATTCACGTTCATCTGCACCTTCTCGGATTTGGGCGCAACGGAAACGCTTTCATTCTTTCGCTGGCGTGCAGGCAAAAAGAACCGGTCATGGATGCCTTACTTCCATGCCGTGCTGCGTTTCAGGCGCACGGTGTTCGCGATCGGTTTTTCTGCCAGTGCAGCCTATATCTTTTATACGGGCCGCCATATCGGCGCAGGCATGCCAACCATCCTGGCGGGAATTGTGCTCATGGGACTGGCAGCATGGTTCGCGATACAGTCCGGCATCATTTCCTATGTGCTTAAACTGGAACAGCGCTTCCGCCAGGCCTATGCCGTAGAAATCAGCAATGAAAGCACCAAGCTCCTGGCGGTCGGACTGATCTGGGTTTTTGGACTGGCCACAGCCAGCGCGGGAATGGCGAGTATCGCAATCGGGGCATTGATCGCCGCGATACTGGCAACCCGTTTGCTCGGGCAGCGCTTTGCCGGAATCGAACAAGCAGAACAGCGGCAGAACTCCAGGACTGGCCGCGTGTTGCTCGGACAGATCATGCCGATATTGCCGGGCACCATGCATTTTGCTATACAAGGCCCTCTGATTACATGGCTTGCGGCCTACTATGGGTCGGTTGTGAATGTGGCGGAAGTCGGGGCGCTGGGTCGCCTCGGTGTGCTGATCGGAGTGATTGCCGGTTTTACGGTCACGGTTTTTGTCCCTCGTCTTCTTGCAATCACTGATGAGGCACTTTTCATGAGGCGCTACCTGCAGTGGTGGGTGGCGATACTCGCGTTCGGCGGCTTGGTGATGCTGGCCGTCCGGATTTTTCCTGAAGCTTTGTTGTACCTGCTGGGTGCTTCGTATGCCGGGCTGCAAACGGAACTGCTGGTTGTGGCGGCAACGGCTGTTTTCTGGACATGGAACGGGTATGTATACAGCGTCAACCGTGCCCGAGGATGGGTGAAGCGGCAGGAATATATCCTGTTCTTTTTAATAGCCGGGCAGGTGGTCATGTTCACCTGTCTGGAGTTTGCAAGCACGCTGCACGTGCTGTTCTTCGCAATGGGCACATCGCTGCTTTGGGTGGCTTACCAGTTGGTGCTCAATATCGCGGGTTTCATCGGGGTTGAAAAGCATGGCAAACACAATTAAATCTTGTTTGAAAAAATTCAAATGGTGGAGCTTTTGGGGGGATCATTTTAATTCGCATCAAGTGCGTCTGCAGGGGAAGCCGGTATTGGAAATTGGCGCCGGCCCGATAAAAAGACCGGGGGTGGTGACACTTGATTTCAACGCGTCAGTCAAGCCGGATATTCTGCACGATCTGGACACAATTCCCTGGCCAATTCCGGATGCCAGTTTTGATGCGGTCTACATGTTCTCGATCATTGAGCATGTATCAAATCCTGTTAAGGTGATCGAGGAGTGCCACAGAATTCTTAAACCTGACGGGAAGATTTATCTTTTGACCCCGCACTTCAGTTCAACCGCCTCCTATACGGACTTGACGCATAGATGGCATTTCTCCGGTCGTTCATTCGATTATTTTGTGCCCGGAACGCCTGTATATGCCGATTACGGCTTCTACTCCAACGCGCGTTTTGCGTTAGACAAAAGAATAATCTCGCTGCATGGCATGTTCGACTATGTACCTGCTTTGCAATGGCTGGCCAACAGGTATTTGTGTTTCTGGGAAGACTATCTGTGCTTCATGATACGCGGTGCGGGTATTTATATCGTGCTTGGAAAACAAAATAAATGAGGCCGATCATTCTGCGATTGGCACCGCAACGCGCAAGGCAGTCTATCGCCTCCCGTTTCTATCTTGGCCAATATGACAAGTGGCGAAACCTGTTCGAGGTCGCTCCACTGGCGTTTTGCCCGCACACATCCATGTACAACCTTGTTCCGGGCGACATCATCTCTGGGCATATCGCCTTCAATGGGTTTTACGAATTGGATTTGTCGCGGGAGATCGCAAGGTTGTCCCGCAATGGAAACCTGTTCGTGGATGTCGGCGCCAACATGGGATATTTCTCGCTACTTTGGGCAGGCATGAATACACGCGGACGTGTCATCGCGTTTGAAGCCGCGCCACGCTGCATCAAATTAATCGAGCACAATATCGTTCAAAACGGGCTGGCTGACAGAATCACGTTAGTGGCCAAAGCCGCCGGACACCTGGCAGGCACATCACATTTCAATACCGGTCCGACTGAGCAAACCGGCTGGGGCGGAATTTCAAATGACGTATCGGCCGATAGCGTCGAGGTGCAGGTCGTGCGCCTCGACGAAGAGCTGCCGGATACCACGATAGACGTGCTCAAGATTGATGTAGAAGGTGCGGATACATGGGTATTGTATGGCTGTGAAAAACTGCTGAGACAAAGACGGATACACAAAATATTCTTTGAACAAAACAATGCCAGGATGGCGGAGCTGGGCATAGGCGCAAATGAAGCCGGGGATTTCCTGGCCAGTGTCGGCTATGCCTGCATCCCTTTTGGGCGGGGCGGGGATGAGTGGGTCGCCTATCCCAACAGCGCGCAAAAGGCGCATCAAGACAAGGGTGCGCAGTGATACATTTGATAGTGCCGCCCGATCAGAGCGGGGGGGTCTACGATTTTTCCTGCAGATTGCAGGAGTCCATCGGGCAGGATGCCGTGCAACTGGTGCATCTTTCCAAGGAGAGCACAGCTGACTGGAAAGTGGATAAGGACGACACGGTCGTGCTGCAAATGAGCGGTTATGGTTACGCTAGGCGTGGCGCTCCGTTATGGCTGCTGCGCGAGCTTGAAGCGCGGCGCAACGACATCAAGACCTTGGGAATTTACTTCCACGAGCTCTATGCTTTTGGGCCGCCCTGGTCGTCGTCATTCTGGTTATCCCCCGTACAGCGGCACATTGCCAGCCGGTTGGCCGAGCTGTCGGATTTCTGGATGACGAATCGTGAGGGCTCAGCGCAATGGCTGAGAAGATATGCAGGCGACAAGCCCCATGCCGTGCTGCCGGTTTTTTCCAATGTAGGCGAGTCAATCAAGTTGCCTGCAATAGGGTTGCCCAGGATCGTTGTTTTTGGTAGCGCCGGGCTGCGTCAGGCCAGCTATCAGGCTGCTGGCGATGAGTTATTTTCCTGGGCAAAGAGTGCATCCCTGGAAATACACGATATCGGGCCGCCGATTGCGGACACGCAATTGGATGAAATCTTGTGCGCCAACGGCGTAATTCAGCATGGCCGACTGGATGAGCGTGAGGTTGGGAGTTTGATGGAGGGTGCGCAGTTCGGATTGCTTGCCTACCCGGCAGAATATGTTGCAAAGAGCAGTGTGTTCGCAGCGTATTGCGCCCACGGCATATGCCCGGTGGTAATTTCAAAAAATTATGTACAGGCGGACGGTTTGGTGGCGGACAATCATTATCTGACAGAAGTACCTGATGCCAAGGCGATGTTGAGCGCGCCCAATATTGGTTTGGCAGCGAGGGAATGGTATCGGCCTCATAATTTGGAGAGTCATGCAACAATGTTGCTTAATTATATCGGCGCTAAAACCATGGCGGGTCGATGCTGAACGATTTCCTCTATTTGTGGTGCAATCGGGAGCAACCAAAGTCTCTTGCGCGCTGGTTTAAGGTGTGGCTTAAGCGGTTTTTTCACCTTTACGGAGTTTGTCGTTTGTTGTTTAGACCAGCTTTATGCCGCTGTTTTGGCGCGAAAATTGGCTACTTGGCTGTCCTCGGAAAATGTCGTTTTAGTGGTCACCCCGCCAAGTTAACTGTCGGGCATGAAACCACGCTTGGTCGGTGCGAAATAGCGCTACATGACAGAGTAACTATTGGTTCGCGAGTGGTCATCAATGATGGGGCTGTGTTGCTTACGGCGTCACACTCGATAACTGATCCGCAGTGGGGTCTCAAGAAAGCACCAATCGTGATCGGAGACTATGCATGGATCGCAACCAATGCAATCTTGTTGCCTGGTGTTACGGTTGGCAAGGGAGCAGTGGTAGGCGCTGGTGCGGTTGTCCGTAGCGATGTAGCGGACTATGCAGTGGTGATAGGCAATCCGGCAATAACACAACCTCGCCAGAGAACGTCAGAATTGTCTTATTGCCCGGTGATGTTGAATGCACCATTTGAGGCTTGGGTTGGTCCGGATTTTGGCAGTGTACGGCAGGAAGAAATGGCATGAGATTAATGCGGGATGCCTCTATACATGTCCGCCTCGGCCTGGGCTTGTTTCTGCTGCTGCTGATCTACGACGGCGCGTTGCGCAAATGGGTGTTGCCGGGCGCCGAGCAGATCCTTTTTATTGCCAAGGATGCCTTGCTGTTCGGCCTGCTGGTTTATGCCATGCTCAACCGTTCGCGCCAGAAGAATGTGGCTATGCAGCCTGCGGCACGTGTGCTGTTTGTGCTTTACGCCGGCTGGGTGTTGCTGGAGTCGGGCAATTTTAATCTGCCCGGTATTCTGGTGGGCATCTGGGGGCTCAAGGCACATCTGTTGTATGCCAGCCTGATACTGCTGTTACCGCTGGCCTTCAGCAATCTCGACGATCTTTTCCGTGCGTTGGTGAAGATATATCCGTGGGTGGTGGTGCCGGTGTGCGCATTGGCTTTTGTGCAGCTGGCCGCGCCTGCCGACAGCTTCATCAATCAGCAGGTGCGGGGCGGCATGGATATGATTTCCTATTTTGGCGAATCCGGCCTGGTTCGCATCACCGGGACATTCTCGTATATCACCGGCATGGCCGCCTTTGTGCAGGTGACGACTGTGCTGGGAGTGGGCCTGTTCCTGGGCGGGGCGCGTACACGCCTGTTTCTGGTCGGTTTGGGTTTTGCGCTGGCTGCGCTGCCGGCAACGGGTTCACGCGCGGTAATTGTAGTCGCCGCCGTCTCCGTCTTGATGATGCTGATCGCCGCGCTGGCCTCGCGTTTGATCGGCATGCGCATGACAATACGCACCGTTGCGGTAATCGCCATTCTGGTGGCGATCAGCCTGCAAGCGCAAGATGCAGCCTGGGTCGCGCTTCAGCAGCGAGCCGAAAGCGCTGCCGAGACGTTTGGCGACACCGGGCGCGTCTTTACCGCCTTTACCAATGCCTTCGGTTTTTTTGATGTGGCCGGTTTGTTCGGCTTTGGCAGTGGTTCGACCAATTATGGCGCATTCGCTTTTGTGACGGATGCCGCGCCTTTTTCCTGGTTGCCGGCGGGCATCTATTTCGAGGAAGAGTCCGGCCGGCTGGTACTGGAGCTTGGGATGCTCGGCTGGTTGTTCAGTCAGGCGATGCGCATCGCGTTGTTCTTCTGGTCGGTCAGGCTGGCCATGAAGGGACTCACGCGCGCGGCACGCGTGGCGGGCGTCTTGGCGCTGCCGGTGATGGCACTGGGCATGTATCATGGCAATGGTGTTTTCGCGCCGCCTGTCGGGGCAAGCTATTACTGGTTTTGCGTGGCGTTGTTGGCGATGGCGCAATTCGAGCATAAGCAGGCATGGGCGGAACGGGCGCGGCTAAGGGGGCGGCAATTGCAGGCTGCGGTCGCACGATGAGTGTCATGGTCGCGCACCCAACCCGGCAGCATTCGCATCGGCTCGCACAGGCATTGCAGGATGCCGGTTTGCTGCACAGCTACCGGACATTGTTGCCGGACCGGCGGGCGCTGTCCTGGTTGCCAACGAGCCTGCTGCCTGCTGCGGTCCAGCGACATACGCTGGAATTTTTGCCGGGCGACAAGGTGCACACCCTGGTCGGACCCTTGTTGTTCCAGAAACTGGCGGCACGTTTTCCATCCGTGGCTGTTCGCCAATTGGGCGAGTGGCTGGCCTGGGCAGTCTTCGATCGCTGGGTGGCGGGACAGCTGCGACGCCTGCGCCCGGCGGCGGTGGTGGGTTACGAGATGTGCTGCGCAGAAACGTTCAGGGTGGCGCAGGAATTGGGCATCATCTGTGTGCTGGACGCAGCGGCCTTCCACTATGCGATGCAGGACAGGATACTGGACGAAGAGCAATCTGGCGCCCAGACTTGGGCCGGCAGGCGGTTGCGCCAGCGCAAGCAAAAAGAGATCGAACTGGCCGACAGGATCATCTGCGTTTCCGAGATGGCAAAGCACTCATACGTCGATGCCGGTGTCGACGGGAGTCGCATAGCCGTGAACCCGGTGGGCTGCGATGTGACGAAGTTTGCATCCCACGGTGAACGGGTACGGGCGGGGGCGCCAAAATTTGTTTTTGTAGGAATGCCGGTTTATCACAAGGGTTTTGATTTGCTGACTACAAGTTACGGACGGCTGCTGGAGCATTATCCGGATGCCGAATTGCATGTGGTGGGCGATCCCGCAATGATCGCCAAGGGCACGATCGACAAGCAAATCCGGATTCACGGCAAGTTGTCCCATGACCAGCTCGGCACATTACTGGCGCAAATGGATTGCCTGGTGCTGCCTTCGCGGCTGGAGTCGTTTGGCATGGTCGTCGTCGAGGCGCTGGCTGCCGGTGTGCCGGTGATCGTGTCGGGCCATGCCGGCGCTGCGGTGGCGATCCGGGAAAACGAAAATGGCTGGATGATTCCCGCGGGCGACGAGGAAGCTTTGTTGCAACGGATGCGGGACTGCTGTGAACACATCAATGAAGTCCGGTTGATGGGGGGCATCTGTGCCGAGTCAGCCCGCGCATATGACTGGTCATATTATTCACGCCGCGCGGTTGATTTTTTTTCCGGTCTGCCGGAATGCTTGCCTGGAGCACGGGGATGAAGCGCTTGCGGGTCTCGCTTTTTATGCGCAAGCCGCGCACGGGCGAAAACTACAGTATCGAACGGCTGTTCGACGCGGTCAGTGCGGCGTTGCCCGAGGACCGCTACGAAGTCAGGCGTCTCGTCTGTCCCTTCGAGAGCACGGGTGTGGTGCGACGGCTGCTGTGCGTGTTCTGGGCGGCCTTGAATCAGGGCGATATCAATCATGTGACCGGCGATGTGAATTTCCTCAACCTGTTGTTGCACAGTTCGCGCACCGTGTTGACGATCCACGACTCCGCATCGATGCGGCGATTGACAGGTTTGCAGCGTTGGCTGTACCGCTGGATATGGTTGCGCCTGCCGATATCGAGGGCAGCTTGTGTGACGGTTGTTTCGGAATCGACACTGCATGAGACCCTGGAATACGCCGGTGGCGATGCACACAAATTCAGGGTCATCCCCAACTGCATTACCGGGGGGCTGGCGGCATCCCCCGGGAGTTTTAACAGCAGGCAACCGCGTATCCTCCAGGTCGGCACCAAGGAAAACAAGAATCTTGCGCGGGTGATAGAAGCACTCACCGGGATCCCCTGCATGCTGGTCGTTGTCGGCTCCTTGTCTGCGCAACAGAAGCAGCTGCTCAAGGATGGAGACATGACGTATGAGAATCACCCTAGCCTCGATGCTGCGGCGATGTCGCTGCAGTACCAGCTTGCCGATGTCGTGGTGTTCGTTTCCACATATGAGGGGTTCGGTTTGCCGATACTGGAAGCGCAAGCGGTGGGCAGGGCTGTCGTCACGAGTGCGCGTGCACCGATGGACAGGGTGGCGGGCGCCGGGGCCGCACTGGTAAACCCGGATGATGTTGCAGAAATACGGGATGCGATCAGGAAGGTTGTGGAAGACGCGCCATATCGGAATAGTCTGATCGAGGCGGGCTTTGAGAATGTGAAGAGATATTCCCCGGTAGCCGTTGCCGCCGAATATGCGGCAGTGTACGAAGCGCTGTTCGTGCAGGCACAGCGCGCATGAAAATACTGCTTGCGACGCCCAGTCTGATGCCGGAAGTGGGCGGCCCGGCCTACAGTGTGTCGGCAATACACCGGTATTTAAACGATAACGACTGCAAGGTCGCAACTCTGACCAGAAGGGGGCAGGGCGGGGAATATGCCGGTCTGGCGGATATGGGGAAATTCATTGCAGAGTTCGATATTGTGCACAATTTTGGCACCTGGTCTCCGTTCAACCACGGCATTTCCACAGCGGCCTGGCGCGCAGATGTTCCGCAAATCTTTTGTCCGATGGGGATGCTGGAACCCTGGGCGCTGGAGCAAAAAAAGCTGAAGAAAAAAGCGGGTTGGTTGCTTTACCAGCGCAGGGATATCGAGCGCTCGGCGGTCATTCATGCAACGTCCGGTTCCGAAGCCGGCAACATCAGGGCGCTGGGAGTGCGGACACCGATAGCGATCATTCCGCACGGCGTAGACATCCCGGCAGCATTGCCTGCGCGCGCGGACGATATGCAGGGCGATACAGTACGGACTGCGTTGTTCCTGTCCAGGCTGCATCCCAAGAAGGGACTGCTCGAGTTGGTGGAAGCGTGGTCCCTGCTCCGTCCGGCGGGTTGGAGAGTGGTGATCGCCGGCCCCGATACCGACGGTTATGGCGCCGTTGTGGCCGACGCCATTGTTCGCCACCGTCTGCGGGGATGCATCAGCATGATAGGCCCGGTTTTCGATGA
This sequence comes from Nitrosomonadales bacterium, assembly GCA_016218415.1. Classification (GTDB taxonomy): domain Bacteria; phylum Pseudomonadota; class Gammaproteobacteria; order Burkholderiales; family Gallionellaceae; genus Gallionella. Next base: position 59,713 of record JACRED010000034.1, read on the forward strand.
GGCAAAGGCGAGCCTTTTTGCTTCGTCCGATCTGTTCGTGCTGCCGACCCATAGCGAAAACTTCGGGCTGGTCATACCCGAGGCGCTGGGTCATGGCGTGCCGGTGATCACCACGACCGGCGCTCCCTGGGGCGAGTTGCAGGAAACGGGCAGCGGCTGGTGGATAGCGCCGGGTGTGCAAGCGTTGGCGCAGGCGCTGGACGAAGCGGTCGGGACGCCGATCGCCGAATTGCGGGCGATGGGCAAGCGTGGTCGTCTTCTGGTGGAAGAGAGATATGGATGGCAGGCCATCATCCAGAAGCATCTGGAATTGTATCGATGGGTCGCACGCGGTCAGACCAGGCCGGAATTCATTCTGGAATAGGGGAGGTCTTTGTAAATGGTCATACTGGGCCTCAATGCCTATCACGGCGATTCATCCGCCTGTCTCGTCATCGACGGCAAGCTGGTCGCGGCCGCCGAAGAGGAGCGCTTCCGCCGCATCAAGCATTGGGCCGGGTTTCCGACAGAGGCCATCAAATACTGCCTGGCCGAGGCGGGCATCGGCCTGGCCGATGTGGCGCATGTGGCGATCAATCAGGATAGCAGGGCCAACCTGTGGAAGAAGATAGGCTATACGCTGGCCAAGCGGCCCGACATCGGGCTGGTGATGGACCGCATCAGGAACAAGCGCGAACGCGCCAATGCGGGAGAGGAGTTGGCGCGTAGTCTGGATGCGCGGTTCACCGGCGAGGTGCATGAAGTGGAGCACCATCTGGCGCATCTCGCTTCGGCGTTTTATGTATCGCCATTCGGGGACGCGGTGGTGGTGTCGGTAGACGGCTTCGGCGACTTTGCCAGCACGGCCTGGGGCGTGGGACATGGCTCGGGGATACGCGTGGAAGACAAGGTTTATTTCCCCCATTCGCTGGGCATTTTCTATCAGGCAATGACCCAGTATCTGGGATTTCCCCATTATGGCGACGAGTACAAGGTGATGGGGCTGGCACCTTACGGAGAGCCTAAGTATCTGGACCGGATGCGCCGCATCGTGCAGTTGCAGGACGACGGCTCATTCAGGCTGGATCTGGATTATTTCCGGCATCACAGGGAAAAGATCGACTACGAGTGGGAGAACGGGGAGCCGCGCGTGGGTGTATTGTTTACCGATGCATTGGGCGAGTTGCTTGGCCCAGCCCGGGCCGGCGGGGAGGCGCTCACGCAGTATCACAGGGATATCGCCCGTTCAGTTCAGGCGATGTATGAGGAGGCATTCTTCCATCTGCTGAATACCCTGCATGAACGGCATGGACTGGACAGTCTGGCGCTGGCTGGCGGTTGCGCGATGAACTCGGTGGCGAACGGCAAGATCTACCGCAACACGCCATTCAGCAAGGTCTATATCCAGTCCGCCGCCGGTGATGCGGGCGGGGCGATCGGCGCGGCTTTCAGCGTCTGGCACAAGCTGGGCGGCAAGCGCGATTTTGTGATGGATCATGCCTATTGGGGGCCGCAGTTTGATGCCGGCACGATACGCGATCTGCTGCTCGCCAATAGCGAGAGGTTGGCTGAGCAAGGTTGCCGGAGCGAATTCATCACCGATGAAAATTCCCTGTGCATACGGACGGCACAGGCCATTGCGGAGGGCAAGGTGGTCGGCTGGTTTCAGGGGCGCATGGAGTGGGGTCCGCGCGCACTGGGCAACCGCTCGATACTGGGCGATCCGCGCCGGGCGGACATGAAGGATATTCTCAACCTGAAGATCAAGCGGCGCGAGTCTTTTCGTCCTTTCGCGCCGTCCATCCTGCGGGAGTCCGTGCCGGACTGGTTCGAAACCGATGACGACGTGCCATTCATGATGCAGGTCTATCAGATCCGTGAAGGGCAGCGGCACCTGATACCGGCCGTAACGCATGTGGATGGCTCGGGACGCTTGCAAACCGTCAGCCGCGTATCCAATGCGCGCTACTACCGATTGATAGAAGCTTTCGGCGAGTTGACCGGCATTCCGGCGTTGCTCAATACATCCTTCAATGAAAACGAACCGGTGGTGTGCCGGCCGGATGAAGCGCTGGACTGTTTTTTGCGCACCAGAATGGATGTGCTGGTATTGGGTGAATGGATGGTCATTAGATGTTAGCATGCCGGTCAACAGGGTCATTCAGCACAGTTGTGTTATTACAGTTCAGTCAGTCAAATCTCCAATGAAAGTAATCTTCCTTAACCGTTATTTCTATCCGGACCTGAGCGCTACCAGCAAAATGTTGACCGATCTCGCGGTTCATCTGGCGAAACGCGGACATGAGGTGCACGTGATCTGTTCCCGTCAGCTATATGAATCACCCGTGGCGAATTTGGCGATTGACGAGCAGGTGCGCGGCGTGCAGGTGCACCGGATATGGACATCGCGGTTCGGGCGCACCAACTTGCCGGGTCGGACCGTCGATTACCTTTCGTATTACCTGCTGGCCACGATCAGGCTGTATTTGCTGACCGACTCGCACACCATCGTTGTGGCCAAGACCGATCCCCCGTTGATTTCGGTTCCCGCGTCGTGGGTAACGCGCTGGCGAGGGGCCCGCCTGGTGAACTGGCTGCAGGATGTGTTCCCCGAGGTCGCGGTGGAGTTGGGCGTCAAGGGGTTAGGCGGCAGATTTGGCGGCTGGGTGCGCCGCTTGCGCGATACTTCGCTGCGCACTGCCGCGATGAACGTCGCCATCAGTGAGCGTATGGCCGAGAAGGTGAAGGGCTATGGAGTCGCTACTGACAAAGTCAGGGTCATTCCGAATTGGGCGGACGGCACCAACATCGTGCCCTTGCGCATGGGGGAGAGTCCGCTGCGCAAGCTGTGGGGACTGGAGGGAAAATTCGTCGTCGGTTATTCGGGCAATATGGGCCGGGCGCATGATTTCGATACCCTGCTGCGCGCGGCAGTGCTGTTGCGTGCAAACAAGGCCATCAGCTTTCTATTTGTCGGTGGCGGGAATCAGCGGGCATATGTGCAGCGCGAGGTGATCAGGCTGGGGCTGGATAATTTCGTGTTCCAGCCATATCAATCGCGCGAAATGCTGGCGCAGAGCCTGGGCGCCTCGGACATACATCTGGTCTCTCTCCTGCCCCAACTGGAGGGGGTGATTATGCCCAGCAAGATTTACGGTATTTTGGCGGCGGGCCGCACCACGATCTTTGTCGGGGCGAAGGACGGCGAGTTGGCGAATTTTCTGGGGGCCAAGGGCTGCGGGGTGAGTGTCAATATCGGGGATGCCGCTGACTTTGCCAATGTTATTTTGGCGCTGTCCCGCGAACCGGAAAGAATCTTTGCGATGGGTTCAGAAGCAAGGCGTATTTTTGACAGCCGGTTCGACAAGGAAATTTCCCTGGCCTTGTGGCGTGAGGCGATACTTGATGCTGCATGAAATATTGATGATGGACGGGCTGATTGCAGGGTGTTGGCGGGTTGCGAAATGAACCTGGAGCCGCAGTGCTTGCACCAAACGGGATTGGAGTACAATGGACCGGCATTGCCCGTAGATCGAATCGGAATTCGCTCACGTTTCTGGAAAAAGGATCATGAAAATGATATTTCCACCCCGAGAAATTCGCATCCTGTCGGCCGCCTCTTTTATATGTTTGCGAGGATCTGTTATGCGTACAGCCATACGTTTTATTGCCGGTCTGGCTGCAGTGTTGGGCATCGCACTGGCGGGGTGTAGCAGCGGCGGGGGAGGCGGCGGCGGAGGGGGGGCGGGTATCACCGCGACAGCAAACACCACTGCGCAGATCCTGACAGTGGGTACGGCCATGCCAAGTTTTACGCCATTGACAGCCAGTGGCGGCGCAACTCCCTATACCTACAGTTACACGGGCACGTTACCCGCCGGCCTGACATTTAACACGGCTACCGGCGCTGTGACGGGCACACCAACCGCAGCCTATGCGACCGCAAGCCTGGTGTTCTCGGTCCAGGATGCCGGCAATGCAGTGGCCAGTACAACCAGCATCGTGAGTTTTACCGTGGTGACGAGTAACGCTCCCTGCACCAGCCAGACATTGAGCTGGGTACAGAACGGACAGATATGCAGCGCAACTTCCGGCAGCGGAACCTCGGGGAACCCGGTGTCCCTGACCGACTCGACCGGCACAACCGGCACTGCCAGCTTCACGTGCAACAACGGCAGCTGGGGAGTAGCGGTCAATCCGCTCTGTGCGGCGGAAGTCATACCTGTCAACGCCACGGTCACGGATGTCCAGATACTGAATACGGGTGTATCGAATCAAAGCAACGTCCCCGTCACCTTCGGTCAGGTATTCAGGGCGGGCGATCTGGCCGCCACGGAATCACTGGTGGGAGTCATAGGGACGACTACCGTTCCGTTGCAGGTGGAAGTCAAGGCGACCCATCCTGACGGTACTGCCCGGCATGCGATCATCTCTGCCATCATCCCGACGGTGACGACCACGCCGCAGCTGATGATTCTTAAAAAGACACCAGCTGCCACCAATACGCCGGCCAGTCCTGTCGCTTCAGGGTATGCCACAGGGGGCGGCGCCGGGTTCACGGCCAGCGTGAACGTGACCATCGGTGGCGTGCCCTATACCGCCTCCGCAGATTCTTTGCTCGCCGGTTCATATTCTCAATGGCTGGGCGGCTCGATCGCCAACGAATGGGAAGTCTCGACCCCGCTGCTCAAGGTGTCGGATGCAAGCCCGCACCCCAATCTGACGGCTCGCTTCGCGATCAGGGCATATTCCGGACTCAGCAAGGCCAGAGTGGATGTGACGATAGAGAATGATACGGTGGCATGGAACGGAACCTCGTTCGGGCCGGCTGCCCAAGCATTCACCTATGATGCCAGCATCGTGGTCGGCGGAACGCCCGTTTATTCGGTTGCCGCGTTGAAGCATTACAAGAATGCAAGGTGGCGCAAAGTCTATTGGTGGAATGGGGCGCCGGAGGTGGATGTGAAGCCCAACCTGGCGTACTGGATGGCTAGCAAGGCGGTACCCAACTACGACACGACGGTGAATCCGGCCCCCGGGATCACATCGTTGAATACCAAATGGACAGCCGCATCTGCAACGACCAACCTGGCGATAGCCGGGCCGACTTATGTGTCCAGCACGGGTAACTATGTCGGGCAATCGGGCTATACAGCAGACGCCAATAATGCGACCGGGCCGATGGGCATAGGTATCGTCAGTGCTTATATGCCGCTGACCGGGGGACGTCCCGAGATTGGCCCGCTCCCGCAGTGGGCTGCGGTCTATATGCTGAGCGGAGATACTTCCGTCAAGAACATCGTCAATGCTTCCGGCGATCTGGCCGGGGGCTGGCCCATCCATTATCGGGATGCCAATACGGGATTCCCGCTCAGCATCACCGACTATCCATTCGCGGGCATATCGTGCGGAACGACCAATTGCACCAGGCAGCCAGCCGGAATTGTCTACCAGTTGCCGCTCTGCATTGCCGGTGCCGGAGATTGCACCACGCCATTTGTCCCGGATTCGGCTCACCAGGCAGCATTAGCTTACCTGCCTTACCTGTTGACGGGCGACTACTATTATCTTGAAGAACTGCAGTTCTGGAGCACTTGGAATTTACTCAAGGGGACACCGGTGTATCGTCACTTCGACCAGGGATTGGTCGTGTGGGATCAGGTGCGCGGAATGGCTTGGACGATCAGGACGCTTGCGCAGACAGCCGCCTTTACCCCGGACAGTCAGCTGGGCAGCACGGCCCCCAAGACCTATTACACCAGCCTGATCACCAATAATATCAACTGGTACAATGACTACGCCGCTACCCATCCCAGCCAGTTGGGTGCCTTGGGTGACCTGTCTTACCCATCCTATCTATACGATTCCATCACGCGGCCCGCGAAAGACTTTAGCGGAACGGGCATAGGTGCATTCGTCTACCCCACCCCCGTCACCAGGAATGGCGCGCTTGAAACCGCAACGACCTTTACCGGAACCGGTAGCGGCACTACGCTGACGGCGACCGGCGTGCTGGGATATATCTACAAAGGCAGCTCTGTCACCGGGACCGGTGTGCCGGCCAACACCACCATCGTTTCGCAAGTCAGCGGTACGACGGGGAGTGATGGCGTTTACACGACCAACAATGCGACCACATCGAGCGGCAACAGTCTGACTGCCAATATACCGGCCTACACGGGAATCGCACCCTGGCAGGATGACTTTTTGACCTGGAGTTTCAATAACGCCGTCCAGCTGGGCTATACAAGCGCGACTACGATCGCGAACTTCAAGTCCGCCTTCCCGATAGGCCGGATGACGTCAGGGGCTGACTTTTGCTGGATAGATGGCGCGCGGTATAACCTGACGTTGCGGGATACCATCGCATCGCCGATGTACTCGACATGGGCTGCGGTGACGGCCGGCAACTTCAGCGGGCTGACGGAAGGCGGGGGGTACCTGGCGCAAGGGTGCGGCACTCCAGCGCAGGCAACCTGGCTGAGCAATATCGCTTTTTATACGCTGAACGACAACCTGCCTTTTATCACGGGCCAAATGCCAAGATACTCTACCAGTGCGGCAGGCTATCCATCGAATATGCAGCCTGCGCTGGCGGTGTCGGTGGACAATGGCGCCACCAATGCCTCGGCGGCTTGGTTACAATTCCAGGCAAGAACTGTCAAACCGAATTATTCCACTGAACCGCAATGGGCGATCGTACCCAGATAGCCAGCAAGATCGATCCAGACATATTTGCATCTGCCGGAGTTGAGGCCATGAACATGAACATACTGCCCCAAAAAATTCGCGTACTGTTCGCGCTGTCGCTTTCCGCGATCCTGCTGGCTTGCGGTGGGGGCGGCGGAGGTGGGGGCGGTGGCGGCAACACGCTTCCGGTGGTGACCGTGCCCGCCAACTTCGTGGTCCAGGCAACTGTCCCGGGCGGCATAGCCGTCACATTTACCGCATCCGCGACCGATGCGACGGGCAGCGTGCTGGCCACGACCTGCACGCCCGCATCCGGTTCTGTTTTTACTGTTGGGGCGCATACCGTGACCTGTTCCGCGACCAACGAGATAGGCACAGGCAGCGCCAGTTTTACCGTGACCGTGCTGGACTCCGCCTTGCCGGTGGTGACCGTGCCGGCGAATATCGTTGTCGAGGCCGCCGCACCCGGCGGCAACCCGGTTAACTTTACGGCATCCGCAATCGATTCCATCGGTGGCTCCCTGACTACGACCTGTACGCCCGCGTCCGGCACTACTTTCACTGTCGGGGCGCATACCGTGACCTGTTCCGCGACAAACGCGGTGGGCACCGGCAATGCCAGTTTTACCGTGACCGTGCAAGATACCACTCCGCCGGTGGTCACTGTCCCGCCCGACATCATCTCCGCAACCAGCATAGTCAACTTTACGGTTACCGCTTCCGATCTCGTCACGGTTACTCCGACCGTGGCCTGCACCCCGCCGTCCGGCTCCACATTTACTATAAATACTCCCACCACGGTCAACTGTACCGCGACCGATGCCGCAGGAAACAGCAGTGCCATCGCCAGCTTCAAAGTGAAATACGTCGCGCGCGGCACGGCCAACCCGATGGATATCTACATCCTGAACAACATGGTGACTAATCAGTGGAAGCTCTGGACGACCGGCACGGATGGCGGTTTTGCCGGCACAAATGTCACGGCATCGATCACCGGCACGACGATGAGCGTCACGGTGGCGGCGGCCAATACGCTGGCGCCGGGCCAATTCGTGACCGGCACGGGAGTGGCGGCGGATACGAAGATCACTGCTTTTGGAACTGGCGCGGGCGGTGTTGGGACTTATACAGTCTCATCCAGCCAAACTGTCTCTTCCGGAGCTATGACAGTAGGCGCATTATTGCCGCGAACCCGTGCAAATTTTGACGGGAACGGCACAGGCGCGAACGGTACCTGGGCAAATGATGCGGCCGTTGCGCAGCCGCCCATGATCGGTGTGGGTGGCGCGCAAGGTGTGTGGGCATATTCCAGCGCGGCGATCAATCCGCTCACCGGCGATGTGATTATTCAGGGCGGTGGCCATGCGAACTCTGGGGATAGCAGTCTCTATGGCTTGAACCTGACTGCGGGTCCCGGTGTGGCCTGGTCATTGAAGGTGCCTAGCGCGCGATATATTTCCGCACTCGAGCCCAAGCCCGCCTGGTCATATCAAAAGCCGTCCAACAGTCTTGTTACAACCACGGCAACGGGAACTTCCGGAACGAATACGATAACGGTGGCATTGGCCACAGGCATCGCCAACGGCATGTATGTCACCGCCAGTGGCGGCGGCATCCCCGCAGGTACGACGGGCACGATCAGCGGAACGACAGTGACGCTGTCAAACAATCTGACGGCGACACTGAGCAGTGCACCGGTCAGTTTTTCCAAGGGATATTGGGCGACCACCAATAAGGATGGTGTGGCGATGCCGATTGCAGTCCACACTTATTCGAGCAATATATTCGGAGGCAACTCCGATGTGTTTTACCTGTCCGGCCAATTCGGTTTTGACGCGGCTTCATCCACGGGTATGGGCGCAGCCTTTGCTTACAAACCCAGCATGGGACCGGGCTCTGCGGGCATGACAGGCCCCTTGTTTGTCGCTGCCACTACCGCCTCTCCGTTCAATTACGCGACGACTGCAGGTTATGTGCAACCCTCCAGTACCGGCAACACGATAGGAACAGTTTGCGCGAACAGCCACGACGGAAATCTCTATACCTACGGATCGGTTAACGGGCAAAACAAGGGACTCTTGTTGCAAATCCAGAATGCATCGACGTCGCCGACATTCGTTTACAAGGGGGTCAGCAATATGGGCGGGATACTCGGCTTCCATAGCAACTGTGTGATCTTCAAAGACCCGGTGAATGGTGCGGGCCGCATGTCTTACTTCATGCACGATGGCTCCACCAACGCCAACTATGGAATATGGGACGACATCGAAAGCACGCCGCCGGCGCACCCTACTCTCGGCAATTACAACTCTCTGACCTATGCGAATGGTTTTCCGATCGCGCCTCCCGCCTCGCCGGGAGCGGCGAATTACCTGTCGTTTGACTACAATACCGACCTGGACGTGATGGCGATGACAGACGGGGCGGATATATGGGAGGCGAGTTTCGCGCCTTCGTCCAGAGTCTTGTCCGCCTGGACTAAAATCACCGCAACGGGAGATGTGCCGACAACGGTGGCAGACCATACTCATCTGCCGCGTTTGGCGTATCTTTCCTTCCCTTACTATTCCTATGTGATGTGCAACTTCCAACAGTGCAGCGTACTGCGCAGGCAGTAGGGAGCAACCTGACCCAGGCTCACTCCCGGGGGGCAGTCCCCGCTGAACGCGGCGGCGGGTATGCGCCAATTAACAAATCTTGTACCGATGCCATCCATGAAACTCGTAAACGAATTCAGCAAGCTGGCTGCCAGCTATCTCTCTCCGGCAGGGCAGTATGCCCACCTCAGCATCATGATCTACCACCGTGTGCTGGCCGAGCAGGATCCGATCTTTCCCCGGGAAGTCACCGCGGAAACTTTCGATGCACAGATATCCTGCCTGAAAGCTGTTTTCAATGTATTGCCGCTGGCCGAAGCGGTCACCCGGCTGAAAAACGGTACGCTGCCCGCGCGTGCCGCCTGCATCACATTCGACGACGGCTACGCCGACAACCTGACCCAAGCGTTGCCCGTGTTGCAGAAGCACGGCATGCACGCCACGTTTTTTATCGCCACGGCTTATCTCAATGGTGGCCGGATGTTCAACGACACAGTGATCGAGGCCATCCGCCACTGTCGGGACGACGTGCTTGACCTGGATGCGATGGGGCTGGACCGGCATGATGTGGGCAGTTTCATGGCCAAGCGCGCTGCCATCATCAAGATATTGAACAGGGTGAAATACCTGCCTTTGGATCAGCGCGAGGACACCGTGGCCGAACTGGCGCGCATGGCCAGTGACGTTCCACTGGCGAACGATCTGATGATGACGACTGCACAGCTCAAGGCATTGCACGCTGCAGGCATGGATATCGGCGGGCACACAACACGCCACCCGATACTGGCCACGCTGGATGATGCGGCGGTCTGCCGGGAGATATCGGCGGGAAAGGAATTCCTGGAAGCGACACTGGGAGAGAAAGTTGCTTTGTTTGCCTACCCGAACGGAAAACCCGGCTCGGACTATTTGCCGGGGCAGGCTGCCCTGGTGCGCAAACTTGGTTTTAACGCCGCAGTATCGACCCGGCCAGGCTCGGCTACGCGGTCGAGCGATATATTCCAGTTGCCCAGATTTACGCCTTGGCAAGCCAATCCCGCCCGTTATATCCTTGCGGCCCTGGGCAACTTGCGCCACGGCGCGTAAATCAACCGACTAAACCGGAACCATGAAACGACCCCTCATTCTCCTGTTTGGCATGCCCCGCAGCGGCACGACCTGGATAGGAAAAATATTCGACAGCCACCCCGATACCCTCTACCGCCACGAGCCCGACAGTCGCGGCACGCTGAATACCCTGCCGCTATTCGCTTCCGCAAGCGAGGCGGAAGAGTACCGTGCATTCCTTGAACAATATGTGGCGCAGCTGCCTGACATCCGGGATGAAAAGGTCTCCGCTTCGCTGCCGGTTTTCGCCAAGAGCTACTACACACCGTTACAGCTCGCGCTGCGCAAAATGGTGGTGTTTGGCACCAAGGTCGCGTCCCGTTTTCTGGGCGCCATACCTGTTCCGGACCTGGTGAAAGTTCATAGCCATAGTCAAATCAGCGTGGTGTGGAAATCGATCGAATCCCTGGGGCGTCTGGGTGTGCTGGCCAGGGTTTTTCCCGAATCGCGGTGCGTGATCATCCTGCGCCATCCCTGCGGCTACGTTGCCTCGGTGCTGAGCGGGGAAGCCAGGAAAAAATTTGAGGGCAGCACGCCCTCCGGCGAAGACTGGGGCATGTACACGAAGTTGCTGAATCTCGATTCTGCGCGCAAGCGCGCACTGGATATGCAAACGGTACAGTCCATGTCAGCCGTGGAACGCCTGGCGTTAAAGTGGGCGCTTTACTACGAGCACGCATTGACTGAAACTGCCGGCATGGAGAATGTGATTGTTGTGCGATACGAAGATTTCTGCGAGCGCCCGCTCGAGGAGGCACAGCAAGCCTTCCGCCATTGCCGGTTGCGATGGGCACCCGAAACCGAACGTTTTATCGCCAGCAGCACCAGCCATGAAAATACCGAGTACTACAGTGTCTTCAAGAATCCGGAAGTGTCTGCGTGGAAATGGAGAAATGATCTGTCTGCTTCAGACGTCGAGCAGATCATGGGCGTGGTCAGCCGATTCCAGTTCGAAGACTTGCTCCCGACTATACCGTCCAGTTAAATGCTCACGCGTCTGTAACAACGCCGCTTACACCAGCACCTCGGCTGGTGCCGGGTGGCTCAGAAATGCCGTGGGGCTGGCCGTCAACCCGTAAGCGCCGGACTGCAACACCGCGATCAGATCGCCTTCGCGAGCGTGCCCCAGCGCCATCTTGTCCGCCAGCACATCGAGCGGTGTGCAAAGCGGTCCGACCACCGATGCGAATTCCGCCTCGCCTTCCGGGTTTACCCGGTTGCCCACCACCACTGGATAGTTCTTGCGTAACACCTGGCCGAAGTTGCCGGAGGCGGCGAGATGGTGATGCAGCCCGCCATCGGTGATCAGGAATACCTGCCCGCGCGACACCTTGCGTTCGATTACGCGGCTCACATAGATGCCCGCTTCGCCGACCAGGTAGCGGCCCAGCTCGATCACGAACTCGGCTTCCGGGAAATCCCTGCGCGCATCCGGCATCAATCCGTTAAGGTGTCCTCCCACCGCATCCAGATCGAGAGCCTGCTCGCCGGGAAAATAGGGTATCCCGAATCCTCCACCCAGATTGAGCAGCCTCACCGGGCCCGGTGCGTCCGCCGACAGGCGACGCGCCAGATCGAAAGTGTTGCGTTGCGCTTCCATGATGGCTTCGGCGCGCAGATTCTGCGAGCCTGAGAAAATGTGGAAGCCGTAGAACTCTACCGGCAGATCCTTCATGCGCTTCAGCATGGCCGGCACCTGTTCGGCATCCACGCCGAACTGCTTCGGGCCGCCGCCCATCTTCATGCCGGAAGACTTCAAATCAAAATCCGGATTCACCCTGACTGCCGCCTTGGGACGCACACCCAGGGACGCGCCAACTCGGGCCAGGATTTCCATTTCCCGCACCGATTCCAGATTGACCACGATGCCTGCCACAGCAGCCTCGCGTAATGCTTGCTCGGTCTTGCCGGGGCCGGCGAAGCTGATCTTGTCAGGCGGCATCGGAGTCTTCAGCACCACCTTCAATTCACCTGCCGATGCCACATCGAAACCATCCACGAGTTCAGCCAGGTGTTGCACCACGGCTGGCATGGGGTTGGCCTTGATCGCGTAATGCAGATGGATGTCTGCCGGCAGTACCGCGCGCAACCGGGCGACCCGCTCGGAAATCAGCTTGCGATCGTAGGCGTAAAAAGGCGTGCTGCCGATCTGTTCGGCCAGATGCACAAGCGACATGCCGCCGATTTGCAGGCAGTTATCCGCCACCGGGAACGACAGTTTTTGCGGGTGCGGGGCAGGGCTGCTCACGATGGATGCTCCTCGAATATTTCGGCCAGTTCCCCGGCCAGTTTCTTGCGATCGATCTTGCCGTTGGGATTGCGCGGCAACGGTTCATCGCGGCTGACGATACGGGCCGGGACCATGAAAGCAGGCAGTTGCCGTTTGCATTCATCCATGAGTTTTTCACCGGTAGATTCATTCCTGTCGGCCAAGTAGATCACCAGCACCACAGCCTGGCCCAGCACCGGGTGAGCTACGCCGACAGCGGCGACTTCCGTTACCAGTTCGGTGGCGTAAACCACCTCCTCCACCTCGGTCGGACTCACCCGGTAGCCGGAGGTCTTGATCATCTCGTCGCGGCGGCCGATGAAATACAGAAATCCCTCATCGTCCATCTTCACGGTATCGCCGGACCAGACCGCCATCTCGGGTATGGGCAGCCCCGCCGGCTGGCCAGGCGCGAGCTTGTAACGCTCTGCGGTCTTATCAGGGTCGTTCCAGTAACCCAGGGCGACATGCACGCCGCGATGCACGAGTTCACCGGGCTCGCCGGGTGCGCAGGGTGTGCCGTCTTCCCGCACCACCATGATCTCGGCGTTGGGTATCGCCTTGCCCATGGAATCGGGGCGACGATCCACCTCGTCGGGCGGCAAGTAGGTGGAACGGAATGCTTCGGTCAGGCCGTACATCAGATAAGGCCGGGTCTTGGGCAACCTGGTGCGCAATGCGGCCAGCGTGCTGGTCGGCATGGCGCCGCCGGAGTTGGTGATATAACGCAAATGCGCATCGATTCCGGCCGGCCAGTCCAGTTGCGCCAGTTGCACCCAGAGCGGCGGGACGGCAGCAAGCCCGGTGATCTGCTCGCGCTCCACCGCGCGTATCACATCGCGCGGGAACAGATAGTTCATCAATACCGCGCATGCGCCGACCCGAAAAGCCGTGGTGAGCTGATTCAGTCCGTAGTCGAAACTCAGCGGCAACACCGAGAGGATGCGGTCTTCCGGGCGATTCTCCAGATATTGCGACACGCTTTGCGCTCCCGCGACGATGTTGCGATGGGACAGCACCACGCCTTTCGGTTTGCCTGTGCTGCCGGAGGTGTAGAGTATCGCCGCCATGTCACCGTCTATCACGCGATGTGCCGGCCGCCGTGGCGCACCGGTCCGCTCCGACCAGTTTATGCAGCTGATGCCATCGATGTGCGGCGGGGCCTGTTCGGATATCACCACCACGCAGCGCAAGTCGTGGCAGCCCGCCAGTACAGGTCGCAGCAAGTCCAGCCGCTCGAGTGTCGTGACCAGGATGCGCACATTGCAATCTTTCAGGATGTGGCTGACCTGCTCCGGCTTGAGCAGCGGATTGACCGGCACGAACACGCCGCCCGCCGCCGCCGCACCAAACATCGCGACGACCGTTTCGGTGCGCTTGTCCATGTAGACGGCCACGCGGTCGCGGCGATCCAGTCCGAGGCCGAGGTAAAGATTCGCGGCCAGTTCGATTTCTGCGGCCAAGGCCGCATAAGCCACCTCGCGCCCGCCATCGCGCAGGGCGACACGTCCGGGCGCAACACTTGCGCCATGCGTGATCAACTCATGAACCAGCATGTTCATCCCCTTTGCTATTGTCTGTACCCCCGATCCCGTTCTTGACGGCGGATACCGATTTCATCAGGTGCGCCCACCCCGCCTTGATGGTTCGCCGGGTCATTTCATTTGCCCCGCCTATCATTCCCGTCATGGTTCGGGGATTGTAGGCCACGATCCCCCAGCGTTCGCGCCTGTGGCTCATCCAGTCTTTTTTGTAGGCATCATCGCCGACCAGGTAGTCTATTTCATTTACCTGATCGACGTCGATGACATGCCGCATCAGATGCTCGGTGAGGATGGATCCCGCAGACAGGCTGGAAAATTGCTCATCGTAAGCAAGCTTGTAGATTGCCGCCTTCCCGTGGCTCACGATCCATATCTGGGCCGCTACCGGCACCTCATGGACATATGCAATTCCCAAACGCAGCTGGCCCTTGTTTGCAAATAACCGGATCATGCCCGGAATGAAATCAGGAAATGGTTCCGGTTTTTTCCAGCTGGACAGATAGATTCTGTTGTAGGCATCGATTGCACGTTCAACCGAATCGCCGCCCGTAACGATTTCCAGTCTTCCTTCGGCCTGGGAAAAAAATTGCTTGCCTTTTCGTTTGATCGTATTGCGCAGGCGGGAAGGCAGCCCCCCGGAATATTGATCATAGCGCCGTCCCTCGACGGGCAGGTACCAGTTGCCGAAACAGTAATACGGAAACGCCCACCATCCCGCGCATTTCAACGCGCGGAGTGTGGCGCTGAATATGGGTTGATCGCTCGGCATAGGGTGTAATCTGAGCGACTCCCAACACGGCTCCACCCCTTTCAATGATTTGAACAGGGCAGTCAGGGCATGATCCTGTTCGCCGGGATCAACGAGAGGAGCATAGAGCGAACTGTAATAGGTGGACAGTGAAAAGAGTGCCCTGCCATCCCGCGCATGGCGTACCGGCAAAATCGCCACAGGGCGGTTTCCGTCGGGATGTTCAACGCCATAAAGAATCACTTTGCCGGCGGGATCCAATGCCGTTGCTGCGAGGTGGGTATACCACTCGCGGCTCGTGTCGAAACTGGCGCGCGCTGCATTGTCGAACAATGCCGAATAACGCTCCGGAAGCTGGCTGAAATCATCAAATCGCTTTACGAGCATATTGCTTGTTCCGGCTCTAAATTAGAGTGCAATTTGCAGGTGCAGGGAAGGAACAGAAAGATTGACGCGATAACCCGGCCATTATTCCCCACGTTGGACAGAGCGCAACTTTCGGCATGGTGTTGGAGCGATAATTCACGGTGACGGGTTTGCATCCGATAGAATAAACTGTTGTACTGCATTACCTCGTTCATTTTAACCATTTTGCCGCCAAACACCATGAGCATTCAAACTGATATCCAGAGTATGTTGGCCCGGTCACTCCAGATCGGAGCGCGCGCCGATGCGCTGAACACCGAGTCCCCCTTGCTTGGGGCGCTTCCCGAACTGGACTCCATGGCGGTGGTCAATATTCTGACAGCGCTGGAGGATCACTTCGGTTTTACCGTGGATGATGATGAGATCAGCGCGGAAACCTTCGCCACGCTGGGCAGCCTGGTCGCATTCGTAGAGAGAAAACTGGAAAGCTGATCATGCGGCAGGCCGGCTTTGAGATCGAACCATTTTTCATGGACGGCGAACAAGGCGCTGTGTTTTGCATATATCTCCACCCCTCGGGTGCGGCCCCTAAAGGCGGCATCCTTTACCTGCATCCCTTCGCCGAGGAAATGCACAAGTCTCGCCGCATGGCCGCGGTGCAGGCGCGCCGCTTTGCCGCTGAAGGTTACGCGGTGCTGCTGGTTGATTTGACCGGCTGCGGCGACAGCGCCGGAGACTTTGGCGATGCCAAGTGGGATGTATGGCTGAACGATGCCCGGCGCGCCCATGCATGGTTAACTGCCAAGACCGCCGGCCCTATGGTTTTGTGGGGCTTGCGTACCGGGGCCAGTCTGGCGGTCGAGTTGGCGAGTGCCCTGCCCGGCGTGAAATCCCTGTTGCTTTGGCAGCCCGTGGTCAACGGCGAGCAGTTTCTGAACCAGTTCCTGCGGATAAAACTGGCGAGCGAAATGCTGAGTGCCGGCCAGGCGCAGAGCGGGACTAAACAGTTGCGCGCGCAACTGGAGGCAGGGGAGAGCATCGAGGTGGGCGGCTATATGCTGGGGGCCTCCATGGCGCGCGATCTTGCGCGGCTTAAACTTGCCTACACCCCACCGGCCTGCCATGTCGAGTGGCTGGAAATCGGGGCAGGCGACAGCGATACTCTTAGCCCGGCCAGTCAACGCATCGTTGATGTCTGGCGGGCCAAAGGTGCGAGCGTCCATACCCGAACTTTGGCCGGTGAATCATTCTGGATCACCCAGGAGATCGCCGAATGTCCGAATCTTGTTGATGCGACCTCGGCAGTACTGAGCGCCCAGCCATGAAATACACCGAGCATGCCATTGTTTTCAACTGTGCCGATTGCCGGCTACTGGGCATCGTCACCCAACCGGAGGTGCCTGTTGAAACGGGTGTGCTTATCGTGGTGGGTGGGCCGCAATACCGGGCCGGGAGTCATCGGCAGTTCACCCTGCTTGCGCGTCAGTTGGCAGGGCAAGGCATTGCTTCGCTGCGTTTTGACTACCGCGGCATGGGCGACAGCGAGGGGGAGATGCGGAATTTCGAGGTGGTGGATGACGACATCAGGGCTGCTGTCGACAGCTTTTTCCGGTTCGTGCCAGCGGTACGCCGTGTCGCGCTCTGGGGTCTATGCGACGCCGCTTCGGCCGCGCTCTATTATGCGCACACCGATGCGCGGGTCGGCGGGCTGATTTTGCTCAATCCCTGGGTGCACACCGAGGCCGGCGCATCGCGCGCCCGGATCAGGCATTATTATCTTTCGCGATTGATGCAGCGTTCCTTTTGGATAAAACTCATTTCAGGCAAAATCTTGTTGAAGAATTCTGTTGGCGATTTGGCGAAGTCAGCGCAAAGTGTCGTATCGGGGGCAAGCCAGGTTACCTCGGCTCCGACGAACCCGCGGCATGGCAGCCCCGGCTACATAGACAGGATGTTCGATGGCCTGAATCGTTTCCGTGGCAATGTGTTGTTCATACTGAGCGGCAACGATCTTGTTGCAAACGAGTTCGAGAATCTCGTGTCGCGCGACCATCAATGGAAAAAAACATGCGCTTTACCTCGAATCACGCAGAAACAACTGCATGAGGCGAACCATACCTTTTCCAATCGATCCTGGCGGGGCCAGGTGGAGCAATGGACGGCGCGTTCCGTCGAGAGGGATGCTGTACGCAATGAAGCCGGGGCCATGGAAAATTGATCGCGGAGGCGACCGCCATTTTTTAGAATGAACGAATATTGGAAAATACAATGGGCGAAAAGTTGTTGATTACCGGCGGTGTGTTGAGAGAAAACGGCTTTGAGCTAGGCGAGGGTAAATATTACGGCTGCGCCAGCCTGCTTTGCCTGGACACTGGTTCCGGCACGGTGGATCAATTGCTTGCCGTCCATGAAGGGAATGAAAACTTTCCGGATGTTCATCCCAATCTGGAGTTCACTGTTGGCGATGTGGAGGGTGACAAACTATGGCTGGCGACCGATACGGAGATTCGTCTTTACCAGTACCCGTCACTGGCTTTACTCAAAACTTTTTCCCACCCATGCTTCCACAACATACACGCCGTGGCTGTTCGCGGCGATGAACTTTATGTCACCTCCACGGGCCTGGATATGGTGGTGGTCTTGAATAAACAGGATGGGTCCATCTTGAAGTATCTCAATGCGGAAGGCAAGTTGACCTGGCACAGGTTTTCGCCGGACACCGACTACAGAAAACTTCATTCCACCAGGCCGCATGACTCGCACCCGAATTATGTATTCTGGATTGATGATGAACCATGGGTGACCCGGTGTACCCAGGAAGACGCCGTCTCGCTTTCCGATACCCGCAGAAGGATCGATATCAGCGGCCCCAGGAAGCCCATCAGCGTCCATGATGGCATTGTCAGGGGAGGGCAGGTTTTTTTTACGACCGTTGATGGATCCATTGTTATTGCGGACACGAAAACCCTACAACCGGTCGAAACAATTCAGATCACGGCAATGGAAGGCTATGGCGGTCTGCGAGGCTGGTGCCGCGGCCTCTATTTTTCGGGGGGGCTGGCTTATGTGGGTTTTTCAAGATTGAGGAAGACCAGACGAACGGAAAAAGTCGAGTGGATCAAAAGTCTGTTGAAGCGGGGCGAGATGGTGGAAGAGTGCTCTGTGCTCGCTATCGATCTTAAGCGAAAAAAGATACTGGCGGATTACAGAATTCCGGCAGGAACGATCGATGCCATTTATAGCATTTTTCCAGAGCCTGTTCATGCATTGCATATGCAGCGATGAGTGGGGGTGTGACGAGATGCCAATGTTAGATGATGAGTCTGGATACAGGGCAGGGCAGTTGATGTCGGGGAGCATCAGTCCCGTTCGCGGCGCGTATTTTTCGTCAGGCCGAACAATACTGCGCACGGGACAGGGCGCCCGGTGCGTATGGAAAATGCACCGCGCCGTATTTTCTGGTTTATGCAACATTTCCCTGCCAGTCATTTCATTGCTGGCATATTGCAGCATTGCTTTTGGTGCTGATGCATCGCATACGGCTAACCTTCCAAAGGCGTCATCCCTTCAAATAGCTGCTTTGGGTGCCGAGGTTAACGGGATAGAGCCGGTTGGGGTAGCCGATATCCTCTATTTGGAGCCGGTTTGCGCACTGATATTTAAACACTCCAATCTACTTCAGAAAAATCACAGCCTGCAGCAGTGGTATCTGCAACTCAAGGGTAGCCCGCTTCTCGACATGCCGGAAAATAACATCGCGAAGGGCGTGAGTTCATTCCATCACTATTGCTGGAGCAAAGTGGCTGAGAACCGCTATTACCGGGAAACGAATCGAATGAAAAAAGCCGGTTTATCAAAATATGCGGCAAACAATTACAAATTCGTCATCGATCATTCCGAGTACCGGCCGGTTGACTGGCCTTATCTTCCCAAGCTGTACGTGGATTACGGCAACGCCTTGATGCTTGGCGGCAAGTTGTCGCAGTCACCTTTGGCGATAGACGCATTCGAAACCGCGCTTAGATATAACAAGGGGTTCGTTCCGGCGATGATGGCGCTCGCAGATGTTTATGGAAAGCTGGGGGAGAAAAACAAGGCCCTGGAATATGTGACGGAAGGCCTGCGCTATAAACCCAATTCAAACGGACTCAAGGTACGCTATGAGGAACTTGGCGGCAAGCCGCCATATCCTGAACCTTATCCCTCGGACCAGCCGGCATCACACGCAGAAGAAACTGGCAAAACAACTCCGCCGGAAGGAATGGGAGCGGAGGGTGGGATGATACCCCATGCAACGATGGCACCCAGTGCCAAGGATGCCGGTCAGGGCGCCGATACCAAAAGCGCAGAGCCGGACGCCAGATCTATGGGCAAGGATCAGAATCAAACCGCGACAGGCGCCGGCAAGCCGCCTGTCGGCAATCCATATTGCCGTTTTTGTCCGTAACGAAATACGGCTGATCGAGGCACACGATGATTTCGAACTGCCGGCCCTATTTTATTCTGGTGGGGCTTGCAGTCAGGAACGCAAACCGATTGCCGAATGCAGTTTTTAATGCGGTATGCAATTCATTCACGAACAGGAATCTCGCGGCCAGATAATAGCTGACCGCTCCGGTCAGGGTCGCAGTCAACAAAACCGCCATGTCGCTTTGACCGCCCAGCAATATCTTGCTGACAATCACACAGCCGCCCATGATCGCAGACGAGATGAGCGCGGGCCGGTAACAGCGAAACAGGCGTATAAAAGTGGTATCAAAGGTTGATTTGCTTAACTGTATCGTGGCGATCATGACCAGAAATTCATTGACCACCCACGCGGATGCCAGCCCGGTCACGCCATATCCAACCGCATAAAAAGTCATGGGGAGCAACATGATCAACTGCAGGAAGCTGGATGCCATGGACATTTCTGCGCGCCCCATGCCTATCATCGCGGTCCTGAGCAGCAGATTGTTCATCCTGAAGATCATCGCCAGCGACATGATTGCCATAGGCAAAATGCTAGTGGCCCATTTAACCCCAAAGATCGCTATGACCAGGTTATCCACCACACAGGACATGCCAACAAACATTGGAATAAAAACCAGGGAGGCGACGCCCAGCAATTTCTCCAGATAGTAGGTGGCGGAAGCCCGCTGCTCCTGAAACTTTGAGAATGCGGGCACCATGGTCTGGTTGATCACCGGCATGCCCTTGGCGAGCGGAAGCGAGGCCATTTGGGCGCTGATTGCATATATGCCCAGCAGCGCCGCACCGAGTTGAGGGCCGGCAATCAGGCTGGCGAGCTGCTCGCTTAATAGAAAGAACGCGATATTCACGGTAAGTATTCCGCCGGTGAAAATCATTTGCCCCGTGACAGCAAGGTTAAATTTCGGGACGATGAACCAGGGCTTGAAAATCATCAGCAAAATAGCCAGCAGCAGTCTGTTCACTATCACGCCTGATACAAGTGCCCATACACCCGCTCCCAGGTAGGCCAGCGTCAATGTCGACATGACGGCTGCAACGGTTGCTGCCATTTCCAGTTGCGCTCTGAGTTTGAAATCGAGTTGGCGGTCCAGCAGTGCATTGGGAATGACTCGGAACGGCACCAGAATGAAGACGAATGCCAATGCCTTGGCGAGCATGTCCAGGCGGGGTTCTTTGAAATAGGCTGCCAACACCGCCCCCCCAAAGAAATAGGCGAGGAACAGTATCCCGTTCAGGATCAGGAGCCAGCCGAATATGCTCTGCAATTCCTCGGGTTCGACTTTCTTGGCCTGCACCAATGCCCAATCCAGTCCCAATGTGCTGAGCAGCAGCATCAGCGACAACGGGGACTCCAGCATCGCGTTGAGTCCGTAATCCTCCGGGCTGATGAAGCGGACCACGATGATGGTGCTGAGCCAGCTGAATATCTGTGCGCTCAATCTCAGCAATGTCGCCCAGCGGGCGCCAGTCAGAATACGCTGGACGAGTTCAGTGTGATCTTGCTTGTGATTCATGGAATATTACCCTCGGGCGGCGAGTCATCATCCCCAATGCCGAAGCCCGGTAGTCTGACAAAGCGTGCAAGGATTTGCCGAAAACGGGCGAGCTGTCAGGTCGCGCTCATGGCAGGATTCTACCAGCAGCGGAGTAGAATCCTGCGTTTTTCATAGGCTGTCCTTGCGAAGAGACGGTATGATTCCACGCTGGACAAAAGAATTATTCGCCTGCGGCATGCTTACGCGCCAAGGCTATCAAACACGGGAATAATCAATATGGACAAGCTTTGGGGCTGGCTCAATATCAGCACTGCTCATGCACAGGGCGGCGTGTTGGCGGCCATGGGCGAAACCGCTCACGCCAGGCCTGCCAGCACGGTATCGTTCATCCATGCTTTCTGCGCGCTGGCGGCTGATAGCCAGCACAGCCTCGCGGAGGAGGGCGGTCTGTATGTCGCCTTGATTGGGCAGCCGCGTCTGGAAGGCGAGCCTGCGACAGCCACATCCGCGCAACAACTGCTGGCACTTTGGCGGCAGCATGGCCGGGATGTACTGCAGAAAATCAAGGGACCGTTTGCGCTGGTTATCATTGATACTGATGCGAACACTGCTTTGCTGGCGATAGACCGGATTGGCGTGCATGCACTGGCATTTTCAGCGGTTAATGGCGGTGTTGTTTTTGCCAGCCGGGCCGATACGGTGGCAGCGCATCCGGCTGTCGGCAAAAAGCTCTCTTTCCAGGCGCTGTACAACTATTTTTATTTTTATGATGTGCCCGCACCGGGCACGATCTATCAGGGTGTGGAAAAGCTGTTGCCGGGACAATATGCCTGGTTCAAGGATGGCAAGCTGGAGCGTGAATTTTACTGGCACCTGAAATATCGCGACGAACCCCGCGCCGACTTTGGCGAGATGTCGCAACGGTTCCATCGGGTGCTGCGCGAAAGTGTCGGGCGCGCGGCCGATAACGAGTCTACCGCCACATTTCTTTCCGGCGGAACGGATAGTTCGACCGTGGCGGGCGTTCTTACCGAACTGCGCGGCAAACCGGCGCGCACGTATTCGATCGGGTTTTCCGCCTCGGGCTTTGACGAGATGGAATATGCCCGTATCGCCGGGAAGCATTTCGCGCTTGATATGCGGGAATACTATCTGCAGCCGGATGACATCCTGAGTGCGATCCCGGTCATCGCGCGGCAATACGATGAACCGTTCGCCAATGAGTCGGCCGTTCCCACCTATTTTTGTGCGCGAATGGCGCATGCGGACGGATATCGGGTGATGCTGGCGGGCGATGGGGGCGACGAGATTTTCGGGGGAAATGCGCGTTACGCGAAGCAGAAGGTATTCGAGGCCTACCATACGCTGCCCGCTTTGCTCCGCACCGGCCTCATCGAGCCTCTTGCAGCCTTGCCCGGACTCGATCGCTTCCCGCCTTCCAGAAAACTGCAAAGCTATTTGCGCCAGGCGAACATACCTTTGCCCGATCGCATGGAGTCGTATAACTATATCTATCGCCAGCCGCTCGATCAGATGTTCTGCGCAGAGTTTCTGGCAGAAGTTGATCCGCAACTCCCTGTCATTGGCCTCAGGGATGCGTATGACCGTGCGGATTCCATCTCCTATATCAACCGTATGATGCATCTGGACATGAAATTCACGCTGGCTGACAACGATCTGCGCAAGGTGAACGGTATGACCGAAGCAGCCGGAATCGGGGTCCGTTACCCCTTGCTTGACGACGCGATGGTGGCCTTTTCTGGCGACGTGCCGCCGGACTGGAAGGTGAGGGGGCAATATCTGCGCTGGTTTTTCAAGAACGCTTTGAAGGGCTATTTGCCGGACGAGATCATCAACAAGAGCAAGCATGGCTTCGGACTCCCCTTCGGTGTCTGGGCCAGAGATTATGCGCCCCTGCGCGAGCGGATCGAAGACCGGTTGTCCGATTTCAAAAGACGCGGCTGGATTCAGCCCGCCTACATCGACCACATTCGCGCGGAACATATGGCCGGGCACGCGACCTATTTTGGCAAGATGCTGTGGGTTATTTTGATGCTGGAAGAGTGGCTGGAACATCATGGCCATGAATAAGCCTGCATAAACCAAGAAATCCAGTTCGGCAGAATCGTTCCATTGACGCGGCCTTGCAAACTATTGAGCGTCCGGAAACGAGTCTTGCATCAGGCCGATTTTCCGGACAGGGTCGATTTCCGAGAATTTTCCAGATTGATAACCTTGGCTGCTGTGGACAGTTCCGGTTCATCAAAATTTTCGCCCGCCTGGTAATGCTCGACCCAGCGGCGTGCCAATACGACAAGTACCAGCATGTTATATGGCAGGTCGAAGTACGCCAGGCTGAGAAAAGCGCCACCCACGGCGTAACCGACCAAGCTGACCTGCACCATTGCGCCCAGTACCGCAGCCCATTCGGTTTCGTCGTTTGATTTGGCGTTCAGGCGCAGCCAACCGGCCGATCGCCAGGTGAAAATCCAGATCAGCAGGAATAAAGTCAGCCCTACAAATCCATGTTCGCCGAGCGCCTGAAAATAAATACTGTGCGCTGCATGTATATCGTCAGGAAGAGGTGCATATGCCTGGAAAGTGGCGCTATTGTAGATAGAGAATCCCCCGCCAAAGAAGCGGTCGCAGGCCAGATTCCAGGTCATATGCCAGGCATTGATACGTCCCATCGCCGAATTGTCTTCGCTGTATTTCGAAATGGTATCCATGCGGTTGTGCCACGATTCGGGCATGAAGGCTATCAGCGCTATACCGACCACGATGATCAACACGGCAAACAGGCCTTTCTGTTGAACCCGGGTCCACAGCAATGCCGACATCGCGACGATGGCGAGCAGCGCGCCGCGCGATTGGCTGCCGACAGCGGCAACGGCGGTCAGTATCATCGCGAGCAGAAATGCATGGCGTATCCAGGGGCGCTCGTACTGGGTGCGCAAGAAATACATCAGCGGAATGATCATGATCAGTGCCAGCGCTACTTCATTATTGCCCGCGATGAAACTGTCAGAAGGCCCCCAGACGCGATGGTTCCCGCCGGAGGCGATCGTGAATATCCCGCCTTTCACCCCGTAAAATCCGAGCGATCCCACCAGCACCCATGCCAGCATGGTGATGTGCTTGCGGGTGTACAACAGCATCATCACCACGAAAATCATGAGGTTGATTTTCAGCACACGCACCAGCATGGGGACACTCTGCTCCGGGTAGAACGAAAACATGAAAGTGACGCAGATCCACAGGGTGAAAAGCAATAGCATGGCCGAAGGTGCGGCCATGAAAAAATGGCGTCTGTCGCGGGTCAGGAACAGGCCTATCAGGGTTGCACCCCCAACGATGGCTGCCACCGGCAAGTTGTGGAGCTCCCAACTTTGGCGATGGGGATTCATGATGCTGATCCAGGTCCACAACAGTATCCCGACGTAGGGGTTCTTCAGCGCCCACAGGGTGCCTATCAGGAGGATGGATGCCAGAACAATGTCACGCATGTCTGTGCTATCCCCGGATCGGACGGGCCGTAACGATTGAGTGCCGGCGCATCACCTTGCTTTCATGGTGAGCAGTTCATTGAATTTCTCGCTCACACGTTCGGCATTGCGATGCCAGGTGAGTCCCTGTTCTTCTATGCTGGCACGAGCGCCGCCAGCGATGCGCCGCCTCAATTCCGCATCCCGGCTCACGCGTTCTATCGCTGCAGCCAATGCGCCGGGTTGTTTGGATTCGAACAGTGCAGCGTTCTTCCCGTCGCTCAGGATTTCCATGATGTTCGGTTGCGACGGGGCGACTATGGCGCGGCCGAGCATCAGGTATTCGAATAGCTTCAGCGGCGAGGCATATGAAACTACCGCAGGCTGCAAGGCGATATCGAATGCAGCGACATGGCGTGCGACCTCGTCGCGTTCTATGATGCCGGTGAAGATCAGCCGATCCGCGATGCCGAGCCGGCGTGCTTGCGCTTCCAGACTGGCGCGAGCCGGCCCATCGCCAACTACCAGCAGATACCGCAGCATGTGCGCATCGTCGCGGGCGATCAGGTCGATAACGTCATCCAGCCCGTGCCAATCACGCACAAAGCCGGTAAAGCCCAGCACCATTTTTCCCTGCAGGCCCAGCGCGCGCTTGGCGGCTTCGGTTTCGGGCGCGCTGCCAAAGCGTTTCAGATTGATGCCGTTGGGTATCACACATATCCGCTCTGCGGGGACGCCTGCGGCCGCGACCATGTCGCCCAGCACGCGTGTGACCGGCAACACGCAATCCGCACCGCGCCAGGTGTATTGCTCCGTCCATCGCGCAAAGCGCTTGAGCGCAATGCCGTCGTATTGCGCGCGCTCCTGATACAGGGGTGAATTGATCTCGAGCAACATCGGCAAGCCGAAGCGACGCTTGATCCATATGCCGGCGGGCATGAATAGGTTGTAGCGCTCATACAGGCAATCCGGGCGGTGATCGAGAATCGCCCGGCGCAAACGCAGATAGGCGATTATCGAGTAGGCGAACTCCATCAATTCATAGATGAAGTGTGGCAGGTGGCGCTTCATCCAGTGCACCAACCCGGCATCCGCACCGAACGCTTCATTCTCCAGGCTGGGAGGCGCAACCACGATCACCTCATGTCCCAATGCACGGAGCGCTTCTATCATCTCCTCAATGTGCACATACTGGCCGTCTTTGGAACGAATGCGGTGATGGTAAAGAATTTTCATGCTGATTGTGTATTGGTAATGCCCCGGAATATTGCGAGCTGCCCGTGCGTGGTTTCATCCCAACTGAATTTTTCGGCATATTGCCGCGTTAATTCCCTGTCGGGATAGTTTGCAAAGAGTCGCTTCACTCCTTCCGCTATGCCCGCGACACTTCTGTCCCGCGTCAGGATGCCCGCTTCCGGTGCAGCCACGACCTCCGGAGTGCCCCACAATGGCGTGGCGATAACTGGAGTGCCGCACGCGATTGACTCAAGCAATACATTCGCCATCCCTTCCCGACTCGAAGCCAAAACCAGCGCGTCCGCTGCGACCATGTAACGGCGGAGTGTTTCGCGGTCCAATGAACCAAGAAATGTAACCCGGTCGGCAACACCTTTGTCCAGCGCAAGCTTGTTCAATTGGGTGAGCATTTCCCCGTCACCCGCAATGTAAAGTCTGGTGTCGGGCAAGCTGGATAAGGCCTCGATAATCAGATGATGCCCTTTCCTCTCGATCAAATAGCCCGCCGACAAGAGCATCCTGCCCTCGATATTCAGCTGTTTACGGATTTCATCTCTATTGTCGGGCCTGAAAAAATTCAAATCCACGCCGTTGCGCAGCGGTGTGATTTTTTCTGCGGGTATGCCTATATCGACCATTTCATCTTTCAGTGCCCGGCATACGCTGATCATCGCGCGGCTTTTTTCTGCGGCCCACAGTATCCATCTTTTGGGTACAGTGTATTTGGGTATCAGATTGATATCCGTTCCCCTGGCGGTCACCACAAACGGTTTGCCCAGGCGACCCGCCAAAATGCATGCCGCGACGCCGTCCGGATAAAAGTAGTGCGCATCGATCAAATCGAAATCAAACCCCTGGTCCAGAATATTTTGCACAGACTTTCTGACGGCGCGTGCCATGAGCAGGGGGGCAATACTCATTCCGATCTTGGGCACAACCAGATATCTGGGGTGATAGATATCGATGCCGTGCCGCACCTCATAATCCGGCACTTTTGCAAAATCCCCGTATTTGCCAAATACCGGGTGTGCTATCGGGAACCATGGAACAGGCGCCACGACTTTAACTTCGATTTCACCGCTTTCGAGAAGATGGCGCAGCCGGTTTTCGACAAAGATGCCGTTTGTGGGCTGCACAGCGTTAGGGTAAAGCGAGCTGAAGGTGAGTATTTTTATGGGTTTCATTTGGTATGCATCTTCGCGAAGATCCGGAATCCGGTGCAGGGCAGGAGCAGGATAAGGGCAGGTACCCCCGGACCATCACGGAATCTTATCTCGCTCGTCAATTCACACGATTGCCGTAATAGTCCTTGTACCAGGCTACAAACTGAGCCACGCCTGCATTGATCGATGTGCGCGGGGAGAAACCGACTGCCTGCTGCAGATTTTCCGTATCGGCATAGGTGGCCAGCACATCGCCATCCTGCATGGGTAGCATAATTTTCTCGGCTTTCCTGCCCGCGGCCTCTTCTATGGTCTCGATAAAAGACATCAGTTCTACCGGTTCGTGATTGCCGATGTTGTACAGGCGGTAAGGTGCATAGCTGCTTGCGGGATCGGGATTCCCGCAGTCGAAGGCCGAATCTGATACGGCGGGCTGGTCAAGCACGCGTATCACGCCTTCCACGATGTCATCAATGTAGGTGAAGTCACGCCGCATCTTGCCGTGGTTGAATACGTTGATGGCGCGGCCTTCCAGGATGGCGCTGGTAAACAGTGAAGGCGACATGTCCGGTCGCCCCCATGGCCCGTAAACGGTGAAGAATCGCAGCCCGGTAGTCGGCAGGCCATAGAGGTGGCTGTAGGTGTGCGCCATCAGTTCGTTGGCTTTTTTGGTGGCCGCGTACAGGCTTACCGGATGATCCACGTTCTGGTGCACCGAGAACGGCATGGCAGTATTCGCGCCATACACGCTGGAGCTGCTGGCATACACCAGGTGCTCAACCTGGTTGTGCCGGCAGCCCTCCAGCACGTTGGTGAAACCGACGATGTTGCTTTGGATGTAGGCGTGCGGATTCTTCAGGGAGTAGCGCACCCCGGGTTGGGCGGCAAGATTGATTACGCGCTGGAATTGTTGTTTGGCGAACAGTTGTCCAACCGCCGCACTATCCGCCAGATCCATCCGGCACATTGTGAAATTGCTGTGTCCCTGCAACTGCTTCAAGCGGTCTTCTTTCAGGCGGACATCGTAATAGTCGTTCAGGTTGTCCAGGCCGGTCACTTCGTCGCCCCTCGCCAGCAGGCGCAGGCAGGTGTGCATGCCGATGAAGCCTGCCGCCCCGGTCACGAGTATTTTCATATATTAGGGGCGCCCTATCGAAAAATACTCCAGGCCCGCCGCGCGCACGTCTTTGGGTTCATACATATTCCGGCCATCGAAGATGACCGGAGTTTTCAGCGTGGCTTTGACAGCGGCGAAATCCGGCGCACGGAACATCTTCCATTCGGTGACGATGGCCAGTGCATCCGCGCCTTGCAGAGCCGCCATCGGCGTATCCGCCAGTTTTAAGCGCGGGTCGTTGCCAAATATGCGCTGTGTTTCATGCATGGCTACCGGGTCAAAGGCGGTCACGGTGGCGCCGCGTGCCCACAAACCGTTTATCAATACGCGGCTTGGGGCATCGCGCATGTCATCGGTATTGGGTTTGAATGCAAGGCCCCACAACGCAATATTCCTGCCGCTCAGATCATCGCCAAATCGTGAGGTGATCTTGTCGATCAACACCAGTTTCTGGCGATTGTTGGCCATTTCTACCGCATTGAGGACCCTGAGTTCACAGCCGTATTCCGTGGCGGACCTTTGCATGGCCTGCACGTCCTTGGGAAAGCATGAGCCGCCGTAGCCGCAGCCGGCGTAGAGGTAGTGATAGCCGATGCGCGGGTCGGAACCGATACCATGACGCACATGTTCAATATCTGCCCCCATTTTTTCGGCCAGCAATGCAAGTTCATTCATGAATGAGATGCGCGTGGCCAGCATGGCATTGGCAGCATATTTGGTCAGCTCGGCGGATTTGATGTCCATCACGATCAAACGGTCGCGGTTGCGGTTGAAGGGGGCATACAGCGAGCGTATCAACTCGACGGCGCTGGGATTATCAGCGCCAACCACGATCCGATCAGGGCGCATGAAATCTTCAACCGCAGCCCCCTCTTTCAAGAACTCGGGGTTCGACGCGATGCTGAATTCAATCTTCGCGCCGCGCTTGTTCAGCTCTTCCTGCACTGCGGCGCGCACTCGGTCTGCAGTGCCCACCGGTACGGTGGATTTGTCCACGATCAACTTGTATTCCTGCATGTTCCGTCCGATGGCACGCGCTGCGGCGACCACATATTGCAGATCGGCAGAGCCATCCTCGTCGGGGGGGGTGCCGACGGCAATGAACTGGATCGCGCCATGACTGGCGCTTTCGGTGACATCGGTGGTAAAACGCAATCTGCCTGCGGCCATGTTGCGCTTGACCATCTCCTCCAGGCCGGGCTCATAGATCGGGATGCCGCCCTGTTTGAGGATATTGATCTTGTTTGCGTCCAGGTCCAGGCACAATACATCGTTGCCCACTTCAGCCAGGCATGTGCCTGTCACCAAACCTACATAACCAGTACCAATGACACTAATTTTCATTGTTCGGGCCCTTCAATAATCTGATTTGAATTATGTCATAAACTCTCATGCAGTAATGCGAATCCCGCAGAGCCGCAGTAACAGGACTGAAGAGATACTTCTATTGGATGGTGTTTTCATAGTTGGTTTTTCGGCAAAGCAGCCAAAATCCAAGCCAGGACAGATCGACATCGCTCAGCGATTTAAAGGGTCTTGCCAGAGACGGCCTTACCTCATTGATGATGCTTTTATCAATCAGCTGGGTCGGTTGCATTAACACTGTTTCGAAACCGATACGATGCAGGGTGTCGCGGTATGTGTTTACGCGCCATCTGTTGGGCGCTCCCTTGTTTGAATGCATCCATGACCAAAGGACAGTGGGCCAGGTTAAAAAATCAAGAGGGTTGCGTCGATGCAAGCCATGGCTTCTCAAGTCCACTTGATGCAGCACAATTCCATTTGGTTGCAGAGCTTGCGCCATGTCGTCGAAAGTGGCGTCCAGGTCGTTTACATGCTCCAGAACGGCTCGCGAGAAAATGAAATCAATCTCCCCATTAAGTTTTGATAGCCCGCTCGGCTTGATCAGATATCTGATCCTATCCGGATTGAATCCGCTGCCGGGCTGGCCGGGCTTGAGAAAACAGTGTGATGCGCGCGCTCTTGCTTCACCTTCAAGCCGCCCAAGCAGTTCCAGTAGTATCCCTTCATTTTTTTGTGACATGGTTACCAACTCGAAGCGATCAACGCATGTAACGCGTTCAGCACCGTGGGCAATCATCAATAGCGCCACCCCCGGTATATCTCCGGGGCCATATTCCAGTAGCTGTTTCCCGCTCAAAAAATTTTCAACTTCATTCTCGGGTATACCGAGAATCACAAAATAATCGTTGAAGCAGGTTTGAAAATAATCCGCTGCTTGCTGAGTTGATTCCGCCGAGAATCCCCGTCCGGTTTTCTTCGTCAATCGTGAATAAAGCGTGGGAGATACCTTGGCGATTTGATTGCTGAGCATCGCGTGTATAAATCGCCTGGTATCATCAAAAAAGTATTTACCCGGCATCATGCGAACGGTCCATGATGAGAGGAAGATGGGGAGCGGAGAGCATAATTTTTTCCTGATGGGTATAAGTATCGATCATGTAGTCGGGTTCAATGCGCTACCGGGCGTGCCTGCATTCTGCCGCAGGAATGCCTCGAACATCAGCAGTGTCCAGATCGGGGTGCTGTAATCGCGCAAGCCGCTTTGATGCTGATCGAGCATTTCGCGCAGGAATTCCATATCGAACAACCCCGAGTCTTGCATGTGCGCGCCGAGCACTGACGCGCGCGCCTGTACTCGCAGGGGGCCGCGCAGCCAGCCCGCCAGGGGAACCGCGAAACCCATTTTCGGGCGGTACAGCACCTCGTTCGGCAAATGCGCCTCCATGGACTTTTTAAATACGTACTTGCCTTCGCTTCCATGCAGCTTCAGTTCCGGCGGCAGGCTCGCGGTCCATTCGATCAGCTTGTGATCCATCAGTGGCTCGCGCACCTCCAGGGCGTGGGCCATGCTGGCCCGGTCCACCTTGGTATTGATGTCGCCCACCAGATAGGTTTTGTAATCGATATATTGTATCGCGGACAAAGGGTGCTCGGGCGCGTACGCTGCGTGTCTGCGCATCACCTCGATCGCCTGGTAGCCCTGCAAATCCCGTTTGAAACGCGCGCTGAACATGCGCCCGCGCAGTTCATCGGATACACAGGAGACGCTGTGAAAATACGCCTCCATGCCGCTGCGTGCCAGTGCCTGCAAGGTGGTCTTGGCACGGAACATTTTCGGCGCCCAGTCTGCCTTGGGGTAAATCTTTCCAAGAATTCCGAACAACGGGCGGCGCAACGACAGGGGCAGGAGATTGCGTACCCGCTCCTCATGCATGTGCCAGCGATAGCGCCGGTATCCCGCGAAGGTCTCGTCGCCCCCGTCGCCGGAAAGCGCCACCGTGACGCGCTTCTTCGCCAGTTGGCAGACACGATAGGTGGGGATGGCGGAGCTGTCGGCATAGGGTTCGTCGTACAACGCGGCGAGCGTGTCGATCAGCCCGTAGTCGTCGGTGTCCACGATATCCAGCGTGTGGTGGGTGTGGTAACGGCTGGCGACCAGCGCCGCGAATTCTGATTCGTTGTAGGCGGGGTCGTTGAACCCGATCGAACAGGTATTCACCGGCTCGTTCATCAGGCCGGCCATCATCGCGACCACTGCGCTGGAATCGACACCGCCGGAAAGAAACGCCCCCAAGGGGACTTCGGACACGAGGCGTATCCTGATCGATTCGCGCAGACGCTCTATCAGCTCCTGCTGCGCGTCCTGTTCGCTGATAGCCTCGGCGCTTTCGAATGTCACATCCCAGTACTGCCTGGGTGCGGGCAGGGGTTCGCCAAACCTGATTGTCAGCGTGTGGGCAGGTGCAAGCTTGAGTGCCTGTCTATATATGGTGCGCGGTTCCGGCACATAACCGTAGGCGAAATATTCCTCCACCGCGCAGGGATCGATTTCGCGTTTGAGGCCCGGGTGTGCGGTCAGCACCTTGAGTTCGGACCCGAAGATCAGTTGCCCGTCGTCGAGCATGGCGTAGAACAGCGGCTTGACACCCATCCGGTCGCGCGCGAGAAACAGGGTCTTACGGTTGCGATCCCACAGTCCGAAGGCGAACATGCCGCGGAAACGTTCGACGCAGGCTTCTCCCCACTGCTCCCAGGCATGGACGATGACCTCGGTATCGCAATGGGTGCGGAATACATGACCCAGCGCGGTCAGCTCCCGCATCAGCTCCGGGTAGTTGTAGATCTCGCCATTGAACGACACGGCCACGCTGCCGTCCTCATTGAACAGGGGCTGCTGGCCGCTGGACAGGTCTATGATGGAAAGGCGCCGGTGGGCCAGTCCCAGACCGGGTTCG
The DNA here is from genome assembly GCA_016218415.1 of Nitrosomonadales bacterium. Taxonomy (GTDB): domain Bacteria; phylum Pseudomonadota; class Gammaproteobacteria; order Burkholderiales; family Gallionellaceae; genus Gallionella. Next base: position 92,242 of record JACRED010000034.1, read on the forward strand.
GTGTGCATCCCGCCCTCGTCCGGCCCGCGGTGGAACTGGGTCTGGTTCATGCGCGCCAGCAGTTCCCGGTCGATGTCCCGTTGTATCCGTGTGTCGAAAATACCGACTATTCCGCACATGCTGTGATTATCCTTATCTTTTCAATACGCGGTCATACACCGACAAATAGCCCTGCATCATCGCAGCCATGCTGAACCGGCGATCGATGATGTCGCGCGCGGCTTGCCCGTGGGTACGCCGATGATCGGGATCGGTCACATAATGCAGCAAGGCCTGCGCCATTGCCTCAGTATCTGCGGAAGGAACCAGAAAACCGGTTTTCCCCTCGTGGACCAGTTCCACATTGCCGCCCACCCTGGTCGCAATCACCGGCAGGCCGGTTGCCATGGCCTCCAGTATGGTGTTGGATATGCCTTCGCCCAGAGAGGGTAGCACGAAGATATCCATGGCGGCCATGAGCTCGGGGATGTCGGCGCGCTCACCGGGCAACCAGGCCAGCTGATCGGCCCGGTGCTGCTTCAGCAGTTCCATACATGCGGCACGGGTTTCCCCGTCGCCGACGATGAGTAATCTCATGCGGTCGCGCAGTGCAGGGGCCAGTTCCAGCAGTCTTGAAAATGCCAGCACCAGATTGGGATAATCCTTGACCGCAGCCATGCGGCCGACGCTGCCGATGATGATGTTGTCATCGTGAAAAAATCCCGGCGGACCGCCCGGTAGAGCGGATGAATCTCGCGGGGGCTGCGCGGGACGAAAACGGAGATTGTCCACGCCGTTGTATATCTGGCTCACTCGGCTGTGTTGAACACCTATCGTGTCGGTGAGCCAGTCCTGCAAATCCTTGCTTACCGCGATGTAGTGACCGACAAACGGACGAACCAGTTTGCGCAGCAGATTGTATTTCCAGTTCTTGCCATACAGGTCATAGATGTCCCGACCATGCTCACCGTGCACCCGGCCGCGCACACCAGCCAGTGCAGCCACGACCTGACTTTCCAGCGCCGACAGATTCCGGGTGTGCACAATCGCAGGGCGCAGTTGCCGGAATATCCTGAACAGGCGCAGATACAGACCGGTATCGTGACCATCCTGCTTGGCCATATCGTAGATGGCAACGTCATCGAGCTTTAGCCGTTTGCGAAAATCGGTATATCCCTGCAGGCACACAATGGCGTGCCGATAGCGATCCGCAGGCAGGTTATTGATCAGGTTGACCACACCGTTTTCCAGCCCGCCTGTGCCGAATCGATGGACGACGTGGACAATGAGCGGGGTATTTGCGAGAGTGCGTGCCATTTATATTCCGCGTGCCTGTTGCAGGCTGTTCCGTATCGCGGAAGATGAGCGCGCAAGAAATTCTTCCATCGTCGCCTCCACTTCATCGGGTTGCGCATCGTAAGAGGCAAAAATGACGACATCCGCGCTGTCATCGCCCCTGCCCATCAGGCGTTGCCTTGCTTGCAGCCATTTCGCCATATAGGGATTTGCGGTTTGCGTATCGCCTATCCAGTACCACTGCCAGGCCAGCATATGGAGATTGCCCCTGCGCAAGCGGCTCTGCCGGACCCCGCCGGGTTCTTTTTTGCCGGGCAGGTGTCGCAAGGATTCGCCGGTCAGGCTCCATTCGGTTGATTTTTCATTGGCGAGCCTGTTTTGGGAAGAGACCGCTTCGGCGCCATTGTGCTGGTTGCGGAAAAAGGCGATATAGATTCCGATGGTCTGGTTGCCGTTGCGATATTCCTGTAACGCCGTGGTCGTTGCACCGGGGAAATGCGGTTGAAGTCCGGCGATGGGTGTGCTGGCAGTCCACGGGCCTATCGTTTGCGGAAGCATCACAGTGACCGGAGCCGGATTGAATGTGAGCTGCTCCAGATGATGCAGGTAGGCTGGCGAGCCCCAGGCGAGTAGCAGCGCGGCAAAGGCAAATCGGGCAGCTTTTACAGGGGAGGCAGCCGTCGCTGCGGCAGGAATTGCAGCGGTCATGTTTTCCGCTGCAACAGCTTCATCATCACGCCAGCGGCTACCGACCCAGAATAAAGCCAGCATGACGAGGCCGAAGAAAATCCAGCCATAAATCAGATGATCCACTCCGACGGCGAGTTGCATGTTGCTGAAGTGGCCGATCAACACGATCAGATAGGCTCGCATGCCATTCGCGATGATAGGCACGATGATGGAAAGCACGATGAAAACAAGCTGGCGCAACCGCGAGCGATAAGTCAGGTAGGCATACAGGCAGCCCAGGGTGAACGATGCGATCAGATAGCGCAGCCCGCTGCAGGCTTCCACGACCGACCAGCTGCCGGAAGGGATGGTGAACTGGCTGCCTTCGCGAAATACCGGAATCCCGGTGAGTTGGAGCGCAAACACGGTGAAATCCGCAGTGAAATCGATCAGCGGGCGGATAAAGATTTCCCCGAACGGGACTGCCAGCAGGGTGAACGCCAGCGGAAAAACCAGGACGCGGGCAATACGCAAGCCGAGTATGGCTGCGGTGAGCGCCGGAATCATCGCAACAAACATATATTGCGCGACGACCTGTACGCCTGCCGACTGGGCAACCATCCAGCCCACTCCCAGCACCGCAAGGGCGGCGGTGGCCAGTGCACTGGGGCGTGGTGTGAGCGAACTCAGGTATACCCGCTGGCGCCAGATGAGATACAGACTGATGGGATAAATGATGAAACCGTGGGCGTAGGTTTCCGAGCTTTGCCAGAGGGTGACCAGGGATAGCGCCGTTCCCTGATAAATCCACACCAGGCTAAGTACAGCCGCGACCGTCAGAGCCAGGTATTCCCGCCAGCGATGGTCTGGCGAACGGAGCGTGTGCGATGCATCGGAGGTTTTCATTTCGCTTATCTGTGCTCGTTGGTGTAGCGGGTTGGTTGATCGACCTGACTGGTAACCGTTCGAGCCTGTTCAAGCAGGCGATCAACGCGCTGCAGGCTCCTGTCCCAGCTGTAGTCCTGAACCACACGCTGGCGGGCAGCCTGTCCCAATGCTTCATCTGGTTGTGCCAATTGCACTGCAATGCGTGCGATGAATTCTGCCGCATCATTTGCCAGAATTACTTCGCGTCCGGTTTTTGCATCGATACCTTCAAGAGCCTGCGGCGAAACGACGACCGGTTTTGCCATGGCCATGGCTTCGAGTACCTTGTTCTGGATGCCGCGCGCGATACGCAACGGTGCGACTGAAATCGCGGCATGCGCCACATAAGGCCGTACATCGGGTACGCTGCCGGTCACGATGATCCCGTCACCGGCCAGTGCCAGGACCTCCCCGGTTGGACGCGAACCCACGATGTAGAAACGCACATCGGGAAACTGCGCGCGCAACGCGGGGAAAACTTCACGGGAAAACCAGGTGACGGCATCCACATTGGCCCAATAGTCCATCGCGCCGGTGAATGCAAGTACGCGTTCGCCCGGTGGATAAGGGTTGTCATGGTCGTGTGCGGGCGAAAAATAATCCAGATCCACGCCGTTGTTGTAATAGGTGACCCGGCTTGCACATTCCGGGGCCAGTTGTTGAAACAGTGCGGCCTCGGCGCGCGAGACAAAAACAGATGCCTCGAAGGTGCCCGCGATGCGGCGTTCGAATGCGAGCAGGGTGCGCGCTTCGCGCCGATAAACCCAATTCAGCGGCCAGGATTTTCGCTCGGAGTATTGTCGCCATTTGTCCGAATCAATATCCACGAAATCTATGATTCGGCGCAGTTTCGGGTAAGCCGTCACGTACTGGGACATGGCTGACGAAAAAACCAACACATGTCGGATCGGCCGATTGGCGGTCAACTGGCCGACCCAGTTCTTCAGTTCGGCATTTCGATAATATGGAACGGTTAAAGGCTCTCCGCTGAGAAATCCGTATGTGCTGCGCAGCTTTGCCCAGGCTGGATTCAACGGAAGCAATTTCATTTCGCCTGATACCATTTCCTTAAGAGCCTCAGCGTATTTCCAGTCATCGGGATCATCAATAAACGCACCGAGATGAACCTTGAAATGACGGGAAAGATGCTTGAGCAAATGATAGGAGCGTATCTTGTCGCCTTTGTTGGGCGGGTAGGGGATACGATGGACAAGGTAGAGCAGCTCTTCCATGCGCTATCCCAGATTTTTCACGATGTGCGGGCCCAATGCGTTGGCGATGGGCATAGGCAGAGTGCGCCACAGTTGAATGAACAGGCGGTATTTTGGATTCAGCGGATTGTGTTCCGGGACGCTGGTCGCGTTGACCAGATAATATTCATAATGCAACGGCGTGGGTTCAAAGCCCCAGTTCTTCTTGAAAGCGTATTGCCCCGTGCCCAGCTTGCTGCGCCCGTAGTCGAATATCCGGTATCCGCGTTCGCAGCCCCTGCGCATCAGTTCCCAATACTTGAAGTCGTTGGCCGCCAGGTGCCGGGCGCTTTCCAGGTCGCCGGCGTAGTAAGGGAGTACTTCATCCCTGAAATAGAATGTCAGCACGCTGCTGACAAGCCGGCCTTCATGCAGCACTGACAAAATCTCGCAATCCTTGCCGAACACTTCACACAACATTGAAAAATAGCGCTTGGGAAGGGCGGGCGTGCCATGCCGTTTTACGTTATCGGCAAATAATGAGAAGAAGCGATCGACACCGCTGTCGAGTTCGCTGGTGAGTCCGTTCTTGATTCCTTTGCGCACCATGGCGCGCTGTTTGCGCGGGATGGCCAGCATGTTTTGCTCCGGATCCGGATCGATCGCTTTGCGAAAGGTGCAGTACAAGTCCTTGCTTGCCCAGTCGGTGTGAAATGGCTTGAGCTGGCGGTATTCCAGGTGACCTACATCAAGCTGGTGCGCAAGTTCCTGTGCATGGTTGTCCAAAGCGTTGCGGGCATCTTCATCAGCGGCAGCGATTCCGCCATAAACGCAAAAAGCATTGGAAACCAGTGAATGTCCGAAGAGCCGGCTTTTTATTTCGGTGAGAGGCAGGACGGCAACAATAATGCCGTTGCGTTCCGCCAGGAGGTAATGTGTGCGATGGCCGAAGACATTTTCAATGACGGTTTTCCATCCGGCACGATGGAAGAAGGTCGCCTCCGGACAGGAGGTGACAAAGGCGTCCCATTTTTCGAAATCGGCTGGGGCTAGCAGGTTAATTCTGATTTGCGATGAGTCGATGGACGACACAGTACCCACAGGCCGGGAAGTCACAACTCTTCTCCCATGAAGATATGGTCCATGCGGCCCCATTGGAAATCCCGGAGCAAAGACCGTATCCGTGGTTCGGTGCGCGCCAGATTCACATAATGACGGAAGCGGGTTTTGATACCTATATTCTTCTGGCGCGGCTGCTCCTGATCAATCTCCCAGGGATGGAAGTAAAAAATGCAGGATTGCCTGTCCATCTGATTGACGCGATTCAGGAGCCAGCGGGAAAGGCTGTACGGCATCAGGCGGAAATAGCCCCCGCCGCTCGCGGGAAAGTTATGCCCGAACAAATTTACCGTGGTGGGCGGCAATTCCACCAGGCCACCCTGGCCACGATGCCTGTATTTGAACCGCGGGGCGTCCGGCATACCATAGTGATCATGCTGTATCGGGTATATGCTCGAACTGTAGAGGTAACCCGCTTCCTGCAGTGTGTCCAGCGCCCACAAATTGCGTTTGCCTATGGAGAAGCTGGGGGCACGGTAACCGATGACCGATTGACCACCCAAGTCTTCCAGCAGTTTTTTGCTGCGGATGATGTCTTCACGGAATTCGTCGGGAGTCTGGTCTGTCACCCTCAGGTGATTGTAGCCGTGACTGGCCAATTCATGCCCGTGGTCGATGATATCGCGGACGATCTGGGGATAACGTTTGGCGATCCAGCCCAATGTGAAGAAGGTGGCATGAACATTTTGTTCCCCCAGTAGCGCAAGTATGCGTTCTATGTTGCGTTCTACACGGCACGGCATATGATCCCAGCTATCTCTGGAGATGTGCGGAGCGAAGGCGGAGACCTGAAAGTAATCTTCCACGTCGATGGTCATCGCATTTCGCAACGGAGCCGGAGATATCTGCAATTTGTTGGTGCTGGAGTGCATTCGAATCAGCCTGGCAAACCAATATATTCCAAACCCTGCACGTACATTAATGTGCCGAGAAGTTGTCCGGATTTGGTTGATTGGGGCATCGTCATAAGAATCAGTTTTTGTCTTTTGGAAGGTTCTTGATACTCGACATCAGTATCTGCTTGAGCAGTTCCAGAATGGAACTCACGGAGTGCTCCAGCTTGGAAAGCCTGGCATCCAGACTCTCCAGTTTGATGTGGGAATCTTCGGCCCGGTCTTCTTCTGTGGGCGGCAGGACGAATTCCTGCTGTATGTCACTAATTACCGCATCGATCTCGGGCTTTCCGAATTCGTGAATTTTTTCCAGGTAACCCATCAGCAACAATCGGTCACATAGCGTATTGATTTGTCGTGGTATCCCGCTTGTGAAATCGTAAATCGCGGCAAAAGCCTCCTGGCTGAAGCTGGGGTCACCTTGCCATCCGACGGTATGCAGTCGATGTTCGATATAGGATTGGGTTTCAGGCGCATCCATGGGCCCGAGATGGTAGGTGGCGATCACCCTTTGTTGCAATTGTTTCATGTCTTCACCCAGCAGCGTTTTTCTGAATTCCGGTTGGCCGAGCAGGAAAGTTTGCAGCAGGGATTTGTCAGCGGTTTGGAAATTTGAGAGCATTCTTAATTCTTCCACAGAGTGGGGCGTGAGGTTCTGCGCCTCATCGACAAGCAGAAGCACACGCTTTCCTTGCCGGTCGCACTCGCGAAGAAAGAGTTCTATTCTGGTCAGCAGCGTTGCCTTGGATGCGTCTTTACTGGGAAGTCCAAATGCAACAGCGACCATTCTCAATATATCCTCAGAGTCAAGGCTGGTATTGACTATTTGTGCGGCCACAATGTTTTTCGATTGCAGTTTGCGGAAGAGGTTGCGCAGCAGTGTTGTTTTGCCCGCCCCGATTTCGCCGGTGATGACGATGAACCCCTCCTCCTGCGATAAGCCATACTCCAGGTAGGAGGCGGCACGCTTATGTCCTTTGCTGCCAAAGTAAAAATTCGGGTCTGGCCTCAGTTGAAAGGGTTTAGCGCTGAGGCCGTAAAATTTCTCGTACATTTGTTTGGTTCCGCTAGAATTTCATCAAGAGGGAGGCGGAGACAGCGTTCTCTTGATAACCGCCGCCAATTTTATCGGAGTGTTGCTGGGCCTGTCTCAATTCGACCGAGCCGGTCAGCTTGGGCTGGAGCTGCCTTGAAATGCCAAGTTTGAGTGACCGGGTGTAGTTTTTTCTTCCTGTCGCCAAAGCATCGGCGCTGATGCTGCCGTTGGTTCTGGCGGAAATACGCAAGCGCCACAGAGCATTGCCTCCGACCTGCTTGGCTTTGTCAGTGGTCGCGAAGTTATTGGTCCCCAGTAACGCGCTGTCCATTGTTGCCGATGTTTGTGTTTCGCGCGACATCGCGAAAATACTCAACAGGATGGTATTTCTTTTACCCGTTACCGCGACCGATGCCTGCAAACGCTTTTGCAGAAAAACCCGGTTGCTGGAGAAATTTATTGGATCAGCAAGCGAGTTTGGCAGCCCCCTTTCCTGGATGAAATCATCCACGTATTGTTGGCGCGCGGCATCGTCCGGAATGCTGGCAGACCATAGATTATTAAGGAACGATGCTGTATTGATCGTGGCCGGGAGCAGAAACTGAGCCTGGGTGGTCGTGATATCTTCGTTGTACCCGAGGTTCCAGACTGTTTTGCGGGTGCGATGACCGACATTGAGCATATAAGTATCGCCATAAAATCTGTGGCCCAACATGGCCTCAATATTCGTTCTTTCAGTCGGTATCCAGGAAAAACCGGCAGTTTGGGTTGTGCCCTCCGGATTTTTTCCTGTCGAGAGATAGTCGAATTTCTCGTGACCGCTCGTCGCCTTCAGGGTAAATTGCGGGGTGATCGCGTAACCAAGGTTAACGGAGTAACTTTCGCTTCCGGCAACTCCAACGGTTTGTATGGTGGCGCTGTAATTAATTCGTTGCTTCTGGTAGTCAATTCCCCAGCCCAGTGTTTTGTGAGCAGGGCTGTTTTTTAGATTGACCTGCACGGTGTCGGCCTGGCGATTCGCAAACCCCGCGCTTCTCGAATAGACAGCATCCCGGATATAGCGTATTTCGCTAGTGGCGATATTGTTAAAGTTGTGTCGGAGATAGGGTGTGAGGCTAAAACTCCCAATATGGGCACGATTGCTGGTGACATTGGCATAACTGGCTGCAAGGGGGCCATTGATCGAAATATTGCTCTGGCTGATCGCTGCCCGCGCATCCAGAAAAACAACTTCGTCGATCAGTTCGGCATTGGCGTTGGTATTAAACGAGTGATTTCTGGAAATCGCTTCACTATCCTTCCGGTAGAAGATATTTTGCATTTGGTAATTGGCATTGAACTTCAATGCGGAGCCCTTTCCAGTCATAGATATGCCCGGGTCAATCTGTGTAACCTGGTCTGCGCTCTCGCTGCCGCGTGGTGCAAGTCTTATGTTATCAGATTGAGTCATTCCGATATTCAGGCTGGGCGAAATCAGCCACTCTGCAGCGATCACATTTTGTGAAAGAAGCAGCATTTCAGTTGCGATAAAAAAAATAACTGAAACTGAAGGTCTTGTAGAAGAATTTACTGCACGCCCCTTAAATGAAGGCGAATACCCGTAACATTTTGGCACAAATGGAATCGTCGTCTTGAAAACAATCGCAAGCCATACCAGAGAGTTGCAATCCGCAAAACCTGCCACTGCCGATTTTTTCTGCTTTGCATTTAGGCTTGGGTCATGTGGTGCAACCAAAAAATTGCATCGCCTGATAGCATCCCCATGAGCTTCCTGGCGATTCATTTATAGTCTCTTAGCTATAGTAGTTGCCATAATATCCGGCGCTGGAATCATATCTGGATTTATTGAAAATAAAATTGATGACATCGCAGGATTCGATCTGGCGGAGTGCTTCCATGACTGTATTACGGGGGGTGGTTTCTGCTTCCACCACCATCACTATTTGGCCCATTTGAGTTGCCAGCACGTGTGATTCGGTTGTCAACAATAAAGGTGGGGAATCGAAGATGACTATGCGATCACGGTAACGTTGCGCAATATCTTCCAGTAATTTGCTCATGTTCTGGCTTGCCAGGAGTTCGGTTGCGTTTCTGCTTTTACTCCCGGCGGTAAGAACGGAAAGCTTTTCAACGTTGGTTCTTAACATCACGTCGGACAACTCAAGCTTGTCGTCAAGAAGGATATCCAGCAGACCGCGCTGTGCTTTCAATCCTAGATATTTAGGTATCGATGGTCGTGCCACATCAGCATCAACCAGCAAGACGGTATGGTCCATCTCCATCGCTATGCTCATTGCCAGGTTGATGGCACAGAAGGATTTCCCCTCGCCGGCAAGGGCACTGGTGACCATGATCAAATTGCCATTCTTGATAAATCCGGCACCCTGATTGAAGGCATTTGTAATCAATGGCCGTTTGATCATTCGAAATGCTTCGGCAATCTGAGTTTTTTCCTCATTCGGAGTGATTCCGCCTAATTGGCGAAATCTGGTTAGGTCAAGCATCGTCTGACTCGATTGTGGTGCGGTGCCATGCACAGGAATCTTGTGGGTCGGCACGGTTTGATCGTTCATTTCGATTCTGCCAGCAGCCTTTTCAATGATGCTCACATTGCCTCCGGTTGAAACCAGTGTTGTCAAATTTCCATTTGGATTTGTGCATACCTGTTGTTTTTGCCGCTCACATAAATCCTGCGGCAAAAATTTGAAACTAGCTAGGCGCAGCTCTGAGGATGGCTTTGGCTATTAATAGTCCATACAAGGCCAGCAAAAACAGCATGGAGAGACTAAGGATATAAACCTCTCTTTTTTGTTTGACTAATTCCTGGTCTGTCCAGATCATGGCTACCGCCCCAAGTACTGGTCGGCCGGTTATTTCCCTGATGCTGGCTTGGCTATGGAAAGTGGGGCGTATCTGGCTTATCAGGAATGCAATACCCAAGCCGCTTGCGATAGCACCTAATAACACCAGGGAAAAGAGCCTTGCCAGATTTGGCCCCGTAGGCAATTGGGGCGTAGTGGGAGGGTCAATAATTCTGAACGACACCAACTCGGTAGTGGTATCCATTTCGCCGGACATCTTGGCCGCCTCGCGGCGCTCCAGAAGTTTCTCATAATTGCTTTTATTGACTTCGTAGTCGCGATTAAGTTGAGCGAGATCTGCTTCCACTTCAGGCACCGCTTTGCTCATGGATTTTAAATAATTGTAACGGGAGGAATATTCCGCCACACGGGCACTCATGGCGGCGGCCCTGGCTTCTGCTTCGGCCAAGGCAACGTTCAACTGCTGAAGCATGGGGCTGTAGTTTTTTCCCGGATCGGCACTGCGCTTGTTTAATTTAGCTTCCTCCTTCTTGCGTGCCTCAAGGGCGGCAATCAGACGCTTCGTGGAAATAACATCCGGGTGTTGCTCGGTATAATTCAGGCGAAGCGCATCCAAGTTCTTGGTCAGGGTCTGTATACGCGCATCAATTTCAGGATTGAAATTGGAGTCGGGCGCCACATCGGTTGTGAGGCTGGGGTCATCCCCGGAAATTTGCCTTTTAATCGCAGCTCGGGACTGTTCCGCTTCCCGAAGCTCCAGCTTTGCCTGGTTTAGATTGTCTGCGGCAGCAGTAAGTTGTGTAACGTAGTCCCTGCCTTCACCGGGCATCAGGCCAACGTTCTTTTGCTTGAATACCTTAAGGGCGGTTTCTGCTGTAACCAGCTTCTCCTGATAATCCTTGATCTGTTCATCAATGAAACGAATTGCCGAAGTGGTGTCCTGCTTTTTATCTCCGAGACTGCCTTCGACAAAAATGGTCAATAATGACTGTACGACATCTTTTGCAATCTTGGGGTTTTTGTTCTGGTAGGAGATGGTGTAAAGATTATCTCGTCCGGTCGACTGGATCTTGATTTCTTTTGTAAGTTCGTTGATGAGATTTTCACGATCTGTCGCTGTCTTGGTCTGGATGTCCAAGTCAATCATGCGTATGACTCTCTCGACATTCGGGCGGCTAATCAAGGTGCGGCTCATGATGGTGACTTGCTGTTCAAGATTGGGGGTCGAGGCAATCCCAGCCATGAGTGGCTGCAGAATATTTTGAGTGTCAACATAAATTCTGGCCGACGATTCATAACTGTCGGGCAGTGTGTATGTTATGAGCCAGCCCACTACGGCAACGAGCCAGATAGTGGCTACCGCGTACCAGCGGTATTTCCATATACCCCTTATATGGGATAAGAGCTGAGTGACCAATTCATCCATTTGTTAAGTTCCTGTCAGAGAATCGTCAACCACAATATTCTTTCTGTGTATTTGCTCATCATGCTTGGTTCGTTGCATATCCGATGATGTAATAGTCTGAGTCTGCAGACATTATATAGGGATTGTTTTTACACTATTCGGGCTTGAATCTATGTACGTGCCTTGCAAAGCATCTGAGAGATGGAATCCGGTGATGGATTTCAGAAAAAACTTTCGGGTATGATTAAAACATCTCCCGGTTGCATGGATACGTTAGCAGACATATCGCCGTCTATGATCAGGTCGCCGAGCAGGACGCTGAACTGTTGCTGTTTACCGTTCACTCTGCGAATAATACTGGCCGCGTTACCGTCAGCAAAAGTAGTGAGACCTCCCACAGCGATCAAGACATCTATTAAAGTCATATTGTCACGATAGGGGAGCGTCTGTGGCTTGGTGGCTTGACCTATAACCCGGATTTGTTGGCTATATGGACCAACGAACCCTGTAACAACTACGGTGACAATCGGATCCTGAATGTACTTGGCCAATGCTTTTTCAATGTCCCTGGCCAGCTGTGATGAGGTTTTTCCGCTGGCCTGCAGATCTTCAACCAAAGGAGTTGTGATTTTTCCGTCCGGACGGACCGGGACCGACATGGAAACTTCCGGGTTGCGCCAGACTATGATATTTAAGCTGTCTCCGGAGCCTATCAGATAATCACGGGTGGGTACTGGATCTTCCTGGGCCAAAAGTTCCGGATGTAGAGCGCAGCCGCCCGTTATCAAGGCGGAAAATAATAATGCAAAACAAGCAAGCCATTTCGTGGTTTTGGTGTATTGCAGTTCGTTCACTTGGATTATTCGTGCGCAGTTTTAAAAAAGCACAGACGGTGCTGGAACAAGTCGAATCTCAAAATAAGTATCATGAAAATTCATTCTCACCGTGCGCGAGTATATTATTCTCAATCGTTTGGTAATGAATTTAACTTAAAATGAAAACCTCCCACCTGCGACAACTATAACATAATCCAGAAGCTTGTTATTAAACGCCCATTTTTGAATCCTCAATACTGCGCGCGCGTAAAAGACAAAAGAGAATGGGCTCCGCATTGCGGAGCCCATTCTTGAAATACTTCAGCAACGACTTGAGTGTTCTATACTTGGCGACGGCGTAATGCACCAGCCGCAAGCAGCCCCAAGCCTATCAGGGCGAGTGAACCAGGCTCAGGAACTTTGGTCATGAAATCGCCGGTAGTGGAGCCATGAGCCCCTACGCTTAATACGATGCGTTGAGTGATCGAGAAAGGATTGGATGCAATAAATGAATTTGATACATCACCGCTGAACGAGGAAGAACTGAAGGGTCCCAGCGTCGTAACGTTAGGCCCCATGCCCATCAGGATGTTGGAGTTGTTGACCCACGCATCAGCGTTAACTGTGGCATTGACAGTAGTGCCGCCAATGCTGCTGAAGAGTTGCGTATAGCTGTCTGCCAAAACTGAAGTGTAATCAGTCGCGCTAGCCATGATTGTAATAGTTCCGGCAGTGCTGCTGTTATCGTACGCTCCAAAGGTCGAGTCCAAAAAAGCGTAATTGGAGGTGCCGGGAGAGTTGTTAACCGATATGTCATATGTGAAATCAGGCCCGCTGAATAACGGTCCGGCACTAATAAGATTGGTGCTTAAAATGCCGGAGTCATAGCTTATTCCAGAGAAGGCTCCCGTTCCGGTAATCGTAACTTGGAACTGTGTTGCAGATGCAGCCATGGGAATTGTCAGCAGGGCTGTCGCCAACGCGGCCCCGATTAGAGACTTCTTGAATTGGTTGTCGGTATTCATTTTGCATCTCCCGGATGATTTATATTACATACAGCGAATCTGAGTTATAACGCTGCTCGCTGTAACTAAAGCATATGGTATGCCAGAGAATTGAAATAATCTTTAACTTGTTGATAATCATTACTATAAGTAATTTGTGTGGCTGGCCGCCTATGGTTCGCGGGAGGAGAATTTTGTGGGTTGTAAAATTTTTCGACAATATTTGGGCTGATTTTTCAAAATGTCTTCATGTTGTCTTGTAATTGCCATTAAATTGCTGTGAGTAGTGCTTGCCCGGAATATTGACAATAACAATTCCGGGGTGACTTCAGGTTCATGTTTGAACAATACAACACCACACACCGGCTTTACCAATGACTGATTCTTAAAGTTGCTTCAGTAATGCCCGTGCTTCCTCTATCCGGGCAAAATTCTTTCCTGAAGCCAATAGTTGCTCGAGTTCTTTGCGCGCCTTGGTTTTATCGCCGGATTTAACCAACCCGAGAACGAGGTGGTAATGGATGTCTGCCACATCCGGGGCAAGAGAGTTGGCTTTTTGCAGCAAAAGTAATCCGCGCGCCGAGTTGCCCTGTTCTATCAGTATCCACCCCAGGGTGTCCAGCACCGAGGGATTCTCGGGCAAGATTTGGTTGGCCTTCTCGGCAAATTCCAGTGCAATGGGTTCCTTTTCTTGATGGTATGCCCAGGCCAGATTATTTAGCGCAGCTGCATTTTGGGGATCATGCTGCAGGACTGCCTGAAATTGCTCGATGGCAGCGCGGTTCTGCTTCTGCGCAAGAAGGGTTCCGGCAAGATACATGCGCGTTGAGGTGTCTGCAGGGTATTCCTTCAGCCAGTGGTCCATGCGGATAATAGCTTCTTTCCCTTTTCCGGCCTTGTTGAGTGATGAGTGCAGTTTGACCATCAGTGGCCCGCTTTTGCCGAGGGCGAATGCCTGTTCATAGGCTTTTACTGCCTGCAAAGATTTATTCTGCGCCATCATGACATCGCCTTCCAGTACGTAGCCTGTGGGCGCTTTCGCATTTTTACCCTGAATTCTCCGGGCAATGGAGAGGACTCCGTTATAGTTCTGCTGGTTAAATTCCAGCAATGCCATAGCCAATTGAGCATCCAGATAATCCGGTTGCAATACCAGTGATTTTTTGAGGGCTGCCGATGCAGCCGTCTGGTTTTGCATGGACATATGAACGGTGGCTATCCGAAATTGCGCCAGGGCGGAGTCGGGCTTAATGCTGGCAAGCTTGTTGTAGGTTTCCAAAGCGGCGGGGTTGTCGCCATTAGCGATTTGGGCTTGCGCAAGAATATCCATTGCTTCAGGGATATCGGGATTGGAGGCCTGAATTTTTTTTGCGAGAGTGAGCGCTTTCTGCTTTTCACCCAGATGCAGATAATTGGCTGCCAGCAGCAAGGCCGGTTGTAGCGCATCCGGATTTTCGTTGCTGGCGCGTTCCAGCCATGCTGTAACCTCCTTGGTTTGTCCTTGTGATTGAGCGAGGATAGCCAATGCAGTCATGGCCTGAATATTTTTTTTGTCTTTGTCGAGGAACTCCACGAGGCGCTGCTTGGCTACCTCAGGTTTTTTTTCCTGTTGATCGAGTCGTACCAGGTTCACCACTGCAGGGAAATAAGTGGGCTGGATGGAAAGCGCCTTTTCAAAGCTTGCACGTGCGTCGGCGATATTTTTTTTGCCGAGATAAGCAGCGCCTTTCAGATTGTAACCAAGGGGGTCCGTAGGCTGCTCTTTAACGATAACATTGGCCGCTGCAAGTGCCTTGTCGTATTCGTTGAGGCGCAGATGGGTCAGCACCAGCATGATGCCCGCCCTGGGTGATTTGGCATCCAGATCCACCGCCTTTTCCATTTCGGCCACGGCCCGGTCGTTCTCGCCCAGCGCCAGCTTGCTTAAGCCAAGCGCACTATGGAGTTCTGCCGATTTTGGAGCAAGCGCACTGGCCTTGGCAAAATATTCCGCAGCCTTGGTGTAGTCGCCAGCCTGCGTATACATATCCCCGGCGAGAGCGAATAGCTGCGGGTCCTGTTGCGCGTCTATCAGTACCGGGGACAGAACATCTATTGCGGACTGAGCCTGGCGGCTTTTAAGGAAAGTGGATGCCAATAATTTGCGGGCGTACAGATTGTTGGGATCTTTCCCCAGATATTTTTTCAAGTGCTGCTCGGCTTGAGGCATGGAATCCAGGGCGTATTGCACGGCTCCGGCAAGCAATACGCTGGGCATGTGATCGGGAGCAACGCGCAATATCTGTTGCAGCGATTCCAAGGCGGCGGCGGGTTTGCCTTGGCTGAAGTCGAGTAAAGCCTGGGTGTAAAAAACAATCAAGCTCTTGGGTGCCGACTTTTTTGCTGCCTCAATATCCGACTTGGCGGCATCGAAGTTCTTTGTGCCTATTTCCAGATTCGCTTTGGCGACGAGCACCGACACATTGGCAGGTTCTGTTTTTAGAGCCTGTTCATAGGCGGCAAGCGCGGACTCGCTTTTTCCCTGAGTGCGCAGCAGGTCACCCTTGAATAACCAGGCGTTAATGTTCCTGGGGTCTTGGCTAACTGCTTGTTCGGAAAAGCGTGTTGCGGAATCAACGTCCTTTTGCAACAAGGAATGTTTGGCCAGCCCGATCAGTGCATCCGAATAGCCCGCATTAATCCCAAGCGCCTGCTGGAAAGCGTTTTTTGCCTCGTCGTGTTTCGCCAATGCCAAATAAGCATTTCCACGGAATGTTGAGATTTCAGGATCGGTTTGGGCTTCTGGGCTGTCTTTGGTTTCATCCAGAACTTTCTGGAACAGCCCCTGTGCAAGTAATGCCCTGGCCAAGTCGGGCAATGCTTTGTCGGAGTTCATGCCCAAACTCATGGCTTTTCGGATTTCTTTCTCGGCCGACTGGGGATCACCAGTTTCATTGTAGAGGGTACCCAGAAGATACCGCGCTTCGGAATCTTTCGGATCCTTCTGCAATGCATTTTTCAACTGGATGATGGCGGAATTGTTGTCGCCATTCTGGTGATATTTTCTGGCTTCAGAGATCAGGTTCTGTGTACTTTGAGTCTTGCTGCAGGCAGCCAGGCCACACATGAGCAGAAGTGCTCCGGAAGCCATGATTAAAGAGATAGAAATTTTGTTGGCGCTTTGCATATTCAGTTCCCTTCATAAATTCTGGTCGACTTAAAACTGGCTGGTACAGTTATGTTTTGATACCTTTGTCAAGATGCCCAAACATCCGCCAAGCATGGTGATGTCTGATATCACTATATCAAATACCCGCTCTGACCGGGCATCGTTTAATGGCAGCTTGTTGATGCAAGATGGTTTGGACTATTTCAGATTTCGCAGGTTATCCCGCCTCACATGATTTACCGCAACACTTGCGGAACGGGCATTCTGCTCGTCGTTGACTGTTGAGCTGACATACCAGGGAATGATCCATCCGGACAAGCCAATCATCACCTGTGTGATGTCCCCATAGCGGCCGGGCAAATATTGCTGGAACCATTCCAGCGTAAATAATATGGAAAAAACGATTACTCCTCCGAGAGGCGCCGCTATATCTCGTTGATAATCGGGCGTTATGTGGCGAGTAAAGTAAGCTATTGCGAAGAAAGGCCAGAACAAGTCCAAAATATTCTGCAATCCGTTCAGGGACGACATTTGTCCGCTGAAAGGTATCCAGTTGAACGTATAACTACCTGCGCCGGGTACGGCCGTTAACTCGGATAATGCGAAGCCTGTTGCGATAAAAAAGATGCCCGCTACGCAAACCACTTTCACACTGTGGGCGATTAGCCGGAGAGGTATAAGCATTAATACTGCTATGAACGCTCCGGTTAATGCCTCCAAAGACAATTGACGCCCTTCGACCAGTACTTTCGACATCAGAACGAACACGATCAGTCCCAAAAAGGGAGGGAGGGCTGACTTTTCGCGGTGCACTATCGTGGAGGTCAGTAATCCCAGCCCTGCGATGTAAAGCGCATAACTCATCATTTCCGGAACAACCATGCCTCCGGGAGTTTTCAGGGAGTGGAACAATAAGGACAGGCCGTGGCGCAAATGCGCAATATCCAGTGAGGGTACAAGTGGACTCGTTTGCGACAACGTCCAGAGTGCGAGACTGATTAGTCCAAGATTGGGTAGCTGCCCTGAACGAAACCAGTGATTTCTGAGTTCTGAAAGCTTTGCGCCTGAAAACGTCTCCCGAGTAAATAATGCGGCGACCGTTCCCCCAGCCAAGGTGCCCAACAAGTTCATGGCCAGGTCAGAGGTCGAAGCTACACGACTGGGGATGAACTGCTGAATGTTTTCAATTATGAAACTCAAAGTGGTGCCGGCCAGAGTTGTAATGATGAGAGCAGGCAAAAAGCGCATGGAGCCCACCAGCCATATCATCGCGAACAATCCCAAAGGAGCGTAGACCAGTACATTTTGTACGATATCGGCCATCTCCAATGCTGCTGGCCAGGAACCGAGAAAGCTAAATAGAGGCCGTGCCGGGGTTGTCCAGCCGCTAAAAGGATACAAGCTGCCGTAAAACAACAGGGCAATGTAGCTGAGGACTATAAAAGGCATTTTAAGTCGCTAATCAGAAATCGCTGCCGGCATATGAACACAGTTGCTGATTGAGCCAATTGTAACTGTGCTATAGGTATCAAACGAATGATGCCAAGCACAACTATCAGGCAGCAGGCGCGAGATGTTGCACGTACCAGTCCATGGCTTGCTTGAGCCCTGCATCTATTCGATGGCTGGGCTCAAAACCGAGCAGTTGGATCGCTTTGGAGATGTCGGCCTGCGAATGGCGCACATCGCCTTCGCGAAACCCCACGTATTGCGGATGATGGTTCTGCAGATGGGGAAACCGTTTCTGCAGCAGCGACTTCATCATTTCATAGAGTTGATTCAGGCTGGTGCGATCGTTAAGCGCGACGTTGTATATCTGGTTTATCGCCTCAGGGTTTTGCGCCAGAGCTGCCAGAATATTGGCCTGAATGACGTTATCAACAAAACAGAAATCCCTGCTGGTTTCGCCATCACCATTGATGCGCACAGTTTGATTTTCGATCAGCGCGGCGATCCACTGTGGAATTACCGCAGCATATGCGCCATTGGGATCCTGCCTTGGGCCAAAGATATTGAAGTAGCGCAAACCCATGGATTCTGTGCCATAGCAGCGCGCAAATACGTCAGCGTAGAGTTCGTTGACATACTTGGTCACCGCGTATGGTGATAGTGGTTTGCCGATTACCGATTCCACCTTGGGCAGGCCCGGATGGTCGCCATACGTTGAACTGGATGCCGCATAAACAAAGCGCTTAACGGCGGCATCGCGGGATGCCACCAGCATGTTGAGGAACCCCGAAATATTGTTCTCGTTTGTCAGGACGGGGTTTTCGATAGAGCGCGGCACGGATCCCAAGGCCGCATGATGCAGGACATAATTGACACCCATGCAAGCAGTCGCACAATCTTCCGGCTTGCGGATGTCTCCCTGGATAAAGTTGAAGTTACGCCATGCCCCCGGCCCGACCAATTCTCTTACCTGTTCGAGGTTGTGCCTGTAGCCGGTGGAGAAATTGTCCAGCCCGGTCACTTTCTGGTTTAGCCTGAGCAAGGCCTCCAGAAGGTTGGAGCCGATGAATCCGGCGACACCCGTGATCAGCCAAGAGTGTTGTTTGCTTCTCAAGTACTGCTGGATATCCTGGTATTTGGTCACGGCCGATTGCCCATTTTTATTTTAGAGACGCCAGACACTGAGTCCCGCCATGCGCAGTGCTGCCTGGTCATACTGGGATTTCACATCTATGAAGCAGCCATTTTCGGCGACCTTGGACAGAAAATCGCCCAAGGGTCTGGCAAGAAATTCCCGGTGTGAAACTGCGGCAACGATCGCTTCCGCGCGCGGCAGATTTTCCCATGCATTAAGCTCGATACCGTATTCGTGGCGGGCTTCATTGTTGTCAGCGACAGGATCGTGGGCATGAACTTCAATTCCATAAGCCTGGAGTTCCTGGATCACGTCGGCGACTTTGGAGTTTCTCAGGTCCGGACAATTTTCCTTGAAGGTAAGTCCCAGCACATTCACTTTTGCGCCCTTTACGTGGAAACCGGCTCTAATGATGTGCTTTACCGTTTGTTCCGCGACGAACTTGGCCATGCTGTCGTTGATGCGACGACCCGCCAGGATAACCTGGGGTATGTAGCCTATCATCTCTGCTTTGTGAGTCAGATAGTAGGGGTCCACGCCGATGCAGTGTCCTCCGACCAGGCCGGGACGGAAAGGGAGAAAGTTCCACTTGGTGCCGGCTGCCTGCAAGACTTCCAGTGTGTCGATTCCAATTTTGTCAAAAATGAGGGCCAACTCGTTCATCAAAGCGATATTCAGGTCGCGCTGGGTGTTTTCTATCACCTTTGCGGCTTCTGCGACCTTGATGCTGGAGGCGCGGTGCACCCCGGCGGTGATGATGGTTTCATATAACCGGGCAATTTTTTCCAGCGTGTCCGAGTCGTCGCCGGAGACCACTTTTAAAATCGAGGTGAGCGTATGCTCCTTGTCTCCAGGATTGATGCGCTCGGGAGAAAAACCGACGTGAAAATCTTTCTTCCATTTCATGCCGGAATGTTTTTCCAGGATAGGGATGCAAACCTCTTCCGTGGCGCCGGGATAAACAGTGGATTCATAGGTAATGATGGCACCGCGCTGCATGTGCTTTCCGACCGCTTCGCTGGCGCCGATGAGTGGCCTGAAATCAGGCTGATGGGCAATGTCCACCGGTGTTGGAACGGCAACGACGATATGTTCGGCCGGGGATAGCGCTGCTGGATCAGTGGTAACGGTGAGGTGGCTTGCTGCGCGAAGTTCTTGGGTTGAAACTTCTCCGGTCGGATCGGTGAACTTTTTGTAGTTTTCGATTTTTTCGGTGGACAGGTCATACCCTATGGTCTGGTGTTTTTTACCGAACTCGACGGCCAGAGGCAAACCCACATACCCGAGTCCAACCACGGCAACTACAGTCATGATGAACTACCTCATATTGTTGTTATTGATGCGGGCGAATCTAACAGATATCCAGACAAGCTTCAATCTTGAGCATCCCGGTGTGGGGATAGATACATTCAGGGAAACATACAGCTGTGATAGAGGGACGGGGATTTCGTGAAAAATATTTTTGTGGGAATTAATATCGAGCGTTTAAGTGGGGTATATGAATATCAGTAAACCGCATCGGAATTCGAATCGATGGTGCGATAGCGAGATTAATGTTGAATGCCCCCGGAATTTTTTGAGGTGGAAATATTTGTCACACTGAAACACATGGAGTGTGTCGATAATTTTTACAGTCCCACTTGAAATCTCTCATAAGGAGTTACCGCTGCCTGGGTAAATATTGCATAATTCATTGTAGTTAAATGGAATAAATTGTGTCGCATACTCTGGCATGAGTAATGCTTCAGTAAACGTCGGGAGGCTGGGTTGATAGTTAAATTGGTTTGGCTGTCGTGACTGGTCCCACTTTTTTCAAGTGCAAGCAAACAAAATCAAAGAGGAAAATAAAATGCTTATCAACAAACAGTCCGCAAAAAATTTAGGTCTGGCGACTCTGCTTTCAGTGACCGCTCTTCCCTTCATGGGCGAGGCATCGGCAACTGCTTTGTTTGATGCGGGGATGCCAGCTGGCTGGACCTGCACAGGTAACTGCGGCACATCGGGTGCTAACGGTGTGGTGCCCTTGGCACCATCCGGCGGCACCCAATATGGCTGGGTTGCAAGCAACACCGGAATTTATGGCTTGGGATTACCTGGTGTCGGTGGCACCGACGGATCAAGACTGCAGTCGTCGGTGTTCTCTGCGAGTGCCGGAGATGCGTTGGCGTTCCAATTTAATTACGTGACTTCCGACGGAGCCGGGTATGCCGACTACGCTTGGTCGCGTCTCTTGGATTCATCGCTCAATGAGGTGGCGTTGTTATTTACGGCACGGACGACCCCGAGTGGTAACAGTGTCCCGGGATTCGGTATGCCCGCGATCGCCGCTACGATCTCGCCTTCGGTGGTGACTATTACCTATGGATCTACTTGGGCACCGCTGGGTGGTTATTCAGGGGGGTGCTGGAGCACAGGGTGCGGGCACTCAGGTTGGGTTTCGTCAGCATTCAATATCGCATCGTCTGGTAACTACATACTGGAGTTTGGCGTCGTGGACTATATCGATGGAATATATGACTCGGGTCTCGCATTCGATGGCATCACGATCGGAGGAAAACCAATCGAGGATATTCCCGAACCGGCCTCATTGGCACTGTTGGGTATCGGCCTTGCCGGTCTGGGCGCAATGCGTCGTCGCAAGGCAACGTCCTGAACTTTCGTCTTTTCTCATAAAAAAGCCGGCACTAAGTGCCGGCTTTTTTATGTCTGCCCCGTTCTGAAATCAGCAGAGATATCTTACGATGACAAAAAAGGGCGGCGTTTCTATTGTTGTTTAGGTCGCTATTCGGCCTTGGGTGAAATGAATGCCTTGTGGAACAAATGTCGGGCAAGCATTAAAGGCGGCATACGCAGCCAGTTTGCGCGCACATAAAGCATTCGGCGTGCGACACCGGTCAATCGGTCGGAGCAGCTTGGATGGACCGGCATCAGCGCACGGGAATACAGGCTGTCCATGAGTGAACGCGTCAGCCAGTTGGGGCTGCCGATGTTAGTCTGCTTGATCACCTCCAGTGGAATCGGAGTATGCAGGAAAAGCCCACTGTAACGTATTGCGTAAAACAACTGGCGCGTCAATTCGAGTTCCCTTGCGCGCTCGATAAGCTCGGGCCAGAACGACGGTATGTTGCTGAAATGGCGTAACAGACTATCAAGATCGGCCAAGTCACGAAGCCCGTTATCCAGTTCGGCTTCATGAAATAAGTGGGTAGCGCTGTGCAGAACCATATCAATCGGGGCAAATACCTTCAGGTTGTCATGCCCATCCAGCATATGAGCTGCATCACGCAGTTTCTCGGGGGCGGGGTGGGAGTAAGCTGTCTGGGGCAGTATCGCGTGATGCACATCGATCACAGTCGATCTGTTGATATGCCGCATGGGGGGTAATTCATGCATCCAGGTGCGGTAGTAGCGCTGATCATAAACATCATGATGTGTTGCAGCCCAGCCATGAAGCATCAGGGCGGCTTCCACCTCATTGAGGCTATCTTTGGGCACCATGATGTCGATATCAGAAAATAGACGCCCGCGTGCTGGCGGTAACTTTGCCATGACATAGGCAGCGCCCTTGAGGAGAATGATAGGCACACCGATCCTGGCAAGGGCCTTTCGAATCAGGATTACTTCCCATTGAACTGCTTGAATATGTCTTTGTGCGATGACGTGCGAAGATTCAAGGTGTTCACGAGGTTGCGGTGGTATATGCTCGATTAGTCCACGTTCTTTGCATAAGGCATGAAGATGTGCCAGCAGATTGGAATTTCGAGCTTGGCGCACCAACAAGTCCCAGTCGGCAAGACTCAGGGTAGTCAGCGCTTCGGGTTGTCGTAGCGCTTGTAAAATCAGCGGAGGGGAGGTCACGTCAAGAGATAGGTGGCTTTAATGCATCAAATGTCTCAATGGCGTCATCCAAGACACTATAAATAAAATCATAGCACAATGAATCACCAATCAAACCTGCCAGGGTTTCGAAGCCCTGAGTGCCTAGTTGGCTATAATTAAACGCGTTATCCGCGACGCGCATAAAAGCGCGTGATTGGGGTAAGGCAGTCAAACTGGCTTCTGCGCCAGTTTGATATTTCGGGAAAATAAACCAGGCAGCTTGGGCTGTTTCTGTAGCGCGAGCGATACTGTCGGCAGGGGCTTTCATGTGTGCCACCGTGCCCTTCATTGTATCGCTGACCTTGCGGCTGAAGATCGCCGTTGGTTCATATCGCTGAATGATGTCTATGGATTGATTTTTTAAGCTGACGGGTCGGGGAAGCGGGCAGATCTGCCCATTACTGACTCGTATCAGGGCAAGCTCATCCGAAAGCAGGCGCCAACCACGATTCACCAAGGCTGCGCAGAGGGTGCTTTTACCGGAGCCAGGCGGAGCGGGCAGAATGGCTGCATATCCTCCCTTTTCGACTACGGCCGCATGGATGATCAAATAACGGTTCGCATGACTGGAAACGCACCAATTGAGTCCCCATTCGAGCATCGGAAATGCCTGGTCGAGTGGCAAGGGTTTGAATGGTGAATAGCCATCGAACAGAAATTGCACCTGCGGCTTTATCCAGCGCCGAATACCAGCTGGGCGCGCGAGACTTACATGGAAATCCGCGAAACCTGATTCTTCCGCCAAGGGGTAATCGGCATATAGCAGCCGGATACCGTCAGCCACGCTGGGAATCGAAGTTTGCAGGTGAGTGGTGAATGCCCCGGTTTGAAGAAAGATCCCGGCCTGCCTGAGCCGACTTTCCAGTTCCGATGGCGCTAATGTTGAAACATTCAAAATCAAGTACGCTCTATGAGAGCCAGCTTATCGAGATCCGCAAGAATACTTTCAATTTGAAAAGCGAGCGCATCATCTGTTTCGGTGGGTAGTTCGTGAGAAAGAGACTCGATAAGTGTGCTGGTATTTGATGGCGCTTGCAGCAGTTTCAACAAAATTTGAGCGGCCACCCAACTCATCAGGTGTGTATCTCCAGAAAGGCTGTTGTAGATGACAAATTCGTCGTCCCAGCAACGAAACTTAAGAGCCTGATTGGAAATCAATCGCCACTTTATGGTTGAATCCATCATGGAATAATCGCGTGAATATCGGTATTGACGACACGCAAACGAGCACTACAACGGCATCGTGGTTTTTAAGTAATCGACGATATCCTCGGGATACCATTTGACGCCTGCGGTCGGTTCGAAATACCCATGTGAGTCATATTCATTGAATATGTTTTTGACCTGAGCTTCGGTCAACACCGGAGTCCATCCCTTGCAAGCATTCAGTAACGCAGCAACTATGTGAGCCCCAAGCTGGTGCGGGTCTCCTGTTCCACCCAGCAAAAGAACTTGCATCAAGCTGTAGTTTTTGTAAATCGATCCATAGCCACTGCAATTGAAAGAATTTTTAAACATCGAGCCGCTCGTAGAACCGGTATTCGACCAACTTTTCACATCTTGCTTGTGTTGGGTATCGGTGCACGAGCCAGACTTGTATGGCGACGGCCAATTGTCTCCATGATTGGCCCAATAACCGGGGGTTCTTCCGCCGCAGTGCTGGTCGTTGCTATGCCCACTGGCGTTGCCGGACAGGAAGCCGGAAGGGGATTTGCACACTCCACCACCGCCGAATCCCCCCCCGCCTCCAAGTGAAGGCCGGCTGGCGAGAGTAAGCAGAACACCTGATACGATCACGCCGGATTTGGCGAAACGCCGGCGCGATTCGTCGATTGATTTGGCTTGAAGTGAAACAGTTTCAGGCAGGACGCAGCCACCAACCTCAACTTTTTGCTTTTCTTCAGTTTTCATGGCAATTCCCCGTTGAGACTCCCCCCTTTGCGCGTCACTACACCATACGCGAACTTCCACTGTATCCACAGTTTAGTGGGGATTCACAAACCATTATTTATATTCCAAGCCGGTCGCTATCATAGCAACCCCTGCAATAATGACCATTGGACCTTAGTACACCAAGAACAGAATTTCCTAGTTGCATTGCTAATTCATTGCGCGGTACATTTAGACGGGAATCGGATAATGGGTACTCTGGCATGTACTCTTGATTCAGATATTGTTTTGTTAAAAAACATTTAGAACTATCGCAATAGTTCCGCACCTCCGATTTTACGGACACCATACTAAGAAATCCGAAAAAGTTCAAGAGGAATGAGCGGGCTTAACATTAGCTGCAATGATGTTAATGAAGTTGTATAGTTACGCACGTGTAGGATAAAGGCAATTTGGTTATGGTCCCTGCGGCTGGCACGTGTAATGGAAGGATAATTATGCAGTCGATTACGGTGGCAATAGTTGATGATGACGAGGGGCGTCGGGAGAAATTTGAACGCTATCTTCAACACGAACAAGGCATCATGGTGCTGAGGAACGTTGCGTCAAGTCAAAAAGAAATGTCCGTCGATCGCCGGCTCAATCAACGCTCAAGTATTAGCGACATTGATAATGTCATAGCCAGTGTACGTCGGCTCAATCCGCGCATATTGCTGGCTAACCTGAAGCAGTGTACGGATGCTGATTGTGCATTGCTGATGTCTCTGCGACGTGAATGTCCGAACACATTTGTGGTTATGTTGGCCGATGCACCATCTCTACCAGAAGATCAGGTCGTGCAAGCTTTAGAAAGTGGCGCGCGTGGTTACCTGAATATCGAATCGGAATTGCCGCATCTCTCAAGGGCGGTGCATGTAATTGACCGTGGCGAAGCCTGGGTCCCGCGCAAGATGCTGGGTAAAATAATGAACACAGTGTTGCAATGGTGTCATGGTGGTTCAATAGAGGCTCAACTTGATCCTGCTAGCTAGCTCATCACAGAATATACTCGCCTGTTGGAAACAGGGCATGCGCGGCTGTCCCCAGATATCTTGTGTGGTTAGTTTGAACTTGCTTAGGGGGGGCTTGGAACAAATCAAGCCGCAAGTGTTGCTTCTTGACTACGACTTGCCGGGATTGGATAGTCTGGCGGGAATTGCCGAATTGAGGACATTGAGTCCAGAAACAAAAATTATCGTTTCTAGCCTTGATCTTTCTGATGAGACAGAATGGGAGTTATTCAAGGCGGGTGTGAAGGGGTGTTGCCCAAAAAACATCGAACCCAAACAACTCAAAAGTGTTGTCGAGGCTGTGCAGCAAGGCGAGTTGTGGATTCGGCGAACAATTACCACTCGCCTGCTGGATGAACTGGGTAGAATTGCAGTAGAGAAAAACCAAATAAAACAAGCTGCCAGTGACTTGCTGGCAAACCTGACGCGGCGCGAACATGAAATAGCAACGCTTGTTGGAAGTGGTGGGAGTAACAAGCAGATCGCGCAACATCTGGCAATTTCAGAACGTACGGTGAAGGCGCATTTGACCGAGATTTTCCGTAAACTGAAAGTCGCTGATCGGCTAAAACTTGCCTTGATCGTGTCAGGAACCCTGCATACAACCTACCAGGCTGGAATCGAAGAAAACGGCCCATCGGCGCAGCAACTGCACAAATTATAACCCTGTTCTGGCGGCTGAGATATCACTTCCGTCAAGACGGAAGCCGGATCAATATTCTCCACGGATTAAAAATTTTAAATGCCATATCGATGGAAATTTGAGATGGTCAGTTTCATGATGACAAAACCAGTCATCTGATAAATAAAGAAAATGGATGGCTGGTTAATGCCGACTAATTTTTTTGGCTTGGAAGAATGAAATGGTAAAAATTTACAATCACTATATCTCCAAGGCTGTGATCGCACTGTTTTTTCAGAGTTCTTCGTATTGGTCGCTTCTGTATACATTGGGGCGATGATTCGTTTTGTTGACAACATCAATTTCTCATCTCCAAAGTTTGAATATTTTTTTACTTCGGCATGCATTTTTGCCATGGTGATGATATTCAGCATGAGTGCTTTGGGAATGTACCAAAATAATTTCAAGGATGACATCAGGAAGGTGTTCCTGCGGCTCATGCCTTCCCTGGCGCTTGGGTTTGGCATCATAACGCTGGTGTTTTATCTGGTGCCGGACATATATTTTGGTCGGGGTGTTCTGGGGCTGGTCATTATCGTTGCCGCTTTTGGAATTTTGCTGACAAGATATATTTTTTTAAAATCTTTCGGATTCAGCATATTAAAATCGCGGGTAATCTTATTGGGCGCCAGTTCCTTGGCGAAGGAATGCAGCGAACTCGCTTTGAATATTCCCCGGCGCCCATATGAGGTTGTTGGTTTCGTGCCGATGCAGGACGAAAAATGCGCTGTACCTTCTTCGGCGCTATTGCCAATCGGTGAATCGCTCTTGTATCTGGCAAAAAAATACAACGCGGACGAGATTATTGTTGCAGTGCAAAATCGGAGAAATGGCAACATCAATTCCACGGGGAAATTCAATGCATTTGTAAATGCAACAAGCAATCGAAAGCCAATTGATGAGTTGCTGGAATGCAAGTTGGCGGGGGTCAACGTGATAGATGCCGCGACATTTTTTGAGCGCGAGGCCTCGCAGATCAGAGTGGATTCCCTGCAGCCCAGCTGGTTGGTCTTTGGCGGAGGATTCGATCAGAGTTTCCTGAGGGCTTACAGCAAGAGAGTGTTTGATTTGGTTGCCAGTTTGATTTTGCTGATTGTGTCTCTGCCTATAATGCTGGTTACAGCCTTATGTATTTTTGCCGAGGATGGAGCACCGATTTTTTACCAGCAGGAAAGAGTCGGGAAGGATGGGCGTGGCTTTATGGTCTTGAAATTTCGTAGCATGAAAAAAAATGCCGAGGTGGATGGGAAGCCGCAATGGGCGGCAACAGACGATCCGCGTACAACAAGGGTCGGGCGTATTATTCGCATGTTGAGGATAGACGAACTTCCCCAGATCCTGAACGTATTCAAGGGGGACATGAGTTTTGTCGGGCCGCGTCCCGAACGCCCCTATTTTGTAAAGCAACTTTGTGAGCAGGTGTCTTACTATAACGTGCGGCACAGTATTAAACCCGGGATAACTGGTTTGGCACAGGTGCGCTACCAATACGGCGCGTCGGTAGATGATGCCATTCAAAAACTCCAATATGATTTATATTACGTAAAGAATAACAGTCTGTTCCTGGACTTTCTTATACTGATCGATACTCTACAGGTGGTCTTGTTGGGTAAGGGCGCCAGATAACCGAAGGGATTCGTCAGATGTTATCAAGCATCGCGGTTATCAGTTATTCAATAAATGCTGCGGCATTTATTGTGCTGTCCATACTTTTTCTGACCAGCTGGCGCGGGCGCCTGCACGGCATTGCGCTGACAGTCTCCTGCCTGCTTACGGCGATATGGGCTGCGACCATCGCTTTTCAAACCTCCCTTGCGCCCCCCATTTCTTTGCTGACTGACATTCTGGAAATTTTCAGAAATGCAGGCTGGACAATTTTTTTTATCATGTTGATTGGGCACTACCCACAAACAGGATTTCCCTCGCCGTTAAAACTGAGACCGTATGTGGTTGCTATCCTGGCGTTTTATCTTTTGCTGACATTCTGGACCGTTTATTCTTATTGGCTTCCGGAGTTTGCTTCCAGATCTACTGTGTTTGCGACGGGTATCGTTGGACGAGTTGCGCAAGCGGTTATTGGTATGCTGCTGGTGGAACAGTTATACAGGAACACGCCTATAAAAAATCGATGGGGGATTAAGTTCGCCTGTTTGGGGATTGGCGGGATGTTTGCTTACGATTTCTATTTGTATAGCGATGCCTTGCTATTCAGAAACGTCAATGAGGAAATCTGGGCTGCACGGGGAGTCGTGAATGCACTGGCCGTTCCCCTGGTCGCTCTGTCGGCAGCGCGTAATCCCCAATGGTCATTGGAGATATCGGTTTCGCGCCGCATTCTGTTCCACACGGCAGCGCTGTTTGGTTCGGCAACCTACTTGCTGGTTATGGCGGCAGTCGGCTATTACCTGCGCTTTTTTGGGGGGAGCTGGGGGGCTGTCCTGCAAGTGGCTTTCCTGTTTGGCGCGGTATTTCTTTTGTTGGGCATACTGTTTTCCGGAATTTTTCGTTCCTGGCTCAAGGTGTTTATCAGCAAGAATTTTTATAGCTACAATTACGATTACCGGGAGGAGTGGCTGCGGTTTACACGGACACTTGCGCAGGAAGGGTATGGACTGGGTGAAAGAGCCATACAGGCTGTCGCTGAGTTGGTGGAAAGTCCGGGCGGGGCTTTGTTCATGTGCCGTGACTCCGGGAATTGCGAGCTCGTGACTCGCTGGAATATGTCGTTGGCCATTGGCTCGGAACCCCTGAATAGCATATTTTGCCAGTATCTTGAAAATAAACAGTGGGTGATAGACATTCAGGAATACAGCGCAAATCCGGAAAAATACGAATCCATTCCGATGCCGCACTGGTTGCGCAATTACCCGCTGGCATGGCTGATCGTCCCCCTGGTTTTGCATGGAAAGTTGCTGGGGTTTGTTGTGCTTGTGCATCCCAGAAGCAAAATAAAATTGAACTGGGAGGTGATCGACCTGCTTAAAATTGCCGGGAGCCAGGCGGCAAGTTTCCTTGCGCAGCAGGAATCGGATAACGCGCTCATGATCGCGCGCCAGTTTGAATCCTTCAATCGTATGTCCACATTCGTGGTGCACGACCTTAAAAATCTGGTTTCCCAATTGTCGCTGCTACTCTCCAATGCGGCCAAACACAAAGATAATCCGGAATTCCAGAAGGACATGATAGACACGGTTGATCTTTCGATTCAGAAAATGAAGCGGCTCCTTGAAAAGTTGAGTAGTGGGAATTCTGTGGAAAAGCCCGTTCCGTTCCGGATTGAAGATCTGTTGCAAAAGGCGGTAGCAGCAAAATCCACAGCCGAACCGAAGCCGAAACTCGAGATATTGCATCATGGTATGGAGGTGTTGGCCAACTGGGCCAGCCTTGAACGGGTGATCGGGCATCTGATTCAGAACGCCATAGAAGCCACGCCCAAAGATGGGCAAATAGTGGTTAGCCTGGACAAGGGAGATGGTACAGTAATCATTGCGATTAAAGACACAGGGCATGGCATGAGTGCCGAGTTCATGAACGAAAGGTTGTTCAAACCGTTTGAATCAACCAAAATTGCGGGTATGGGGATAGGTGTATTCGAGAGCCATGAATATGCCCGCGAACTTGGCGGCCGATTGGAGGTCGTCAGCAGCAATGAAAACGGCACCACGTTTCGTATGATCTTGCCATCTCATCATCAAAAGCATGAGGATGTGCAGACACATTAGTGCATCGGAAACCGCGTGAGCAAAGACAAAAAAAATCTGTTAATCATTGAAGATGACCCCGGTTTGCAAAAACAGCTGCGCTGGAGTTTTGATGCCTACAACGTACTTGTCGCCGGAGATCGGGACAGTGCGCTTGCGCATATTCGACGACATGAGCCGGCAGTGGTTACCATGGATCTTGGCCTGCCTCCCGACCCGGATGGCGCATCTGAGGGGTTGGCCACGCTGCAACAAATACTCGCGCTTGCCCCCGACACCAAATTAATTGTTCTGACCGGCAATCAGGATCACGGCAATGCCGTGAAAGCCATCGGTCTGGGTGCTTACGATTTTCACCAGAAGCCGTGTGATCCCGAGATGCTTGCGCTGGTAGTCGAAAGAGCCTTCCGTCTTCATGCATTGCAACAGGAGAACCGCAAGCTGCGCGAGACCCATGCGGATTCCCCACTCTCAGGAATCATAAGCCGCGATCCTGCTGTGCTAAAGCTGTGCCGCAACATCGAGAAAGTGGCGCCCTCTGATGTCACGGTTATGTTGCTCGGTGACAGTGGTACCGGGAAAGAGGTGCTGGCAAAAGCTTTGCACCAATTGAGCCCCAGGCAGGCCAAGCGTTTCATCGCGATCAATTGCGCGGCGATACCGGAAAACCTGCTGGAAAGCGAATTGTTCGGCTACGAGAAGGGGGCTTATACCGGCGCAGCCAAACAGACCATGGGTAAAATCGAGCTGGCCAATGGCGGGACATTTTTCCTCGATGAAGTGGGCGATCTGCCCATGGCACTGCAGGCCAAGCTGTTGCGCTTTCTGCAGGAAAGAGTCATTGAAAGAGTGGGCGGGCGTGAAGAGATTCCGGTCAATGTGCGCATCGTCTGCGCGACACATCAGAATCTCAAGGAACTCATCGTAGCGGGACGATTCCGCGAAGATCTGTTTTATCGTCTGAGCGAGATCGTGGTTTCGATTCCGCCGTTGCGTGCGAGAGTAGGAGACGCAGCTTTGCTGGCACATCATTTCAAAAACAAGTTCAGTTCCCAGGAGGTGCGTCCCTCAATGGGTTTCAGTGCGGAGGCCATGACAGCAATAGAGAGTTACCCATGGCCGGGAAATGTGAGGGAAATGGAAAATTGTATCAAGCGCGCAGTGATTATGGCGGAGGGGCCATTGATCAACGCCGAGGATCTTGGGCTTGCAATTTCCATTGCGGCTGAAGAACCCATCAATCTTCGCCAGGTGCGTGATGACGCAGAACACAAGGCTGTGTTGAAGGCATTGGCGCGGGTGGATGGCAATATCACCAAGGCGGCAGAATTGCTCGGTGTCAGCCGCCCGACAATTTATGACCTGATGGGCCGTTATGGAATAAGTTATGGAACCTCAGAATGAAGGCTGTAGCTGCGTTTCAATTGGCAAATACCTGGTTTGACGGAGCGACTGCCCAGATGCGGTTATGCAATGTGGTTTTTATCGTGTCACACATCTTCCCAAGCTGACAAGGCATAGAGCGCTGCCCGTTCGCGACAATGTCACCCCTCATTTCGTTTTGCGTCATCGCCTGCAAGATACTGCTTCAAGGCGAGAAATTTCGGGTCGTCTATGCGTGGGGGCTTTAAAAACTGCGCCAACCGCTTTCCCGACCGTGCATGATATAATTCGCCGGGACTGGCTAGGAGAGGCGCGATGGATGGTAACAATACGGCCTGTTGCCAATAATTCAAGAATAATACAGCCGCTTGAAAAGCCATCCGGGCTTCCCCTTTGCACTAGCCACCATTCAACTTCAACTCAAGGAAATACAGCATGACCAGCGTAGAAACTGTGAGCGCATTAGAACGCCGCCTTAACGCGTCTATTCCACAACAGGCCATTTATGGCGAGGTGTCCGCCCGCTTGAAGAGCATAGGACGCAACGCGAGAATCGCCGGCTTTCGCCCCGGCAAGGTTCCCGTCAAGGTTCTTGACCAGTACTACGGTGCTCAGGCGCGCCAGGAGGCCCTGAGCGACGCGATGCAGCGGTCATTTGTCGAGGCGGCACAGACCAATAATCTGAAGGTGGCCGGTTCTCCGCAGTTTGAAATCAAGACCAGGGATCTGAGCGCCGACCCGATCGAGTACAGCGTCACTTTCGAGGTGTATCCGGAAGTGGTGCTCGGTGATGTCGCCGGCGAGGTGGTTGAGCGGGTGGCGTTCGAGCTGGGCGAGGCGGATGTGGACAAAACCATTGCGACATTGCGCAAGCAGCGCGGCACTTTCGAGAAGGTGAACCGTGCAGCGCAGAACGAAGACCAGGTGCACATCGATTTTTCCGGCAGGATAGGCGGCGCGCCATTCGAGGGCGGCGAGGCCAAGGATCTGGCTGTGGTGCTGGGGGTGGGGCGCATGCTGCCGGATTTCGAGGCGGCGATCATCGGCATGAAAGCAGGCGAGACCAAGACTTTCGATATGACTTTCCCGGCGGATTATCACGGCAAGGATGTGGCAGGCAAGCAGGTGAGCTTTACGGTTACGCTGAATGCGGTGGATGCGATGCGCTTGCCGGAACTCGATGCCGAGTTCGCAAAATCCATGGGCATTGCAGATGGCGACGTGAGCAAGCTGCAGGCGGAAATCCGCAGCAATCTGAACCGCGAGGTGACGCGCCGTTTGAAAGCGCGCAACAAGGAAGCGGCGATGGATGCGCTGCTTAAAGTGGCCAAATTCGACGTGCCTAAGGCGCTGGTGGACAGCGAGGCCCAGGTCTTGATGCAGCAGACCGTCCAGGAGATGGAGTCGCGCGGCGTGAAGATGAAGGATATGCCGCTGTACCCCGAGTTGTTCAATGATCGTGCCGAGAAGCGCGTCAAGCTCGGCCTGATTCTGGCCGATCTGGTGCTGAAGCACAATTTGACGGCGATGCCGGAACAGGTGCGCGTCCTGGTGGCTGACTATGCGCAAAGCTTCGATGATCCGGATGAGGTGGTGCGCTGGTATTACGCCGACCCATCCCGTTTGCGCGAGGTGGAAAATCTGGTGCTGGAGGAAAATGTAGTCGGGTGGGTGACGGGACGGGCGAAGGTGGCGGACAAGGCTATCGCTTTTGATGAATTGATGGGGAGCTGATGCAATGGAATATCGGGAGCCGCAGAATATCGGTTTGATCCCCATGGTCGTTGAGACCAGCGGACGGGGGGAGCGGGCTTATGACATCTATTCGCGCTTGCTCAAGGAGCGCGTGGTGTTCCTGGTCGGCGAGGTCAACGACCACAGCGCAAATCTGATCGTCGCGCAGATGCTGTTCCTTGAATCGGAAAATCCCGACAAAGATATTCACTTTTACATCAATTCACCGGGCGGCTCTGTCACGGCTGGCATGGCGATTTACGACACCATGCAGTTCATCAAGCCGGACGTCAGCACCTTGTGTATCGGTCAAGCGGCCAGCATGGGATCGTTCCTGCTGGCGGCAGGCGAGAAGGGCAAACGGTTCTGCCTGCCGAACTCGCGCGTGATGATCCATCAGCCTATGGGCGGCTTCCGTGGGCAGGCATCGGATATCGAAATCCACGCGCGCGAGATTCTCTACCTGAAGCAGAAACTCAATCAGCTGCTGGCGCAGCATACCGGGCAATCGGTGGAGACGATAGAGCGCGATACCGATCGCGACAATTTCCTGAGCGCCGAAGACGCGGCAAAATATGGCCTGGTGGATCAGGTGCTGGAAAAGCGTACCTGAAAAGGTTGCATGGCCCAATGATTGGATCGCCGATAATTCGATGGAGTAAGTGACGATGGCTGACGAAAAAAAACCGGGTGACAAATTGCTTTATTGTTCGTTCTGCGGCAAGAGCCAGCACGAGGTGCGCAAACTGATTGCAGGCCCGTCGGTGTTCGTTTGCGATGAGTGCATCACACTATGCAACGACATCATGCGCGAGGAAACGCAGAATGATCAGACCAAGACGGACAAGACCGACTTGCCGGTTCCCAAGGATATATGCGCGACGCTGGATGAATATGTGATCGGCCAGGAGCGGGCCAAGAAGATTTTGTCGGTCGCGGTATATAACCACTACAAGCGCCTCAAGAGCAACGACAAGGATGGCGTGGAGCTGTCCAAGAGCAACGTCCTGCTGGTCGGGCCGACCGGTTCCGGTAAAACCTTGCTGGCGCAAACGCTCGCGCGTCTGCTTGATGTGCCATTCGTGATGGCGGATGCAACAACGCTGACCGAGGCCGGTTATGTAGGCGAGGATGTCGAAAACATCATTCAGAAGCTGCTGATCAGTTGCGACTACAATGTCGAGAAGGCGCAGCGCGGCATCGTGTACGTGGATGAAATCGACAAGATTTCCCGCAAATCCGACAATCCATCAATCACCCGCGATGTCTCGGGCGAGGGCGTGCAGCAGGCGTTGCTCAAGCTGATCGAGGGTACCAAGGCCTCGATTCCTCCGCAGGGTGGGCGCAAGCATCCCAATACAGAATTCTTGCAGGTTGATACGACCAACATACTGTTTATCTGCGGCGGTGCGTTCGACGGGCTGGAGAAGGTCATCCGTAACCGTTCTGCGAAGGCGGGCATCGGCTTCGGCGCGACCATACGCGGCAAGGATGAGCGCAAAACCGGTGAAACCCTGCGCGAGGTCGAGCCTGAAGATCTGATCAAGTTCGGGCTGATCCCGGAATTTGTCGGGCGTTTGCCGGTAGTCGCTACGCTGGAGGAGCTGGACGAAGCCGCGCTGGTGCGTATCCTGACCGAGCCGAAGAACGCGTTGACCAAGCAATACCAGAAACTGTTCGCGATGGAGAATGTCGATCTGGAATTCCGCGAAGGCGTGTTGCTGGCGATAGCCCGCAAGGCTTTGGCGCGCAAGGCCGGAGCGCGCGGCTTGCGTTCGATATTGGAGCATGTCCTGCTGGATGTGATGTTTGATCTGCCTTCCATGGAAAATGTCAGCAAAGTAGTGCTGGATGAGGCCGGTTCAACCGGAGAAATCAAGCCCATCATCATATATGCGGATACGCACAAAGTAGCCTGATTTAAACTGTCCCGCCCGTTCTTTTATCTTGTCCCGATGGGGACGCTTGAATTATTCCGAGCCAGCCCCATCTAACTCGCTATCCAATGAAAAGGTTACTGCCATGTTAGAACAAGATACCCCCGGTACTGTTGTAAGCAATTTGCACCCTCTGCTGCCATTGCGCGATGTGGTGGTTTTCCCGCACATGGTGATTCCGCTGTTTGTAGGGCGTTCCAAGTCCATCAAGGCTTTGGAAACGGCAATGGAGGCGGGGAAAAACATCGTGCTGGTGGCGCAGAAGTCTGCCTCCAAAGATGATCCGGGCACGGATGACCTCTACGATATCGGCAGCATGGCCAATATCCTGCAAATGTTGAAACTGCCCGACGGCACGGTAAAGGTGCTGGTGGAAGGTACGCAACGCGCCAATGTGTTGCGCGTGTACGACGCCAAATCGCATTTCGATGCGGAGGTGCAAATTGTTCCTGCCGAGGATGGCACGAGCAGCGAATCCGAGGCGATGCGTCGCGTGCTGATCGCGCAATTCGACCAATACGTGAAACTCAACAAAAAAATCCCGCCGGAAATTCTGACTTCGCTGGCAGGTATTGATGATGCCGGGCGTCTCGCGGACACCATTGCTGCCCATTTGCCGCTCAAACTGGAGCAGAAGCAGGAAGTGCTGGAGATTTTTGGCGTGCGCAAACGCCTGGAACATTTGCTGGGATTGCTGGAGGGCGAGATCGACATCCTTCAGGTTGAGAAGCGCATCCGGGGGCGTGTGAGACGCCAGATGGAGAAGAGCCAGCGCGAGTACTACTTGAACGAGCAGGTCAAAGCGATCCAGAAGGAGCTGGGCGACGGCGAAGAGGGCACCGATTTCGATGAGATAGAGAAAAAGATCAAGTCCGCGCACATGCCGAAAGAGGCGCGCACCAAGGCGGAAGCGGAGCTGAAAAAGCTGCGCCTGATGTCGCCGATGTCGGCCGAGGCTACTGTGGTGCGCAACTACATTGATGTTTTGACGGGACTGCCGTGGAAGAAAAAAACCAAGATCAGTGCCGATCTGAGGAAGGCTGAAGTGGTGCTGGAAGAAGATCACTATGGGCTGGACAAGGTAAAGGAACGTATTCTTGAATATCTCGCCGTGCAACAACGCGCGGAAAAGATGAAGGCACCTATCCTTTGTCTGGTTGGCCCGCCTGGCGTCGGAAAAACCTCGCTGGGGCAGTCCATCGCGCGCGCCACCAACCGGAAATTCGTGCGCATGTCGCTGGGCGGGGTGCGCGACGAGTCCGAAATACGCGGACACCGCCGCACCTATATCGGCTCCATGCCGGGGAAAATCTTGCAGAATATGAGCAAGGTCGGAGTGAAGAATCCATTGTTCCTGCTGGATGAAGTGGACAAGATGGGCATGGATATGCGCGGTGACCCGTCTTCCGCGCTGCTGGAGGTGCTCGACCCCGAGCAAAACAGCACGTTCGTCGATCATTATGTCGAGGTCGAATACGATCTGTCGGACGTGATGTTCGTGGCGACAGCAAACACACTGAATATTCCCGATGCATTGATGGATCGCATGGAGATCATTCACGTGTCCAGTTACATGGAGGACGAGAAGATCAATATCGCCACGCGCTATCTGGTTCCCAAGGCGATCAAGAACAACGGTTTGAAGCCGGAAGAAATCAATATTTCTGAAAGCGCATTGCGCGACATCGTGCGCTACTACGTGCGAGAGGCCGGAGTGCGGGGTCTTGAGCGGGAAATCTCCAAGATTTGCCGCAAGGTGGTGAAGGCGCTGCTGTTAAAGGATCGCGACAGCAAAGTGACCATCAATTCGCGCAATCTCGATAAGTATCTTGGCGTGCGTCGCCATTCTTACGGAGTTGCCGAGAAGAACAATCAAGTCGGTCAGGTGACGGGATTGGCATGGACGGAAGTCGGTGGTGAATTGCTCACTATCGAGGCGGCCGTGCTGCCCGGAAAAGGCAAGACCACCACAACCGGCAAGTTGGGCGATGTAATGCAGGAGTCTATCCAAGCCGCGCTGAGCGTGGTGCGCAGTCGCGCCAGGCGATTGGGTATAGATGAGGATTTTTATCAGAAGACCGATTTGCACATACACTTGCCGGAAGGTGCAACTCCCAAAGACGGGCCGAGTGCCGGAGTCGGTATGTGTACGGCGATGGTGTCTGTGTTGACGGGCATCCCCGTGCGCGCTGACGTCGCAATGACCGGAGAAATCACTTTGCGGGGTGAGGTGTTGCCGATTGGCGGCTTGAAAGAGAAGCTGCTGGCGGCCCAGCGTGGCGGTATCAAGGTGGTTCTGATACCCGAAGAAAACACAAAAGATCTGGCGGAGATACCGGACAATATTAAAAATAAGCTGGATATTCACCCGGTCAAATGGATCGATCAGGTGCTGGAAATGGCGCTCGAGCGTAAACCAGCTCCGCTGGCTGAAGTGGCCGAGAAGGTTTCTGCCATTGCGATGCCGGGCGATGCAGTGCAGCCGAATCCTGTTCTGGTGACCAAACATTGAGCGGAAATTCGTAACAGCTTGGATATGGCAATGCAAGAAAAAAAATTTTTTAGTAATCGCTTGACCAAAGCTGCGAAGCCTTGATATAAAGCCGTTGCAGGACTTTTCCTGTTTCTTTAACCACTCGCAAAGGGGACTTACGTGAATAAATCTGATTTGGTTGATGCAATTGCAAAATCCGCTGATCTTTCCAAGGCAGCTGCTGCTCGTGCGTTGGATTCGACTATCGACACCATCAAGAAGGCGCTGAAGAAAGGTGATACAGTGAGCCTGGTTGGTTTCGGTACATTCAAAGTTGGCAAGCGCGCTGCGCGTAATGGCCGCAATCCTCGTACCGGCGCGACAATCAAAATCAAGGCAGCCAAGGTTCCAAAATTTAGTGCTGGCAAGGGCCTGAAGGATGCTGTAAACTAGTAGACTTTGTTGGGTGCTTAGCTCAGCTGGTAGAGCGTCGCCCTTACAAGGCGAATGTCGGCGGTTCGATCCCGTCAGCACCCACCACACATGTTTCTGGAGTGGTAGTTCAGTTGGTTAGAATACCGGCCTGTCACGCCGGGGGTCGCGGGTTCGAGTCCCGTCCACTCCGCCAAATCAAGGCGAACGAAAGTTCGCCTTTTTTCATATGTTTTCCTTTTAGATTAATTCTCGGGTGACATCGCTATGTTTGATTTTGTCCATAACAATAAAAGGCTGGTGCAGATTTTCATGGCGCTGATTATCTTGCCTTTTGCTTTCTGGGGAATAGATTCATATACACGCTCCGGAAATGCTGCGAATGTGGCCGCCACTGTGAATGGTGCGAAAATTACTCAGCAGGAATTCGAGAATGCGATGCGTCAGCAGCAAGCGAAGCTGCGCCAGGAATTGGGCGCCCGCTTTGATGCCGCGATGTTGGACAATCCGGAAATGAAGCGCGCGGTATTGGACAATCTGGTTGCGCAGCGGTTGCTGGTTGAGCGGGCCAGTGCTGCGGGCCTGGCTGTGACGGATGATCAGGTGGCGAGGCTGATTGGCAGTATTGAAGCATTTCAGAATGAGGGGAAGTTCGACAAGAAGCGCTATGCTGAGGTGTTGTCGAACCAGAATATGTCACCGTTGATGTTTGAGGCTCGTTTGCGTGACGACTTGCTTGGTCAGCAAATGCAGGATACTTATGTTCAAAACGGATTTGTTTCGGGCAAGGTTGTTGACAGCATTATTCGTCTGAATGAGCAGCAGCGTGTAATCAGCTTGTCTCCTGTCTCAATTCAGCAATTTGAGGCACAGGCAAAAGTAGACGATGTGGCCGTAAAGGAATATTACGATCGTAATCCCAAAGAATTTCAAATTCAGGAGCAGGCCAGGGTTGAGTATGTGAAGCTTTCGGCAGATGTGCTGCTGTCAAAGATCAGTATCGATAAGGACGAGATGCGCAGGTATTACAACGAGCATTTAAGTGAGTTTGGTACTTCAGAAGAGCGTCATGCAGCGCATATCCTCATTTCCGCCAATGCCGCGGCCACGCAGTCCGAGCAGGATGCGGCCAAGGGGAAGGCAGAGCAGTTGCTGCAAGAAGTGAAGCGTAATCCCGCCAAATTTGCCGAGCTGGCGAAGCGGAATTCGCAGGATCCGGGATCTGCGGCGAACGGTGGCGACTTGGGATTTTTTGGTCGCGGCATGATGGTGAAACCATTTGAAGATGCCGTTTATTCCCTGAAGGTCGGGGAAATTAGTGAAGTGGTCAGGTCGGATTTCGGTTATCACATCATCAAGCTGGTGGGGATCAAGTCTTCCAAGGCGTTGCCTTTCGATGAGGCGAGGATGGGCATCGAAAATAAACTCCGCCAGCAAAAGGCAGCGGACATGTTCGCCGAATTGGCGGAGAAATTCAGTAATGTTGTTTATGAGCAAAGCGATACTCTGAAACCCGCTGCCGATCTGGCCGGGGTGGAGATCGAGCAGGGCGGTTGGGTGACCAAAGGAGGGGCGACAAGCGCACTCTGGACGCCAATGATGGTGCAGGCGATTTTTAGCGATGAAGTGGCAAAAGGCAAGCGCAATACTTCTGCGATTGAGGTGGCTCCGAACACGCTGGTGGCCGCGCGTGTACTGGAATATAAACCAGCTGCAGCGCGTGCGTTTGGCGAAGTGCAGGGAATGATACGCCAGAAATTATTGGGGCAGCAGGCGATTGAGCTTGCTGTCAAATACGGGAGTTCCGTGCTTGGGCAATTGCAGGCCGGCGATAAGCCGAAATTGCGTTGGGGTACTGCGCAAAGCATCACGCGAGGGCAGCATGGATCACTGGATGCCAGCCTGGTGCGGCAAATATTCCAAGCGGATGCTGCCAAACTGCCGCAGTATGTCGGGGCCGAAACAGCACAGAACGGCTATGTCATTGTACGCCTTGACGCAGTCAAGGAAGGTGAGGCGATTAGTGATGCGAAGCGCGCACGTTATTCACAGCAGTTGCGCCAATTAACTGGCGAAGAAATGTCGCGGGCATATCTTGCAGATGCCAAGCTGCAGGCAACCATAGTGATGAGTTCGCCGGAAGTGGTCAGGGTTCAGCCTTGACCTAAAAAATTCTTGAACTTGGAAGCGCCACTCTCGGAGTGGCGTTTTTATGCGGCGGAAGATAACGTATCGCCATGAAGCTATCGTATCGCCATGAAGCTATCGACCACATAAGCGATTTCCGCTGGTAGCATTGAAGTGTGTGAAAAGGCGGTTTTACATCATCGCTTGACATGACCACAGCCAGAAATGTCATATCGTTCCCTGCCAATATGGCTGGTTATAGGCGCGGGTTGAGAGACGCTCCTGCGGGAGTCTATAGGCTCAATCTTAAAGTGGGCAATCGTTCCCGTGCATTCTGCGTTGTCACTGGTTGAAATAATCGTATATACTTCTCGAGTAAATATTTTCAGGTTCTTCCTCATGCTGGAAATCAGCAATCTTGCTTGTAGCCGTGGTGATCATCGTTTGTTTTCCGGATTGGATTTTGCGCTATATCCTGGACAGATCATGCAAGTGCAGGGCGCGAACGGTAGCGGTAAAACCAGCTTGCTGCGTACTTTGTGCGGCTTCATGATGCCGGATGAGGGTGATATTGTCTGGGGGGGGGAGAGCATCCGCGATCTGGATGAGGATTATTATGCGGAGATGTTATACCTCGGGCACCTGAATGCCATCAAGGATGAATTGAGTGCAGTGGAAAATTTGCGTATTTCGGCTGGCCTGTCTGGGGTTGACATCAATGAAAAAGAGACTGTCGCCGCTTTGCGTCGCATGGGATTGCGGGGCAGGGAGAGGCTTCCCACCAAAGTGCTTTCGCAGGGCCAGCGCAGGCGTGTGGCCTTGGCGCGCTTGCTGGTCAACGATGCCAAGCTGTGGATACTAGATGAACCTTTGACCGCGCTGGATGTCGGAGCCGTAGTGCTGATTCAGGAGTTGATTGCGGAACATTTGGCGCAAGGGGGGATGGTGATTTTTACCACTCACCAGCCTCTGCAAGTCGCTGGGGTGGAAATGCGCAGCTTGACCCTCTCATGAAGGCGATGGGGCCATGAAAAAATCCTCAATGCTGGATTTACTGGTGCTGGTGATACGGCGCGATCTGGTGCTGGCAATGCGCCGCCGCGCCGATGTGCTGACTACATTGATTTTTTTTGTAATGGTGGTTAGCCTGTTCCCTTTGGGTGTCGGCCCGGAAATGGATATGCTGCGCAAGATGGCGCCTGGTGTGTTGTGGGTGGCGGCATTGCTGGCTTCGATGTTGTCCCTGGGGCGTTTGTTTTCGGCGGATTATCTTGATGGCACACTGGAGCAAATGATGCTGGCTCCCCAGTCGTTGTCGATGCTGGTGTTGGGCAAGATGGTGTCGCACTGGATGGTGTCCGGCTTGCCGCTGGTGTTGATGGCTCCGGTGCTGGGATTGCAGTTTGATATGCCGATTCAGGCGCTTGCAGTATTGATCTTTGGACTGTTGTTGGGGACGCCGATACTCAGCATGGTGGGAGCGATTGGAGCGGCGTTGACATTGGGTTTGCGGGGGGGCGGCGTGTTGTTGTCTCTGCTGGTATTGCCGCTGTGCATTCCGGTGCTGATTTTTGGCACGGGTGCGGTCGATGCAGCGTCGACCGGCATGAGCGTGGCTCCGCATCTATCCTTGCTGGGAGCACTGCTGTTGCTGGCTTTGGTGTTTACGCCGTGGGTTACGGCGCAAGCGTTGCGTATTTCGATGGAGTGATGAAATTGGCGATCAATTGGTTTAAATATTCCGCACCATCCACCTTCTATGGCTTGGCGGGCAAGATGATTCCTTGGTTTGCGGTGTCATCCGCAGTACTGTTCGCTGTAGGTCTGTATATCGGATTTTTTGTGGCACCGACGGATATGCAGCAGAGTGAAGCCTACCGTATTATTTTTATCCATGTACCGGCCTCAATGTTGTCCATGTTCATTTATCTCATCATGGCTGGCTACGCGGCACTCGGACTGATTTTTAATACCAGGCTGTCTTCCATGATGGCTTCTGCACTGGCTCCTACCGGCGCGCTATTTGCGTTCATCTCGTTATGGACTGGTGCGCTGTGGGGCAAACCGATGTGGGGCGCTTGGTGGGTGTGGGATGCGCGACTGACTTCCGAGTTGATCCTGTTGTTCTTGTATCTCGGGTTTATTGCGCTGCATGCGTCCATTGATGATCCGCGCCGCGCTGATCGTGCCAGTGCCCTGCTGGCTATTATTGGCTCTGTCAACGTGCCGATTATTTATTTTTCGGTCAAGTGGTGGAATACCCTGCATCAGGGGGCTACGATTAAATTCACCGGGACCAGCATGCATATTGCGATGCAACAGGCCATGTTCACGGTACTAGCCGCGTGCTGGTTGTACGCGATAGCGGTTTCACTGATGCGAGTGCGCAGCATCATTCTGGAACGTGAGCGAAATACCCAATGGGTGTCTGAACTGCCGGAGGTCAAGCCATGAATTGGTCAGAATTTTTTGCCATGAAAGGCTATGCCTTTTATGTGTGGGGGTCATATGGGGTTGCGCTGCTGGTGTTTATCGTGGAAGTGATGCTGGTGCGCCACTTGAGGAAAATTACGCTGCAGAATTTGCGTATGTTGCGCGACGCAGGAGATGAGGAATAGCATGAAGCCACGTCAAAAGAAGTTTATGTACATCTTTTCAGCCCTTGCGTTGTTGGGTATGGCGGTCGGTTTGGTGTTGTACGCGCTGAAGGATAATGTCAGTCTGTATTTTACGCCGACCCAGGTGCATAACGGCGAAGCCCCGCAGGGCCGCGCTTTCAGGATTGGCGGTCTGGTGCAGGAGGGAAGTGTCAAACGCGCCAGTGACGGATTGACGGCCAGCTTTGAAATAACGGACACACACAGAAGCATACCCGTTGTGTATAAAGGCATCCTGCCGGACTTGTTCAAGGAAGGCAAAGGCGTAGTCGCACAGGGAAAAGTGGAAGCGGATGGCGTGATGCATGCAGACGAAGTGCTTGCCAAGCACGATGAAAATTACATGCCGCCGGAAGCGGCGGATGCAATGAAAAAGGCGCAGGAAGCCAAAGCTGTAGAAAACACTGGTAAGCCTAAAGCTGTCCCGGTTGCTAAATAAATAAATTCCAGGAAGACACGACTATGATACCCGAACTAGGACATTTCACTTTAATCGTCGCGCTGTTTGTCACCATGACGCTGGGCGTTTTGCCGATACTGGGGGCGGCTCGCAACAATGTGGTCTTGATGCGTATCGCTCGCCCCCTCGCTTTTGGACAATTCACATTCATTGCCGTTGCTTTTGTTTGCCTGCTGCTGTCCTTCCTTGGCGATGATTTTTCTGTGCTATATGTGTCGCAGCATTCGAATTCCCAGCTGCCAACGGTTTACAAGGTTGCCGCCATTTGGGGCGGGCATGAAGGTTCGCTGTTGCTGTGGGTGTTCAATCTGTCTATATGGTCGGTGGTCGTCGCGCTGAACAGCAAGCACTTGCCGCAAGAAATGGTTGCACGCGTGCTGGGCGTGATGGGATTGATCGCGGTAGGTTTCCTGTTGTTCATGCTGTTTACTTCCAATCCGTTCGACCGTTTGATACCAAGAGCAGCTGAGGGACTTGATTTGAACCCGCTGTTGCAAGATCCCGGCTTGGCGATACATCCGCCGATGTTGTACACGGGGTATGTGGGGTTTTCAGTGGCATTTGCCTTTGCGATATCCGCGTTGCTCGGCGGCCATCTGGATGCAACCTGGGCGCGCTGGTCCCGTCCCTGGACTACGGTGGCTTGGTGTTTCCTTACTTTCGGGATCGCACTGGGTAGCTGGTGGGCGTATTACGAACTGGGCTGGGGTGGCTGGTGGTTCTGGGATCCGGTGGAAAACGCTTCATTCATGCCTT
The DNA here is from genome assembly GCA_016218415.1 of Nitrosomonadales bacterium. GTDB lineage: Bacteria > Pseudomonadota > Gammaproteobacteria > Burkholderiales > Gallionellaceae > Gallionella. The sequence continues at coordinate 136,289 of JACRED010000034.1, forward strand.
GGCTGGTCGGTACGGCGCTTATTCATTCGCTGGCTGTCACAGAAAAGCGCGGTGCCTTTACGAGTTGGACGGTGCTGCTTGCGATAGCCGCTTTCTCCCTCAGCTTGTTGGGAACTTTCCTGGTGCGTTCCGGCGTGCTGACTTCGGTGCATGCGTTTGCGACCGACCCCAAGCGTGGTGTATTTATTCTTGGATTTCTGGTTGCGGTAATCGGATCGTCGCTGCTGCTGTTTGCATGGCGTGCGCCGAAAATCGGCTTGGGCGGCAAGTTCGATGTGATGTCCCGCGAATCCCTGCTGTTGTCGAACAACGTGCTATTTTCAGTTGCTGCGGCATCGGTATTCATCGGTACGCTCTATCCGCTGTTCATGGATGCGCTGGGTTTCGGCAAGCTGTCGGTAGGCCCGCCATATTTCAATGCCGTGTGGGTGCCTCTGATGGCGCCTATGGTGCTGCTGATGGGGCTGGGGCCGCTGGCGCGCTGGAAAAAATTTGACGCGCCAGATTTGCTCAAGCGCGTGCGCTGGGCATTTGCCAGCGCGGCAGTGATTGCCTTGCTGTTGCCCCTGGTGATGGGTAAATGGACCCCGCTGATTTCGCTGGGCCTGTTGCTGGCTTTCTGGATCATCGCATCGCTCCTTATCGGCTTGCGCCAGCGCCTGACCGGAGATGGAAGCCTGATGCGGCGAATACGCGGCCAGTCGTCTAGCTACTACGGTATGCAGTTGGCGCATTTCGGGGTGGCGATCTTCATCATCGGAGTGACGATGGTGAAGGGTTATGAGACTGAGCGGGATGTGCGGATGGAAATCGGCGATACGGTCGAGGCGGGTGGCTATGTGTTCCGTTTTGATGGAGTGAATGCGATTACCGGACCGAATTATGTGGCTGCACGCGGGCATTTTTCCATCAGCAAAGACGGCAAGCCGGTCACTGAACTGTCCCCGGAAAAACGCCAATATAATGCTTCCGGGATGCCGATGACCGAGGCTGCCATAGACACAGGGTTGATACGCGATCTCTATGTTTCGATGGGGGAACAAATTCCAGGCACGGTAGAGGCATGGGCAATACGCGTTTACCATAAGCCTTTTGTGGATTGGATTTGGGCTGGATGCCTGTTCATGGGGCTGGGCGGAGTGCTGGCTATCAGCGATCGTCGCTACCGTCTGAAAAGCAAGAAGACCGCTAATGCGGGTAATGACAGTTTGCCGGCATCAGGTGCAATCGCAGCAGGGAGCAAAGCATCATGATGCGTTTTATCTGGCCGTTCATCATATTCGTGGTGCTGGCGGGATTCCTGTTTGTCGGGCTGGGCCTGAATCCGCGTGAAGTTCCTTCGCCGCTGATAGACAAGCCCGCGCCGGCATTCAGTCTGCCGCAGCTGCATGATCCTTCCAAGCAATTTTCCGCAGAGGATATGAAGGGGCAGGTCTGGCTGCTCAACGTGTGGGCATCCTGGTGCGTGTCCTGCAGGCAGGAACACCCTGTCCTGCTGGATTTGTCGCGCCAGAATATCGTGCCGATCTACGGCCTGGATTACAAGGACAGGCGCGCTGACGGTTTGGCATGGCTGCATAATGGCGGAGACCCTTATGTCCTGAGCGCATCGGATATGGACGGACGTATTGGAATTGATTACGGTGTGTACGGCGTACCGGAAACCTATGTGATCGACAAGCAGGGCGTGATCCGCTACAAGCAAATCGGTCCTGTCACGGTCCAGAGCCTGCAGGAAAAAATTCTCCCCCTGGTTGCGGAGTTGAAAAAGAAATGAAACGCCTACTGATACTAGTGATGTGTTTGTTGCCGGTGTATGCGATGGCCGGCGAGGCCCAGGATCTGGCCAAGGACCCCGTTCTGGAAAAGCGCATGATCGGTTTGGCCGAGAGATTGCGCTGTCTGGTGTGCCAGAATGAGTCGCTTGCCAGCTCCCACTCCGAGCTTGCCGAAGACCTGCGCCGTGAAGTACGCGAACAAATGTCCAAAGGCATGAATGACGAGGAGATCATCGATTACCTGGTGGCGCGTTATGGCGATTTTGTATTGTACGACCCCAGGGTCAAAAGCAATACCTTGCTGCTCTGGTTTGGACCGTTCGTATTGTTGGGCGGAGGCGGCGTGATGCTGGTTTATCAATTGCGCAAACGCAAGCGTACGCTGGCAGAAAAAGAAACCGAACTTACCCCTGAAGCGGCGCAACGCGCCGCACAATTGCTGAACGAGCAGAAAGATCCCCAAGCATGAATTATTTGTTCTGGATACTCTGTGCGCTGGTTATCGTCATCGCACTGTTGTTTGTCGTGCTTCCCTTGTGGCGCAGTTCCTCCAAAAATAACGATGTGTTGCGCGATGCAGCCAACCTTGAAATTCTCCGGGATCAAATTACGGAAATGGACGCCGACTTGCGCAACGGCCTGTTGACGCAGGAGTTGTATGAGCAGGGTAAGCGCGAAATACAGTCCCGCCTGCTGGATGAAGTTAAGACTACCCAGCAGTCCGTTTTGCATTCCGGCAACAGCAGGGTGCTGGCTGTCTCCCTGGCGATATTGTTGCCTCTGTTCAGCATCCCGCTGTATTTGTATCTGGGAAATTACGACGCCGCCTTGCCGTTGCATGAGAAAGTGGAGGCTGACAGTGCCGGCGTCATACGTTCCGAGGCAGGACTAAAGGCGCTGGCCAGCCAGCTGAAAAACAAACCCGAAAATGCGAATGGCTGGTTCATGCTGGCGAGTTCCTATGTCGCGATGAAACGATATGCGGAAGCGGCCAGTGCATATGAACAGCTCGCCAAACTGGTTCCGAACGAGGCTCAGGTATGGGCGAATTATGCCGATGTCTATGCGATGGCAAATGGCCAAACCCTGCAGAGTGACGAGGTCGCCAGGTTGCTCGGCAAGGCTCTGGCCATAGACCCGAACAACATGACTGCGCTTGCGCTGTCCGGTTCTGCCGGCATGCAACGCGGCGACTTTGTTGCAGCGATTACGCATTGGCAAAAACTGGTGACCCAGTTGCCGCCAGGTTCTCGTGATGCGCTGGGCTTTGAGGGCAGCATCCAGCGCGCGCGCGACCTCCTTGCTGCACAGCCGGGCGGCAAGGAGAAGCTGGCGCAATTGACAGTGCAGAAAGCTCCGGAAGCTGCAACCAATCCTGCTGCGGCAGTTTCAGGCAAGGTTTCCCTGAGTCCGGGGCTGGCTTCAAAGGTTGCGCCGACCGACACCGTATTCATACTGGCGCGCGCTGCACAGGGCCCGAAGATGCCGCTTGCCGTATTCCGCAAGCAGGTGAAAGATCTGCCGTTGCAATTTACGCTCGACGACAGTATGGCGATGCAACCACAGTTGAAGCTGTCCGGTTTCGACCAGGTCGTGGTGGTGGCGCGCGTGTCCAAATCGGGGACGCCGATGGCTCAGTCCGGCGATTTGCAAGGGTTGTCGGGAGCCATCAAACCGGGCAGCAAGGGATTGAATGTGGTGATTGATTCGGTCGTGCCGTAACCGGCTACCCGATTCGAGAAGCAAACAAAACGGCCTGTCTGACAGGCCGTTTTGCTGTGCGGTACATATGCGTTCTTGTCTGGGAGGCACATTACAAGCCCTGAAAACATTCGGGCGTAACGGCGGAGTTACTTCTGGTTGCGCATTGAGCAGGTATTCATGCCGAAAATGGCATAGGCGGGGCAAAAACCAACTGCACCTGTCACCAGCGGGAGTAATCCTATCCAACCCCACACACCTATCGTGCCCGTGGCAGCGAGTGTGACCAGCACCAAACCGGCAATCACGCGCAACGCACGATCAAGCATGCCTTCGTTCATTTTCATGTTAACACCTCATATTGGGACAACGTGGCCTGAAGCTTAGGCACATGGCGTATTTCTGTCTGTGATAATAATCACATAGATGGCAGATGTGGATCATTGCCAGCCGATCTGCATGAGGATTTACAAATGGGCAAATTTCCTGAGCGCGGCTGTATCGGTGAGTTCTATATGCTCGCGCCCGAGTTTGACCCAGCCCTGCTCGGCGAAGTTCTTCAGCAGGCGGCTGACGATCTCGCGGACGCTGCCGAGCTCGTCGGCTAACGCCTGATGGGTAGTGTGTATCGGAGTGGCTTTGGTGACGAGCAATGCCGCGAGGCGCTGGTCGAGTTTCTGGAAGGCCACTGCAGAGACCAGTTGCATCAAGTCGGTGAGCCGTTCCGAAAACAGGCTGAAGATGTAATCGCGGAACGGCTCGTGAGCGGACAATAATTTTCTGAATGCTGATGGAGGAAGCACGATTAGCACGGTATCCTGTTTTGCCACGCCGCGTGCTTGATAGTTGGCGTGCCCTAGCAGGCAACTGCTGGTGAGGATGCAACTCCCGCCGGGATCGATACTGTAAAGGTGCAATTCTCGGCCATTTGCAGCGGCCTTGATAACACGGACACTTCCCGATAGCAAAAGCGGAAAACCCTGGCAGGGCTGGTTCTCGTCGAATACCACCGTTCCCGCCGGAAGCTGCATCACACTCGCCGCCGCCAGCAGCTCTGCCTGATCTTCAGCAGGCAGTTCGCGTAGCATCGGGTATTGCTGGAACAGACGGAATTGCGTGTCGTTATCGAGCATGGCAATCCAGCGCTATTTCGTGAAATGGAGTTGGATTATTCGGGGCGCATATGCGGGAACAGAATCACATCCCTGATGCTCGCGCTGTCCGTCAGCAGCATCACCAGCCTGTCGATGCCAATACCCTGTCCGGCGGTCGGCGGCAAGCCGTACTCCAGGGCGCGCACGTAGTCGTTGTCCTTGAACATCGCTTCCTCGTCGCCGGCATCCTTCGCCGCGACCTGCGCATCGAAGCGCGCGGCCTGGTCTTCGGCATCGTTCAACTCCGAAAAGCCATTGGCCAGCTCGCGGCCGACGACGAACAGTTCGAAGCGTTCGGTGATGTCGTGGTTTCTGTCGCTGCTGCGCGCCAGCGGCGAGACTTCCACCGGGTAGTCGACGATGAAGGTAGGCTCGAACAACTGCGTTTCGGCCAGCTCCTCGAACAGCGACAACTGCAAGCCGCCGATCCCGTCTTCCGGTTTGTATTTCGCCTTCAGGTCCTGCAACTCGTTGACCAGGAAGTCACGGTCGTTCAGCTGTGCGGTGGTGAATTGCGGATGGTATTTCTGGATCGCCTGCACCATCGTCAGGCGGTGGAACGGCTTGCCCAAGTCCAGCTCCTTGCCCTGATAGGAGATGAGCGTCCTGCCCAGCACCTTTTGCGCCACCTCACGGAACAGGCTCTCGCTGAAGTCCATCAGGTATTTGTAATCGCGGTACGCCTCGTAAAATTCCAGCATCGTGAATTCGGGGTTGTGGCGCGTGGACAAACCCTCGTTGCGGAAATTGCGGTTGATCTCGAACACCTTTTCGAAACCGCCCACCACCAGGCGTTTCAGATACAGCTCGGGCGCGATGCGCAGATACATCTTCATGTCGAGCGCGTTGTGGTGTGTCTCGAACGGTTTCGCCGCAGCGCCGCCGGGAATGGAGTGCATCATCGGCGTCTCGACTTCCAGATAGCCGTGGCGGATGAAAAACTCGCGTATCGCCTGGATGATCTTCGTGCGCGTCATGAACACGCGGCGCGCGTCCTCGTTGGTGATCAGGTCGAGATAACGCTGGCGGTATTTTTGCTCCTGGTCGGTCAGACCGTGGAATTTTTCCGGCAGCGGACGCAGCGCCTTGGTCAGCAAGCGCACCTGTGTCACGCGCACCGAAAGCTCGCCGGTCTTGGTCTTGAACAGCACGCCGACTGCGCCGAGAATGTCGCCGAGGTCGTAATGCTTGAATGCGTTATGAGCCGCTTCGCCCGTGTCATTATTGCTGATGAAAAGCTGTATCTGCCCGCTCATATCCTGAATGGTGGCGAAGCTGGCCTTGCCCATCACCCGCTTCAACATCATGCGCCCGGCCACCGCCACATGGACTTGCGCGGCCTCCAGCTCGTCATGCGTCTTTTCGCCAAACTCGCCATGCAAGTCACCCGCGAGATGTTTGCGCTCGAAATCGTTCGGGAAAGCCACGCCCGCCTGGCGTATCGCGTTAAGCTTGGCGCGGCGTTCCGCGATGATCTGGTTTTCGTCTTGTGGAATGCTGGTTTCGGTAGTCATGGTGCTCGGCTGATTTTAAGGTTAATTTGCTGAATTGCTTTTACAGGCGCGAGATTGTGTCACGAATGCACCTGCCGGCGCAATTTTACGAGGCGGGTTTTGAGGCCAAATGCGCTGAATCGATGACGTAAAGCATAGTCTAAATTTCCCTTGCTGCGCTTACAAAATCCAGGCAATTGGAGTAGATTGTGAAGCCAAAGTGAATCAAACCTCAGTAGCAACTGCAGCAAGGAGGATTCATCATGCTAGACATCAACAAAGCCACCGCCAATATCTATCGTGCACAGCACGACCCCGAAGGCAACATGTTCGGCCTTGCACCCTGGTCGCCGCTATCCGCACAGCGACAGGCGGAAGCCGAAGGGATTTTCCTCACCGATGAACATTGGGAAATTGTCATGTACGTGCGCGAGCGCTACCGCGCGCGCGGCGCGGCCGGAAGCGCCCGCGAAATCCTGCACGAGCTGGAAGAGAAGTTTTCCGACGGGCACGGACGGCGCAATCTCTATGAACTTTTCCCCGGCGGGCCGGTGAGTCAGGCCAGCCGCATTGCGGGCCTGCCCCTGCCGCCTTATTCCAGCGACCCGTCTTTCGGCAGCGTGGAATAACGGCGCCAGCGCAGCAGATCGCGCAAGCGGGACGGGTGTTGGGCGCTGTTCAATTATCCCTTCAACTTCAATAACGCCGCCGCCATCGCATTCACAGGCTCGGCTGCGGGCGCGCGGTTGGGTTTTTCACCGCCCTTGCTCTGTCCACGACTATCCCGTTGCTCACGCTGACCTTCCGGCTTGCCGCCCACGGTATCTGTAAGCCGCATCGTCAGCGCGATACGCTTGCGCTTCCCGTCCACTTCCAGCACCTTCACCTTCACGATCTGTCCGGCCTTGACCACGCTGTGGGGGTCTTTGACGAAGGTGTTCGACAAGGCGGAAATGTGCACCAGCCCGTCCTGATGCACGCCGATGTCCACGAACGCGCCGAACGCCGCGACGTTGGTGACCACGCCTTCGAGGATCATGTCCGGCTTCAGATCGGATAGCGCTTCCACGCCTTCCTTGAATGCTGCTGCGACGAACTCGGGGCGCGGGTCGCGGCCCGGTTTCTCCAGTTCCTTGAGGATGTCGCTGATGGTCGGGATGCCGAACTTCTCGTCCATGTACTTCGCCGGGTTGAGCGACTTCAGCAGGCCGCTGTTGCCGATCACGGTTTTGATGTCCTGCTTGATATCTGCAAGGATCGTTTGCACCAGCGGATACGATTCGGGGTGCACCGCCGAGGCATCGAGCGGATCGTTGCCGCCCATGATGCGCAGGAAGCCCGCCGCCTGCTCGAAGGTCTTGTCGCCCAGGCGCGGCACTTCGCGCAGCTCGGCGCGGCTGGCAAAGCGGCCCTTTGCATCGCGGTGTGTCACGATGGCCTGTGCCACGCTGCTGGAGAGGCCTGAAACGCGCGCCAGCAAAGGCGCCGAGGCGGTGTTCACATCCACGCCCACCGCGTTCACGCAATCTTCCACCACCGCATCCAGCGAACGCGCCAGCTGGAACTGGCTGACGTCATGCTGGTACTGGCCGACGCCGATCGACTTCGGGTCGATCTTCACCAGCTCGGCCAGCGGGTCTTGCAGACGGCGCGCGATGGACACCGCACCGCGCAGGCTGACATCCAGCTCGGGCAATTCCCTGGAGGCGAACTCGGATGCGGAATACACCGACGCGCCCGCTTCCGAAACGACAATACTGGTCATCTTCAATTCCGGCTTCAGCTTGATCAGGTCGCGCGCCAGCCTGTCGGTCTCGCGCGAGGCCGTGCCGTTGCCGATGGAGATCACCGCGACGCGGTGTTTCTCGGCCAGCCTGGACAGCGTGTGCAGTGCGCCGTCCCAATCATTGCGCGGCTGGTGCGGATAGACGGTGGCGGTATCCACCACCTTGCCGGTCTCGTCCACCACCGCCACCTTTACGCCGGTGCGGATGCCGGGATCCAGCCCCATCGTCACGCGCGGCCCCGCAGGGGCGGCCAGCAACAGCGATTTCAGGTTGCGCGCGAACACATTGATGGCTTCGGTCTCGGCGCGGGCTTTCAGCGCCCCCATCAATTCGGATTCCAGATGCATGAAGCTCTTCACGCGCCAAGTCCAGCGCACGGTGTCCATCAGCCAGCGGTCGGCGGGTCGGTTCATGTCCTTGATACCGAAACGGTTCGCGATGCGCATTTCGCACGGGTTGTGCGGTGCAGCCCAGGTCGGCTTCTCCTCTTCGCTATCCAGGCGCAGCTGCACCTCCAGCATTTCCTCGCGCCGCCCGCGTAATACCGCCAGCACGCGGTGCGAAGGAATGGTGTTGATGGATTCGGAATAATCGAAATAGTCGGCATATTTTTCCGCCGCGCCGTTCTTGCCCTCGATTACTTTGGACTGCACCACGCCGTGCTCCTGCACGTACTCGCGCAACGATTGCAGCAGGTTCGCATCCTCGGCAAAACGTTCCATCAAAACCTGCCGCGCGCCATCCAGCGCCGTCTTGGCATCCGCCACGCCGGGATTGGCGTCACCCGCCGCGCTGGTGAAAGGCTCGCGCAGATACTTGGCCGCCTCTGAGTCCGGGTTCAGCGTCGGATTCGCCAGCAAGGCATCCGCCAGCGGCGCTAGCCCCGCCTCCAGCGCGATCTGCGCCTTGGTGCGGCGCTTCGGCTTGTACGGCAGATACAGATCTTCCAGATGCGTCTTGTCGGTGGCCAGCGAGACCGCCTTCAACAACTCCGGCGTCATCTTGCCCTGCTCGGTGATCGACGCGACGATGGCCGCGCGGCGCTCTTCCAGCTCGCGCAGATAACGCAGCCGCTCTTCCAGCATGCGCAGCTGCGTATCATCCAGCCCGCCGGTCGCCTCCTTGCGATAGCGCGAGATAAACGGAACGGTTGCGCCCTCGTCCAGCAGGGTGATGGCAGCGGCAATCTGGGCGGGTTTGGCCGCGACCTCGGCGGCGAGTCGTTGTTCGATGGATGGAAGCATGGCTTGATTGACTGGATTAGAGCCCTCTGCGATGCGAGGACTGTGGGTGAAAATTACGGGTGCGGATTATGCCAAGTTCTGATTGTTCATGCTTGGCAAAACAATTGTGATAATGCCCGCCTATTCTGCCAGCACGCCGGCCCACAGCGGCGGCCCGGATGCATCGAGATAGCAGAGGTAAGCGCGCAAGTCGAATTCGAACTGGTGGTAATCTGGCTCCATGTGCAGGCACAGCTGATAGAAAGCCCTGCTGTGCTCGCGCTCCCTGATATGGGCCAGTTCGTGAACCACGATCATCCGCAAAAATTCCGGCGGCATCTCCCTGAACACCGCCGCAACGCGGATCTCGCGACTAGTCTTGAGATTGGCACCCTGCATCCGTGAGATGCGGGCATGGATGCCCAGCGCGTTGTGGATATGCAGTTTGCTGTCGAATGCCACCCGACTCAACTACCCGGCGTTGCGCAGATGCATGGCTTTGCATTCCAGCACGTAGTCATACAGCGCCTTGTCGGTGCGCACTTCGTGCGCGTGCGGATATTTCTTCAGCAGCATGTCGGCCAGCAGTCCCTGCGTTATCAGCTGCTGCACCTGCCCGATCAACGTGGCAGGATAACCGGCAAGGTAATTCGGCGGCGGTTTGGGATGCATGGGGATATTGCCGTTATTGTCTATGGCGGGTGGAAACCGCCCTGCAAGTTGGGCTACACCCCTTGCTTCAGACTCGCCGAGATGAAGTCGTCCAGGTCGCCGTCGAGCACCGCTTGCGTATTGCCTACTTCGTAGTTGGTGCGCAGGTCTTTGATGCGCGATTGATCCAGCACATAAGAACGAATCTGGTGTCCCCAGCCGATGTCTGATTTTCCGTCTTCCAACACTTGTTTCTCGGCATTGCGTTTGCGCAACTCTTCTTCGTACAGACGCGATTTCAGCATCGCCATCGCTTCGGCTCGGTTGCGGTGTTGCGAGCGGTCGCTCTGGCACTGCACGACGATGTTGGTGGGCAGGTGGGTGATGCGCACCGCCGAGTCGGTCTTGTTGATGTGCTGGCCACCCGCACCGCTGGCGCGATAAGTGTCCACACGCAGGTCGGCGGGGTTGATCTCGACCTCGATCGAGTCGTCCACCTCGGGATAGACGAACACGCTGGAGAACGAGGTGTGGCGCCGGTTTCCGGAGTCGAACGGGGATTTTCGCACCAGCCGGTGCACGCCGGTTTCGGTGCGCAGATGGCCGTATGCATAGTCGCCGCTGACCTTGAGCGATGCGCCTTTGATGCCCGCGACTTCACCATCGGATTGTTCCAGCACTTCGACCTGAAAGCCCTTGCGTTCGCAGTAGCGCAGGTACATGCGCAGCAGCATGGATGCCCAGTCCTGAGCCTCGGTTCCGCCGGAGCCTGATTGAATATCGACGAAGCAGTTATTCGGATCCATAGCGTGGGCGAACATGCGGCGGAATTCCATCGCGGCGACGCGCTTCTCAATATCCTGGATGTCGGAGGCGGTGGCTTGCAAACTTTCGTCGTCGTTTTCCGCCCTGGACATTTCAAACAGCTCGGTGGCATCGGCGAGGTCTTGCTGGATTTTGCCGAGGCCGAGCACGACGCCTTCGAGCATCTTGCGTTCGCGCCCCAGCTCCTGCGCGCGCTTGGCGTCCTGCCAGATGGCCGGGTCTTCGGCGAGTTCGCTGACTTCGACTAAGCGTTCCTGCTTGGTATCGAAGTCAAAGATACCTCCGTAATTCTGCGCTGCGCGAGGCCAAGTCCTGCAACTGGTTGGAGAGGGCGTTTAACTGTTCGGCTTCCATGATTTTGTTTTGCGTGCGTGCTGAAAAGGGGCGCGATTATAACGCAAACAGGCCGACCAGCACGCCGCAAGTCATCGCGCCGAAGCCTATGGCGACATGCCTGGCGAGGTTCCAGCCGCCGATAAAAACCACCATGCCGAATTTGAAGGCGAGATTGGACAGGAAGGCGATCGCGATCGCGATGACGGTCGGTTGTTCGCCCAATTGCCCGAGATTGAACAGGCGCAGGCTGGACAGCGTGATCGCATCCACATCGGTCAACCCCGATACCAGGGCCACTGCATACAAACCCTGGCTGCCCGCGAGATCTTCCATCCATGCCGAACCCAGCAACACGACCACATAGAGCAGGCCAAAGCCGATAGCGGTATGCAGTTCGGCGGGGTTGGAAGTTTCCGGGATGTAGAGCTCGGTTGCGCTGTCCATTTTGCGCCAGTTGTAGAGCGCAACGACCAGGCCGAACAGGAAACCGCCCGCGAGCACCGGGAACAGGCCGGGCAGAGCATCGTAGGCGACCACGGCACTGACCACCAGCAGGCGCAGCAACACGACCATGCTGGCAATCACGATCACCGAGGCGGCCAGGTACGACATGGTTTGATTGCCCTTGCCGTGTTTTGCATAGATCAGCGTGGTCGCGGTGCTGGAAGCGAGGCCGCCGAGAAAGCCCAGCAGCGGAGCCCCATAGCGTTTTCCCACCACGTGCAGCGCGGCATAACCCGTCAGGCTGATACCGGAGATCAGCACCACCATCAGCCAGGCCTGATGCGGGTTGAATGCATTGTAGGGGCCGTAACTCTGATCCGGCAGAATCGGCAATACGATAAAGGTCAGCACGGAGAATTGCAGCACGGCGACCAGATCGCGGCGTGCGAGTTTCTGCGATATGCCGCGCAACTCCGGTTTGAAATAGAGCAGGGTGGTGACGGCGATCGCCAGCATCACGGCGAGCTTGGCGAGGCCGTACCAGATCATTGCACCCAGCCCGTAGCACAACAGCAGGGCGATAACGGTGGTCGTGCCCGGATCGATTTCCTTTTCCTGCGGTTGTCGCAACAGCTCACCGGGGTTGTTGAGGTAGGCGGCGATGATCATCCCGGCCACGGCAAGCAGGCCGGCAATCAGCAGCCAGGGCGAACCGACCTTGGTGGAAAGCATCGCGGCCAGCGTACCGAAGATGGCGGCCAGCGCAAAGGTGCGCAGCCCGGCCTTGGCCGTCGGGTTGCGCTCGCGTTCCAGGCCGATCAGCAGACCAATAGCCAAGCTGGTGAGGAATTGCGGCAGGGCTTCGATGCCGTTGCCTTGCAGAAAACCGGTTTCCATCGCGTTACTCCTTTGCTTCCCGCCAGTGACGAACGATGAGTTGCAGGCTCTGCGAGCCATTGTATTCATTGACGCTCAGGCTGTACACGGCATGGACCTGTTCGGGCAGCGGCTCATTGTGTCCGAACAATATCGCTTCTATGAGTTTGCCGTTCGTTTCGAGGCGCAGCTTGAGATGCTTCTCCCCGACCACGCGTTGATTCTGCACGACAAAGTTGTCACTGAATTGCGGGGCGGGGAAGCCTTGCCCCCATACCTGTTCTTCCAATGTGCGCGCCACTTCCAGATTCATCTCGGTTGTCTCCAGTGCGCCATCGGTTTCGATGCGGTGCGCGAGATCGCCCTCGCCGAGCAGCTCCCCGCAAACTTTTTCAAACGCGGAAACGAAATTTTCAAAGTCGGCTTCGGCGATGCTCAAGCCGGCGGCGGCGGCGTGCCCGCCGAATTTCCCGATCAGCGATGGATGGCGCTTGCTGACCAGATCCAGCGCGTCGCGCAGATGCAATCCCGTGATGGAGCGCCCCGAGCCTTTGATTTCACCGTTGTTTGATCGCGCGAATGCAATGGTGGGGCGATGGAATCTATCCTTGAGGCGCGAGGCGAGTATGCCGATCACACCCTGATGCCATGACTCGTCGAACAGCGTCAGGCTGAAATTATCTTTCGGGTCGATATGTTCCAGTGAGGCGAGCGCGCCATCCTGCATATCTGTTTCGATGCTGCGCCGCTCTCGATTCAGCGCATCGAGTTTTGCGGCAATCTGCGTGGCGGTTGCCGCATCATCGGTCAGCAGACAGTTGATGCCCAGGCTCATATCGTCCAGCCTGCCCGCCGCGTTCAGGCGCGGCCCGACGGTGAAGCCCAGATCCTGACTGGTGACGCGCGCCGGGTCTTTTTTGGCGACCCGCAGCAGCGCATTGATGCCCGCGCAAGCGCGTCCTGCGCGGATGCGCTGCAAGCCCTGCTGCACCAGAATGCGGTTGTTCTGATCCAGCTTTACCACGTCGGCGACTGTTCCCAAGGCGACTAGGTCGAGCAGTTCGGCGAGTCTGGGTTCGGCATGATCGGAAAATGCGCCGCGTGTACGCAGTTCGGCACGCAACGCCAGCAGCACATAGAACATCACACCCACCCCGGCCAGATGCTTGCTGGGAAACGCACAACCGGGCTGGCTGGGATTGACGATACAGGCTGCGTCCGGCAGCGTATCGCCGGGCAGGTGATGGTCGGTGATCAGGACTTGCATCCCCAGACGGACGGCTTCCGCCACGCCTTCGACGCTGGCGATGCCGTTGTCCACCGTCAGCAGAATATCCGGTTTGCGTTGGGCGGCCAGTTGAACGATTTCGGGTGTCAACCCATAGCCGTATTCAAAACGGTTCGGCACGATAAAGTCGATATGCGCACCGAAGGCGCGCAGGCCGCGCACCGCCACCGCGCAGGCAGTCGCCCCGTCGGCATCGTAGTCGGCGATGACCAGCAGTTTTTTCCGGGCGGCGATCGCATCGGCCAGCAAGCGCGCCATTGCACGGGCGTTCTTCAGGTCATCCGGAGGCAATAGTTCGGCGAGCGAGGTGCCCAGTTGCTTGCTGTCGGTGATGCCGCGCGCCGCGAAGATTTTCGCCAGCGCAGGCGAATAACCGTTTTCCCGCAAGTGCAGTACGGCTGAGGCGGGTATGTCGCGCGGGAAGATTTCAGTCATGGCGTAGTTTGCATCGGCAGCTAGTGGTTCGAGTTTAACAAACCGCACCCTGTTCTCGCCTCGTTTTTTTTGCCCAGTTGAGCTAAAATCGCGCCCACTTTTCATGTTTGGTGTAGAAAATCGTGGCATTGATCGTTCAGAAGTACGGCGGCACATCGGTCGGCAATCCCGATCGCATCAAGAACGTGGCGCGTCGCGTCGCGAAATTCAAGGCTAAAGGGCATCAGGTGGTGGTGGTGGTCTCCGCGATGAGCGGCGAGACCAACCGTCTGATCGCGCTTGCCCATGAAATACAGAAACATCCCGATCCGCGCGAGCTGGACGTGATCATCTCGACCGGCGAGCAGGTCACCATCGGCCTGTTGGCGATGGCGCTCAAGGAGCAGGGGTTGAAGGCCAGGAGCTATACCGGCGGGCAGGTCAAGATACTCACCGACAGCGCTTTCACCAAGGCGCGCATCGTCAGTATCGACGAGCAGAACATTCGTGCCGACTTGGCCAATGATTGCGTGGTCGTGGTGGCGGGTTTTCAGGGCATGGACGAGGACGGCAACATCACCACCCTGGGGCGCGGCGGTTCGGACACCACAGGTGTGGCGATCGCGGCCGCATTGCGTGCCGACGAATGCCAGATCTATACCGACGTGGACGGGGTGTACACCACCGATCCGCGCATGGTGCCCGAGGCGCGCCGCCTGAAGACCATCACCTTCGAGGAAATGCTCGAGATGGCCAGCCTGGGCTCCAAGGTGCTGCAAATCCGCTCGGTGGAGTTTGCCGGGAAATACAAGGTCAAGCTGCGCGTGTTGTCGAGCTTCGAGGAAGAGGGCGAAGGCACACTGATTACTTTTGAGGACAACGACAAAATGGAAAAAGCCATCATTTCAGGGATCGCGTTCAATCGCGACGAAGCCAAGATCACCGTGATGGGCGTGCCCGACAAACCCGGTATCGCCTACCAGATCCTCGGGCCGGTTAGCGATGCCAATATCGACGTGGACATCATCATCCAGAACGTCGGCGTGGACGGCACGACAGACTTTTCCTTTACCGTGCACCGCAACGAATTCGCCAAGGCGATGGACATCCTGAAGAACAAGGTGCAGCCGCACATAGGCGCGCGCGAAGTCATTGGCGACAACAAGGCCGCCAAGGTTTCCGTGGTCGGTGTCGGCATGCGCTCGCATGTGGGCATCGCCAGCAAGATGTTCCGCACGCTGGCGGAAGAGGGCATCAACATCCAGATGATCTCCACATCGGAAATCAAGATTTCCGTGGTCATCGACGAGAAATATCTCGAATTGGCGGTGCGCGTGTTGCATAAAGCCTTTGGTCTCGATCAGGAAGACGCATAATCGTTTGACCTTTCAGGCCGACTACATTACTATGCGCGGCCTTCGGAGAGGTGGCCGAGAGGTCGAAGGCACGCCCCTGCTAAGGGCGCATACGAGCTTAAACTTGTATCGAGGGTTCGAATCCCTCCCTCTCCGCCAAGGTAATTTGTATAGTGCGCGCCCGTAGCTCAGCTGGATAGAGTACTTGGCTACGAACCAAGGGGTCGGGCGTTCGAATCGCTCCGGGCGCACCAATTAATCAAAGGGTTAGGCAGAAATGCTTAGCCCTTTGTTCTTTTCGATGGGGACTTTTGGGTGACTTTTCTCACCAAGCTGTTCCCGCCGAATCATGGCAAGGCTACGATTGACCCGGCTGCCTTCGTCCGTGATGCGGTTTAACGCCGCCACAAGCTCATCAATCTGGACTACCGAGTAATGAGCCGTCATACCTTGTCGGGTATGCCACAGAATGTCTGCAATCGTCTCTTCGTGCGCTCCAGCCTCTCGCAATCGCATCCCAACCGTGTGGCGCAGATCGTGGATATGCAGATCGGGAATTCCTGCAAGTTTCCTCACTCTTTGCCACGAGTTGTTATTCATGGTCTCGATACGATGCCCCTGATAGGGAAACACATACTCGGGATGAATTCCGCGCTGTGCTTCGATGATGCTTTGAGCCACCGTATTGCAGACAAGAACGCGACCACGTTTCCGACCCTTGACGTTCTCCCTTGGAATATCAAACACCGATACGCCAAGTTCTGGAATGGCGATTTCCCATTCCCATTTCAGACCACACACCACCTCATCCCGTGCGCCCGTGTTCAAATCGAACAGAACCATCTTTGCGAGATGATCCGGCAGCAGCGGCATGATGCGCCGTTGTTCTGCCCAGGTGATAGGACGCGGTTCGCGCTGGAAGCCTATGAGCGGCAGCATGGTGATGAGGGGAGGGGTTTCTAACCACGTCTTCCCATCCTCATCGCGCCAACTGCGCGCAGCAAGGTTCAAAATCCGCCGAACTATCCCAAGCCCCAAGTTAATGGTTTTATGAGCCAGTCCTTTGGCCTTCCGATCCTTGATATAGGATGCCAGCGTTCCATCGTGAATCTGATTGAGCGTCAGCTTGCCTATAAATGGCACCAACCTTTCCAGCAGATAGATGTCCTGATTGAGCGACACCTTCTCTTGATGGTCGAGCAGATATTTTGCGGCAGCTTCGTCAAACGTCTTTTTGGGACGAATCCCGAAAAGATGAATCTGGCGAAGTTGTTCAAGCTGAAAAATTAACCAGCTTTCCGCTTCTTTAAAAGACTCGAAACGGTTGCGAAGTCGAGTGCCTTTGTATATCCGGTCGACACACCAGAAGTCCTGCTTGTCCTGGCGGATGCCTGTTTGAGTTCGGCCCATGTGATACCTCCTTTCTCCATAGGCCGCTCGTTCCTATGGATATGCTCTGCTAAAACGCGGTCGAGGTCAAATCGGTCGAAGATTAACGACGTGCCGATGGGTGCGCCGGTGAGAAGCGGACGAAAATGTTTTTCAAATGCGCGACGCTTGATACCGAGGTATTGCGCCGCCTCTTGGCAGTTATAGCCGCGCTTATCCATTGTTGCCGCCCGTGGTGTTGTCCAGTGTGTTGAACTTGCGCCCCTTGAAGGCAACCTTGCGCGAAATATGCGCATCGAAATCGCTGCCCTTGGCATGGTGAAATTGTTTGGCACTGTGCAGAAATTCGCCCAGACCTTCGCCAAAATCCTCGATACCTCGACTCGCCATAAACGAAGTCAGCCCACCCAAGCCGTTGACGAACAGCCACTCATCACGCGGCAGCCGTTGTGCACAGAAACGCTTCAGGCGCGGCTGATCGAATGGCAGCTTGTACACTTCGGAAATGGCTTGCCACACAGGATGCGTAAGCCAGCGGGTGCGTGTCGTATCGTTTGGATTGGGAATCGCCAGGCGCAGCCAATCTTCCGTAAGATAACGCCACAACTCGCCTTGAAGTCTGAGCAGATCGGGAACGGTGTTGATCCCTAACTGCTTTAACACTTCGCGGCGGAGCTGGAATTCCTGCCGCCAGACCTTATCGCCAGCCTTCCAGCCGCGTGGCTGCCATAACTCGTGCAAATAAATCTTGCGAGACTTGAATTCGATTTCCACCGTTTTTTCATACAAGCGTGAAGACAAATCGCCGCCGATACCCACTACCCATCCGGTGAATGGTTGCGGAATACGGCGGTCGTAGTATTTCGCCAACAGGTTGGCGCGGGTCACCCAGCACTCTTGATCCAATTTATCAAAATCAACCGCGCAGATGAAATCCAGAAACACATCTACACGGCTAATTTTGGGAGAGTCATGGACATCGCCAAACTGCGCGATGATGCTGTACAGATTGGCTGTGGCAGCCTCCACGCCTACAGCGGCGAGGTAACTACTGGAAATTTGAACGCTTGCCAAAGGCAAAGACTTGGCGCGGTTGCGGCTGAATTTGATGAAAAAGCAGTTGTCGGCGAGGATAAAAGGAAAGCGTGGTGCGCCGTTGCCCAATACCTCGAAAAGATGCTCGCCAATTTTTAATTGAGCTTGAGCTTCTTCCTTCTCACTTTCAGACTGTCCCAGGAGTTTCAGGTGTTCCAATTCCTCTTCCATTTTTTCGGACAGATCACCGGGGAAGGACAAATACAGGCTATCAACACCCCACAACAAGGGGGTTATATTTTTCTCAATGCTGTTTGAGGGTCCTCTGTTAGATGGCTGCGGACCCTGTGCGTCCTCGCCGTTCGTTCGTCCGTCCGCCTCGCGCTGCGCGCGAGTACGGGCGGGCGGCCTCATGGCTGCGGATTTAGTGGATTTATCGCCAGATAAGCTGGATGAATTATTTGGATCAGGTTGATGAGACATTTAAAAACTCCTAACCATCGGCGGAAATGCGATTGCTTTCCGCAACGGTTAAGGAATTTATGCTTCAAAGGACTGAATCTGAATGCACCCAAAAAAGATTTCACTGCATTGACAAATTAACTTTCTTCCATACGCGATATTCGCCTAGGCGCTTCGTAAGGTAGTTCACGTCTTCGATCCTGTTTTGATAGAGGTCTAGTCCGGCGTTTTCGCAAAGATCAAGTATTTCTTCGTGTTTAAGCTCATCAAGCCAACCAATGGATTCCAGAGTGCCGAGTAGCATGTAAAGACCTGGGTATCGGATTGCGCCACGTAATGTCGGATTAGATTCACGGTAAGCAAGCTTCGATAGGAATTCCGCTTCACCATCATTTTGTGCTCTAGCTTTTCGATCACGAAAGTAGGGATGGTGAAGTAACAACATGCGGTCTATCTGGACTGCCTTCAAAAAGGCATCATCATCACCCGCTAGGGCACGCGGGATGAGAGCGGTCATCTTTGTGCCATGCACCATCAAGGAGAGCGTGTTAAAGAAGCTACTAAAGAAAAAACACCAAAAATATACACCTCGTTTTTGTGTCTCCTCACGCTCTTCTTTCGGTAGCTTTGCAAGTTCATCCCGTGCCGCTTGCCATTCAGCCAGGCTTTGAGGGATGTCGAAGGAGTCCAATGCTTCAGCAATCTCGTTCAGTGTCTCAACACTAGCAAGACCATCCACAATTTCCTGTTGCTCCTCTAAGGATAAGGCCTCAACTTCTTTTGCAAAATCATGCATTCCCTCCTTACCAAAGCAGGCAAGAAGCATTGCGCGTCCAATCTTTAATTCGTCATCGTAAATGAGAACATATGCGCCGAGGGTATTTTGAATTTGTGCAACTTCGGGAGTAAAGGAGATGCGCCCACCACCCTTTTGTAGGTCTCTCAATAATTCCACATATTGAGGAGATAGCCGTTGGACGACTTTAAGGGAGGAGGATTTTTCAGGCCTTAGCATAGAAATTGGACATTTATGCCAGGTCAGCCATTTCCCGTACAGGCTTTGGCATTGAAGCACCCAGAACATTCAAGGCGATTCATTTCCAAAGTGGTGGAAAACCTAACGAAACTGAAATATTCTTATCTCCAACAATCATTAATAAATGCGGAGATGGATTTGCAGCATAGGCGGCAGTATCGCTAATAAATTGGGTGATATCAGTGGTAGATGCCTGTGAGCTGCTATCGGGGTGACTATGCCAGGTCCCAAGCAATTGCAGTCGCCCTGCACATGTATGACGAATTTGCATTTCTTCTTCAGAATTTCCAGCTGGAGGAAGCTTAATACTTACAGGCGTTTTTTCAATGGCAACGGGCTCGCATGCCCAAATCACATATATGGCTTTTAAAGATAGGTCGAAAGAACCATACAAATATCCACCTGCTTCGTTAGGCTTGGATCGATCTCGGCACAGAGCTAAGTTCTCAACTACTGACTTTCGAACTCGCACCTGCCATGGCAATACATTGAACAAAACAAAACTGGGTTCATCAATCCAAATCCAGTCTTGCAAATGGCCTTCAGCATTAGCTAAAGCCACACCCATACCAGATGGGTATTCGCCACCCCGAACGATTTTTGATACGGAAGCCATAAAGTTTGCAGCATGAACGGACACACGACTGTCCGACATCAACATAGAAGCGGATGCGCAGCCTATACCCGTGTCAATTTTTTGATCGTCTACTCGGTTGAGCCACAAGGATATCTCTGGTATCTCCACGCATAAATATTGCACCAATGCTTTGAGATCATCAATGCGAGGGTTGCGTCGACGCCCCTCGTATAACAGCAGCCCAATTTGACCGTTGTCGGCAATTTCAAGCTTAATTGTTCGCATGACATTATCTGGCTGGCACAAGCGACGCATTACAGATATATCAGCCGAGCAGTCGATTAATGCTCCCTGTTTTTTGCCAGTGATCTGATCTTTGAATAGGCCAGCAGGTACAGAAGCTATGTTCACATCGCATGCGGTAATGTCTAGGACTTTATTTATACCCAATAAAAATGTGCGCAGCTCTTTTGCTTTGTTGAAGTAAAGGGCTTCGCTTGTCAGTGCGTGACGTGAAAGATTGTGCGGCGCAAATCTGTCATGGTCAGCGATTGTAAGTGTGGCGATACCTTCCCGAACCAAATGCTCTGCGACCTTCGATCCAAGTGCGCCAGCACCAAGTAAGACAACATTATTTGGTAATGCGTTGAAGCCAGACAATTTGTTGAGATTATCAGCGTTGGCCTCAGCAAGAAGTGAAAGTTGGAAAATTGAACCAATCTCACGCTTAGTCCCATTGGCTTCAATAAAAACAAGGAATCCAGATAACTCAAGTTTTCTAGCTTCACCATTTGCGAGGCCAGGGATTGTCTGTATCAGTTGTTTAGGTCTCCATTCACCGATTAGGATTACATAATATTGTCCTTGAGCAGGGGCATCAGGTTTGCATATTACATAAATGAAATTTCTTACCTCGTCCTCACAACCAGATACTGCGGCGAACTCAAATAAGTCAGATACATTGGATATTGACTTGTTGTAGCGTTGAGCACTTGCTTTCGAGCGCTTGCCCCAAGCCATAAACCAAAAACTATTAATCGCACGACGCCTTTCTACGGTAACTGCATCGTCAAGTTCCGTCATCCAAATTTTCTCTAATGCTTTTTTTCGTGAAACCAGCTGCGAGTGAAGAACTTGGTTGCCATCAATGTCTTTATCAAGAAATAACAAGGAATTTCCAAGGGCATGACCTGGAAGATCTTTTGTCGAATTAAAAGCGGCGTTCTGGAACCATGCTATATCCAAAGTTGCACTACAACTTCCTGAGCGGGGAATAGGCTCCCATCCATCGTGATCCAATTGACCTGCCGCAGCGTCTCTTAGCCACATAGACAATCGCTGCAATAAGGCAGGTATCCCGCCTCGTTGATATATAGATGACAATCCCTCACGTGCCATGCACAACCATGATGGTTCAGAGTCAGGCACTTGGTTGAGGTGTGGCAGATTGCGCGGAAAATCCATTCGGTCTGAGCGAACTTGAGGTGGCGTTGCTATGTCGGTCTCATCCAGAAACCAAAATGCAATTGATTCCGGTAGCTCAATCCGTTCCTCGACAACCTTGGCAGGTTGATCCCAAAAGAAATTGAATGCAAAAACATAACGGCGGAAGGAACAATCCGTTTGATATGTTTTGACTGAACCCTTTGGAATATAAGAGCTACTCAGAAGATATGAAAGGACAACCCTCAAGGCAAGGGGTAAATCCCCATCCTTAATCTCAACAACGTTGGGTTGTGATGCAATCCAGGACACTGATTACCCGTAAGTCGGGGCAATCGAAGCGCCTGCACCAAGCAGACCTTTGCTTGTATTTTCTGTGCCAGCCACCTTTAGGGATGGTCCTGATTTAGTTAAGTCAAACACAACCGGCTTTGGCTTCCCATCTTTATGGGTATCTGGATTCAAAAACCTAGACTCGTGATTTGTCGCTTTTTTACTTTTTAAAATGCCAAGATATTTTTGTTTTGCTTCCCAGCTAGGCGGATTGTCATCGTTACGCTTAATCTCTTTGGAGCTCGCCACGACGAACCCATCCCCCTCAACTTCACCAAGCGCACTCAATGCATCTTCAGAATAATCATACTTATCTTGATCATTTTTCCTAGCCATGGCGCCACGAGAGCAATGGTGTGGTGCAAGCAAAATATGCCAACTTAGCTTGTCAGTATTTTTCTTGTGGCTTTTCCAAATGCGATCCCAAATTTCAACTGTCGCATCACCTCCAAGCAAGAGGTGGTTCTCACCACCATCAACTTTAATTGACCAGCGAATCGTCAAGCTAGTATCGTTGGTTGATGGCTGGCTTTCATCAGATTCCGATTCTGGCACTTTACTTTCTTTGTTCGTGGGTGCGAGTAGGGCAGCCTCAATATTGGGTGAAAATGTTTGGATTGCTACGGTTGCATCTTTTGCTTCCAAAACGAGAATTCTATTCCCATCAATCTCCTTGTTTGATTGTAGTTTCCGGCGGCGTTGAATTTCTTTAAACACTGGTTTAGATGCATCAGTCTCAGTCCCATCATTTGGATTTGCGGAATAGGGGCTAATCCAAATCTCATCAATAAGTATTAATTTGTCATCCTCTTTTGGGCGGTCAGCATATTTTGCAGGGTCTCCAGAATAGAAGAGCTTTTCAAAACCACCAAGATGATCCCGGTCAGGATGAGTCAATACAAAGAGGGATAAGTGATAATTCCTTTTGCTCTGAAAGCATGCGTCCTGTAGGTCTGAAGCAAAATCGTATTCTGGCTCATCATCATCTTCTGCATCGCTTCGATAATGAACGTCGGTAAGGATAGTCTTGCCATCAGTCTCTATAAGAGTCGTATCACCATTCCCTACCGGAAAAAAACTAACGCGATTGACAGACATATACTTCCCTTCAGCATTCCGTTAAAAATCAAATTACCCTGGCCTTTTTAGGCCATTATTGTTTCTTTGGGGAAGTTGCTGAGTACCCCTGAAGAGACATATCTATATCGAATCACTAGCAGGTGAAGCTTAGTTATTTCACTTTAATCAGGCTCACCTTTTGTGGATCTCTGCACGTTTAGCGATGTATTGAGTTTGTTTGCGATAAGAGAATAAGAAAAGCAATAGCAACAATAAGATTGAAACGTATGGCCCCATGATAGAAATCGTTGAATTGTGATCTGAAAGATAATCATATCCAGCAATGATAGCCACCATGCAAAAAAGGGAACAGAACGTTCTATACATGTTATTTGATTCAGATAACATTTCAATTTTTGGGTCGTTCTTTGAGGCAGCAACGAAGTCATCGTAACTTGCAAACTTGAGAAAACCCAACCTCTTCAGTAATGGTTCAATTAGGAGTGAGCCTACACGGCTGACAATTAATCCAAAAAAATAATAAACAAATACACCTGTCACGATGTCACTTTGGAGCAACTGATACGAAGTTATCTTGGTCACGAAAACAGCGAACAGAACACCCGGCAACAAATAATTGAATATGTTGTAGGAGGTGAGCTTGTCTAATAGATCCTTCATCGGTCAACCTCGCAGAGAAAAATAATCAGATAGATTCGCCATAGGTTCACAAAATTACTACGATGCCAGTCTAATTACTACATCTAGTATGTTTTCTCGCTAAAAGTACTAATTGTAGTGGTAGCAATAAATATATCAAGCGATTTTTAGCGCTCGCACAGAGGGAGTGCTAAATTAGTAAATTTTTTAGATGATGTTGAGCGGTTCTTACCGTCACAGACTTGCGATGCAAGACTGTGGCAGATTCGGCGTTGTGACTGCCCTTGACATTGCATACGCAACTTGCGTATGATTGGTCCATGAAAGCCACCTTCATTGAATTACCTCCATTTGAGCGGCATCGGCAGAGTTATCTGAACGACGAGAGTTTTCGTGAGTTCCAGAAGATGTTGATGAAGAACCCGGAAGCTGGCGACGTGATCGAAGGCACGGGAGGATTGCGCAAGGTTCGCTTTGCCGATGAAAAACGAGGTAAAGGAAAACGTGGCGGACTCCGCGTGACTTACTACTGGTGGCTGTCCGGCAAACAATTCTGGCTGTACACCGTGTACAACAAAGACGAGATGGATGATCTAACCGCTGCACAACGCAAAACCCTGAAGGAACTGCTCAAGCAGGAATTGGACGCAAGGAGAATCAAATGAAACGCAACTTGTTTAATGAATTGAAAGAGGGATTCACCGCACTCGAATCTGCACGCGAGGGAAAGATCACCTTGCGCCAGCATGTGGTGGAAAAGAAACCAGCGCCGACCATCACCCCGGAAGAATTGCTCAGTCTGCGCGAGAAGCTGCACTTGTCGCGAACCGTATTCGCCAGATACCTGCGCACGAACGAACGCACACTAGAAAACTGGGAGCAAGGCCGAGCAAGTCCGAATGCCCAAGCTGCGATTTTGATTCGTATGGTTGAGCGTTACCCGGATACCGTCGAACGTCTGTCTGTTATTTGACCACTGTTGATGAGCACAAAAGCGATGCTCTTGTGCAATGCGTAGTCACAGACTTGCGATGCAAGACTGTGGCGACTTTTCGGAGACTTGAAGTGATCACAATGTAAGATTGTTGTCATCTACCTTAGCTTGAACAGCTTCTTCGACAACATTAAATACATTGAACCCATAGATTTTCCCGTAGGCATTTAAAATATTGGTGAATCTTCGCGAAACGATATCGCGCAGTATCTGCGATGATTCAAGTGTTGCTAAAAAGGATGCAACATCACTTGCAATCATTAACAAGTCTGTGGTCTCTTCCGGATATCTCTTGCAAAACTCTATTATATGATGGACATTGTTATCATTAAGATGAAGGAAGATATCATTAAGCATTTGGTGGTTACCAAATGTATATTCTTCATCAAGAGAGATGCAGCGTCTCAGTATCCTGTGAGCTTCCTGAACATTTATGTTAAGTGATGGTGGCGGATTAGTCTGGAATATCATATCTAGTGATTCATGTTTCAACTCTATGAGTGCTTGCCTAAAATGTGTCACGAAATCTTCTGAAACGAGTGTAAGCGATTTTGCAACATATACACGCCAAGCTATGCTTTCAGCTACTTCATATGGTAAAAAACCGTCCTCTTTCTTTAAGTGCATAGCCAAATTTTGGATTTTGGATGCGGTTTGTGAGCCAACACTAGTCAAGGTTGCTAGAATTTTATATTCGAACTCGGCGATAGAAAGTGTTTTGGCTTTCATTTGACTGCCTTTCCAAATTAGTGCAAAAAAGACACTGGATCAAGAAAATTCGACGTTGGCTTGCAGATATCCTGATGCCCTTTGTTGGGAACTACGTCTAAAGGGGGATCCTCGCAGAATGGCGGCGTTTGTACCACATCCTCGCTGGCACCGAATATGACTTTGTCTGCAATCAAGTGACGAAGTGATAATGACTTTTGTCTTCTTGTTAGCAGTGAGACATTTGTTCGCTTTTCGAGAGATTTCAGCGTAGCAGAGTTCTCTTTTATCTCAGAAAGTGTCTGTGCCTTCCACGAAATAAAATTGCTAAATACCGGACTCAGAGGCCCCAACAGATTCGCAATCGAACCAGGAAGTTTGCTAACGTCGGTTGCGCCATTGTGCGCCGGTGCGAAAAGCACCATCCGAACGTTGTCTAGCCATGGGTAATTTCTCTGTTCTGCCACCAAAAGAAGTTGCCTTGTAATTATTGCACCGAGAGAATGTGCAACAAATACAACTTTCTGATATTGATGCTCTTTTGATCGTTTAAAACGATCGAAGTCAACAGTTGAGTTAATGCAGCCAGAGGGATCTTGTATCAGATTATGACAACTCATTAATATCCGGTCGGCCGAGATGTTGGTTTGTTCCTTGACGCTGTTGTAACCAAGAAACACTAAGTCCATTTTCTCGTATGTAGGGTCATAAGGGGCAAGTGAATCAAACTCTCGCCAAGTTGACATCGCAGACCCCATAAAACCATGCACAAAAAAGATAACAGTGGTTGCCGGTTCTATCGACCACATTACGTAGCTTGGTTTAGGCGTGTTTAGCTTAACGACGTGCCGTAGAAGCAGATGACTATTCATAACAAGTCTCAATAGCGCAGGGTTAAAAACAATTGAATTATGTTATCAGTATTCCGTAAGCAGAAGTTTATATTTCAGTTAAACTGCTTTCTTAATATATAGATAGTAATGATACAAAAGCGATGCTCTTGTGTGAAATAAAGTACAGATTGGCAAAAGCCAGACTGTGGTGACTTTTCGGTGATTTAAGGGATAAATACATAGCAAAACAGTGCAAAAGTAGGAACGAGCGGCACTTTTAATATTAATAAAAACAACAAGTTGTGATACTTAAGAGCAACTACGAACCAAGGGGTCGGGCGTTCGAATCGCTCCGGGCGCACCATCAATTCAAGGGGTTAGAGTAATCTAGCCCCTTTTCATTTCTGGCTTTGTGCCATAAACGTGCCATCCTGTGGCACATCCACAACCCTCAGTGAGCAGAGGCGATCCGCATACGGGGCCAGATGGTCAGCCGATAAATGCGCGTAACGCCGCACCATCTCGGGACTTTCCCAACCGCCCAATTCCTGTAAGGCAAAAAGTGGCGTGCCATTTTGCACATGCCAACTTGCCCAAGTGTGTCGCAAGTCATGCCAGCGGAAATCTACTATCCCCACCGCAGCGAGCCCCTTGTACCAAGCCTTGGTGCTGACCTGGGTGATGAGCCTGCCTTTGTAGCTGAATATGTGCGTTGGATGCCTTCCGATCTGCTTGCGGATCATCATCACGGCTTCCGCGTTGAGCGGCACCGCAATGGCTTTCCGCGCCTTGGCCTGATCGGGGTGTATCCAAGCCAGTCTTCGCACTAAATCAACTTGTGACCACTGCATACCTGTGACATTCGCCCGCCGTAAGCCTGTGGCTAGGGAAAATGCCGCCATATCTGCCAGATGCTCGGGTAATGCCGCCAGTAGCCTTTGCGCCTCGTTGTGCGTCAAATAACGGATACGGCGAGTCGGTTCCTTCAGCATTTTCACAAAAGGCGAACGATCCAGCCATTCCCACTCGTTGACGCATCGACGGAGGATAGCGCGCAGAACTTCCAGCGTGCGATTTACCGTTGCATGCGTAACACCCTCGGCAAGTTTTGCGTCCATGATCTTATCGACCAGGTCGCGGTTGATGTCATCCAGATATTTGCCATTCAGGAAACGATCCATCCAGCGCAAATGTATCTTGTCTGTATTGATCGTCGCCTTGTGGCTTTGCTCCTTCAGCCATCGCACTACCGCCTCATTCCAGAGATGCCGGGGTTTCACGCCCAGCCGTGCAATCTGCCACAGCTCTACCTTGAAGCGGTCGTGGTACTCCTGCGCGAGGGTTTCCTCTTCGGTGCCAGTAGATCGGCGTATTCGTTCCCCGTTGGGGGTGAGGACGTCGATCCACCAGACCTTGCCGCGTTTAATAAGTGACATGGGTTAAGCTCCTTTCCCAGCACCACTTGCAACGCTTGCCGAGGCACAGCATAAAGCGAACGCAGGTAATCGGCAAGGTCGAGTTCGAGAAACACCCAACACTTGCCCACCTTGGCCGCAGGCACACGGCCAGCCTTGGCGCGACGGCGCAGTTCTTCGGGATGCAGTTTGAGAAATCGGGCAGCCTGTTCAAGATCAAGCGTCTCCATCATCGCCATCCTTCTCGCGCTGGTAGGCTTCAGCTTCTTCCTGCAATCTGCGCGATGCACCGACCATGTTTTTTTGGTTCTCGATGGTGTTGTACTTTCTGGACTTGGCTTTCACCTTGCGCCCGACATAGCTGTGAAATGGTTCGCCCTTGCTGGCGTGAAATTCCTTGGCCTGTGCTAGATATTCACCCAGACCTTCACCGAAGTCCTCAATGCCACGACTTGCCATAAACGAGGTGAGGCCACCCAAGCCATGCACAAACAGCCGCTCATCGGCAGGCAAGCGTGATGGCCTGAAGCGTTTTAAGCAGGGCTGGTCAAGTTGCAGGGCATACACTGAGGCGATGGCATCCCATAGCGGGTGATTAGGCCATCTATCCCGCTTTGTGTCGTTGGGGTTGGGGATGGATAAGCGCAGCCAGTCATGCGTCAGGTAATGCCACAGCGCGGCCTGTTGCTTGAGTAAATCGGACAAGCTGATGATGTCCAACTCCTTGAGCGTTTGCTTTTCGGTTTGGAATTCCATGCGCCAGACTTTTTCGCCGACCTGCCAGCCGTTGGCTTGCCATAGCTCGAACAAAT
This sequence comes from Nitrosomonadales bacterium, assembly GCA_016218415.1. Taxonomy (GTDB): domain Bacteria; phylum Pseudomonadota; class Gammaproteobacteria; order Burkholderiales; family Gallionellaceae; genus Gallionella. The sequence goes on from JACRED010000034.1 coordinate 164,370, forward strand.
ATTCCTTGTGCGACTTGTTGACGATTTCGACGACTTTTTCATACAGGCGAGCGTGCAGGTTGCCACCCATGCCGATCACCCAGCCAGTGAAAGGCTCGTCCAGGCGACAATCGAAATACTTCGCCATCAGGTTTGCCCGCGTGATCCAGTCGGGTTGCTCGATCATGGCGAGATTGTCGGCACAGACAAAATCCAGAAACAAATCGGCACGGCTGACACTAGTATCACCGTCAACGATGCCCAGCGTATTGATGACCATGCGCAAATCTATTTCGGCAGCTTCTACGCCAACCGCCGCCAAGTACTCGCTGGAAATCTGCACATGTGCCATCGGCAATGTTTTGGATAGCTTGCGGTTGATCTTGATAAAAAAGCAGTTATCCACCAGCACATAGGGAAAGCGCGGCATGCCTTTGTCGCGGACTTCAAAAATGTGCGACCCGATGCTGACCTGGGCAAGGGCTTGTTCAGCTTCGTCTTCAGATTGAGCTATGGTTTTCAGTTCATCCAGCTTGATGTCCCAATGTTCGAGAAGTTGCCCGTGGTAAGACAAATACAGACTATCAACACCAAACCGCAGAGGCTTGAATTTATCTGTATTGTCGTTTGAGGGTACTGTGTTACAAGACTGCGTACCCTGTGAGTCCTCGCCGTTCGTTCGTCCGTCCACCACACGCTGCGCGTGTGTGCAGGCGGGCGGCCTCACGGCTGCGGCTTCAATGTCTGCGTGATTGTCAGAACCTGCTGACGCATTACCAGATGATTTTTTCTGCATGATAAATTCCCTATCCATCGGCGGATATGCAAATGCTTTCCGCAACGGACAAGAAATTTATGCTTCAAGATGGGATGGTTCGAGGCACTGAAAAATAATTTCAGTGCCTTGACCTTTTGCTGATGTTTTGATAGTCGCGATATTCGCGCAGACGTTTTGATAGGTAGCCGACATCCTCGATGCGATTCTCATATCCACCGACACCAGCCTCCTCACAGATATCGAGAATTTCTCGGTGTCTTAGCGATCCATCCAGAAGACCACTTTCATCCAGAACGGCGAAGGTAAGCCAAAGAGTTTTGTAGCGTATCCTGCCCTTCAGTAGCGGGCTGGTGAGACGGTAGTGCAATTTGTCCAGGAAGTTGGTCTCACCTTCCAGAATGGCTTTTTCGTGCCGCTCTTTGAAGTAGGGCAAGGTAGACAGGATGCGCTTGTCTATTTGTACGGCCAAACAAAAAGCCTCCGCGTCGCCTGCTTCGGCAGCACTCACCAGATCGGTGAGTTTCTGACCATGCACCATCATGGATACATTGTTGTAGAAAAAGGCGAGGGACGAAGCAAAAAATAGTTGCGCCTGTTTGAAAGCTTTTACTTGCCCCTCATGGGGTAGCTCAGCGAAAGCTTTTTGAGCGGCATTTTGCTTTTCAGGCGTATCTGGAAAGTTTTCAAAAGCGGTATCAGTTTCCTCGGCAACAGCAGTTACAAATCCTTCAATGAAAACTGTTCGTTCCTCATCAGAAAGGTTTTCAAGTTCTGCACTCAGGGCGTTAATTTCATTAACTGGCATGAATGCCAGCATCAATGCCTTGGAGATGGTGTTTTCTCCTCGATATAGCAGGGGATAGTCTAGTGCTTTCAGTCTGCCAAGTAATTCTGTGACTTTGGGAGGTGAAATAATCCAGCCACCATTCTTCTCGATGGATACCAGCATGTCCTCATATTCCGGGATGGCATCTTTGAGAAACGAAGATATAAATTCACGGGTAAGCTTCAGTTGCTGCACAAATGGATGCCAAGCTATAGTTTTACGGGGTATGCCGCATACTATACACTGGCGCGCAAACAGAAAAACAAAAGGGGCGGGGGCGGTGGTTGATAACGCGATTTTCAAAGACTATCTGGCGAAGATAGAGCACGCCTACAAAGCCGGCAACGCTACCGAGCATACCCATCGCCCCGCGCTGAAAGACCTGCTCGAAGCATTCCAGCCTGGCATCACGGCCACCAACGAGCCCAAGCGAATCAAATGCGGTGCGCCGGATTACATCATCACCCGCAAAGATATTCCGCTGGGTTTTGTGGAAGCCAAGGACATCGGTGTTTCCCTCGATGACACCGAGAAAAGCGAACAGCTAAAACGCTACCGCGACGGCCTTGCCAATCTCATTCTTACCGATTATCTGGAGTTCCGCTGGTATGTCAGCGGCGAGTTGCGACTGACTGCGCGCCTTGCCAAGCCGCAGGCCAATGGCAAATTGCGTATTGATGCAGAGGGTGTGCAGCAGCTCGATGAACTGTTTCATTCCTTCTTTGCCGAAAACATTCCTGTCGTAACCAGCCCCAAGGAACTCGCCACACGTATGGCGGCACTGGCGCGGCTGATCCGCTCCATCATCGGCAAGACCTTTGCAGAAGAAGGCGAACACGGCACATTGCATGAGCAGATGGATGGCTTCCGCAAAGTGTTGCTGCACGATCTTACGCCGGAACAGTTCGGCGACATGTACGCACAGACCATTTGTTATGGTTTGTTTGCCGCACGTTGCAACAGCACTGGCGCGCACTTTACCCGTACTCACGCAGCTTACGACCTGCCCAAGACCAACCCGTTCCTGCGCAAACTCTTCGCCCACATCGCCGGGCCGGAACTGGACGAGCGCATCGTGTGGGCGGTAGATAATCTTGCCGAACTGCTCAACCGTGCCGACATCGCAGCCATCCTGCAAGACTTCGGGCGCGCAACCAGACAGGAAGACCCGGTCGTGCATTTCTACGAAACCTTCCTTGGCGCGTATGACCAGAAAATGCGCGAGGCCAGAGGGGTGTACTACACACCGGAGCCGGTGGTGTCCTACATTGTGCGTAGCGTGGATGCCATCCTGAAAAAAGATTTCAAGTTGAGTGCGGGACTGGCCGATTCCAGCAAAGTCAAACTTACCCGCCCGAAGCAGCGCGGCAAGGGCACAGAAACCATCGAAACCCACAAGGTGCAAATTCTTGATCCTGCCACCGGAACCGGCACCTTCCTGTATAGCGTCATCGGGCAAATCTACCAGACCTTTGCGGGCAACAAAGGAATGTGGCCGGGTTATGTGCAGGAAAATTTGCTGCCCCGTGTGTATGGTTTCGAATTGCTGATGGCTCCCTATGCCGTGGCGCACATGAAACTCGGTTTGCTGTTGCGCGAAACCGGCTACGATTTTTCCAGCGACGAACGCCTGCGCGTATTCCTCACCAACACGCTGGAAGAAGCGCACGAAATGACTGGCCTGCCACTGTTCACGCAGTGGCTGGCGGACGAAGCTATAAGTGCCAACTTGGTGAAGAAGGAAACGCCGGTCATGGTGGTACTGGGCAATCCGCCATATTCCGGGCATTCCGCCAACACTGGCGCATGGATAGCCGGATTGCTGCGCGGCAGCGACAGCACAACCGGACAAAAGACCGGCAACTATTTTGAAGTTGACGGCGCGCCGCTGGGCGAACGCAATCCCAAGTGGTTGAATGACGACTACGTGAAGTTCATCCGCTTCGCTCAGTGGCGAATAGAACAAACCGGCTATGGCGTGCTGGCCTTCGTCACCAACCACGGCTATCTGGATAACCCAACTTTTCGGGGTATGCGCCAAAGTTTGATGCAGAGCTTCGACGACATTTACCTGCTTGACCTGCACGGCAACAGCAAGAAAAAAGAAAAAGCGCCGGACGGCGGCAAGGACGAAAATGTTTTCGATATCCAGCAGGGTGTCGCCATCGGCCTGTTCGTGAAGCGCGGCAAGGCACAGGACAAGCCCGCTCAGGTTTATCACGCCGATCTTTATGGCGCGCGCGAAAGCAAATATGCTGTGCTGGCAGAACATGACATAAGCAATTCGCCTTGGGAAAAACTAAATCCGCAAGCGCCGTTTTACTTGTTCATGCCGCAAGATGAGACGGTGCGCGCCGAGTATGAGCAGGGCTGGAAAATCACCGACATCATTCCGGTTAACGTACTGGGGTTCCAATCCCACCGTGACGATTTTGCGATTGATATTGAGCAAGCACGGTTGCATCAGCGCATTGCTGCGATGCGCCACACCGAGCTGGATGATGCCGAATTCGCGCAGCGGTATGACTTGAAAGATAACCGAGACTGGAAACTCAATTTGGCAAGGCGGCAAATTCGAGAAGATGCACACTGGCAAGAAAATCTTATTCCGTGCGCCTACCGCCCCTTCGATACGCGCTGGGCTTACTTCAGCGAAGCGGCAATGGACTACCCGCGCCGCGAGCTAAAAGAAAATGTGGCTGGCAAAGAAAACCTTTGTTTGAATGTTGTACGTCAAACGAAATCCGAACATTGGCAACATGCGGTGATGACTGACAAACCTGCGCCAGCCGTCTTTGTGGAAATAAAAGATGGCTCGACTGTTTTCCCGCTCTACCTATACTCCAGCGCCAAGACCGACCTCTTCGACGACAGCGCAGCAGGTGATCGCCGCCCCAATCTCGCGCCGGAGTTTATCGCCGATTTTTCTGGGCGGCTGCAACTCGATTTTGTGCAGGATGGATGCGGTAATTTTATAAAGACCTTCGGGCCGGAAGATGTGTACCACTACACCTACGCGGTGTTTCATTCGCCAACCTACCGCAGCCGCTATGCCGAGTTCCTGAAAGGAGATTTTCCGCGTTTGCCGCTGACGCGCGATGTGGCGCTGTTCCGCAGCCTGTGCGTCTTGGGCAAGGAGCTGGTGGCGCTGCACTTGATGGAGCATCTTCCAAAACTGAAAACCCGTTATCCAGAGGCGGGCGATAATACGGTGGATGCTGTGCGCTATACCGAACCGGCAAACGGTGTGCCTGGGCGCGTGTGGATCAATCAGAAGCAATACTTCGACAACGTGCCGCCGGAAGTGTGGGGCTACCATATCGGCGGCTATCAGGTTTGCCAGAAGTGGCTGAAAGACCGCAAGGGGCGGCAGCTTTCCTACGATGACCTGACCCACTACCGGGGCGTTGTGGCAGCGCTGTCGCGTACCATCGAGCTACAGGCCACAATTGATGACGCGATAGGCGAGTGGCCGTTGAAGTAACATCCAGCAAGAAAGCTTTCATGCCTGATAATTTGCTTACTATTCCCGCTCATGCTGGGCAAGCTATAGTTCAAGCTAGTGCGGTCATTGCTTGCCCACTATTGGGAACAGATCGGTTCGTTACGTTCTGTAACGAGCGTGGTCTTTCAATTGATCGTGAACGTCTGATACGGCTTGAACGCCTGGGGTTGTTTGCACCGATCTTCCGAGTGCGGGAACCACAGGAGGATGTTCCGCCATTTTATATTCCGGTGCGCAATGGCAATAATTGGTTTGCCAAGGGATGGGCATGGGATACCACAGGGGTTCCCTCCACCTCTGAGGTTCCTGAACACAATGATCGAACGCAAGAAGGTTACTACTCCATTTTTCAACTCGATTATCTTCACATCGTTCTCTCTGAAATGACGATTCGGACTCAGTTGGATTCCTATCTGGATCGAGCTGACAATGTAAATACCGACTGGCAAAAGGATGGTGAGTTTTGGATGCAACATGCCCAAAGTTGTTTAGAAAGTCTGCGCGTACACGAATTCCGCCGCAGCATAGCATTACTCTGTCAGCACATATCCAATCGCTACTTTCCAAAGACACAAGGTGACCAGAGAACAATTAGCGTTGGCGGTAGCAGCTATTCGGATTACTGGATCATTGTTAGAGGCTCGGACTGGGATTGGAATGAAGAGGTAAGAAAATGGAATCCTCAAGTCGTGGAATATCTTTTCGGTTTAACTCCAGAGAAACTACGCCATGCCTATGTGACTTTAGCTTTGGAGCAATCATCCTGTGATCCTCTTGATAACTGGTATCAACTTACACAGTTTGTTTCTATCCAGGAACGCAAGAGGTTAAAAGGGGATGCCTTGCGGGCAGAGACATTGCGTGCTGGCGCACACATGCTGAGACTTCTGCATAAAGATTTATATGGGGAAGAACTGCCGCATCCGAATGAAGTTGGAAGGACGGTCATTATCCATATGCCGGAACTGGAAGTACGTCAGGATACACGGCGATATCTTGAGTTTGTCGCTAATCGCTACGGGCTTAATCCTCAACCAAAACTTTCTTTATTCGTGGAAGGTGAAAGTGAAGAAGCGGCAATTCTGAAAATTCTAAACGAGTATTTCGGCATCCAAATTGGTGCGTATGGAATTGAGATCATCACGTTGCATGGTGTGGGCACTGCTACCGGCACGAAGAAAGAAGATCGGTTTCGCGCGATTCTCAGACTTGTTGATTACTTGCATCACCATCAGACATTTACCTTCCTTGTGCTCGATAATGAAAATTTTGCTCACAAGTTAAAGGACGAGGCGAGAAAGGCCAAATCCAAATTGAGTAAACAGCGCTATGTGACGCGACCAGAATACATTCGAATATGGAGCGATTCTTTTGAGTTCGATAATTTTTCATGTGGCGAAATAGCAATGACACTAAATGAGCTGGCGCAAGGCCGAGCGAGTTTTTCTTCTGCTGATGTAATGGCCTGCAAATCTTCGAAAAATCCGGGGGCGAGTCTAACGAGGCTATATCAACAACGAGCCAATTACGACCTTCCCAAGGTTGAACTGAATGAAATATTAGTCAAGCATATGCTGTCAGGGCAAACGAAGCGGAAAATTGAGAATCGTCCTATTGTCCAAGTTCTCGAGAGAGTGCTTCGCCTGGCGGCACGTAATCCATTTCCGACAATGCACGAACATTGGGAACTCAATCAAGCATCGAAATATTTTGGAAAGAAACAAAAGCCGACCAAGCCCACGTAGAAGATTAGCATTGACGTTTGCAATAATTGAGCTACAATGTAGCCCAACTTTGAAGGGGTATAAATATGGCTACTAACACCGTTGTCCGTGCGCGTATTGACGAGCACATCAAAGAAGAGGCTTCCGTTGTTCTGGCGGCAATGGGGCTGACTGTTTCCGATGCTTTTCGCATCATGCTGACCCGTATCGCCCGAGAAAAAGCGCTGCCGTTTGGGCCGCTGATTCCTAACGCTGTGACCATCCAAGCGATGAAAGAAGCACGCCGTGCTGGCAAGAGGAAATCGTTTAAAAACGTGGACGATCTGATGGCTGACTTGAATGCGGACGATTGAGCGGACAAATCAATTCAAGCGGGATTACAAGCGCGAATCGAAAGGCCAGCATCGCGCGACACTGAACGAAGATTTTATCGAGGTCGCGAAGTTACTGGCAAATGATCTGGCCTTGCCAGAGCGATACCGCGACCATGTGCTGACCGGCAATTGGAAAGATTTCCGGGATTGCCATATCAAGCCAGACCTGGTGCTGATTTACAGCAAGCCGGACGATGAGCATTTACGGTTGGTGCGTATCGGGTCGCACAGCGAACTCGGATTGTAGCGAGAACGAACGGCCACAAATGCATGCGCACTTGTGAGGTTATGGACACAGACTGGCGCGGCCAGACTGTGGCGGTTTAACTGGCACAACAGCGATGCTCTTGCGCGGGGCGTTGTCGCAGACTGGATAAACCAGACTGCGGCGAGTTTTGGTCTGTATGTGTCTCGCTCACGTTGCGCATGATGCGAGTGAGATTTGGTGCAGTTGATACAAAAAAATGGCAAGCGCTGTAAGTTGCTGTTTGTTAATAAAAACAACTGGTTACAACAAGCCCCTACGAACCAAGGGGTCGGGCGTTCGAATCGCTCCGGGCGCACCAAATAAATAAAGGGTTAGGTAGAAATGCTTAGCCCTTTTTCATTTTTACGCTGTGATTTTTCGCTTTGTAGCCGTTCAATCTGGTTTCCTATCTTCCCGGTATCTTGCAAGTCAATACGGAAGATGTGTCCTGCCGAAAATGTTTTACAATCGCAGGCCTTGCTTCTATTCGCTGTTCCTGGATGATATTTTTCGGATGAATGCCTGTGAGTGATGAAATCAAACTGATATCCGGTTTCGGGTCGTCCTTGAATGCGGCGCTGAGGGCATTGGAGTGCGATACGCTGTGGCAGGATGATGGCGGTACTGACACCGCTCCACCATTGCCGGAGCTGAACTTGTTTCTTGCGCCGCAGGGTTTGCAGGCGACTCATGCGACCGCACCGCTGGAACAGATACTGGAGTCACCAGCGGCGGCGGTGCTGATCAAGCTGGCAGAAGGTTATGCGGCGCTGGCATTTCAGGGGGGCGGGCGCAATGCGGTTTTTCTGCGTTCAGACGGCCAGCCCAGCGATGCGCCGCCGGCTGAAATTGCCGCGCGTTACGCCGGCGAGGCGCTGGTATTGCACCAGCTGGCTTCCGCCAACAAACAACTCGGCAAGCAAGGACGTGCCGAGCTCTCCTACCTGATCCCGTTGCGCGCCTATTGGCCGCAGTATGCCGAGATACTGCTGGCGGGCATCGCCATCAATTTCATCGCGCTGTTGTCGCCCGTGTTTTCGATGCTGGTATATGACCGGATCGTCGGCAACCGTATTTCGGAGACGCTTTGGGCGCTGGCTATAGGCATGGTGTTGGCTGCAATCCTCGATTTCAGCTTGCGCGCCATACGTGCCTGGTACGTTGAGCATATCGCCGGCAATTCCGATGTGATGCTGGATCGCGCATTGCTGCGCCGCATGTTGCACCATGATGCCGCCGTGTTGCCGCCGGTCGGCGCGGTATTGAACAAATACAAGGAGCTGGCGGCGGCGCGCGACTTCATTACCTCCAGCTATCTGCTGTCGGTGGCCGACCTGCCGTTCTATCTGCTGTTCATGCTGGCCTTGTGGATCGTCGGCGGCTGGGTGGCGCTGGTTCCCATGGTGACGGGTATCCTGATGGTGATTTCGCATGCGGTATGCGCGATGCCGGCCCGCGATTACGGCAGCCAGTCGCGCAAAGCCGCCGGTTCCAAGGTGTCGTTGCTGGCGGAAATCCTGTCCGAAGGCGAGTTGCTCAAGACCAGTCTGCTGCGTGTGCCGGTCGCGCGCCGCTGGCAGGAAGAAAGCGAGGCGGCGGCATCATCGGGCGCGCGAGGGCGCTTCTGGACCGCATTGGGCGGGGTCAGCAGCAACTTCTGGATGATGTTGACAACGGTGGGCACGCTGGTGGCCGGCGTCTACCAGATCGAGGCGCGCGCGCTGACCACCGGCGGCCTGATCGCCTGCACGATGCTGGCCAGCCGCAGCATGATGTCGCTGGCATCGGTGACGGTGTTGTTCACGCGCTATAAAGAAATGCGCCGCTCCGGAAAGGAACTGGATGATCTGCTGGGTGATAACGGCGAAACACCGGCAGCGCCGCAGAGCGTTGCGCCGCGCCCGCTCGAAGGGCGGATCACGGTGCGGCGTCTGGGCTACCGCTTCAAGACGGACGGCCCGCTGGCGCTGGACGGATTGACCTTCAACATCGAGCCGGGCGAGCGTGTCGGGCTGCTGGGCCGTCCGGGTTCCGGCAAGACCACGCTGATGCGTTGTCTGGCCGGTGTGGTGCGGCCATCGACCGGCGAGGTGCTGGTGGACGGCGTGGCGGTGCGCCAGCACGATGCCTGGTCGCGCGCCCGCTGGCTGGCCTACAAACCGCAGGAGCCCATTTTGTTCGAGGGTACGCTGGAGGAAAATATTCTGGCCGGCGCGGAATTCGCCGATCGCGAGGCGCTGACGCGCGCCCTGGATGTGGCGGGTTTGCAGGAATACATCCGCCGTGGCGAATTGAATCTGGGGATGATGATAGAGCCGCGCGGCGTCAACCTTTCCGGCGGGCAGCGGCAAGCGGTTGCGCTGGCCCGTTCGCTGGTGATGTCGCCCGGCATCCTGCTGCTGGACGAGCCGACAGCCGGGCTGGATGTCGCCGGCGAAAAGGCGATTGCGGCGCACCTGCGCGAATTCTCCGCAGGCAAGACGCTGGTGGTGGCGACGCACAGCCATGTGATGCTGGCGGTGCTGGACCGATTGATCGTCGTCGAAGGCGGGCGCATCGTCGCCGACGGGCCGCGCGAGAGGGTGCTGGTGGGGTAACATTTTTGTTGGTCGGGTTTCAACCCGACAGTACGGAGTAACTGTCTGCAAGGCAGAGAGGAGGAAGCGATGGAAATTCATTCCGCAAACTGCCATACTTCAGCCAGAAATCTTAGGAGACCAGCCATGTCCATGAACGTAGCTTTGCCACCCGAACTGGAAGAACGAATCCGCCAGCGCGTTGAGTCTGGCAAGTATGGATCGGCAAGCGAAGTAATCCGCGAAGCGTTGAACTTGTTCGAAGCCTATGAGGATGTCAAAACGGCAAAACTTGACAGCCTGCGCCAGGATATCGCACAAGGGTTGGGCGATGCCCAAAACGGACGTACCAAAGAAATCGATTTTGCCAGCCTGAAACAACAAGGCCGCCAATTACTCAAAGACCGCAAGGCCGCCTGATGCCACGCATCCGCTTCACCCATTCGGCAGAAACAGACTTGCTGGAATTGTGGGTGACAATCGCGGAAGAAAATCTCACGGCAGCAGACAAAATACTGGATGTTATCCAGGCAGCGACCACGCTCTTGGGCGCACAGCCGGAGATGGGCAGAGCGCGCCCGGAACTGGCCGAAGGATTGCGCAGCTTGCCGACCCGCACGCCATACCTCATTTTCTATTTGCCCGATGGCGATGGATTGCTGGTTGTTCGCGTGTTGCACCATGCAAGGGATATAGATGCAGAATACTTTTCTTAGGCGGGAACGATGGAGTCTGACCCTATCGATTGTCGCTATCGATTGCGCCAAAAGCTGTCCGCAGATTACGCAGATTGACGCAGATTTTCTGGCGGCAGGAATGGGGCGATGACTCACGGGGGAGAGCAATGAGAGCGAAAATCGGGGGTGCCGTGCTTATAGATAAAGGGAAAGTGTTTGTTGTCGCGATTCTCTGTCCTATGTTGATTATTGTTCTCTGTTCTCTACTCGCACGCTTGCCAATTTCATTACCTAATTGGCTTTCGGTCATACTTCCTTTATGGCTTTTGGAATTGCCCCCTTATCTTTTTGGAGGCCTCTCTTGGGGCCTCTCATTAGGCATAGGTATTGCGGCAATAGACACCCTTAATATTTCCGTGAGTAGGAAAGTGATTTTGTTAGTAATGTATGTGCCATTCGAGATTTATATTCTATTTTGGTTTGGGGTGATTTTCGTATGTTTCGCATTCCATGATTGCCCTTAAATAAATCAATGGTGGCTGCTCAGGCTCGATTGAAAATCCTGCAACCGCATGACACCTTCCCGGTAGTCCAATAAATCTCACACCATGTCCAAACAGAAAACGCCAGCGCAACAACAATCCGCCAAGTCTGCCAACCCGGCTTCCGATCCGCAGAAGCTGGCGCAGGCTTGTATGGCGGCGCTCGAAGCCGACCCGGAGGATGTGCGCGCGTTGCGTGTGCTGGGTGAGCTGATGAAAAAGCAGGGCAGGTTCCTGCAGGCGGCAAAACTGCTGGATCGGGCCGTGACGCTGGCGCCCGGCGATGGCGCAGCGCAAACTGCGCTGGGGGAAGCGCTGCTGGACGAAGGCTCGCTGGAGGCGGCGCTGGCTGTGTTGCGCCGGGCGGCGACCCAGGTGCCGGACGACCCTGTCATTTACCGCCACACTGGCCGGACCCTGCATCGCCTGGCGCGTTATGAGGAAGCGTTCGCCGTCACGCAAGAGGGGCTGGCGAAATCGCCGCAGGATGCCAATCTGATCTTGCTGTCCGGGCAATGCCTGCTCAGTTTGCAGCGCTTCGATGAGGCCAGGCCGCTGCTGGAAAAAGCGCAGGCGATGATGCCGGAAGATCCCTGGCCGCATCTCGGCATTGCGCTGATCCACATGCTGCGCGGCGAATTGCTGGAAGGCTTCGCCGAATATCGCTGGCGGCAGAAGCTGCCGGCATGCCAGCCGCGCAAGTTCCCCCAGCCGTACTGGTGGGGCGGCGACGCGGTCGGCAAGACGATACTGGTTTATGCCGAGCAGGGGCTGGGCGATGTGCTGCATTTTGCGCGCTATTTGCCGATGCTGGCGGCCAAGGGCGCGCGCGTGTTGCTGATCTGCGATCCGGCGCTGCACCCGCTGTTGCGCGGCATGGACGGCGTGACGCTGGTGCAGCCTAATGTGCGCCCCGAATTCGATTGCCATGTTTCACTGCTCGACCTGCCGGATCTGTTCGGCACGCAACTGGACAACATTCCCGCGCATGTGCCTTATCTTCAGGTGCCGTCGCAGCGGCACCTGCCGCCGCCATCGCCGGGATGCCGGATGCGCATCGGCATCGCCTGGGCGGGCAACCCGAAACATAACAACAGCCGCAACCGCGATTGCACAGTCGAGCAATTCCTGCCGCTCGCGGGCCGGCGCGGCTTGGAGATGTTCGGCTTGCAGGTGGGCAAGCCCGGCGCGGCGTTGACGGCATGCGGCGGCGATGTGCTGATCACGCCGCTCGGCCAGCATCTGCGCGACATGGGGGTGACCGCCTCGGTGATCGCGGAACTCGATCTGGTGATCACCGTGGATACCGCCGTCGCGCATCTGGCCGGCGCGCTCGGCAAGCCGACTTGGCTGCTGCTGCCCTATGCGCCGGACTGGCGCTGGATGCTGGGTCGGGACGATACGCCCTGGTATCCGAGCATGCGTCTGTTCCGCCAACCGGCTCCCGGCGATTGGGACAGCGTGTTCGCGGCGGTGGGGGAGGCGCTGGATGTGCTGCTGCAGGACAGGCCGGGCCAGCCGCCCGCCAAGGATGAAGCGGTCGCGCAGGCGCGCCAATTGCGCGACCGTGCCACGGCGGGCTTCAACAGCGGCAATGTGCAGGCAGCCAGGACGCTGTTACGCAGCGCGCTGCAACTCAATCCGCTCGACCCGTCGCTGTGGAACAACATGGGCATCTTCCTGCGCGAATCCAAACATGCCGAGGCGGCAGAGGCCTGTTACCGGCGCGCACTGGATTGCGGCGGGCAGGCCGATGCCGGTTTGCGCACCAATCTGGGCAATGTGTTGAGCGACCTCGACCGCTGCGAGGAGGCGGTGGCGTGCCATGAGTTGGCGCTCGCGATGAAGGGCGACCCCTTGCTCGTTCTGCAGAATCTCGGGGTTGCCCTGCGCGGCGCGGGCCGCCACGCAGAAGCGGTGACGGTGTATGACCGCCTGCTGGAAAAATCGCCGAACCATCACAATGCGCGCTGGGACCGCTCGCAATCGCTGCTGGCGCTGGGGCGATACAAGGAAGGCTGGCGCGATTACGAATCGCGCTGGAAACTGAAGGAGGCGGGTCCCTATCCGCGCAAAGGCGCGCGCTGGAACGGCGAGCCGTTCGCGGGCAAGACGCTGCTGCTGATCGCCGAACAGGGTTTCGGCGACACGCTGCTGGCCGTGCGCTTCCTGCCGCAGGTGAAAGCGCTGGGCGGACGCGTGTTGCTGGAGTGCCAGCCGGAGGTGATGCGTCTGCTCGGCAAGAACAACTGGGTGGACGGCATGTTCGCCAAGGGCACGCAAGCGCCGGAACCCTACGATTTTCAGTTGACGATGATGAGTCTGCCGGGGCTGTTCGTGCCGGACGCCAAAGCCATTGCGCAACAGCCGTATCTGAAGGCCGATCCTACCGGTCATGCGATGTTCGCGAATTTGTTGCAGAAGAAAAAGGGCCAGCTCAACGTCGGCATCGTCTGGTCGGGCAGCGTCACGTTCAAGGGCAACGCCTACCGCGCCGTGGAACTGGAGCATTTCCTGCGCTTCGCCGCCGTGCCCGGCGTGCGCCTGTTCAGCCTGCAAAAAGGCCCGCCGCAGGAGGAGCTGAAAAAGCTCGGCTTGCAGTCCATGGTCACCGACCTTTCCACGCTGCTGCTGGATTTCGAATGCACCGCAGCCGCGCTGGAGATGCTCGACCTGGTCATCATGACCGACAGCGCCACCGCGCATCTCGCCGGCGCGCTCGGTCGCCCGGTGTGGGTGTTGCTCGGCAGCCGTCCCTATTGGCTATGGGGCAGCGATGAGCGCACGCCCTGGTATCCGAACATGCGACTGCTCAGGCAGCGCAAGGTGGGCGACTGGGAGGAATTGTTTGCGCGGGCGGAAGCGGAGTTGCGGGAGTGGGCAGAAGGGCTGCGATGATTTGTTTGATGCAGTGATTCAAATAAATTTCGCCGGGCAGACCCGGCGAATTTGCTTTGCCGTTTTCATTCAGAGCCAGGTCGTGAAGCAAGTGAGCTACGACTACCCCGCACTTCTAAAATCAGGCTTTTCCCGCCTTCCGCCAGTCATCTTCCGGCGTCCTGATCTCAGGCAGATCGATCACGGTCTGTACTTCCTTCGGCAGGCACAGCATGTTCACCGACACGATGTTGCCGAACAGGTTTTCCTTGTCGCCCCGGAAATTGTCCGGGTTGTACATGCGCGGCAGGTGCCACCACAACCGGTAACCGAATGACTGGATCAGCGCGATCAGGCGTTGCGTATGTTCTTTGCGGTCATTCTCCACGTACAGGATGGGTTTCAGCCGCGCGATGGTGTTGCGCGCGCCTTCGAGCACCTCGCATTCCATGCCTTCCACGTCGGCCTTGATCAGGCGGCAGCGGTTCAGGTTCAGGCTGTCTATGGTTTGCACGGGTACATTCTCCCCGGCGTGATGGTTGCTGATATTGAAGCCGCCAAAGTTATGTCCCTTTGCCGGGTTGAGCACCGGGATTTTGATGGTGCCGGGCTGCGCTCCCAAACCTGCCTGTAGCGTCACCACATTGGTCAGCGAGTTGAGGGCCACATTCGCCACCATCGCCTGATACACCAGCCGCTGCGGTTCGAAGGCGATGACGAGTCCCTTTGCGCCCACCAGCTGCGCCATTGCCACCGTGTGTGCGCCGAAATTGGCGCCGGCTTCGACCACCAGATCGCCGGGGTGCAACACCTGGCGGAACAGCGCGACCTCGCCCTCGGAAAATTCGCCGTATTTTTTGAGTCCGCGGCCTATGTACTGGTCTGCCGTGTGGTACAACATCCAGCCGTGGCGGCACTTCGACAGCGTGTTGAACCCGGTGGTGATGTGTTGTACATCCTGTGTATCGGCTGGTTCGTTCGGGTTATTCGCCGTGGCCGTGTCGGGAGATTTTTTTGCGGGCGATTTTTCTTTGGTCATGAGAGTCAGTCGGGCGTGGGATGGTTAGTCATTTTTGTCAGCGGAAAAATCATAACATTTTTCGCTTGTGCAGCGGATTTGCGATGGAGAGGGTGGCTGAAGTTTCAGGGGATTTTCAATTCGCGTGCCGTTGTGACGACAGTTGCGCCCTTCCTTTTCAGGCGGTACTCGGCGCGGTAGGCGCCTTTCATCCAGCCTCGCGGCGGGCGGGGTTTACCCGCGTAGCTGAACCAGGTGGCTTTGTTGCCGGGTAAGGTCGATTCATTCAGCAACATTCGTCTGCCTTGCGGGTCCAGCATTTCGAGAGTTTGCTGGTCGCCCGCCTGCACCCCGAAGACTTCTATCCAGAACACCAGCGCAGCGGCATCGGCGCGCGGGTTAGCATATTTGCCGTTGCGCGCTTTGTTCGGGTCGGGTGCTTCGCCGGCCCATCCGGCCAGCAAAATTCCGGTGGGCATATAACGCAGAGTGTTCAGGATTTCCGGTTTCCATAATGAATCGCTGCCCGCTGCACAGGCGCTTAGACCGGACGGCGCGAACGGATCGACCGCGTGACCGTGATGCCTGACGGAGAAATCGACATGCGGGAATTCCGTATTGCCGGACAGTCCCACCATCCCCAGCCGCTCTCCGGCATGCACCTGTTGGCCTGCGCGAACTGCAATCGATCCTTGTCGCATGTGGCTGTATTGTGTTTCCCACCCATCGCCGTGATCGATGCGCACCCCGTTACCTGCCGCGCGCGTGCCGGTATCCGGCTCTCCGGGCCGCATCAGTACCGGAATGTCCGGTTCGCCGTCGCGCAACCCGGCGACAATGCCGTCTGCCGCAGCAATCACAGCTACACCGTGACGCATTGCGACCAGATCAGGCAGCCGGAAATCGGTGCCGGTATGTCCGTCGTAAGCAAGATGGCCGCATGCATAATCGTTCCAGCCTGGGCCCGGGTCATGGTCGAAGTAATTCTGGATGTAACAATCCTGCCCAATCGAGCAGCGTATCGGTAATTCGAGGGAGGGAGGGGCTGCAAGTGCGGGCGGATTGCACAGCAAAATAATGAAAACGCCCAGCGTTGTTGTTTGAATTTGGGGCGTTCCTTTTCCCTCGGGGATGAAACGGTCGGCGATCGGGAACATCATGATTGCGCAATGTTACCTTATGCTGCATCCTATCATGATGAAAATTAGCGGCATTTCGATGGTGGCTGCGCAACGATATTCATCAGCAAAGCAAGGTTTACGAAACTGCAATTCGAGTATAATCCTTTAGGGTTATTTCAGGTATTCTGGCGGGGCTGGATCAGTGTAACGTTAGTCTCCCAGTGTTGTTGTAACCCTCTGTGGCGGGGGAATGCGCTGCATGGATAGTAAGCCTGCTGTCAGGTCTGAGCAGGCTTTTTTGTGGCAAGGCTGGCAGGGCTTTAAATTTTTGTTTGGGTCCGTTAGTTTGCTTGCGCTTGGGGATAGAGGGATAGCGGGACGGAGCTGTTTTAAGCGTTTGAAAAATCGGGGATTGGGAATGACAACATATCAATTGGTGGGCAGTTCATCATGAAAAACCTGTTGCGCTATCAAATTTACGCATTTATTCCGGCACTCGTGCTGTTGGCGGGCGGTTTTTATTTCAAGCGGCTGGTGATGTTCGCCATCGAGACCAATTTCGCATTGAATGCGATTATTCTCGGAATGATGCTGGTTGGTGTGCTGATCATGCATCAGTTGATATGGAGTTTACGCCGCCAATCGAAGAGGGCAGATGTGTTCGTCCAGCGCATCCAGCAGGGCGAAGAGATGAGTGAAGTGCTCAAGGATCCCGAGATGGGTGCGTCCGACATCGGGCTGGTTTGCGATCATCTGGCCCATACTGCCGACGGTGCTGACGGGCGCCCGGTGGCGGCTGTTGAAGCGGGGCTGCGCTCGTTGCATGTCACGCTGGATTCGCGCCAGGAACTGGCGCAATTCATGGTTGGTTTTATGGTCGCGCTCGGTTTGATGGGTACCTTCATCGGTATTCTGGAAACATTGGTCGAGATCGGCAACATGATCGGGGGGTTCGCCACCTCGGACATGCAGGATATCGACAAGTCTTTCATGGGCTTGATCAGCGATCTGACCAAACCTCTCCAGGGGATGGGTACGGCTTTCAGTGCTTCGATGTTCGGTTTGCTGGGATCGCTGTGCCTCGGTTTGACCATGGTTGCCGTGCGGCGCTGCACCGAAGAGTTTCTGACCGGTTTGCGCCATGCCATCAACCAGATGATCAAGGACAGGCGGACTGGTCGTGCGGCACAGAGTAGCGGAGCGAACGCCCCGGAGAGGCGTTCCGAGGATCTGATCAGGGAGCAGCACGAGTCCAATCAATTATTCCACAAGGGCTTGGAAGCGCAATTGCGCGTCATGCAAAAGCTGGAAACTCTGGAGCAACGCATGTCTGAGCTGAATACCGCCATGCAGAAACAGGTGGAGGCGGCAACCGAAACCAATTCCCTGCTCCGGGATAGTTCCATCCCTCGGCAGGCGACCGAGCAGTTCATGGGGCAGATCAAGGTGCTGGCGAGCGCCGCGACGGAAAACAGCGCCAACTTCGCCAATCTGTTGCCTGCATTGAATGGCGTGACACAAAGGCTGGGTGGCTTCTCGGAAGTCCTGCTGAAGCAGCGCGAACAAATGCAGCAGATACTGTCCAGTTCTGCCGGGTCGCAGGACATGATACGCAACTCATTGATTTCGCTGGTTGAGAAAGAGAATGAGATACGCGGCGGAATGTTCAACGAGATCAGCATGCTGCGAAAATTCATGCTGGAAATGCAACCCGTCTCCACACAGATGGTGCCTTTGCTGACCGAAATCAACAGCCGCCTCAATGAGCTATCGATTGCGTCGCACAATCAGGAAGAGTCAACGCGCATGATGTCCCAGTCCGTCACGCAGACTTTTGGCGGACTGAAGATGGGTATCGCGGAGATGTTGCACGATGCGGAGAAGAGTCGTCAATTGCAGTCGGAGGTTACGAGCCAACTTGTCAATTCGCAACGTCTGGTGTCCGAAATAGGCGGTTTGCAACAATCCCTGACCAGAATTGCCCATGTGCTTGCCAATAGCGTAGCCACCAGCCAGGCTCTGGTCGAGGAGGTCAAGAACCTTCGTGAATCGGTGGTCAGTGATATGCGTATAGAAATGCAGGACGCGCTGCGGCAGCACAAGGAGGGGAAGGTCGAAAAATCTCCCGCCGACAGCGGTTCAGGCTCTGGCAAGCCCAAGGCGTGACGCAGTTTGACATGCCAGCAAGTCGGGATTAGCAGGTGAGCGCCAGAATTCTGTCCGGTTTTTACTGGTTTGCCCTGTGGGCATCAGTCTGCATGGGTAATTCGCCGGCATTTGCCGAACAGGGGAATGCCGGATTGCCTGCACCCGTAAAAGAAACTGCAGTCGGGGATATTTCTGCGCTGGGCAAGGCGCGCGCAAAACTGCTGGCGGAGATGAACAAGTCATTGACGGTTGCCTTGCCGCCCGCTGAATTCCTGTCGCAGCTTGACTCAGGCGTGACGCGTGTGGAAAACCTCTCACTGTTTGATGCCATGGCGCTATCGCTTGGATACAGCAATGATGTGGCCGCCTCGTCCGCGCATCGGGATACCACCGAGTATTTGGCGACTGCGTCACTGGGGGCGATGTTGCCGCATGTTGATATTCGCATCAATGCCGGTCGCGAGTCATCCAGTCCTTCTTCGGTAACCAAACTTCCGAATTTCGATCGTCTGGCACATGACACGCATAACCGGAAGGATAGCCAGGTGACCGTCCGCCAGACGTTGATGGACCTGCCCGCTTATTTTGAGCGCCAGCGGCAGAATCTGCTGCTGAAAGCGGCGGAGAACAACCTGAGTAATGCGCAAGAGCGCGTCGCCTATGACACGCTGGTCAGTTTTTTGAAGCTGATCCAGTTGCGGCTTTCCGTCGTCATGGCGGAGAACTATGAAACGGAGCTGAAAAAGCTTCTGGAATACATGAACGCGCGCGTCCAGGCGGGTGGGGCGACCAAGGCTGATATGCAGCGGGTGAGGGGGCGGGTCCTCAATACCGCGTCGGCGGTGATCGAGGCAAAAGGCGCGTATGAATCCGGCCTGGTGGAGTTCAAGCGGCTGACGGGTGTCGTGCCGACTTCTGTGGCCATACCGGAAAACCTGTTGCCCGTATTACCCAGAGATTTCGATACTGCGATGGCGGCTGCGATTCAGAATAACTTTGAATTGCAGGCGGCATTGCGCGATATGGAGTCGGTCTCGCAGGAGCGGCGCGCGATGCAGAGCAGATTTTCGCCGAAATTTGACATCGAACTTTCTGCCGTCCGCACTTACAACGCCGGGGGTATAGTCGCCAGCGATCCGATTCCGAACAGCACCCTTTATCCGGTCCAGGATGACAAGCGCGCTATGTTCGTGATGAGCTGGAATCTGCTCAATGGCGGCGCGGACATGATGCAGGCCAAAGCGCTGGCATCCAAACGGCTGGAATATGAATATCGCGCAAAGGATATCCAGCGCAAGCTGGAAGAGTCATTGCGCATCAACTTTAACGCCCTGCGTGCCGTGAACGGGCGGGTGAACGGGGTCAAGCAGGAGATGGAGTCCAACGACATCGTGCTGGCGGCCTTCAACGAGCAGCTGTTCGCCGCCAACCGCTCCCTGCTGGATGTGCTGGATGCCTATCAGCGCCAGTACAACTCGCGCACGGAATTGGCGCGTTTGCTGATAGCGGAAGCGACTGCGAGTCTGCAGATGCTGCGTAACATGGGGAAATTACAGGAGGGGATCGTCGCGTTGCGCTGAATATCGAACGCATCGACGAAACAATTATGGAAAACGGAAGAGAACCGAATTTTTGGCCTGGCTTTGTCGATGCACTCAGCAATCTGGTGTTGACGCTGGTGTTCGTCATGGTGATTTTCGTGCTGGCGCTGTTTTATCTTTCATCCAAGGTGGCGCAATCCAAGATAGAGGCTTTGTGTCCGGCGACCAAGTCGGAGCTGGAACAGGTCCAGAAGGATCTGGAAGAGACGCGCAAAGCGCTGCAAGCCGCATTATCCCAAGCTGGCCAGATCAAGGAGCGTGTTGAGGTCAGCGAGAAAAAAACGCCGGTGCTTAAAAAGGAAAAAATATCGGCAACAGCAACGACAGCGGGCTCATCCATCACCATCAGATTTCCCGCAGGCGTTGTCGAGCTGGATGATGAAGCGAAGCAGGCGCTTGATAAGGCAATCGCACCCATGCTCGCATCAGGACAGCCGATCAAAACCAGTCTGAATGCTGTTCCGGGGCCGGAGACCTACAGTGAAGGCAAGCGCCTGTCATTCTTCCGCGCCGTGGCGATCCGGAATTACCTGATCAGCAAAGGCGTGGACAAGGGGCGCATTGAAAGCAAGGTGCTGGGGCATGACAAGCGCGACCAGAACGATCCGGACGGACGTGTTCTGATTGAATTGCAGCGGGCTGCACCGTAGGCGATGTTCGCGCGTAACCGGCAGCATGTTCGAGGAGCCTCTTTGCCCAGGCCGCGAGTCCTGATCATATTGGCGTTAAGCGTGTTGGTGCTGAGTGTGGGTTGGATGGCGTTAGCCCAGGTGGATCGTGTGGTGCATGCCGAAGGCAGGGTTATCCCGGCGGGCAAGGCGCAAATCGTCCAGCATCTGGAAGGCGGTATCGTTACTTCCATGGTTGTGCGCGAGGGCTCGCTGGTCAAGAAAGGGGACTTGCTGGTCGTCATCGGAGATACCCGGGCCAATTCCCAGCTGGGTGAACGCAAGATCAAGATCGCTGCGTTGCAGGCGCGCGCAGCCCGGCTCAGGGCCGAAGCCGAGGGTGCCGGCAAGCCGGATTTCAAGCGGGGCGTGGAATACGACGTTGCAACCCAGGGGGCGGAGCAGGCTTTGTTTGTTGCGCGGCGCCAGAAACTCACGCAGGAAACCGAGATTTTCCAGGAGCAGATCCGCCAGAAAACGGCTGAAATATCCGAGTCGGAGAACCGCAGGAAGAGTCTGGAGGCGGAACTGGAGATTGCGCGCCACCAGCTTGCCATAGTCACGGAATTGATTGCCAAAAATGCCGCCTCCAGGTTGGAGTTGCTCGAGGCGCAAGGCAGGGTGCAGCGGTTATTGACCCAGACCGGCGAAGCCGAGTCTGCACTGCCAAGATTGCGCGCGGCCATACATGAGGCCGAGGCCAAGCGCGGTGAGGTGCTGGCACGCTTCCGTTCTGAGGCGCGCGCCGAATTAAGCACCACACAGATGGATATCGACAGCGCGGGCGAAGGTTTGCGCGCAGAGTCGGACAGGGTGACGCGTACCGATATTCGCTCCCCGGTCAATGGTATCGTCAACCGGATCTATATCAATACCATAGGCGGGGTGGTCAAGGCTGGCGAACCCGTCATGGAGTTGACACCCACCGATGAGCGCGTGGTGATCGAAGCCCAGGTGCGTCCCAATGACCGTGCCGAACTGCACTCCGGATTGCCGGCCAATATCAAGGTCGGCGCTTATGATTTCGGCATATACGGCACTTTGCACGGCCGTTTGACTGAGGTCAGCGCCGATACGGTGAGCGACGAGCGCGGCAATCGCTTTTATCACGTGGAGCTGGAGGTCGAAGCCGTCCCGGCCTCGTACCTGGATAACCCGATCATGCCTGGTATGCCGGTCACTGCCGATATCGTCACCGGACGTCGTACCGTGTTGCAATATGTCCTGTCACCGCTCAGCCGTTTCTCATTTGATGCTTTTCGCGAGCCCCGTTGATAGATGGGGGAATCGCACCGATGAAAGGGTTTGACAGTGCTTGCGCAGGAAGGCTAAATTGGCAGCGGGTATAAAGGGAAGTGGCTTGGGCTTTAATATATGGTGATGTCTGAGGGATAAGCAGTGGCCGGAACGTCGAAAAATGAAAATGTCAGCGTAGTCGAGGCACAAGCCGGCGTATTCAAGCTGGGCATTGTGCGCGCCGATGTTGCGCACGTCGAAGTTGTCGACGTCGATTTCGTGCTGTTCCTGAAAAACGGCGCGCGCATCGTTCTGGTTAACGCCGCCATGGATGCGATGAGTGATCACCCGTCCGAGGTCTTGTTTGCCAACGGGGCGAAAATTTCCCTGGGCGCCCTGATGGACGAGGTCGGCAATATCAATCTCGGCGACACCTCGATACAAGCTTTGTCCAGCTTCCTTCCATTTGAAAAAGCGGATTCCGACAAGCAGCAAAAAAACTCCAACAGCAGCTCTGAACAGCAAGATGCAGATTATCAGGATCAGGCGCAGCAGACCGAAAAGGCGGTGGCTGAAGGATTGGCGCCCACCAATGCCGAAGCCGTAGCGGATGTCATCCAGCAAATGGTTCAGAAAGGAACTTCTGACAAGACGGATAGCTTCCCCACCCCCCCCAACCCCAATGTTGCATCGACACCGCCTTCTCCACCCTCCCTGTTTTCTCCGCCTTCGTCCAGCTCTCCGCCGTCCTTGTTTGAACCCAAACTGTTCATCAGTATTTTTAATGCGGTACAGCAGGGGCAGAGTGGCAACAACATTTATGGCGGCGGGGGTGATTTAACCTCCTTCAGGGATCCCAGCCCAACCGCGCAGATGAAGTCGGAAACGCTGCATGGCACCGCAGGTTCGGACGTGATTTATTCCGATTATGAGCAATATCTGGGCAAAGGCTTTGCCAAAATAATCAATTTTCAGGTTAGCGGCAGCCTGACCTCGGTTGACACGCTCACTATCCAAAATGTACCTGCTGGTTGGTCCATTGAGGGGGCGACCGATCTTGGCAGCGGGACGTGGTCATTGCCCCTGAATGGTTTGGTGACCCAGAGCGGTTTTGATATCAAGTTGATGTATCAAACCTTCGATGCGGACCCGGCAAATCCGGTGCATGTCCCTCCTGCCGATGTGCAGTTTGTCGTGGGTTATACGGATGCCGCCGGCGCGACATCCAGTATCAGCCAGACATTGCGTTTGGCGGTAGCAGATGCAGCCAATCCCTCCGACTTGAGCTATATCGATGCCAGCGGACAAACAGTCACTGTTTTACCCGCTCAGGGCAACTCCGATTATGTGCTGGCGGGCGCGGGAGACGATACGGTTTATGCCAGTCTTGGCAATGACACATTGCTGGGGGAGGGGGGTAATGATTCATTGTATGGGGAAAGCGGTAACGACACCCTGATCGGCGGCACCGGCAGCAACCTGCTCGATGGCGGCGTGGGCAGCGACACGGCTGATTACAGCGCCGAGACCGGCGCACTCAACGTCACCCTGCTGGGCGCGCTGGACGGCAGCGCCACAGGCAGTGGTATC